>JAEETA010000033.1 GCA_016286555.1 Lachnospiraceae bacterium | reverse complement strand
GTGGGAGGACAGGAGAGGAACCAGGACGCCGAGCAGCGCCAGTATGGGAATCATTAGGACTACCGGCGTGACAGAAAAATGATTGGAATAAAACCCGAAGATATTGTTTCCTGCGGAATTGATCACCGGTATGAAAATCAGTGACAGGAGAAGCGCCAACAGGCCCGATCCTACCGTATAGATCATTCCTTCCGTGATCAGCATCTCTTTTACCTGTTTTCCGGTCATTCCGATGGCCTGGAGGACGGCGATCTCGTTCTTTCTCGCCAGGATTCCCGCCATGATCGCATTGATGAAGTTCAGGGCTCCGACGAATCCGATGATCCCGCAGAGCACTCCGCCCAACAGCACAAACATCTTCTTGAAATCTTCGAACTCCGCACGATGAACTGCCTTGCTTTCATACGCCATACCCGAAATCTCTTCAGTGAATCTCTTCATAAAGAGCTCCGTCTGCTCTTCCGCTTCCGCGGACTCTGTGTCGAAGGCATAGAATACGGGAACAGTCCAGTCTGCAAAATCAGCTTTGAGAACATCCGAGCAAAGGATCCCGTCCAGGTTTAAGGTTGCGCATCGCAGGCTGATATCATTCGGAACCGCCACATAGGCACATACAGTATATTCGTATTCTGCCCATCCTTCATATCGAATATCCAGATACTCCGGGTAATTGTAGGCATCATCCCCGGCGGGTTCACCGGTTCTGGTATCGACCGCTACGATATCCTCTACCGTTGCAAGCATGATCCGATCGCCGACCCGGGGAGCGTTCTCATCCAGTATGTAACTTCCGCTTTCGTCTCTGTGGGTGATCAACGCAATGTTTCGAGCGGTTTTGTCTTTCAGAAGGGAAATATCTCCCTCGCAGACGTCCAGTTTATCCAGAAGATAATCATCCATTCCCTCAAGAAAGCAATCCTTGTAACTTTCGGGACCCACATCCATCAGAGTAAGGGAATTAACAGCATACGCGGTTCCGCCGCCGGAGGACTGGACGTTTTCCTTTACCAGAGCGATCTCTTCTTCGGAAATGGATTCGATTTCGCCTCTCTGGAACTTAAAATACGGGTACTTTCCAACGATAAAATCCACAGACATGGAGGAATCCACCCATTTTTCGGCATCAAAACCTCCCACAAACATGTTGATGGCGTTCAGGATGACCAGCGAAAGGGCCAACGAGGTAAACACAAGAACGGTCTTCTTTTTGTTCCGCTCCGTGTTGGCAAATGCCATCTGCCAGGCCTTTGCGCCTCTGGTTGCTCTTTCTTTCTTCCCGCCGGTCATGCCGTCATTGAAGCGCAGCGCCTCGATGGGGGATACCTTTCCTGCCATTTTTCCGGGCTTATTCACAGACAGCAATACCGTGATCACTTCGAACAGAAGAGAGGCAACAAAGATTACGGGAGAAGTGCTGACGGTAACGGAATTCCTGGAGATGGTCGTTGTATTCATAACCGCGGGGGTCAGAACCGAACCCAGTAGGTATCCCAGAAACAGCCCCAGCGGAATTCCCACTACGCACAGTGCCGATGCCTGTAAACGGATGACCCGGCGGATCTGCTTTTGCGTGGTTCCGATGGTCTTCAGCAGTCCGTAGAAGCGGATGTCATTTGCCACAGAGATCTGGAACACATTGTAGATGATCAGATATCCCGTGAAGATGACCAGCAGTACAAAAGCTCCCAGAGGGATCACCAGTCCCGGCCAGTCATCGCCGTCCAGGCTGGAAGCCGTATATCCCGGATTGACACCGATCCGGATCATGTCGTCCGTACTTTCTCCCCCGATTGTATACCCGCAGTCCGCAATGACCTTTTCCATCTTTGCGCCGGCCCCTGCCGCGGATGAAAACATTACATCCAGGTCAGTCCGTATGGGGTTCATTCCCATACCTTCCACTGTTGCAGCAAAATCCTCTGCATACGCTTTCGATACATTGATGAAGTGCGCGGGACAGAGGGAATCAAACTCCCAATAGCCCACCAGGGTGAATGTACCGGTATATCTTCTGTCCTGTTCCGGATCATCCACCGGCTGAAAGGAGAGTTCGATCTTTTCCCCCAATACAGGCTCATAACCAAGAAGTCTCAGGGCTTCCCGGTCCATTACCACCTCGTCTTTTGCGGTGGGCAGATGACCTTCTTCCAGTTCGATGAAGGACCATTTAGTGACATTTTCATCCATGAAGCTGATCTCGGCGGACTGATTTTTGAAAGGTTCTTCTGCGATCACGCCCAGAACCATGCGCTCCCCGTATTCCTTGATCAGTTTGTGGCTGATCAGCCTTTCTTCCTGCGCCGGAGTAACATCCTTGAATGTACCGTGAGAAGACCCTCCGATCTGCCGGAAGACGCTGGTCTCATAGGATGCGGTGATGGAAAGCATGATGGTAAAAAGGGATGTGAACAGCACTGCCGTCAGGATGATGGCAAAGATCGTGATCAGATTCCTTCTTTTGTTTGCGAGAAGGAGCCTGGTGGACAATCTGGAGATACATTTTCTGTTATTGACCTTCATAGCTCCTTATCTCCTTTCAGACGCAGACACGATTCGTCCGTCCTCAATTCGGATGATCCGATCCGCCAGCTGCGCGATCTCGTCGTTGTGGGTGATCATCACTATGGTCTGTCCGTACTTCTCAGCGGAAACCTTTAAGAGGCTTAAGACATCCTGTCCCGTCTTGGAGTCCAGATTGCCGGTGGGCTCGTCTGCCAGGATGATGGCCGGGCGGGAGGCCAGGGCTCTTGCGATGGCAACTCTTTGCTGCTGCCCGCCGGAAAGCTGATTGGGCAACACTTCCTTTTTGGAAGTCAGCATCAGGGTGTCAATGATCTCTTCAATATATGCCTTGTCTACTTTCTCCCCGTCCAGCTCCAGGGGGAGTACGATATTTTCATAGACATTCAGCACCGGGACCAGATTGAAGGCCTGGAACACAAAACCGATCTTTCTTCTGCGAAAAATGGTCAGCTCGTCATCCTTGAGATTGGAAATTTGGTTGCCGTCCACGATCACTTCTCCTGAGGTGGGGCGGTCCAGACCGCCCAGCATATGCAGGAGGGTAGATTTACCGCTGCCGGAGGTGCCGACGATGGCCAGGAACTCGCCTTTGTTGACTTCCAGATTGACTCCTGCAAGTGCGTGGACACTTGCTTCTCCCTGTCCGTATACCTTTACCAGGTTTTTTGCTTCCAGAATACTCATATCTGTCCCTTTCTTATAAACAAAAAGTGTGCAGAAGCTTTCCTTCTACACACTGATTATCGCATTGAAATCTTTCCAGATTCTTTCGGATCCGGGATGAATTCTTACAGTTTTGAAAGATTTGACGGATTTACCGCTTCAGATAGATCTGAAATTCCGAACCTTCTCCGGGTTTGGACTTAACCTTGATATATCCGTCTTCCTTGGAAATGATCTCCCGGGCCAGATACAGACCGATGCCGACACCTTCCTTTTCCCGGGAGGCCTGAAGCCGCCCGAATCTGGCGAAGATCTTCGGTATATCCTCCTCCGCGATGCCGATGCCCGTATCTTTCACGCTGATGCAGGCAAACATCTCGCTGACGCTGAGGGAGATGGAAATACTGCCTTTTTCGGTATATTTGATGGCGTTGTCGACAATGTTGCTGAGTGCCTCCAGCGTCCACTTGTGATCAAAAGAAGCTTCCGTCGTCTCTTCTGTAACGAAAAATGCCAGTCCTTTGGCCTCTGCCTTCTTCCGCATGGCAGAATCCACTTCCTTCAAAAGCTTTCCAACATCACTTTGCCTGGACTCCACCGTCAGGATCCCGTTTTCGAGGCGGGAGAGCTTCACCAGCGCATCGATGAGAAAACGCAGCTTTTCCGCTTCATTTCCGATGGCATCCAGACTTTCCCTCTGATCCTCTGACAGCTCTGTTTCCTGCAGAAGTTCGCTGTGCAGGAGCAGATTTGCGATGGGAGTCTTCGTCTGGTGGGAGATATCCGCAATGAGGGTCTTGATCTTGTCCCTGTCTTTGCGGACATTTTCCGCGGAAAGGGCAGAAGATCCCAGATAATCCGCCAGTTTGGTTTCGATCCGCGATCCCCGTTCTTCGGAAAAATGCTCCTCGTGGAAATCGCCCTTAATGGCGTCATCCAGCATTTTCTCCACGTGATCCAGAAGCTTTTTGTTTTTATGGGTGCTGTAGATCGTAAATGTCAGTGCCCCTGCCGCAAAAATGCAGGCGAGAGCCGTCAGCCACTCATTCATTGTTCTTTACCCACATATAGCCGAGACCGTAGACTGTTTTGATGTAATCCTTGGCTCCAAGCTTATCCCGCAGCCGCTTGATCGCCACGGAGAGTGCATTTTCATCCACATATTCCGCGCCGTCCGTCCACAGTCTGTCGATGAGATCGTCTCTTGAAACCGTGACGCCCTGATGGGATACCAGGAGCTTCAAAAGTCGCTGCTCCGTCTTACTCAGGGAGACTTCCTCCCCGTCTGCCGTAAAGATCATGCGCTCAAAGTCAAAAGAATAGCCACCGATGGTCACCACATCCTCGCCGGAGGCGGATTCCTTCTTTCGGAGCTGCGTGTTCACCCGCGCTCTTAAGACGCTTAAGGAAAAAGGCTTCGTCACATAATCATCGGCTCCCAGATCCAGTCCTTTTACCACATCGGCGTCCGTATCGTTGGCGGACAGGAGAATGATGGGATAGGGCAGATTTTTCTCCCGGATCTCCTTTACCAGATCCAGTCCGTTTCCGTCGGGGAGATTGATGTCCAGCAGGATCAGGGAAGGCGTGGTCAAAAGATCTGCTCCCTGGCATCCTTCAGATTCCCGCAGGAAACAATGCTCCTGGATTCCTCTTTCAGTGCCTTGCACAGACCTGCGCAAAGATCTCTGTCGTCCTCTACGATGACTATCTGCGTGGTTTTTTGCATCATCCCATCCCCATAATCACATCTACACGATCAAACCATGAGTTACATTACGATCAATACAGAGTTTCCTGCAAAAAAGCCCGATTTTTCTCGAAATCAATGGAAAGAACGGCCATGCCGCGTTCGGTGGCGTTCTTCCAGGTGCCTTCCAGGGGAATGCTTGCGGACTCGATGTCGTATTTCACAGAGCCGCTCATCCGGAGTGCCAGGGTCATGCACTCGCCCTCGGTCAGGTTGGTGGTCAGATTGGTGCACAGGCCTTCGATCAGCTCCGATCCGTTGGAAAGGGCGGTAGCTGGGAGCTTGTCCACGATGGCTGTGAGCACCTTCCGCTGACGGTTGGTCCGCTCAAAATCGGATCCGATGTACCGGTTCCGGGAGTAAGCAAGGGCCTGGGCACCGTTCAGATGAAGCATACCCTGGGCGTTCTCCGGGAGATAGTCGGTTCCGAACTCCTTGCCCGTAAGTTCATTATACTCGTTCAGGTAAGCATTGACCCAGTTTGCCTCTTCGGCGCTCAGCTCCAGATCTACGCCTCCCACCACATCTACCAGATTGGCGAAGGCCAGGAAATCAACGATAACGTAGCGGTTCACCTCGACGCCGAAATTCTGCTCGATAGTCTCCATCAACAGCTCCGGCCCGCCGTAGGCATAAGCTGCATTGAGGCGGTTGGGATCGTGCCCGGGGATCTCCACATAGATATCCCGCAGCAGGGAAGTCATCTGAATCTTCCGGGTGTTCTTGCTGACGGAAAGCAGGATCATGGCATCGGACCTGCCGGCCTCGTCCCCCCGGGAATCGGAGCCGATGAGCAAAATATTGGTCACACCCTCCGAACTGACAGGGGCGGATGCTACGGAATCCACCTTTTCATAGGTCAGCTTTCCGTAGGCGGTGTGAACGATCACCATGCCGATGCCCGCTGCGAATACAAGCAGGATCAGCAGCACGACTGCCAGCTTCCCCAGGAAGCGGAGCAGGTAGTTTTTTTTCTTTCTCTGCGGCTTCTGCGCTCTTTGCGGTGTTTGTGGTTTTCGGGATGCCCCGTTTGTCTGTCTCTCTGTTCTTTCCATAATAAATACCTCGTCTGATAACCGAGAAAGCATACCACTTCCTGAGGGAGGATGCAAGTCCGGCTCCTTCCGGCCCAGCGACGCATGGGGATGGCGCTGCCGCGCGTGTCTCTTCGATGCTTTTGGAGTATAATGGAATCGTCGGTAAGAGGTTTCTCATATTTGTGAAGATCCTCAATGCATGGAGAGCTTACAGTGAAAACGAGAGAAGAAGCATTGCAATACGGCCTGTCCTTTCCGGATACCTACCGGGATGCGCCGTTTCATGATGACAACTGGCAGCTGATCAGGTACAGGGGGAACAAAAAAGCGTTCCTGTGGACCTATGAGAAGGACGGATTTGTGAATCTGAATGTGAAGGTGGAGCCGGAAAAAGCCTTTTTCTGGCGGGAGATCTACGCTTCCGTCCTGCCGGGGTACCATCAGAACAAGGATCACTGGAACACCATTGTGCTGGACGGGAGCATTCCGGACCGGGATGTGAAGCTGATGATCGCAGAAAGCTATGATCTGATCAGTGACAGTCCTTCCAAACGGATCTACGAAGCCGTAAAGAAGATCCCCTACGGTCATGTGGCGACCTATTCACAGGTCGCAGCCCTGGCCGGGGATCCTAAAATGGCCAGAGCCGTTGGGAACGCCCTTCATCGGAATCCGGACCCTGACCATATCCCTTGCTTTCGCGTGGTAAACGCCAAGGGAGAGTTGGCGGGGGAGTTCGCCTTCGGCGGCGACGGAGCCCAGGCAAAGCTCCTGGAAGCGGAAGGGATCGAAGTGAAAGAAGGCCGGGTGGACCTGAAGAAATATCAGTGGAACGGAAGAGAAGACGAAACGAAATGACCAAAGGAGGGACGATCAATGGAACGTTTTAACGAGCAGGAACTACAAGGGAAAAACCATTCCGAGACTTTTTCCTTTGCGGAGCTTCCCGGAAATCTGTCCGAGCTGCAGGGGCTCCCGGAGGCTGCTTTGGCGTCTCCGTTTCAGACGGCAGCTCTGGCCATCGCGGCTCTGTGCCGGTTTGAAGCGGATGAAGCGGCTGTCCACGAAATGCTGAACTACCTCAAAGGGCCGGAGCCTCTTTCCAATTTTGAGAAGCAGTTTTTGCAGGATCGCCTCGCCGGAAAGGGATACAAGCCTGCGTCCTTTTTTGCGGGGGCCACACCGGAGAACGGGTACACGCCGGAGGTCCCGTACCGGATCACCGTCAGTTCCAACCCTTACTCCTTCCAGAATGAAAACTGGGCGGTGGTCTACGTGCAGAGCGGCGGCGCAGACTCCCCCAGACAGATCAAGCTGAGAAAGAAGCCTTCCACCGGACAGTGGTTCATCAATGAGATCCAGTGTCTGTCCGATATCCGGATCCCCCAGGCGGAGGACCCTTGGGCATAATTGAACCATAATCAAAAATCCGGCTGACCAGGCCGGATTTTTGTGAAGAAAGGGGAAAATAAGATGAGGGAGCAGAGTCAATAAGAGTTGAACGGGTACGAGTAGTTGAACGCCATCACGTCGATCCGGTTGTGACCGACAGCCTTTGAGGCCTTATAAAGGGCTAAACGATCCGGCACCCTTCCCTTAGGCATTTGTTTTTCTTTTTCTATTCTGCTTTCTTACCCTGGTCTATGCAGCTCGTTCCCCGAATACAAAAAACATGTCACATTTTCGCGAGATATCGGTTTATATGTATTTTTTTATGCCCCAAATACCTCTATAATGAATTTGTTCGATTGTGTCTTCAACACCTAAAATTCCCTAAACCAAATTCTCAGAAAGAGAGAAAACAATATGTATTTTGTCCCAGACGGAACCCTTCAGTGCGGTTTATATGAATGTGATGAGTGCGGGAACCGGTTCCTGGATACCCGGATCGCGCCGAAGATCGTGTGCCCCTACTGCGGCGAAGAGCCGAACATGGAGATCGGCCCGGACGATGATATGCCGGAAGCTGCTGAGACCGCAAAGCTTCTCCAGGTGATCGAAGGTGAGGATGTGGAAAAATATGACACCCTCCTGAGCCTGGCCGTTACCGGCGGAGATTATGAGTGGATTTGACGCAGTAAGCCTCACCTGGCCGTGAGGCGGAGGGATGTATGCCGATTTGGAATCCGTGGCATGGATGCCATAAACTGAGTGCCGGATGTGCGAACTGCTACGTTTATCGAAGGGATGAGCGCATCGGGAAGGACGCCGGGATCGTGACGAAGACCGGTGACTATAACCTTCCAATGAAAATGAACCGGAAGCGGGAGTACAAGCTGACGCCGGAAGATGGTGTTGTATTCACCTGTATGACATCGGATTTCTTCGTGGAAGACGCGGATGAATGGCGGCAGGGCTGTTGGGACATGATCCGCTACCGGCGAGACCTGCATTTTTTCATTATCACAAAGCGGATCGATCGATTTGAGCAGTGTATGCCCTCCGACTGGGGAGACGGCTGGGATCATGTAACCATCTGCAGCACCTGTGAAAATCAGGACCGGGCGGACTATCGGATTCCTATCCTTCTTTCCTTACCTCTCAAGCATAGACGAATAGCCTCTGAACCCATGCTGGGCGAGATCGACATCGATCGATATCTGGCCACCGGGCTCATTGAACAGGTGGTTTGCGGAGGAGAATCCGGACCGAATGCCAGACCCTGTCACCTGGAATGGGTTCTGAAGCTACGGGAAGATTGCGTAAAAAATCGAGTTCCGTTCATTTTTCGTCAGACCGGTGCGGTCTTTGTGAAGGACGGGAAAACCTATCACGTCGAGCGGAAATATCAGGCATCCCAGGCAAGAAAATCCGGACTAAGCTATATTCCCGAAGAGGAGGAATCATGAAAACCCACATTTCGGTGATCATTCCCGCCCACAACGAGGAAAAATACATTAGAAGATGCATTTCTTCTATTAATAATGCAGCCAAACAGTTCAAAGGGAATGTAGAGACCATCGTAGTCTGCAATCGCTGCACGGACAAAACGGCTGAGATCGCGGAAGCACTGGGAGCGCGGGTCCTGACAAACGAGGACCGATGCATTGCCAAGGTTCGGAACACCGGAATTGCCGCGGCGAAGGGTGATATCATCGTGACCATTGATGCGGACAATCGCATGACTCCCGGAACGTTCCGCGAGATCTATGCCCTGATGAGAAGTGGAGAGTACATCGGTGGCGGTGCGCCGATCCGGTTTGAAAGATACTCCTTCCCGCTGTGGTGCAATGACCTGATGTGCAGAGCATCCTTCGGGATCACGGGCCTGTATTGCGGAATCTTCTGGGCAAAGAAGGAAACCTTCGATGCCATCGGTGGTTTTGTGGACAAACGGGCCATGGAAGATGTGGCAACCGCAAAGCTTCTGAAGGAATATGGGAAAAGACAGGGGAAGAAATACACTACCCTACGGAAAAATGTGCTGATCAACTCCACCAGAAAGTACGACGACCTGGGAGATTGGTTGTACTTCCAACTGATGTTCCGAAATGCCGGGACTCTGATCAAGGCTGCTTTGGGAGATACTTCCGGGGTGGACCGGCTGCTGGATGAGCTCTTTTACGATTATAATGACACACATCAAAAATCCGGCTGACCAGGCCGGATTTTTGTGGAGAAAGGGAATGAAAAAAGTATGATAGAAAACATTTCGTTTGCTTTCTATGATATGATAATACATGGTGATTGTGACAGGTTTTTGTAAGCTTTGTGTTTTCTGTGTGAACTGGAAAACGAAGGAATGGACCTGCGGGATCGCAAAAACATGGAACTGTGAGCATCCGAGATGAAGGAACTGGAATATCCCTTTGACGGGGATCTGATCCTGGCTTCCAAAAAGAGCTTAAAGCGTCAGCTTTTGGCGGAGAAGCGGGATTTTCTTTCCAAAAAAATAGCGATTTTGGGTGGTGGGACTACCGCTGCGATCCGGCAGACGCTGGAGCTTTTTTTGCTGCAGTACGGTATTAGCCCCTCTTTTTATGAGTCCGAATACAATCAGTACTATCAGGATGCCTGCTTTGACAATCCGGCTCTTCGGGAGTTCGGACCGGACCTGGTCTATGTCTGTACCTCCAACCGCAACGTGATCCATTATCCCGAAATGAGCGATTCTGCGGAGCAGATCGAGGAAAAGCTCCGGGGAGAGTACGACCGCTTTGAGAAGATCTGGTCCTGTCTGCGGGAGACCTATCATTGCCCCATCATTCAGAACAATTTTGAGATGCCGGCTTATCGCCTTATGGGAAACAAGGATGCGTCGGATCCCCACGGGAGAGTGCATTATCTTTCCCGGCTGAACCTGCTTTTTGCGGAGTATGCGGCATCTAACGACAACTTTTTCCTCTGTGATATCAACTACATTTCCGCGGACTATGGCCTGCGGGAGTGGTCGGATCCCTTCTATTGGTATATGTACAAATACGCGCTGAATGTCAGCGCCATCCCGCTGCTGTCCTTCAATGTGGCGAACATCATCAAGTCCCTCTACGGAAAAAATCAAAAGGGCAGGGTGCTGGATCTGGACAATACCCTCTGGGGCGGCATCGTGGGAGACGACGGACCGGAGCACATCGTCATCGGCCCCGAGGAAGCGGAGGGCCAGGCATATACGGAGTTCCAGGGATATGTCCGGGACCTTTCGAAGCTGGGCGTTTTGCTGACGGTGGATTCCAAGAACGATGAGGAAAATGCTATCGCCGGCCTGAAGCATCCCGACAGCGTCCTGCATCCCGAGGATTTTGTCTGCGTGAAGGCAAATTGGGAACCCAAGGATCAGAACTTTACGCAGATCGCGCAGACCTTGAACCTGCTTCCGGAGAGTCTGGTGTTTGTGGACGACAATCCGGCAGAGCGTCATATCATCAAGAGCACCTATCCCGGTGTGGCTACCCCCGCCATGGAGGAAGCCCATCATTACATTCAAAGCATCGACCGCGCGGGGTATTTTGAGGTGACGGTCCTTTCGGAGGACGACAGACGCCGCAGCGAGATGTATAAGGAAAATGCCCAGAGAGAGCAGCTCAAATCCTCCTTCAGCGATTACAGGGAGTACCTGCTTTCCCTGGAAATGAAGGCTGTGATCAGACCCTTCGAGCCGGTGTATCTGGATAGGATCGCGCAGCTTACCAACAAGTCCAACCAGTTCAACCTGACCACCAAGCGCTACACCCCTGCGGACATCGCCCAGGTGGCGGAGGATCCGGAGTACCTGACCTTTTACGGGAAATTGGAGGATCGTTTCGGTGACAACGGCGTGGTTTCCATCCTCATCGGCAGGAAAGAGGGGAGCCTGTGCCACATGGATCTGTGGCTCATGAGCTGCCGCGTTTTGAAGCGAGACATGGAATTTGCCATGATGGATGCCCTGGTGGAGCGGTGCAGGGATGCGGGACTGACGGAGATCCGGGGGTACTATTACCCTACGGCCAAGAATAAGATGGTCCTGAATTTCTACGCGGATATGGGATTTACCCTGGTTTCGGAGGACGCAGCGGGGAACCGGACCTGGCAGTTTACGATCGACGATACCTATCAGAAGAAAAACACGGTTATTTCCATTCTGTAATTATGTGTACATATTTACAGTTGGCCGATAAGGAGGCAAAACATGAGTCGCGAAGAAGTATATGAGCAGTTAAATCAGGTATTCCGTCAGGTGTTTGACGATGAGGATATTGTGGTAAGCGACAGCACCACCGCTGATGACATCGAGGATTGGGACTCCCTGGAGCACATCAATCTGGTGGTGGCTGTGGAGAAGCAGTTTAACATCAAGTTCAATATGGGCGAGGTCAATTCCTTCCAGAACGTGGGCGAGATGGTGGACCTGATCCTGCAGCGGATCTGACGGATTTCTTCTATATATAGTAGGGGTCTGATGGGCGAAACGGCGGAGACCTATGTCATTCGGCTTTCGCCGCAGTCCCAACGAGGGAGAGTACAAGGTGAACACCTACCATTTTCAGGACCTGCAGATCGGACAGCAGGAAAGCCTGGTCTATGAGATCACGGAAGAAAAGCTGGCCGCCTTTTTGCAGCTGACGGGGGATGACAATCCCCTTCATACGGATGACGCTTTCGCGCAGGAGATGGGACATCCCGGAAAAGTGTCCTATGGTATGCTTTCCGCATCCATGATCTCCACCCTGGCGGGCGTGTATCTGCCGGGGAAATACTGTCTGCTCCAGCAGGTGACGAGTAAGTTTACCGCTCCAGTGTATGTGGGAGACCGGATCACCCTGGTGGGAACGGTGGAAGAGCTGAATGAAAGCGTTGGGCAGACAGTGGTAAAGGTTCGCGGCACTAATCAGGATGGGAAAACAGTCCTCAGAGGCAGTTATTCCGTGGGCTTTACGCAGTAGGAGGGGAGACCTTGAGTAAAACCATTCTCATTACCGGCGCATCCTCTGATGTGGGGATCGCCTTTCTGAAAGAAGAAAAACCCGCCTGGGATACAGCGTTTTTGCAATATCGGACCATGAATCCCGCACTGGAAGAGGCGACGGAAAGATTAAAAAAGATCAAGAACGTTTACCTGCTGCAGGCAGATTTTGAGGATGAAGATAGCATCGATGAAATGATCTCCAAGATCAAAGAGACGGGAGAAAGCCCTAACCAGATCCTGCATCTTCCCGCACCGAAAGCCCACAATCTGCAGTTCCGCAAGGAATCCGTGGAGGCCTTTCGGCAGGGATACGAGATCGGGGTGGAATCCATCGTCCGGATCCTCCAGGCATTTTTGCCAGGGATGAGTAAGGCGGGCTATGGCAGAGTGGTCTTCCTGCTCAGCAGCTATACAGGCGGACTGCCCCCCAAGAACCAGTCCGCTTATGTAACGAATAAATACGCACTTCTGGGGCTGATGAAGGCACTTTCCGCAGAGTACGCGGAGCACGGGATCACCGTCAACGGCATCTCTCCCGAAATGATGGAAACAAAATTCCTCAGCGAGGTGCCCGAAATGATCGTGGAAATGAACGCTTCTTCCCTGCCCATCGGCAGAAATGTGCGGGTGGAAGAGGTGCTTCCTGTCCTTAATTACCTGCTTTCCGATGAGGGCGCTGCCATGACCGGGCAGAATATCGTCATTTCCGGCGGAAAATCCTGATTGCCAAAGGGGAAGAAATGGAACTGGCAACATTCGGATATCTGCTGTTCCTGGCGGTCAGTCTGTTCCTGTATTTTTGCCTGCCTGCCAAATTTCAGTGGATCGTGTTATTAGCGGATAATCTAATCTTCTACTGTCTGAACACGGAGCCCGTCACTCTCATTTATCTGGGTGGCAGTGTTCTGGCGGTCTATTTTGCGACCCTGTTCTTCCAAAAATCCACCGATCCTTCCCGGAAAAAGATCGTCCTTCTCCTGGCACTGCTTCTGTGCGCAGGACTTCTTTTTGTCCTGAAATACTCCAATCTGTTCATCAATACCGTGTGTTATTTTATGGGCGAAGATGCCTCTTTGCAGCCCGTAAACTGGCTTCTTCCGCTGGCCATCAGCTTTTATTCCCTGACACTGATCTCGTATCTCCTGGATTGCTATTGGGGGATTGCTGCTTTCCAAAACAATCCCTTGAAGCTCTTTTCCTTTATCAGCTTTTTCCCTTTGATGGTCTCCGGTCCCATTCAGCGGTACACGAAAGTGGGAGAGGAGTTCTTCCAGGAGCATCGCTTCGACTATGCCCGCGTCACCGGCGGAATGAAACGGATCGCCTGGGGCATGGTAAAAAAGCTGGCCATTTCCAACCGGATCTCGCCTCTGGTTGCTTCCATATGGAATGATCCCGCATCCTATCACGGGTTATGGATCTGGGCAGGGATCCTTCTGTATCTGCTCCAGCTCTACACGGACTTTTCCGGCTGCATGGACATCGCTCTGGGAACGGCAGAGTGCTTCGGCCTTACTCTGGAAGAGAATTTCGAAGCTCCCTTCCTGTCCAAAACCACCCAGGAATTCTGGCAAAGATGGCACATCACCCTGGGGCGCTGGCTTCGTGACTACATCATGAACCCGCTCCTGAAGTCCGCCGGCATGCAGAAGCTTATGACCCGCTGCGTCGCCCGCTTCGGGAAAAAGACCGGAAAAAAGATCCCCATGCTCCTTTCCATGCTGGTGCTTTGGCTCTGCATGGGGCTTTGGCACGGGGACAGCTGGAAGTACATTTTGGGTGAAGGCTTATGGTTCTGGCTTGTGATTGCTCTGGGACAGATTTTCGAGCCTGCATTGAAAAAATGTAAGGCCTCCCTACATATCAAAGATCAGGTTCCCTTCCGCTTTTTTCAGGTGATCCGGACCAATCTGATCTTCGCCTTCGGTATGATCTTCTTTAAGGCCGCATCCCTGCCGGATGCCTTTTCCAGGATCGGTGCCATGTTCCGCCTTTCCGGGAACGCTGCCGCATCCCCCATCGTAAAGGCCTGGACAGATCAGATGGGCATCTCGGGCCTGGCCGTATTTTTCCCTGCGCTGGTGCTCCTTGTGGTGACCGATATCCAGATCTACCGGAAGAAGAATCCGTTTGAACTGCTGAAAAAACTGCACCCTGCTCTGCGGTGGGTGCTTTACGCGGTATTGATCTATTTTATCATGTCCTCTTATGTGATCGAGGGAGAGGGCTTTGCATACGCAAGATTCTAAGGGATCTGCAACGAAGGAGATTCCGTTTTGAAAAAACCTGCACTTTTTTCATCGGAAAAGTTCATATTTGCCCTAAAATGTCTGGCGGTGGCGGGCATCTGTTGCGTCATCAACTTCTTCTTCAAAGGGGACGTGGAGAGCCTGACCAGAGCAACGCTCAGCGAGCTGTACGCAGACGGTCACCAGGATGTGCTGTTCATCGGCGCTTCCCACACCTACCGAAGCTATGACCCCGCAGCCATCGAAGCCGCAACGGGATTAAACGTCTATAATGCCGGCTCTGCGCTCCAGCAGATGCAGGGAACCTACTACCTGCTGCAGGAAGCTGTGGACACCGAAGGGGTAGACAACGTGGTGCTGGATATGACCTACACCATGCAGCTTCTGGAAGAAACGGGAGAGCGGCAGACCGTGATCCTGACGGATTACATGAAAAACCCCCTTCGCCGGGTGATCTATGCGGGCTCTGTCCTCGGAGCGGAGGGCGTTACCGGCACCATCTGGCCCTGCACCCACAACGGCGTTTTCAACCAGGAGAATCTGCGGCACCACCTGACGGGAGATTACAAAAGGGACTATTCTACCATCGAGTTTGGGGAAGAGGGCTACCACGGACAGGGCTATGTGCCGGATTATCTGACGGTGCCGGAGGACTTTACCTTCACCAGGGCCACGGAGATCGATCCAAATTACCCTATTTCCGATTTCACCATGAAATACTTGAAGAAGGTCATCGCCTACTGCAGAAAGCATGACATTCGCCTGATCCTGGCGGATCCCCCCATGCCCGACGGAACTTTGGTGACAGCGGGGCACTTCCAGGAGTATATTGATCGTGTGAGGAAAATTGCGGAGGAGAACGGTCTGGAGTACTGGGAATTCAACCTGGTACGGGACGGACTCCTGGATCTGGACCGGAACGATTTCTACGATGAGACCCACCTGAACATCAACGGCGCAGAGAAGTTCAGTGCGCTGATTTCGGACATTCTGGCGAGCGGAAATACGGATATTTTCTATGATACCTATGCGGAAAAGCTGGAAAAAAATCCGGATGGGACATTAGAATAAAATAGATCAAGAAGCAGAAAGGAGCATACACTATGAATATGGAAATTTTTCAAGGGATCCTGATTCCCTTTGTGGGAACCTCTCTCGGCGCAGCCATGGTCTTTTTCCTGAAAGATCAGATGTCAGAGATGCTGCAGAAGGTTCTGACGGGCTTTGCGGCGGGCGTCATGGTGGCGGCTTCCTTCTGGAGCCTTTTAAATCCTGCCATTGAAGCCAGCGAAGGCTATGGAAAACTGGCATTTTTGCCTGCGGCTGTCGGTTTCCTGATCGGTATTTTCTTCCTGCTGGTACTGGATGTGGTCACGCCCCATATGCACATGGACAGGCAAAGTGAGGGACCTTCCTCAGGCCTCAAACCCACCACAAAGCTGATCCTGGCCGTGACACTTCACAATATTCCGGAGGGTATGTCCGTCGGCGTGGTGTATGCAGGCTTTCTCTCCGGAAATATGGGCGTAACAAAGGCGGGAGCTCTCGCCCTCGCCCTTGGTATTGCGATTCAAAATTTCCCGGAGGGAGCCATCGTTTCCATGCCCCTTCGTGCGGAGGGAATGCCGAAGAGTCAGACCTTCTGGTTCGGCGTTCTCTCGGGTGTGGTAGAACCCATCGCAGCCGTGATCACTCTGTTCCTGGCAGGCTCCATCCTCCAGGTTATGCCCTATGCACTTGCCTTCGCAGCAGGTGCCATGATGTACGTGGTGGTGGAGGAACTGATCCCCGAGATGTCTCAGGGAAAGCACTCCAACAGCGGAACCATCGCCTTTGCGCTGGGATTCGTGGTAATGATGATCCTGGATGTGGCCCTGGGATGATCACTCGTCCTTGATGGAGAGAAGTGCAGCGATGAGCTTGTCGATCTCTTCCTGGGTCAGAACGGCCTGAGTATTGTCCAGATCCGCCAGGAAGCTGGCGAGGCTGTCGTACTCCTTTAAGTCATTCAGTGCACTTACCAGCCGGTCGATCTCCTCCTGAGAGAGCACCACATTGTGATCCGTACGGCTGACGGGAGTGAGCCCCGCGTTGTTCAGGGTATCGATCAGCTTGTCGATCTCGGGCTGTGTGAGCACGATCTGACTCTTCAGAATATCATCGGAAACATAATCCGTATTCCCGTAATCCTTCAAGGTGTTCAGTACTTCTACCAGGGTATCGATCTCCGGTTGCGTAAGCATCCTATGCATGATTAGCCTTCTCCTTTCAGCAAAACAGATCTGTTTTCCGTATCATTTCTGCCCGATTTTTCCAAAAAATCGAGATTTATTTCTCTGCTGATTATATCACAAAAAACCCCGAAAAAACATTATTTGCGCGTGATAACGGCCGTGATTTAAATAGTTTTCACACAACTTATGTTGACTTTTTTCAAAAATAAGATACGATAGGGGTGCAGGGGATGACACCCATAACAAAAAACGGTCTGTGCACAAAAATCTATATGTCGTTACAAGGGGGAGGACACCCATGGAAAAAAACATTATTGTAACGGATCCTGAAGGTAATGTAATTGGCAGCACCTACCCGAAAAGGGCGAAGGGACTGCTTCGTAGCGGCCGGGCCGTGGCGGAGGGTGCTGATTGCATTCGCCTCCTGTCTGCGGATCCTCCGGTCGCGGAAGTTCACTTTCTTATGGAGGATTATGATATGAGTCAGACAATCGGATTCAAAGCAAGAGAATTTCATTTTGATCCGTCCTGTGATGTTAACACCGGTTCCCGGCAGATCATCACTTTGAACGGCGAGAATATTGAATGTTTCGAGATCGGTGACGCAGAAGACGTCTTTGGTTGCGAGACCAAAATTCGTATGCAGAAAGATCTGGAAGCACACACGGACTATCTGTTTGCGTTTACCGCATGCAGTTCCTACACCGGCAGGGAGTCGGCAGCCAGCCAGGCGATCATCTATTACGGTGATCACGAAGAGGATGCCTTCACTTATCCCCTGGACCGCGTCGGCAAGTCCCTTTTCCAGCCCACTCTGTGCAAGAGATTCGGAGATGAGCTCCTGAGAGTCTTCGAGATCCCCTTCACCACTGAGCAGGCCGGTTCCTACACCATCGTCATTCGTGTGAAGGATATGGAGTTTCGCCTCTTCCCTGCAAAGCCCGCCGAGTCCTATGCGGAACTGGCTGACATTTCCTACGAGCAGTGGATGCAGGAAGAGCAGCATAAGTGGGTGGCACGCCTGGGCGCCATCGGTTCCAAGACCCAGGAAAGCCTCAGCGGTCTGGGCGATCAGCTGGGCGAGAGCCTGTCCGGCATGGGCGAGAAGATCACCAAGTTCGTGACCAACGCCGTTTCCACCGCAGGTGCAGCCGCTCAGAAGGCAGCCCAGAAGGCTTCCGAGAAGGCTGAAAGCTTCAAGGAGAAGGCAGAGAAAGCCGCAGATGCGGCAGATGCTACTGCCGAGACCCTGAAGGAGGAAGTGGATAAGGCCACCGACAGCGCAGCTGAGACGGCGCAGAAGATGGCGGACGACATTTCCGATGCGGTGAAAGAAGCCGCAGCTCCCGCTTCCGAAGCGGCTGAAGAGGCAGAGGTGATCATCGATTCCACCGCAGAACTGGTCAGCGACGGATCGGATGAAGCAAAAACCGAATAAGCATTGCTTGGCTCCGCGCATTCCGAAAGGGTGTGCGGAGCCCTTTTTTGTTGCGGCGCAGTTTCCATATTATCGTTGTGACGGCGCCGGGAAAATGATAAAATATCTGCGTATCATCTCTATATAAATAGGGTAGGAATATGCTTTTTAATTCACAGATCTTTGTCTTTTTATTCTTTCCCATCACGTTGCTGGGGTACTATGCCCTGCATCGTTTTGGCCGACATACTGCGGCCAAGGGCTGGTTGCTCTTGGCTTCTTTTGTGTTCTACGGATATCACCACGTTTCCTACCTGCTTCTCCTCCTGGGGAGCATTGCTATCAATTACCTGATCTATCTGGCGCTGGGAAAACTATCCTCGCAAAAAGCGCGCCTTTTTCTGTTTGTTCTGGGGCTCCTGGCCAATCTGGGGTCCATCGGATACTTCAAGTACTATAATTTCTTCGCCAAAAACATCAACACGATCCTGCCCGTATCCATCCCCTTGAAAAATATACTGCTCCCGCTGGGTATCAGCTTTTTTACCTTCCAGCAGGTATCCTTCCTGGTGGATTCCTATCGGAAAGAGGTGGGGACCTATCATCTGCTGGACTATGCCCTGTTCGTATCCTTCTTCCCCCAGCTGGTGGCAGGCCCCATCGTTCTGCACAATCATCTGATCCCCCAGTTTTCGGAGGAAGAGCGCTTCCACATCGATACGGACCGCTTTGCTGCAGGCCTGCGGTACTTTATCCTGGGCCTTGCAAAAAAACAGCTCATCGCAGACCGCTTCGGCGCCGTGGCAGACTTGGGCTACGCCTCCCCGGAGGCCTTCGACTCCCCGGCCATTGCGCTGGTGATCCTGGCCTACACCCTGCAGATCTACTATGATTTCAGCGGATACAGCGATATGGCCATCGGCCTGGGAAAAATGCTGGGTTTCGACCTGCCCGTCAATTTCGACTCCCCATACAAGGCTGCGACCATCGCCGAGTTCTGGAAAAAATGGCACATGACCATGACCGGATTTTTCACCAAATATCTGTATATCCCTCTGGGGGGTAGCAGAAAGGGGAAGATCCGGACCTACATCAATACGTTGTTTGTCTTTGCCGTCAGTGGCCTCTGGCATGGCGCGGCCTGGAGCTTCGTTTTCTGGGGAGCCCTCCATGGCGCGGCACTGGTATTCCACCGGATGATCGCAGAGCCCATTAAAAAAGTGCCAAAATGGATCACGAGACTCTGTACCTTCCTTTTCGTGAACCTGGCCTGGGTCTTTTTCCGGGCGGAAGGCTTCCGGCAGGCAAAAACGGTACTCCTGCAGCTCCTGCGGGGCGGCTTTGGAGGGAAGACCGGCGGCATCTGGGACAGACTCCTTCCCGCGTTCTTCGGAAGTTCCACGGATCAGTTGCTTGTGAACTTCCCGGAACTGGCGGACGGATATGCTTTCTTTGTATCGTTGACCGCATTGGTCGCCATTGTCCTCATCCTGATCTACACCTTTGTGGGGCGTTCCACCCACGAGATCGTAGCGGAGGGAAAGGCCAAATCAGGCACCGGAATCCTCTACGGACTGCTGTTTGCCGTGACTTTACTTGCACTCATGAAGGTATCCACCTTCCTGTATTTCAATTTCTAGAAGGGACTGTCTGAAGCGGCAGTCAGTAACATGTGATGAAGAGATTTTTACTGGAAATCTTAATAACAACATCCGTTACCCTAATTGCGGCGGGACTCTTCGTGTACCGGACAGATCCTTTTTTCCTGTTCCGTGGACCTGCAGAAGGAGAGAGCGTTTACCTCTACAGCCAGGTGTACCAGACCCCCGGCGCTGCGGAGCACTTTTCCTATGATTACGCCATCGTGGGAACCAGCATGACGGAAAATATGAGGGCGTCCTGGTTCAAAAACAATATGGGCCCCTTTGCCCTTCTCGGAAAGCAGGGAGCCACCGATCACCGCACGGCAAAGTTTTCCTACGCAGGCGCCCATCTGAAGGACATCAGCTATGTGCTGGACCGGATCTTTGAAAGTGAGAATCAGGTGGCGATGATCTGCATCGACCTGGAGGATTACCAGCTGGTGGGAGATCCGGAGCAAACCTACACCGAGTGGCCTGACTACATTTATGAGCCGGTCTGGTGGAAAGAAACCCAGTATCTGTGGAATGAGGATGTGCTCTGGGCCGGCCTTGGCAGGACCCTGGAGACCGTAACGGGGCGGATCCCGGATCCGGACGATTTCTACACCTGGGAGGATCCTTCCTATTTTTCCGAGGAAAATGCCAAGCGCAGCTACCGCGAAAACCTGGCGCAGATGCAGCGGAACATGGAGATTGACGGGAAGACGTCCTTCCCCGCAGAGGACGGGATCTCGAACTGCCTGGACAACATCGCGCTGATCGAGGATACCATTGCCGCCCACCCGGAGACGAAGTTCTATTTCTTTTATCCGCCTTACAGCATCCTGTACTGGGAGCGGCAGGAGGAGTGCGGCCGGACGGACAACATTATCAATGTATACAAAGCTGCTGCGGAAAAGCTCCTGCAGTACTCCAATGTGCAGTTCTACTCCTTCCAGTGGGATGAGGAATACATCACGGATCTGTCCCAGTACCGGGACGAGGCTCATCATACTCCCATCGGAAACTGGTATGTGTTCCAGACCATGTTCGGCACCTATTCCGTTCCGGGGAGAGGTCTTTCTTCCTATTGGGATCCTTCCATGATGGAGGAGCAGCTTTACCTGGATGCGCAGCACGGTACCTGGCTGTTTGACGCTGATTCCGTGGAAGAGTACTACCGAGATCTGGCCGAGAAAGTAAAGAGCTATCCCTACGAAACCCTTTGGAAAGAATCGTCCGGAAACTGAACCGAACGATTTTTAGAAAAAAAAAAAACGAAAATCATCCCAAAATGCTTGCAAAAATCCGCTGATTGGGCTACAAGAAACTTACAACAGGAAACGGAGGATTTCTATGGAATTATGGGATCTTTACGATAGAGACGGCAATCTGACCGGGAAAACCTGGGACCGCGCGGACGAGCGACGGATTCCGGATGGATACTACCACATGGTCTGTGATATCCTGGTGCGCCATAAGGACGGAGATTTCCTGCTGATGCAGCGGGATTTCAATAAAGAGCCCTACCCCGGCAGATACGAAGCCAGTGCAGGCGGCAGCGCCCTGGCAGGAGAGGATCCGTTAACCTGCGCAAAACGTGAGCTTCTGGAGGAAACCGGCATCAGTTCCGACTCCTACGAACTGATCAGCCACACCTTCAGCGATAAAAGCAATGCCATGTTTTACTCCTACCTGACCGAGGTGGACTGCGACAAGGATTGCATCGTGCTGCAGGAAGGAGAAACCATTGCCTATAAATGGGTGAGTCTGCAGGAGATGCTGGAACATATCAAATCCGACGAGGGGATTGCCTCTCACAATCGCAGGTACGAGCCCTATTACCGTCGTTTTCTGAAGAATGGGGAAGACCCTTTCGCATAAGAAGGATACACGGGCGATGAGAAAACACGCACACCGTCAAAAAACAAGCTATATCTTGATCATTCTGGTCGTGATCTTTGTTTGCTTTACCATGAACTATTTGAGTTATCAGGCAGAATACCGGAGTTTTTCTGCCTCCGATTTTTCCGGTGACTGGTTCGCAGACGGATCGAATTTTAATCTGAATGCCATCTCAACGCGCGATTTCGGAGGTTCCGTCGTTCTCACCAAAACCCTTCCGGAAGAGATCCGATATAACGATGCGCTCTGTTTTATGAGCACGAACAGCTTTTTTGACATCTATATCGGGGAAGACAGGGTATACACCTACAGCCAGCCCGTCAATTTTACCGGCTATGGCTACGGATCGGCGTATCACTCCGTGAACCTTTCTCCCGAACAGGCAGGAAAAACCATCCGGATCGAAATGTCCGGTCCTGCTCATTCCAATATCAGCGGAAGGATCCGTATGCTCTCGATTGAGAGCTCACAAGAGTATTTCGCAAGACTGGCAAGAGGCAAGTTGATGTCCTATATCATTTCGGTAGGCATCGCCTTAATCGGGATACTGATCCTGCTCTTCAGACTGATCGCGCCGAAAACAGGCAATGCGATCAATACCATTGCGCTTGGGATTACGGCTGTTATTTCTGGCTTATGGACGGCACTGGATACGGGATTTACGCGGCTTGTGATGAATTCCATCATCTCTTCGAGGTCTTTGACCTACCTCTGCATGCACATTTGCTTTCTTCCCCTGGTATTGTTCATCTATTCCATTACAAAGGGGCAAAAAAAGGTCCTGAAATGGGCTGCATGCGTCATTTCGGCAGTGTACTATGCTGTGATCCTGATCGCCCGCTTTGGGTTTGGCCGGGACATGGCGTCCAATGCCATGATCAAATGTTTTTTTGTCTACGGACTTCTGATGCTGGCTCTGCTGATCCTCATGATGTATGACGATTACAAACACTTTACGAAAAACGGCTTCAAACGGAGTTCCGGTTTCTTTTTGCTCGGTACCGTCACGGCGGTCGTTTGTATCGTTGCCGACTGTATCATCTATGCCTGCGGCGTCAGAAGCATTTCCGGATACGCTTCCTTTTCCCGGGTCGGATGCTTTGTATTTTTCCTGAATACGGGAATCGAGGTGGTACGGATCTGGGCAAAGGAATATGCTTCCCTCAAAGAATCCGGGTTTGAGGATGCCCTTACCGGCGTGGGGAACAGAAGAGCCTGTGCCGACTTTGAAGAAGGGAACAAGGACCGGTATCCTTACGGCTTTATCATGTGTGACATCAATGCTCTGAAACGGGAAAACGACGATAAAGGGCATGCATCCGGCGACAGGCTCATCAGAACGGTTGCCGGTAAGCTGGTGAACGCATTCGGAGCGCAGTACGTCTTCCGCGTGGGAGGCGACGAGTTTATCGCTTATTCCTTTGAGGAAACGGAAGACAGGTTCCTGGAAAAACTGGAACAGATCCGGACGCAGTTATCCGAAAAGGATGCATCCGCCTCCGTGGGCGGCGTCTTTGTATCCGATGGAACCCGGGATCAAAACGAAGTAAAAACCGCGGCAGAGAAGCTCATGTACGCTGAGAAAGAGCGCTACTATACCACCCACAACGACCGGAGACGGTAATTTGTCTTGGCCGATTCGGGTTCAGATGTAGCAATGTTTGAGGAGATTATGAAAAGAGACGAATTTTGTAAGGGGTATACCTGGGGATTTTTCAGCAGGAATAAGGATCTGCTGCGTCCCGAAGCAGAAAGTTCCATGAGGCGTCTGGCCTCCAACGGCTTAAACTGGATCTGCATTCCGGTGAACGGATGGCAGGAGACCTTTCACAGTGTAAATATTTTCTCCGCCTACGGTCTGACACAGACCGACGAGGAAATCAAACATGCCGTGAATCTGGCCCATTCCCTGGGGTTAAAGGTCTGCCTCAAGCCCATGGTCAACTGCATGGACCACGCATGGCGGGCAAAGATCGACTTTCCCACCGAGAGAGGCTGCAACTACTGGGAGCAGTGGTTCGGTTCCTACAAGCGCTTTTTGCTCTACTATGCGCAGATGGCGGAAGAGTTGGGATGCGAGATGCTCTGCACCGGCTGCGAAATGGCCGGCATGGATAAACAGGCGGATTACTGCGTCGATGTGATCGAGCAGGTTCGTAAGGTTTATCATGGATTGCTGATGCATAACATCAACCACGGAGATGAACTTTGCTCCAAGTGGCTGTCTGCGGTAGACATCATTGGCATCAGCGCATATTACCCTGTTTCCGATAAAAAGCACCGGGATATCGACACCATGCGCGCCCGGTGGAAGAAGGTCGTTACAGTCCTGGAAAAATGCCACAAGAAGTACGACCGGCCCATTATGTTTGCAGAGATCGGCGTGCGAAACGAGCGAGGATGCTCGGCATATCCCTGGGATTTCCTCAATCGTGAGGAGGAGCCCTCGGACGAGCAGGAGCAGTCGGATTTCTATGAATCCGCTATGGAAGCAACCTGGGATCTGGACTGGTTCATGGGTTACTTCTGGTGGGATTGGAAGGCAATCCTTCCCCCGGAAGAAGAAGCACACAAGAACAAGGATTTCACGGTCTACGGAAAGCTGGCGGAGCAGACATTGAAAAAATGGTACACCCGGACCTGATCTAGAGCCCGGGCTTTACAGGCATCTACTGCGGGATTATTCCGAGCAGGTGCCTTTTTCATATGGGAGGAAAAAATGGCATCAAGCAAAGAATATCTGGAGTTTATCTTAGAGCAGCTTTCCCCCTTGGAGGACATCACCTACAAGGCCATGATGGGAGAGTATATCCTGTATTTTCGCGGGAAGATCGTGGGCGGGATCTATGATGATCGCTTTCTGGTAAAGAATGTGAAATCCGCTGAGGAGCTGATGCCGGATGCACCCCTGGAACTCCCCTATGAGGGTGCAAAGGAAATGCTTCTGGTGGAAGACGTGGACAACCGGGCATTCCTGACTGAGCTCCTAGAAGCTATGTACCCGGAACTGCCCGCGCCGAAGAAAAAAAAGTAAGGAAAGAGAAAAAATAAATGATCATACGAGAATATTCTGAGCAGGATTTACCGTTTATCATCGCTATTTGGAACAAGGTTGTTGAAGATGGCATTGCGTATCCACAGGAAGATACTTTAGATATGAACACCGGTGCTGATTTCTTTGCTTCTCAGAGCTTTACCGGGGTAGCGGAAGAAGATGGAACGATATATGGTCTGTACATCCTTCATCCCAATAATGTCGGAAGGTGCGGGCATATTTGTAATGCCAGCTATGCCGTCCGATCCGATGCAAGAGGCAGACATATCGGAGAACAGTTGGTATTAGATTGCCTGAAGAAGGGAAAAGAATTAGGATTTAGAATTTTACAATTCAACGCAGTCGTTGAGAGTAATGTTCACGCCCGGCATCTCTACGAAAGGCTGGGATTTATTCAGCTTGGTACGATCCCCGGAGGCTTTCGGATGAAGGATGGACATTACGAAAACATCTGTCCGTATTATCATGAGTTATAGGGCAGATTCCGGCTTGCAGAGGGGGTTATATGAAAAAACTTATAACATTAATTTGTTGCGTCGTAACATGTTTGTTTGTGATGACAGGCTGTACTGGAAAACCCTTGCCAGATATGCCAAGTGATGCAATTGGATTCAACATGGGGACATTTCACGACACTGAACATGATGATGCATTGTTTGGTTCAATTGAATATGACGGCAGAACTTATATTTCGTATGGCACAACAAATAATAAATTCAAGAACAGCGACATCGAGTCGTGCATAGGTTATATCATACAAAATGCGAATAGCTCGGCCGTCAATGATCCAAACAATACAAACCGGAGAATCTATACACTATCCGAAGATCCTGAGCATAATTATTTAATGGACTTTGACGATTCGATAAAACTAATGAACCAACCTACTTTTTTAGGGCAATTGATACAAATGGGGAAATAATAGACACTCCTACTTACATTGATCCCCTTGGTTATGAGTTTTGGGGAGATCAATAAATTAGTATTTATGGAGAAAAAACAATTTTTGAAGAATGGGTGTATTTGAGTTAGGTGCAGATTCGGTATTTGATGTTAAAGAGTCGGAAACTTTTATAGCCGAAGCGAATGATTCGTTTTCCGGATATTATGAAAAAGAGCACTTCAATCACGATTGGGCTTACAGAAACTATCCGGCGGGAAGATATGTGATCATAGTTTATCAGATCCATTCTCTTTATCAGGACGGAAAGCAGATATGGATCAACAGGCATTTCATAAATGAGGTCGGAAGATTTTCAAGATACCGTACCCCTTGCTTTGTGATAATATCTGATCAGGTAAGAGATTATATGATACCAAGCTGGGGGCGGAGACTTTCGACCCACACGATCCAGAATGATAAGGCTCCCCTTCAAGCCGGGATTCATACCCTTGAAGAGGCAAAGCAGTTTGCGATCGCCCATTCCGTCGATGGACGTAGAACCGCCGTAATGGAATGGTATGAAGACTATAATATGTTCTGATCTTTTGCAGGATTTTGCGAAAACCCCATTTTAACATTAATGTGAATAAAAACACATATCGAAACTTGTGGAGCGGCTAATGAAGACGAGTACAAAGTTGATTATCGCCGGTGCGACTGTTGGAATCGTTGTTGCCGGTGCTCTCATAGCAAAACATTTTATCCAGGTAGACAAAGAAAACCATTCAGTACAGATCATTGGCGGAGCTGATGGCCCGACATCTGTGTTCCTTGCGGGAAAGATTCCCGGTGATAGGAAGCAGGCTGAGTATACATCTATTTCCATGGAAGAAGCGAAGGAAGTGTTTGCTGCGCCCGGGAATTACATCATTCTGGATGTCCGCAGAGCAGATGAATTTTCCGAAGGACATATTCCCGGTGCTATCAATGTTGCAAATGAGGATATCGGCGATGAACAGCCTGCAGAACTTCCCGACCTTGATCAGGTTATCTTTGTGTACTGCAGGAGCGGCCGTAGAAGCAAGGAAGCATCATCTAAACTTGCTGCCCTCGGATATACGAACATTTATGAATTTGGCGGTATTTTGGACTGGGATGGAGAGATAGAAAAGTGACGATTGAGGTATTATTGGAACTGATCGAAAAGATTTCTTCTTCAGAAGGACTCTTCGTCTGGAAAGGGCCGGACGATGCAAGGTAAAAACAGTTAAATAAATCTATGGAAAGAACCGGGCCGGGCGGCAGAAAGCCCCCATCCGCAAGAAAGGACCTATGCTGGAAAATCAACACAATGAAACACCCAGAGCCTACATCGTAGGCTTGCGGACAACACAAACAGAAGAGCGCTTCCGTAGCTCCGTGGACGAGTGCGCCACACTGGCGGAAGCCGCAGGATATGAGGTAGTCTGGATCTTTACCCAGAACCTTCCCTCCGTCCACAAGGCAACCTATGTGGGAGAGGGCAAGATCGAGGAAATCCGGGATACGCTGGAAAATGTCCCCGCGGATGCCGTGATCTTTGACGACACCCTGACCCCCATGCAGATCCGCAACATCGGAAAGATCCTGGATACCGTCGTTCTAGACAGGACCGGCCTCATCCTGGACATTTTTTCCGACAGAGCCCAGACCAGAGAAGCGAAACTCCAGGTGGAGAGTGCAAAACTCCAGTATATGCTGCCCAGACTGGCGGGACTGCGCCAGAACCTGGACCGTCAGGGCGGTAACTCCGGTGCCCGCAGTAGCCGTGGTGCCGGTGAGAAGCAGATCGAGCTGGACCGCAGACACATCGAGCACCGCATGACCATCCTCCGGAAGGAGCTGGCCCAGGTAAAGCAGGAGCGCGAAACTCAGAGAAATCGCAGGCTCCGGACGGGTGAGTACCTGGTGGCCCTGGTGGGTTACACCAACGCCGGGAAATCCACCCTGATGAACGACCTGCTCCAATACTACGGAGACGGGAAATCCAAGGAAAAGACGGTGTTTGAGCAGGATATGCTCTTTGCCACCCTGGATACAACCATCCGGCGCATTTCACCCAAGGGCGGCCGTTCCTTCCTGATCAGTGACACCGTTGGATTTATCTCCGCACTGCCCACTGCCCTGGTAGAAGCCTTCCACTCCACCCTGGAGGAGGCCGTCTACGCGGACCTTCTGATCCAGGTAGTGGACTACAGCGACGAGGATCACGCCTTCCAGGAGGAGATCACCGCCAAGACCCTGAAGGAGATCGGGGCCGGGAACATTCCCATGATCACGGTCTACAACAAGATGGATCTCTACCGGGAAAAGCAACAGGGGCTGGCAGATAATGTGATCATCCCGCCTTTCCCCCAGGCAAAAGAGGATCGTGTATACACCGTTTTGAAGGATAAGGGCGCAGGCCCGGAAATCGTAGAGAAAAGCCTGCAGGAGCTCATCGGCCTCATCGAGAGCAAGCGTTCCGCAGAAGAAGAACTTCACACTTTCCACATTCCCTATGCACAGACAGGGGATCTGCATAAGTTGAAGGAACTGGGCCTCCCTGTGAGTGAGCAGTATCTGGAGGATTATATCGAGCTGCAGATCCGGATTCGGAAGGAGCTGTGCGAAGAATTCCGGGAATACGAAGCATAAGCAGTTTGTTTTGAGTTATGTAAACTAAATGCCGGGCCTTTCAAAATGAGGGGTCCGGCATGATTTATGCTATAATCTATGTATAACCTGTTTTGCCAACCGGGAGGCCAACTATGAGCAACGAAATTCACCGCAAAGAACTAACAGATATGGAATGGGCTACCATTGAGACCCTCATCCCCCTCCTGCATAAAGAAAAAGAATGGGAAATCTCATCCTTCCGCGGGAAGAAATGCCTCTGGGAGCGTGAGGAGGATCAACCCTTTGTGCCGGAGGAAGCCGTCGCCGCACTTTACGAAGCATCCAAAGAGGTGAATCTCCCTGCAGAAAGTGCTGCTTTTCTGGCAGAATTGTACCGGGAGTTTTGCGAAAAAGTGTAATAAACAGATACTTATACAATCACAGTCTGTGCCTTTGTCCCTGCTGTCCACGATACAGAAAATGCATCCCCATACCGGTTGTTGGTAGTTTTGTTATTGCTGTAGGTGATGGTGCCGGTGTTGGCTGTCCACACAGCTGTAAAGGTCACCGTTCCGCTGGTTGAACGCAGGTTCTTATACGACGTATCCTTTCTGCCGGATACACTTGTCGCATTTGATGTAGTGCTGCCAAAATAGTGAAGGCAACTATCCATTCCCGTGATAGTCCACCCGGCGAAGGTATATCC
>JAEETA010000032.1 GCA_016286555.1 Lachnospiraceae bacterium | reverse complement strand
AGGATCAGGTTGGGCAGGAACATGATCAGGGAGGCTGCAGCCGCCACGCCCTGTCCGGCCACGGTGTTGGTGGTTGTGGTGGAGGTCAGAGTGTTCATGTAAAATGCCAGACTCTTCAGGGAGTCGTCGTTGATGTAGTAATTGGAAGTCTCCAGGTTCGTCCAGACCTGCTGGAACACCAGGATGGCCGCCGTCGCAATGGCGGGCTTGATCATGGGAACGATGATCTTCCAGTAGATCTGCCACTCCTTCGCGCCGTCCATGTAGGCCGCCTCAATGAGGGAGTCCGGCACCTGATCCACGAACTGCTTGATCAGGAAGAGTGAGACGGGAAGGGCGATGAGGGGAAGGATCTCCGCCCAGTAGGTGTCGATCATGCCCAGCTTGTTCACCACCAGATATCTGGGGATCATGACGGCCACCGCCACGAACATGAGGGCGATCTGGTTGATCTGCATCATCAGCTCTCTGCCCTTGAACTTCAGCTTGGAAAGGGAGTAGGCAGCCATGGTGGAAAACAGCAGGGACCCGGCTACCACCACAACCGTGATGAAGATACTGTTGAACACGTATTTGCTCATGGGGATCCCGGCAGCCCTGGAAGCTTTCATCAGCTTCCGGAAATTGTCCAGGGTCGGATGGGTGGTGATGAACTTCGGCGGGAATGCGAAGAGCTCTTCCATGGGCTTAAAGGCATGGAAAATGATGAAAATGATGGGCAGTCCGCAAAGCAGCACCATGGGCAGGACCAGGAGATAGATCTTGATCTGTCCCTTATCGAATTTGTCCGGATTCATCCGGTGTCCTCTGTAAGCAGCCATTGTTTCTCCTCCGTGATGAGAATCTCCTTTAATCCCTCTCTCCGAAGAGGCGGTTGGAGAGCACCGAAAAGGCCTGAACGATGAGCAGCAGCACCACGGAAACGGCGGCCGCATAACCCATCTCATAACGGATAAATCCGTAGTCCTCGATATGGTTGACGATGAGCTGTGCCGCATATCCCGGTGTCGGGTTGCCGGCCAGGAGGCTCGCGATGGTACCGTTCTGGAAGGCTCCCACGATCTGCATCACCGCTGCAAAAAGCATCTGGGGCTTCATGCTGGGAATGGTCACATAGATCATTTCCTGGAAACGGTTCTTCACGCCGTCGATGGCGGCCGCTTCGTAGAGGGATTCGTCCACATTCAAAAGGCCTGCCAGGATGGAGAGGAAGCCCACACCCATGCTGCTCCAGAGTCCGATGAGGATGACGATGGGGAGCAGGAAGTCCACATTGGTGAGCCAGATCACAGGCTCGTTGATAACGCCGATATCCATCAGCCAGCTGTTGAGGTAACCGGTCTGGTCACCGGTGAACATGATCTTCCAGAGGACGCTCATGGCCACACCCGTTGTCATGCTGGGGGAGTAGAGGATCAGCGCAAATACCGTTCTGGGGGCTTTGGTCAGATTGGAAAGCCCCCAAGCTAAAAGGAAGGAAAGGATATATCCTCCCACACCGACAATGAGCGCATACTTGACGGTGTTGGGGAGCACATACTTCATGAACACCTCGTCGCTGGTCAGCAGGTTAATGTAGTTCAGGAATCCAACGAACCGCGGGAACTGGATGGCGTTGAAATTCGTGAAGGACAGGATCACTGCCATGACCACGGGGGCCAGTATGAAGATGATGAACAGAAGTGCATAGGGCAAAACGAAGAGGTATCCGTTTTTGTTGGAATGCATTCTGTTTCCGACTTTCGATTTTGTCTGCATGGATTTTTCCTTGTCTATCCGATGATTCTGTAGGGGGCTCCTACCGTTCCAGGATCTCCCGCACCTTCGCTACGGAAGGCGTGACATACTCTTTCAGCACATTACCGTCTGCATCGATGTATTCGAACTCTTCCAGCTTCCGCTCCGTCTCACGCTTTACGGTCTTCACCGCTTCGTCGATGCGGGACCGGATGGTCTCGCCGTTTACCACGATGTCGTTGTAGGCATTGCTGGTCTCACGCTCCATCATGTAGCTGCCCAGGAGTCTGGGGGCTTCCAGGATGAACTGTGCCTGTTTCAAAATGACATCCTTGTCGGAAGTTGGATAAGGAAGGTTTGCAAAAGCTTCCAGGTTTGCGGTGGGCCAGATGTACTCATCGCCGTAGAGGATCTGGAGTCTCTGTCCGAACTCCGCCTGCACGTCAGCGCCGGACCACCAGTCCATGAAGGCCCAGGCACGCTGCTCTCTCTCGTCATCGGAGGTGAACATCACGGTGCTCTCCGCGCCGCCGGACATATAGCGAAGGATCTCTCCCGTCTCCGGATCCTCGGTGCCGGGCACCAGGGCGATGCTCCAGGAATTGGCGATCTCAGGCGCCGCATTCAGGATCAGATTGTAAGAATTGAAATCCGCGATACCGATGGGCAGGTCACCGTTCCGGAAGTGCTGGTAGAAATTGGGCACATCCACCGGAAGATCGTAGAGGGTGAAGAGCTCGGTAAGCTCCGTAAAGCCGTTCACCGTAGCCTCACTGTCCAACTCAATGTCCAGCGCCGTCTCGCCGTAGAGGCGTCCGCCGTTCTGGAACACCAGCGGGGTGGTGCCGTGGAAGTTTCGCATGGCTGCCATGGGGGCCGTGGGATAGTACACATTCAGGCCCCGCATCTGCAGATCCGGCAGCATGGCGATGAGATCCTCCATGGTGTCCGGGACCTCCAGGCCCAGCTTTTCCAGGACGTCCGTGCGATAGAACAGCACGTAGAAATTCATGGTCTCCGGCAGGGAGTAGAGGCCGTCCCCCACGATGGAAGGAACGATGAGGCCGTCGTTGTACCGGCCGAAGACTTCCTTATAATTGTCAAACTTCGTCAGATCCACCAGTGCTCCGCGGATAGCCAGATCAAAGGGGATAGAGTAGTTGATGCCGGTGGCGATGTCCGGGGTGTCGCCGGAAGCATTGGAAAGGATCAGCTTCTGGGCGTCGGTCATGAGGCACAGGTCCACCTCGATGCCGGTCTCCGGCGTAAAATCCTCATCGATCATCTTCTGCATGATCTCCACATACTGACGGGGACGGTTCACCCAGACCTGTACATGACTCTTATCCGCACTGCTGACGGAATAGGACTGCCCGAAGAAGGAATTCACAAAGCGGGAAAGGTTCATGCCAATCCCCTTGAAAAAACCGAGGCCCTTCGGAATCTTTGCTCCCTCCTGATAGATGTAGATCCGGTCGATGGCCACCTTGCTGTCGCCGATGAGATCCACGAAATTGGCGATGCGGGTATTGATGGAATTGGTACTGGTAGCCAGCTCATCCACGCGGTACACCAGTTCGTTGGGCTCCTCCGCCAGAGTCTGCAGCTGATCCGCTGCCAGCAGCAGGTAGGAAAAGGCTGCCACATCCTCAGGGGACTCGGCGTTCACGTACCGCTGTGCCTGTGCAGTAATGTCGTAGAGTTGCTCCACCCATGCTGCCAGCTGATTCTCCAGACCCGGGATGTATCTGGTAAGTTTCAAGTCTCTGTATTTGTCCTTATTGGTGCCCGCAACCTTCGTAACCTCCAGAGACAGATCACTGATGCCGCTCATGATCTCGTCCACTGCTTCCAGTGCGTAGCGAAGATTGTCATTGCTGATGGTCAGAGAGATCAGATGCTCTCCCGGCTCCAGGTAAACGCTGAGGTTGCTGCCGTTTTCATCCGTTAAGGTGCCGGTGGAAAAACCGGTGGAAGCCGGCAAAGCGTAGCTCTGAAATGCGGTGCTGGGGATTTCTCCGTCAATGCGCACATCCAGAAAAACGGGGAAATCATTTTTCTCGGACTGGCGATAGTTCATTCCGATATAGTAGTAACCCGCCTTCTCTGCCGTGAAGGAGTAGGTGATGGTCATACCCGCGGTATCGAAGGATTCCTCATCCACGATGTTGAGAACCGTCTCCTTCGCCGACAGGGGCGAAAGGGTGGAATCATACTCACCGGTGGCGTGAATGGAGGAGTCATTTCGCTCGTAGAAATCCTCGCCCTCGATAACGATGAGGGCATCTCCCACCGCCTTTTCGGAACCGGTGTAGGTCGGAACGGTCGTGGGCGCTTTCAGAGTCAGATTCCCCAGAAGCAGTGTTCCTTCCTGAATGCCGATGGTAAAGGTGTGAGTACCTGCTTCCAGCTGGAGCTTTAAAGGCTCGGAGTAGCGATAGCTGGCATCACCCAGGCATTTGCTCTCCCAGCGGATCAGCTTGTTCGGCAGGGATACGATCTCATTGCCGTAGCGGTCCAGGTCGTAGTCCCCCTCAGAGACCCAGGTGGTCTCAAAGGAAAGGCTCCTGGTCTCGTAGAAGGGATAGGCTCCGTCTACCTGAAAGGAAAACTCGATGGGCAGAATGGATTCATCATAGGAAAGATAGTCAAAGCTCAGGCAGTACAGTGCCGTCTCCGGAACCTCAACCGTCAGGGTCAGGGTATCTCCGTGGGTCACGGAAGCCACCCGGGAACCATACCCGTGATCCTCTTCCGTCAGGAAGGAGGCACCGGCTGCGTCCAGAGAACTTTTTATAGGAAGAAGCACATCTCCTCCGCGGTAATCGGAAGCGGTATATCCTGCGCTGACGTGGGTGTAATTGGTGGTCAGGCGCTCGGTGCCTCCACTCACATCTCCCACAACGGACGCGGTATCCGCAGTCTCCTCCGCCGCCCGGGTCACCACCGGGAACGCAGAAAAGACTGACAGGGAAACTGCCGCTGTCAGACTCAAAGCTATTACCTTATGAAATCCTCTCCGTGCTTTGGATGTCATGTGTTCCTCCCGAAATTATTTATTTCACTTTTCGCTTAACTATTTCGGTTTTTGCTTAATTCTAATTCAAAGGATACACTAGGGTGTTTTAAATTTCAATGAAGTTTAAGAAGTTCGCATTTAGAAAAGAGGGGGGCGTTTTTGTGCACTTTGACGAAGAAGATTCCTTAATCCTTTAAGTATATTGACAAATTTATGACAAAATTCTATACTTCTTTTGAATCGAAAAGTGAATTAGTCAACTTTTGGATTGAATCCGCAGTTTTGACGGTCTGTTCCGGGATTGTTATTTATTTCACTTTTCGCTTCACCTTTTATCGTTACATCCGAAAGGGGGACCCGACATGCTGTATCTGCATTCACTCAGTGATGCGGAGGAAGTCTTCAAGGCCTTAAGCACGCCTGTCAGACTTCGTATCATGGAAATGATCTATGAAGATGAGAACCTGAGCATGAACGACCTGGCAGAGCGGCTGGGCGTTACCAACAGCGCCATCTCCATGCACGTGGGGAAGCTGGAAGCGGCAGGCCTGGTATCGATCCAGACCACCTCCGGGAAGCGGGGCGTCATGAAGTTGGTGCATCCCGTTTGCGACCGTATGATCGTGGATCTGTCTCCCAAAGCAAGGTCAAGCTCCAGGAGCTGCTACAACGACAGCATTGCCGTGGGGTATTTCTCCGCAGCGGATGTGCATCCCACCTGCGGGTTGGCCACCACGGAGTACATCATCGGTGACCTGGACAATCCGAAGGTCTTCTCCTATCCGGAGCGCTTCAAGGCCGGCATCCTCTGGATCGGCTACGGAAGCATCACCTACAATCTGCCGAACCGTCTGCGGGCGGGGCAAAAAGCCACCGAGATCCAGATCTCCCTGGAGATCTCCTCGGAGTGCCCTGAGTTCAATGAGGACTACCCCAGCGACATTTATTTCTATATCAACGACATTCTCCTGGGAAAATGGATCAGCCCCGGGGACTTCGGTGCCCGTCACGGGATCCTTTCTCCCGCCTGGTGGCCGGAGCTGCTGAATCAGTACGGCCTGCTGAAAACGCTGGTGATCAACGACGAGGGCACCTTCATGGACGGCACCTACAAGCTCTCGGATGTCACCCTGCAGGATCTGCGCCTGGACTACAACAGTTCTCTGGATCTGAAGCTGGCCGTGCCGAAGGATACGGCAAACTGTGGCGGACTGACGATCTTCGGAGAGGGCTTCGGGGATTACAATCAGAACATTCAGGTGAAGATCTACTACGAGGATCCGGAGCAGGCACTCTGATGGCCGGATCAAAATCAGCCCTTTTGTTTGAAGGAATCGCATATGCGCGTGTTCATTCAAACTTTACCCTCCTTAGTGGGGAAAGACGCCCGAGAGGGCGTCTTTCTTTTTATGTCGATTGCAAGGCCGGCGGCTCAGATTGTCCCACGGCGAATGAGCTCGAACACTATACAAATGAACGCAAGCGTTCATTTGTCATGACGTCGCCACCGCTCATGCCAAACCAAGCCTTGCAGGGCTGAACTCGCTTCGCTCAGACAGTCGCCCTGCTGCGGCTGCGCATTTCGCGCCGCTCGCTAAGTGTCGACTCAATTTTTCGCCTCAGGGACAGATCTGCCCGCCGGCCTGATGAACAACTCTGCTCTCAATAAATAAGCTGATATCTTACATCTAAATCCCGGGTGGAAATAAAGATTATTTCAGATAGTCAACACTCTTTCACTGTAAGGATTAATACTGTAAACTGACTCTTGTAGGGAGGAATCGAGATGCTTCTGGACAATCATTTCATGAAAATCGACCTGAGTGGGGAATGGGATCTGTATCTGGAGGAATGCCCCGAGGGGAAGGCTGAGAACGGTGCGTATTTTACCGAACGGTTAAAAGAACTGGAGCTGGAAGGTGCCTTCGGGAAGGACTGCATGACCCTGCCGGGGACTACCTCTTCTGCGGGAAAAGGCCCGGAAAACCCGGCTGCCGAGACAGGCTTTCTCACCGATGCCCACCGCTTTGAAGGCTGTGCCTGGTACCGCAGGAAGGTAAGTCTCCCCGGGGTCCGGGAGGATCTCCATTACTTCCTGCACCTGGAGCGGAGCCGCATCACCCATGTGTGGGTGGACCATATCTATGCAGGCTGCGAAAGGAGCCTGGCAACGCCCCACGACTATGACCTGACGGAACAGGTCCACCTGGCGCTGAAGGGCCTGACCGCTTCCGGCTCCCGGGAGAACGCGCCGGTGGCAGGGAACGGATCAGATGCACAGGCCTGCATAGCAGCCGTACCGGCACAGGATTCAGGGCAAGGCGCACCGGCAGAACTGACCCTGACCATCCTGGTGGTCAATACCGGTTATGTGGTGCCGGGCGGACACCTGACCTCCCCGGATACCCAGTCGAACTGGAACGGCATCCTGGGGGAACTGTCCCTGAGCGCCGTCTATCATTCCCACATCAAAGAGGTGCGGGTGCATCCCGAACGCCCGGGGAAGGAACTCTCCTTCTCCGTCCTTTGTGATGTTTATTCCTTTGATTTCCTCTCCTCCATCTCCTTTGCGGGAGAGCTGCCCGCCATCCCTGCTGCCCCGCCGCGGGTAACGGCAGTGCCCTGCATACTGGATCCGAAATGGCTGACGCAGGACGGAGGCGCTGACTCAAAATGTGCCGGCACCACACGGCTGGCTACCGGTTATCATGCGAACATCCGGGAGGACGCCAAGGGCCTCACCGCCAAATCCGTGGATGCTTACCTGGAGCTGGGGGAAGCGCTCCCGGATCCGGAGCTCCGACTTCTGACCCCCGATGAAGATGTGCTGGAGCTGCGGGTGACGATCCCCGTTCCCGAGGACAATCTCTGGGATGAGGAGGATCCGAAGCTCATTCGCGCGGAGGTAACGCTGAACCAGGAGACATTGGTACTGTATCTCGGCGCTCTGGATTTTCATGCCGAGGGCCGCAGCTTTACCATCAACGGCAGAGAGACCTTCCTGCGGGGCCGCCACCACGGACTGCAATTTCCCCTGCTGGGCTTTGCGCCCATGAACCTGGCAGGATGGCTGAAGGAACTGGCAGTGGCAAAGGAATGGGGCATCAATCATATCCGTTGCCACACCTGTACTCCGCCGGAGGCCGCTTTCCTGGCAGCGGACCTGCTGGGTCTCTACTACCAGCCGGAGCTGGAGATCTGGGGGACCTGGAACGCCCCCACGGACGAAGGATACCAGGCAGCGCAGCAGGAATTCCTCACCGGGGAAGGCTTTGCCATCCTCTCTGCTTACGCATATCACCCCTCCTTCGTCATGATGACCATGGGAAATGAACTGTGGGGGAATCCCGCAGCACTGGACGAGCTCCTGGCAGGCTACCACGAGGCCTTCCCCGGGATCCTCTTTTCCCAGGGCTCCAACAATTTCCAGTTCATGCCGAACATCCAGCCCCACGACGATTTCTTCAGCGGCGTGCGCTTCGGCAGGGACCGGCTGATCCGGGGATCCTACGCCATGTGCGACGCGCCCCTGGGCCACATCCAGACGGATGCGCCGGGGACCATGCACACCTATGACGAAGCCATCGTGCCGGGAAGCACCCGCGCAGGCGCCGGGGAAGGAAGCGGAGCCGCATCCCTACAGGGCGCTGACACCGCCGGAAGTAACACCGTTCAGATCCAGTTCGGCACCGGCGTCAAGGAGGTAAAGGCAAGCGAAACTGCCGAGCTAATCCCGGAGATTCCCGTCATCAGCCATGAGATCGGTCAATATGTGACCTATCCCGATTATTCCGAGATCCCCGACTATACGGGCCCCCTAAAGCCCCGCAATCTGGAGATCTTCCGGAAGCGCCTGGAGGATGCGGGTATGGCAGCGCAGGCGGAAGACTTCTTCCGGGCATCCGGCGCCCTGGCCATGGACTGCTACCGGGCGGAGCTGGAAAGCGCCCTCCGGTCCCGGGAACTGGCAGGGTTCCAGATCCTGGATCTCCAGGATTTTGCAGGACAGGGCACCGCCCTGGTGGGGCCCTTAAATGCACTGCTGGAAAGCAAAGGTCTGATCACGCCTGAGGAATGGCGGAGCTTTTGCGGAGATGTTGTCCTGCTGCCCTCCTTCCCTTCCTGCGTCCTTGAAATGGGCAGCACCCTTCCCGTTGATCTGTCCCTGGCATGGTATCGAAAGGAACTTCCTGCAAAGGGTGCCGTTCTCGTCGTGGAGTTTGCGGAAAAACAGACCGGAAAATCCCTGCAGGAACTGTCCCTGGAGATCACGGTAGAAAGAGGCAGGAACAAGCTTGGAACATTGGAATTTGCCATCCCTGTGGCAGCCGCCACGAACCATACATCTGCGGAAAATCCATCCGGTGAAAATGATAATGGCGTCAATTCTGTTGCAACCTATACACTCTCCTTCTGGCTCATGGGAAAGGACGGCAAGGTACTGACGCAAAAGGAATGTGCATTTACCGCCTTCCCGCCCATCGCGCCTGCCGACCGCCTGGTGGCCGCCCTCTCCGGCGGAGAAACCGGCAAAAACAGACGCCCCGCAAGGGTCACCGTCACTCGGACCCTCGAGGAAGCACGCGCTGCAGCCGTCCAGGGGACCCCTGCCCTTTTGTTCCTGACGGAAGCCCCCGGTGCGCACACGGTAGGAGGCGCCTATTGCACGGACTTCTGGTGCTATCCCATGTTCCGCAGCATCTCCGAATCCATGGGGCGGGCAGTTCCCGTAGGCACCCTGGGACTCCTCATCCAAAAGGAGCACCCTGCCCTGGCGGGATTTCCCTGCGAGACATATACTACGCCGGAGTGGTTCTGCATCGCAGAGCGCAGCACCCCCAGGATCCTGGACGGCACGGACATCACGCCCATCGTTCAGGTCATTGACAATTTCGAACGGAATCACAAGCTGGGCCTTATCTATGAGATTCTGCCGGATGCTGCGGGCTGTGACACGTCAGGCACCGGTACCGCAAACGGGGATGCGCCGGTTGCGCCTGCAGCAGGCCGCTCCCCTGCCCCCATCCTGGTCTGCGCCTGCGACCTGCCCACCCTCATCGCCGCAGGCAGGCCTGAAGCGAAGGCACTGATGGACAGTCTGGTAAAGTACCTGACAGATTTTCTCCGGACAGATTGCTAGATCCCGAGGCCGCAGGATCACGGCAAACAAAAAGACCTGTGCAAAAGCACAGGTCTTTTCTTTTCCGACACATATGTCAACCCTTCACCGCGCCTGCCGTCAGTCCGGAATAGATCTGCTTCTGGCAGAGGATAAAGACGATCAGCGCGGGGAGGAGGGAAATGATCACCCCCGCGCAGATCAGATTGTACTTGCTTCCCAGAGGACCCACGAAGGTGTAGAGAGAGGTAGCTACCGTGGCGTATTTCTTTTTGTCCTGCAAGTACAGGGAAGCGCAATAGTACTCGTTGTATGTGCCCACGCCCTTCAGAATGCAGCTGGTGACAATGGCCGGCTTAAGGAGCGGGAAGAGCACCCTGTAAAAGATCGTAAAATAGCTGGCGCCGTCAATGATGGCAGATTCATCCAGGGAATAGTCGATGTTCTCGAAAAACTGGATATAGATATAGATGGAAATGATATCCGTTCCACACATCATAATAATGTAACCCAGGAGGGAATTGATGAATCCCAGCCGGTACATGATCTCGTACACCGCGATCTGCATGGCGACACCGGGGAGCTGGGACGCAAAAAGAAACAGCGCCCGGATGATCTTGTTTCCAAAAAAGTCAAACCGGTTCAGCACATACGCCAGCTGCGTCCCGATGATGACCGAGAAAAACAGCACGCAGACCAGGATGATGAAGGAGTTCACAAACGCCCTCCCCATGCCGGCCTTCTGAAACGCTTCCGTAAAATTCGTAAAGTTCAGCCAGCTCTTCGGCAGCGTCATCACATTGGTCGTCTGATATTCCTCATCCGTTTTGAAGGCAGTGATCACGCAGGATACCACCGGCAGCACCGCCGCAAAGGAGAAAAATACCAAAGAGAGATATTTTAAGACCGTAAGACACGATCTTCCCGCCTTTTTCATTCCTTCCATCTATCAACCTCCGGCCTGCGCTGATCCCGCGCGCTTCTTTGCAATCCTTGCGATGGCTCTCTCCCGCTTTTTTGCCGCTCTCGGATCCTCATCCTCCGCACTGCGGAACACATACTTAAAGAACAGCTTCTGCAGGAGCGTCGCCAGGAATATGATCAGCAGCAGGATGATGGCCATGGCAGAGGCCAGGCCCACTTTTTGCTGCGTGTGCGCGATCTGATGCATGACGATAAAGTAAGTCCCCGTCCCGTTGGCACCGTCGGTGATGACAAAGGGAGGCTCGAAGGCACTTAAGGAACCCGTGATGGACAGGATCACATTTAAGGTCACGATGGTCTTGATCCCGGGCAGGATGATGTATTTGAACTGCTGGAACCGGTTCGCCCCGTCCAGCATCGCCGCCTCATAGAGCTCCTGGTCCACGGACATGATGGCACCGATGAACAGGACCATGTTCTGCCCGAAATACCGCCAGACGGAGGTCCCCACCAGGGAGAAATTGTTGATCCGCTGATCCTTCAGCCAGTAGGGAAGACTGTCCAGCTGAAAACCGCACCACTGGAGGACCGTGTCAAACACGAATCCCCTGGTATAGAAGAACTTGAAGATAAATCCGATGGCGATACCGTTGATCAGAAAAGGGAAAAACATAAATCCCTTAAAAATCGCGGATCCCTTCACCTTAAAACTGAGGATCGTCGCCAGGTACAGCGCGATGGCCAGCTGCACCACCGATCCCAGCATATAGTACAGGCTCAGCTTCAGCGCACCGAAGCAGTCATCCCTTTCGAATACCTTGAGGTAGTTTTTGAAGCCGACAAACTTCCGCTCCCCCACGTATTTCATGTTGTAAAAACTAAAGCCGAACATCTGTCCGAAGGGCAGATAGGTAAAGACAAAAAGCAGTAAGAGGGGGACGATCATAAAGGCGATCATCACAAGAGTTTTCTGTCCGTCCCGGCTCTTCAGCCATTGTCCCGGGGTCCTTTTCTTTTTCATATCCTTTGCTCCCATCCGTACCGGGTGATAAAAGGCCGGGAAGAATTCCCTTCTTCCCGGCCCTGAAGAAAGTCAGATCAGTAAAGTACTTCGATACCCAGTTCCTTCTGTGCGTCCTGCCACTTCCGGTTCCAATCGGCCATGATATCGTCGAAGGTCTCGGATCCGGTAGCCGCAGCCTCCACAATCCGCTGCACCTTGTCGTTGCCGCCGGCGTTGATGGACAGCTCGGACTCGGCATTCATGTCATTCAGGAAGGTCTCTTCTCCTGCCAGTGCAGGCTGGTCGGACAGAACCTCGCAGCCGTTGAATGCCGCATACATGTCAGGATTCTCACCGCCCTTGACGACGGTGTAGCCACCCTCGTTGAAGCACCAGCCGGACTTCTCTACCATCCACTTTACGAAGATCAGGGAAGCCAGCTTGTTCTCATCGGATGCGTTTACATTGATGCAGTAGTTGTAGTCGCCGCCGGCGCTGACATACTGGGTTCCGCCCACGGTGATGGGGAAGGGCATGTAGCCCACATCCTCAGGCTTGTCACCTGCTTCCTGCATCTGTGCATATGCCCAGGAGCCCAGGACCATGACACCGATCTCGCCTCTGTTGAGCATGCCCTTGCAGCCCTCCCAGTCGGTGGTGGTGTAGTCGTCCTCGATCAGACCCTGTGCCACTGCGTCAAAGAGGATCTTGTAGACACTGTAGGCGCCGGTTCCGTCGCCGGGATCCTTGAAAGGCTCTGCAGTGTGGACCAGCTTCTGGTTCATGTAGGTATTGTCGCCGTTGGATACGCTTCCCACATAGGCATCCCATGCACCCATGGTCCAGCCTGCAGCATAGTTGGTGTAGAGAGGGATGGCATCGGTGTTGTCCTTGATCAGCTGCAGATCCGCGATGAGCTCATCGGGAGTGGTGGGCAGAGCAGTGATCCCCGCCTGCGCAAAAACAGCCTTGTTGTACAGCACGCCCTGTGCGTTTGCCATGTAGGGGATGCCGTAGCAGTTGCCGCCGTACTCCCAGGAGTCAACAAAGTTCAGGTACTGGGACAGATTGTCCAGGGTGTCCAGAGGCATGAAGTAGGTGGAAAGATCCGTCTTATCCACGGCGGGGATGAACATGATATCGCCCCAGTCGCCGGTGGAGAGGCGGAGCAGGGAATCCTCGGCGTAGTCGGTCACTGCCTCGGTGGTCACGGTGATGCCGGGATAGGTCTTGTTAAACTCGGCGATCATGGCAGCCATGGTGCCGTCAGCCTCACGGTCGGTCTTGTGGTGCAGGAACTTGATGGAGGCGGTCAGGTCCGTATGGTCCTCCAGGTTCAGCGTCGTGTAGGACAGGGTTCCTTCCGCTGTAGCGGTGCTGTCTGCGGAGGCAGTGCTGTCCGCGGAAGCGGCAGATCCTGTGCTCTCGGTCTGAGCACCGGCGTCACTTCCGGTCCCGGCTGCGCTGTCGCCGGCTCCGGAACCACATCCGGGCAGTGCGACTGCCATGACGATGGCTGTGAACAAAGCAAGCAATTTTTTCTTTTTCATGATTTCCTCCTTCTCTTGTAAGGCTTTGTTTAGGTAATTATTATTTTATAACTACTTAATATTTTTTCAATAGGTTAACTAATATTTTACCTAACTTCTACTTAATCAACAAAAACAGCAACTTGTTTTTGGGAGGAATTTCCCTTTGACAAGTTGCCGTAAGCACGAAAAAGCGCCCGCTTTCGCGGACGCTTTGGTTTTTAGCTAAAAATGAATTTGTTAGCCTTTTTACTTGACTTTGTTTCTCTGTCTCTTCGTCAGATCCTTCACACTGTCCCGCTTGATCAGATAGCCTTCCACAATGCTGAGGCCGCCGCGGTATTTTTCCCCTTTGAGAACGTGGGTGATGCGCTTCAGGGTCCGGGATACCATCTCGTCCATGTCCACCTTGTAGGTGGTGATCCCCACGGAGGCGCCTTCTGCGAAGACGAAATCATCGTATCCCACCAGGGAGATATCCTCCGGCACCCGGTAGCCTCTGTTTTTCAGGTATTGCATGAACCGGTTGGCTGCCAGGTCACAATTGCATACAAAGGCGGTGGGGAGCTTGCCCTTGGGCAGCACCAGATTTTTCTCGATATCCACTCTGTCATTGTCGATGCTGCGATCATTCAGGACCCAGTCCCGGTTGACCTCGATCCCGTGCTCCATCAGGGCCCTGACATATCCCAGGTACCGGTCGGTGATGGAGGGATTGGACAGAACCGTCCCCACATAGCCGATGTCGGTATGGCCCATATCGAAGAGATAATTGGTCAGGATGTATGCGCCATAGTAATTCTCGGAGATGACGGAATCCTTGTTCCGCTTTCTGTCCGCAAAATCCAGATAAAAGGAAGGGGTCCGCATCTGCTCGTCCAGCATATCCAGGTACTCTTCACTTAAGGCGCCGATGATGACTACCGCATCCACGGTACCGTCGCCGATGAGCCTTGGATAGACCAGGTCCTTCTCATCCTCGTCGCTCAGCACCTCCAGCATGGTAAAGGATCCGGCGGTGGCGGCCTTCGCGGAAAAAAGCTGGTACATATGTCCGTAAAAAGAGTCCACACTGCTGATGTAGCGCGAGCCGATCAGCACACCGATCTTGTAGTTTTCCCCATCCTGGGGCGCAGGATTTTTCTGATATCCCCACTCATTGGCAAGATCGATGATCCTGCGGCGCATCTCCTCGCCCACGCCCTTTTGTCCCGACAGCGCCTTGGACACCGTTACCGTGCTGATCCCCAGCTCTGCCGCAATATCTGCCATTGTGATTTTCTTTGACATTCCCATCCGATCCTTTTGCATCTTTTTGAAAAGCGTTTTTCTCCCGTCGGGCGGCGATCATCCCTCCAGGCCAAAGGCAATCTCCGCCAGCTGAAGAGTCCTCTCCGGAGAGCGCTCCTCATCCCGCATCACCACGGTAAATCCGGAGTGAAGGTAATTGTAAAACACATCGTCGGAGTTGATCCGCTCCAGGCAATGCCGGAAGTTCTCCAGCGCTTTTTCCGGCTCCGGCTCCTCCAGCATCAGCTGATAGAGGAACTGCTTCTCACTGTCCGGCCTGTCAAAAAAGCGGCTCACGGACAGTTCCGGATTTGCGATCATCACCAGCACATGGTGCACATCCGTGATCTTCCGCAGCGTCTCCAGGGATATATTGGTATCCACGAAAACGGGCTTCCCCTGCTCACTGATCTTATCCAGGAGCTGCAATTCCAGCTTCTCACACTCCAGAGAGACGCCCTTCACCCAGGCTTCGTACTCCTCGGGTGTGCGTCGGATAAAATCGTGCCAGTCCTCCAGATCCCTGGTATAGGCCAGGTTCGGGAACTCGTTTTTGTCCAGCCCGTCCATCAACGCTTCGTGATAATTCTCCCGGCAGGCGACACCGTCATATTTTTCCGCCAAAGCCTTTACCACGGTGGACTTGCCTGCATAGGCCGTCCCCGTGACAAAGTACACATTGCTTAAATCCATGTCTTCCCCCCGAAGTCTTCCCCTCTCGAAACACCTGATCAAAATTCCTATTTGATCCGGATCTCCACCTTCACCGGCTCTTTCACATTCGCCGCGAAAGTCTCGCCGTCGCTCACCTTCCCCACCACGCTGCCGTAGTGCACGGGGATGGCCACCTTGGGCTTTATCTGATTCACCAGGTCCGCAGCCTGTTTTGCATCCATGGTATATGTTCCGCCGGCGGGCACCAGAGCGATGTCACACTGCACCGCTTTCGCCTCTTTTGTGACATCCGTGTCGCCTGCGATATAGATCCGCTCGTCTCCCAGCACCAGGATGTATCCGACCCAGCCTGCACTCTTCGGATGAAACGGCTTCAACACATTGTAAGAAGGCACCATCTCCATCTCCAGGCCGTCAATCTCACAACAGACGCCCGGACGCACGGTGGTGATGCAGCTCACCAGGTCACTGACCTGCTCTGCCTTGGATTCCATCTTCTCCGGCACCACCAGAACCGTGTCCTTTGTAGCGACCTTTGCGATATCCTCAGGTGAAAAATGATCGTAATGCTCATGGGTAATCAGGACAAAAGTCGCATCGTGGGGCTCCTCCGTCATCCGGAAAGGGTCGATGTAGATCACCCTGCCACTGTCCTCGATGCGAATGCTGTTTTGGATAAATACCTGAATCTTTTCGGTTCCCATAGAATCCCCCCAAAGATCGCCGGAGCAACCTCCGGCCCAAAAATGACGAACGTTTTGATCCCTTTATTTCTTCGGCTCGTCCCAGTCAGAGAACCTCTGCTGAGGTTCCTCCAGATCCAGTTCCATATCGATGTAGTCACAGTTGCGTACAGTACCCTTGGCCCAGGGACTACCCACATCGCATCTACCCAGATGATAGGCCCGCTCACTTTTTCCTGCCTCCAGATCGTCGGAGGCCTGTACCTTCAAACGGCTGACACCGTTATTCATCTGCTGTTCTATTAATTCCAGCACTTCATCCACATCACTCATGTATTCGCCTCCAATCTGTTACGTCAACGAAATTGATGATTGGGCTGATCCTGTCCGCCCTCTCCCTTTCATTATACACTCGAACCCGTGTTAAGAAAATCGGAATTCAAAAAGCCCGCACAATCGTGCAGGCTTTTCCATAGTTATCATTTTCAGATATGGGACAGGATCGCTTCAAAGTGACCGTCAAAGGTGATCTCCTCCGCAGCTGCGGTGAGGATCAGATGGTCACCCTTTTTCACGGGAGTGCCCAGGACCGTACCCTCTCCCTCATAGACGCTCATGTTCAGGAAATGAGGATCTCCGGGGATGGTGAGGGGGCCGTCTACGATGGCTTTTAATACGGTGTAGAAGGGGCATTTGATCAACTCCGTCACGGTGCCGGCAGTGCCGCCCGCTGCATGAAGCACGGATTTTTCAGGGCTCTCCGCAGGTACCCGGATCACATCCAGACTCTGCTCGATGTGAAGCTGACGGGGCTTGCCGTTCTGCAGTCTGTCATAGTCGTACACGCGATAGGTGATATCACTGCTCTGCTGGGTCTCCAGCACCATGACGCCGCCTTTGATGGCATGGACGGTGCCGGGATCGATCTGTATAAAGTCCCCTTTCTTCACAGGGATCTCGCGGATGAAATCGTTCCATCTGCCGCCTCGGATCATGGACTCCAGTTCCTCTTTGGTCTGCGCATTGTGCCCCACCACCAGGGTGCCGCCCTCGGGGGCATCCAGCACGTACCAGCACTCGGTTTTCCCAAGAGATCCGTTCTCGTGGACGCCTGCGTAAGCGTCGTCGGGATGCACCTGAATGCTCAGGTCAGCCTTTGCATCAATGATCTTCACCAGCAGGGGGAACCGGTCTCCGGAGACATTTCCGAAGAGTTCCCGATGCTCAGCCCAAAGGGCACTGAGTTTACATCCGTCATAGGCGCCGCCCACCACGGTATCGTCTCCCGAAGGGTGCGCTGAGATGCCCCAGCATTCTCCGATGTCGTCGCCGGGTTCCTTGTATCCGTAATCCTCACGGAGCCTGGTTCCGCCCCAGATGGTATGGGAAAAAGTGGGTTGCAAGCGAATAATCTGTTCCATAAGCCTTAGTCTTTCCTTTACTGCATTTCTTTAGATTAACTCTCCGCTCCCGAAGCGATTATGCTCACCAGGTAGAAAGGGAGTTTGTCCTCGGGATGGGTTTCTGTCAGGGTGATCTCCATGGTATGCTTTCCCGCAGAGCCGCCCTCCATGAGGGTATCCAGCACCAGCTTATCTCCCCAGGTCTCATCGAAATTCGCATCCAATGTGATGGGCTTTGTGACATCACCGTCAATAATTACGGTAGCAATCGGTGCAGGAAGTTGCATGGTCTTGCGGTATTGCACCGCCAGGTTGGAACCGGAGACTTCAAACACGATTTTGCTTCCCTGCTCTGTAGCGGTCCAGCCCTTGCGGAAGATCTCCGTGATGTGCTCCTGGGGCGTGACATCCGCCGTAAAGCCTGCGCATTCCTTTACCATATCACTGTCGTTCCGGAATCGACGACTGTTCTGATAGGTGTTGGCAGTCAGCGGAGCAGGGAGTTGGGAAGCTGTGGATCCCCCCGTCGCCGAGCCCTTGCCGTCCACGCACTTATAGCCGTCTCCGGCGCACTTCTCCTCTACCAGCTCTTTCCGGATCTCCTCCAGCATGTAGATGATGACGCTCGCCACCAGCTCATGTCCGGGATCGTTGGGGTGGAGGTCGTCGGGCGTGATCTCCCGATTCTCGATCCGTCCCGCCAGAAGCTCCGGATAAATGGTGGTCCGCATGCTCACCGCAGGCAGGTCGTAGTGTCTCACCACCTTGCTGTGCTGAAGCTCTGCACTGGACCCGTTATCATAACACACATTGTACATCACCGTCAAAGCGGGGGCATTTTCCGCCTCCAGGATCTGCCGGATGACGCCTTCGAAAGTCTCGCAAAAATGGGGCGTTGCGCAGTCATTTACCGCATATTCCACGGACACGTAATCAGGATGGTATACCAGCACGTCCTCCTGCACTCTGGCACAACCGAACTGGGAATCGGTAGCACCGATACCTGCATTGACGAAGGTAAAATGCGCCTTGGGGAAAGTCTTCACCCACCAGTCAAAGACCCGGTATGCATAGCAAAGCTCCGGCTTGCTTGCAAGACTTCCCTGGGTGATGGAACCTCCCAGAAAGGCCAGTGTCAGGTCTTCTCCTGCCATGGCACGCCGCATCACTGCAGCCACTGCCCTTCTGTCGCCTTTATTTACGACGCCTCTGTCATATTCTATCTGCGGATGCATCTGCATTTCCTCCGTTCCTTCTGCCGTATTTTTCTGCATGAAATTTGTCCTGCGGGTGACCCGTGCGCCCGGTCTGCCTCATTCCGGAGGGGGCTGCATTTCCCCGGATCCCCGGATGAAAACCAAATGATTTCTTACTTTCCCAGAAGCTCCAGATTCTTCCGGATCAGATCGCAGCGCTGCTGCACGCAGAGAACGCTTCTGCCGGGATCTGCGGGGGTGTTGAACACATAATCGGTGAGACGATCCAGATCCGTCACAGCCACATGGAGTCTGGTGTCGGAGGATGCATAGTAAATGTAAACCTCACCCTTCTCGTTTACCACGGCGCCGTTGGTGAAGACCACGTTGCTCACGTCACCCACACGCTCGCCGCCTCTGGGTCCGATGAGAAGGCCGGATGGCTCTGCGATGACTTTCGCAGGATCCTTCAGATCCGTTGCAAAAGCATAGATGACATAGCGCAAGCCGGCTGCGGTATTGCGGACACCGTGCGCGATGTGGATCCAGCCTTTCTCCGTCTTGATGGGAGTAGCGCCGGCACCGTTTTTCGCCTCGGTGATGGTGTGATATTTACGCAGGGAGGTCATGCGCTCCTCGTCGATCACCGCATGGGTGATGTCATCGCACAGTCCGAAGCCCACACCGCCGCCGCTGCCGGTCTCGATGAAATCATCCATGGGACGGGTGTAGAAGGCGTATTTTCCGTCCACAAACTCAGGGTGCAGCACCACGTTCCGCTGCTGGGGAGAACGGAGGGTCTTCAGATTCTCCAGGCGCTCCCAGTGCTTCAGATCCTTCGTGCGGACAATGCCTGCAGCCGCTACGGCTGCGGAAAGATCGGAGGTGGTGGTGTCCTTGCTCTCGGAGCAGAAAACGCCGTAGATCCAGCCGTCCTCATGCTGCGTCAGACGCATGTCGTAGACATTGGTCTCCTCGGGGCAGGTATCCTCCAGAAGAATGGGATAGTCCCAGAAGCGGAAGCCGTCCACACCGTTGTCACTCTCCGCCACGCCAAAGAAGGACTTTCGGTCATTGCCCTCGATGCGGGCCACCAGATAGTACTTCCCGTTCAGGTAGATGGCGCCGGAATTCATGACGGCGTTGATGCCCAGACGCTCCTGGAAATGTGGATTGGTCTCCTTGTTGATATCGTACTGCCAGAGGATGGGAAGATGCTCTCTGGTAAGCACGGGATTGACATATCTGTCATAAATCCCGTTGTAAAAATCGCTCTTTTCGTTCTTTCTGCTCAGAAGTTCGTCCTGCTTTTTCTGCAGCTCATAATATTTTTCGTGAATCATATCTGCTCTCCCGTTTATCTGTTTAACGTTTTCCTGTTTTTACTTCGCTGCTCTGCGGATCATCTCGATGCACATACGGCCGTTGTGGTAGGGGCATTTCCAGGGCTCCACAATGGGACGGTCCGGGAAAGGTTTTCCCTCGCGGTCCACCTCCCAGAACCATTCGGAATCCTTGCGATCGTCCACCACATAAGTCTTGATGAACTCCCACTGGGACAGGGCCGCATCCAGATACTCCAGGTGCTCCGGATCCCGCTGGTATCCGTTGGCAAATCCCAGTACGCTCTCCGCCTGCACCCACCAGATGCGGTGTTCATTTACGACGCCTCTGTCACATTCGTCAGCCAGGGATCTGCCGTCAAAGGCCACCTTGAAGATCTGTGCCGTCAGGTCCCGGGTAATGGGACGCATTTTTTCCGTGAGATCCTCCTGTCCCAGGATGTCCAGACCTTTGTCCATGAGCCATGCGGTCTCGATGTCATGGCCGTAGGAATGCAGGTCCAGGATGGTGTTGTATTCCCGGTCGAAGAAAACCTCCTGCCTGTGCAGCTCCGGATTGTACACCTTGTCTCCGAAGATCCCCAGGATCCGTTGCAGATGAGAAACCACCGTTTCATCCCGGTCCACTCTGCACAGCTCGCTGTAAGCCTCAAAAACGTGGAGCAGGGTGTTCATGGTCTTGTCCGCCATGACGCCGTTCTCGGACAGTTTCTCGTTGGACTCCGGTCCGAAGTCGATGGTGAGGGCCTCCAGGTAGCCGATCTCATCGGTGCATTTGGTCTCGATGATCTCCATGAGATTCCGGGCCAGGGCCAGAGCCTCCCGGTCACCGGTGGCTGCGTAGTAGGAGGACAGTGCGTAAATGCAAAATGCCTGGTTGTAGGTGTGCTTGGTAGTATCCAGCGGGCTCCCGTCATAATTCAGGGACCAGTAAATGCCGCCCCGCTCCCGGTCGATGCAATGCTCCGTCAGGAAACGATATCCGTGGCGTGCCATCTCCAGCACGATATCCGCTGTGTACCCATGGGCTGCGAAGTCCTCTTCCTTCAGCAGGCCTTCCTTGTAAAGGAGGTACACATTGGCGTAAAACCAGGTGATGCGGCTGTTCAGGATACAGCCTTTTTCCGCCTTAAAATCCCTGGAAAGATCATAGGGAACGGAGCCGCAAAAGCCCCCGTTTTTTTCATCCTTCAGCCCGTTCCAAAAGGGGATCAGGCGCCCCAGGAGATGCTCTTTCATCTCCGCCGCCATTTGCTCGAATTCTTTCATCTCTTTCACCCGTATCTTTGGTAAATGTCCGTTAACGCAGGAAAAATCCACACCCCCGCATAAAAACGGGGGCAGGATTTCTCATTTTTTCTTAGCGGATGCCAAGCTCCGTATCGGTTCCGTTGGTCACGCTGTGCTCCTTGATGTAGGAAACCACCTCGTCGATGGTGGTGAAGGCCATGGAGACATAGCTGTCCGCACAGCCGTAGTAGATTGCGATCTTGCCGCTCTCGGGATCATGAAGGGTTGCGCAGGGGAAGGTAACGTTGGGCACGAAGCCTCTCTCCTCGTAGTCCTCCTCGGGAGTCAGCAGGAAATTGGTGCAGCGGTACAGGACCTTGCTGGGCTCATTGATGTCCAGGATGGCGCCGCCGATGGAGTAGACGTAGCCGTTGCAGGTGCCGCTGACACCGTGGTAGAACAGCAGCCAGCCTTCGCTGGTCTCAATGGGAGCTGCGCCGCCGCCGATCTTCAGGGACTCCCACCACTCGTTGCCGCGGCTCATGATGTGACGATGCTTGCCCCAGTAGGTCAAGTCAGGGCTCTCGGAGAGGAAGATATCACCGAAGGGCGTGTGACCGGAATCGGAAGGACGGCTCATGAGAACGAAGTTGCCGTTAATCTTCCGGGGAAAGAGCACTGCATTGCGGTTGAAGGGCAGGAAAGGATTCTCCAGGCGGGTAAAGGTCTTAAAATCGGTGGTTTTTGCCATACCGATGGCTGCGCCGAAGAAGTCCTGACACCAGATCACATAGTAGGTGTCCTCCACCTTCACCAGGCGGGGATCGTAAGCGTAAACAGGCATGAAGTCCTCACCCTTCTCGTTCTTGAAGGGGATGGGCTTGGGATCGAACTCCCAGTCGATGCCGTTCTTACTTCTGCCAAGGTAGATGTAAGGGATGCCGTTGGTCTGCTCACCGCGAAACACACCGATGAATGCGCCTTCGTAAGGGACAACGGCGCTGTTGAAGATCCGTGCCACACCCTCAACGGGGTTGCGGCGGATGATGGGGTTCTCGGTGTATCTCCACACGGGAGCACCTTTCAGTCCTGCAGGCTTCTCCTGCCAGGGGATATTGGGCAGTGCGGGTGCGATCATCTTTACATTGGGCATAATGAATTCTCCTTTTTTCGTTTGCTTGGCCTACTTTGTATTCTTTGTGTTCTTAGTGTTTTTGCTGCCGCCCGGCTTCTGTATTCACCGTTTGGCTAAATTTAGCTTACTGATTAACTTAACTTTAATCTCAATATAACCTAAATAAAAATCCTGTCAACCCTTTTTCGAGATTTTTTTGACACTTTTTTTCTCGATCAAAGCGCCCTCCACAATATGGATTCCCTTGGAGTAGGGCTGGTCGTCCAGACGGTCCAGGAGACGGTTCACGGCGCGGCCGGACATCTCGGTCAGATTCACGTCGATGGTAGTGATCTCCACGTCGCAGAGACCGGGATAAGCAAAATTGTCAAAGCCCGCCACGGACACATCCTCGGGTACGCGGATGCCCGCATTTTCCAGCTTCCGGATCAGCATGCCCGCTGCCACGTCGCAGTTGCACAGGAACGCGGTGGGCAGGTCTGCAGGAAGCTTCAGATAGTTTTCCGCATCGATCCGGTCCCCGGTAGGATTCCGGTCATCGATGACCCAGTCGGGATTGGCTGCCAGACCATTCTCCATGAGAGATTTCACATAACCCAGATAGCGGTCGGTGATGGAAGGGGTGGAAAGGACGGTGCCCACAAAACCGATCTTCCGATGGCCCATGGAGATCAGATAATCCGTCATCCGGGCAGCGCCGTAATAGCTGTCGGAGATCACGGCGTCGCAGTCACTGCCGCGGTCCGCGTAGTCCAGATACATCACGGGGATCCCCTGGGCAGCGAGAACGGTGTGATACTTCTCTTCCATGTCACCGATGAGGATGAGGCCGTCCACCTTCCCCTCCAGGATCAGTCTGGGGAGAATGGTCTCCTGCTCCATCCTGGGCGTGACCTCCTCCAGCAGGGTAAAGCTGCCGCGCTCTCCTGCAATGCGGGTTACCTGCTGATACATCTGCCAATAGAAGGAAACATACTGGTCCATGTATTTTTCCCGGATCAGGACACCGATGTTGTGGCTCCGCTGTCTCGCCAGCTTCCGGGCGGTGGAGGGCTGCACATAACCCATCTCGTCCGCCAGGGCCACGATTTCCTTCCGCAGCTTCTCGCTGACGCCCTTCTGGCCCGAGAGGGCCTTGGAGACGGTCACCACGCTGATGTCCAATTTGGAGGCAATATCTGCCAGTTTTACTGCTTTCGCCATGCTTGCTCCTTCTGTTGCCTGTATTTTTGCTCCGGCTTACTGCTACGGATCGCTTCGTTGCGTTTACTCTGCCGTGATGTGAATGAGGATGGACTTAAAATCTCCCCACTGCTCTTCCATCCAGATGCCGGCGTTTGCCAGGGCGCCGCCGGTCAGGTGCAGGGATTTTTTCTCCGAATCGTCAAAGGTCACCAGATACTTCCGCTCCGGATCCAGCCCGGGGATGCGAAGAACCCGTCCGTGCTGGTTGGGACGACGCATCACCTGCACATAAGTGACCAGTGCTTCGGATTTATCCTTTGCCACCACTTCGTAGCAGTCGTAGAGGTGATTTTCCCGGAAGGAAGCGATGCGGTAATAGTCGCCGCAGCGCACCAGATCGTTGTATTTGTGATACATCTCCACCTGCGCGGGGATCATTGCACGATCCTCTTCGGGGATTTTGGTGATGTCCAGCTCGTAGCCGAAGGTGCCTGCCAGCGCCACATGACCCCTGGTGCGGAAAGGAGTCGTCCTGCCAACGGTGTGGTTCGGACAGTCGGACACATGGGCGCCCATGGAGGACAGAGGATACACCAGCGCGGTTCCCTCCTGAATCCCCAGACGCTCGATGGCGTCGGTATCGTCGGAGGTCCAGATCTGAGGGCCGAAGTAAAGCATGCCGGGATCAAAACGGGCACCGCCGCCGGAACAGTTCTCCAGCAGGAGGTTCGGGAACTCCTGCACCAGTCGTCCCTGCAGCTGATATACGCCCATCACGTAGCGGTAGTACAGCTCTCCCTGGCGCTCGGGAGAAAGCCCGATGCTGCCCAGATCCGTGAGCTGACGGTTCATGTCCCATTTCAGGTATTCGATGTTGGCACTGCGCAGGACCTTTGCCACCATCTCAAACACATGGTCCACCACTTCCTGCCTGCTCAGATCCAGCACCAGCTGATTTCTCGATCTGGTGGGGATCCGGTCCGGCACCTGGAAGGCCCAGTCGGGATGCGCGCGATAGAGGTCGGAATCCGGGGAGATCATCTCCGGCTCCATCCAGATGCCGAATTTCAGGCCGATCTTATTGACTTCATCCACCAGGTATTTCAGGCCTCCCGGGAGCTTCTCCTCGTTGACAAACCAGTCACCCAGGCTGCTGTTGTCGTCGTTGCGCTTTCCAAACCAGCCATCGTCCATCACCAGCATCTCAATGCCCAGTTTTTTCGCTTCCCGTGCGATGGAAAGGAGCTTTTCGGTATTAAAATCAAAATAGGTGGCTTCCCAGTTGTTGATGAGGATGGGACGCTTTTTGTTCTTATACGGACTGCGGATCAGATGATTCCGATACAGGTCGTGGAAGGAACGGGTCATGTGGCCCAAACCCTCTGCGGAAAATACGGAAACCGCCTCCGGCGCCTGGAACGCCTCTCCGGGAGCCAGGACGTAGGAAAACTGATCCGGATGAATACCCATCTGCACCCGCAGGAGATCAAACTGGGTCTTCTCCACCTGTGCCAGGAAGTTCCCGGACCAGATGAAATTCACTCCAAGGACGTTGCCGGTCTCCTGCGTCGCCTTCTCACTCACCAGAGCCATGAAGGGATGCTCCTGATGGGAGGATTCGCCGCGGTAGGAACCCACGGAAGTCTTACCATAGCCGATGGGACGCTGATCAATGCTGCGCTCTCTCGCCCAGGATCCGTGAAGGGTCAGGAGCTCGTAGTCCTCCTGCCACATGTCAATGCTGAGGCTGTCCGCCTTTTTGATGATCAGCTTCCGGTCGCTCTCATTCTTAAAATATCTGCTGAAGGTGATGGCATCGGTATCTGCAAAAACGGTGTAAAAAGCGTGGCAGGAAAGCTTCAGGACGGGATCTTCCAGGATCAGTTCCAGGGTCTGCGCCTCATCCTCTCCCGCGAAAGTAGCGGGAAATCCGTTTTTCAGAGCAGGCTTGCCCTTCAGGATGCGATGTCCTCTGTAGAGGAGCTGCACGGCTTCGTGGCCGTCCTCATCCCGCACCACCAGGCTGCTCTCCCGGTAATCTCCCAGGCCGTGGCCGGGGAATTCCGACAGGAATTTATCCATGTAGGAAGCACGCTCTCTGTCGGTATGGGAAGGTGCGAAGGGCTCGGGCCCCACGCAGAGCAGGTAGCTTAAGTCCGTGTCCTCGATCCGGGTGCCGTAATAGACATGCCCCACAAAGCCTTCCTCCCCCAGGATCTGAAAGAGATAGGAAGTCTTCGGCGTGTCCAGCTTAAAAGTCCGGGTGCGTTCATCATATGTGATGTTCATGGTGGATTCTCCTTAAATAGAGTATTTCGTTTCCATATCTGACCCTGCCTGCTTTGCCGATTGCTGTCGTTTTTCTTAAGCCGTTTTCAGGCGATCATTCTCATCATATCGGATCGATTAAGTGTGGGGAAGGGTAAATTTAGCAAAAATGAAGGGTAAACTTTTGTAGAATTTTCCTTAATACGAAAGAAAAGCCCCGGCAATGCCGAGGCTTAGAGGCAGATTTATTTGTTACTTATCAGGGAAGTTTGCACTTATCCATCATGACGCTGTTATCTTTATGAGCATCAAAAAACTGAGCGCCGATAGCTTCTACTAAAGCGTTAAATCCTAGTTTTTTCAGTCATCTTAATCACCTCCTATTCCACATTTTTTTCGTATGACATCCAGCTCTCCCTGGACGCGTTCATCCGGATCATCCTGTAATTCCAGAACCAGCGAAACATCATCCACGCACTCACCCCCGGGAAGCAGCCCCGGTTCATACTTCCATACCTCTATTACATAGCCGCCGAAGTCCCTGAAATGATCCTCATCCGTAACGAACTCCTTCGGTATAATCTTCGCGTCATCTTTCGAGATTGCGTAACCGGCATCTACTTCCAAGTCCATCAGCATGGTCTGTCTGGCCAGAGCCCTGATGCCGCTGTACTTATAGAACAGATCCCGGGGTAACTCGCTGAGATACATCCGCTTGAGCACCGGAGATGTCATATATTTCATCGCATGCGTTAAAGAGTCTCTCCCCTCGGCCAGCGAAATCATGACTGCAGTTCCTTTGGTCTTGCAATCTATCAACTCCAGGCCCTTCAATTCTCTGATTGCCCTGGAGCATGTCGCCTTGGATAAGCCCAAAGCTTGCGCAATACGAATCTGGCTGATGCATTCCACTTCTTTTTTGTAATACAGGAATAAATAGACCAGTTGTGCGCTGGAGGATAATTGCTCTACCGGATCCTGAGGATTCACTATCTTCTCTTCAAAATAGCTTCCCCAATAGGGGATAAACACCTGCCCTCCGCCGGAAACAAATGCGATTCCGGATTCAATCAGGTTTGTCCTCTGCGCAGCGTTTATCTTATCCAGCTGGACCACCACAGGGAGTCCTGTCAGCTCCTCTATCCTCCGAACCTGGACCTTTATGCTTTTGAGATTCCATGCATCTGTCCTGGGTTTCACCAACAGGCAATCCGAATTATGAAAAATAATCCTGGACACATCGTACCCTCGGCTGATATACAGTTGTGTACCCTTCGGAAAAGTATATTTTTCCTCTGTGATGGAGGATCCAAAGATTTTTTTCAGAATTTCGTTCATTTGTTTCACCTCAATATAAATTGTATCACCATCTGTGAAACAAATCAATTACATTTGGAACAAATTGAAAAATACAAAATGTATAATAAACAGATACCTATACAATTCATGCCTGTGCCTTTGTCCCTGCTGTCCACGATACAGAAAAAGCATCCCCATACCGGTTATTGGTGGTTTTGTTATTGCTGTAGGTGATGGTACCGGTGTTGGCTGTCCACACAGCAGTAAAGGTCACCGTTCCGCTGGTTGAACGCAGGTTCTTATAATATTCTTCTTTTCTGCCCGATAGACTGGTTGCATTTGTTTTTGTTGTTGGATTGTTGTTAGTTCCATAATAATGGTCACAACTATCCATTCCTGTAATCGTCCAGCCCTGGAATGTATACCCGTTCTTTGTAGGATTACTTACCCGGAAAACATTGTTATAGGTTGCCGAGGTGGGATGGTATGTTCCATAGGAACCACCGTTCAGGTTATAGGCAATGGAATAGCCGTTGGCAGTCCAGACTGCTGTAAAGGTAACCGTCCCACTCGTAGAGCGCAGGTTCTTATAACTGGTATCCTTTCTGGAAGAAACTGATGTAGCCGCGCTGGTAGTTGATCCAAAATAATGAGTGCAACCGTCCATTCCTGTAATTGTCCAGCCCGCAAAAGTATATCCGGTTCTGGATGGCAAACTAACAGTAAATGCCGCATCATAAGTCGCACTGGTAGGGTGATATGTCCCATACGATCCACCGTTCAAATTATAAGCAATGGAATAGGTATTCGGCGCACCATTAGCCGTCCAAGTGCCGCCACCTTCCGGGACAGTAATAGCGTAAGGCCAGGTGGTAGACTGTACCGCTCCGTTTTTGGTCCAGTTCACAAAATGATAGCCGGTCTTTTCTTCGCCGTCCAGCTCTATCCTAGAGCCAATCGTAAAGGTTCTGCTGACATCTGTGCCTTTAACGCTATCATCACCGGCCCACACCTGGTTGATGCCCGTGCCTGCAATAACTCTGATGGTTGCGGTCTCGGGATCAAAGCTGACAGGGGTAATGCCTGCCCAGCCACCGCCATCCGTGCCATAGGCAAAATTTCTATCAGTGGGTGAGTTTTCCCATCCTGCGCCGGGGAATATAACTCCGTAGTTAAGGTAGAACTGCCTGTAACTTATTGTAAACCCGTCGGCACCAGCTAATTCTGCTTTGGAGCCCTCGACATAATACGCATTAGAAGGAAGTCGGTTCCAGTCATAACCGCTACGTCCGCCGTATGCGCCAGGCATTCCTGGTCCAGCGCTTTCAGGGTATCCTGTCTTACCACCAACCCAGCCACCGCCGCCACCACCGGTGTCCACTGCGTACGCCATTCTGACGCCGTTTTCACCGGTAGGAACGGTGTAGTCATAAGTATAGTATGAATCATCACTCATTCGTCCGCCTTTGGCGAAATTCCAGTTAGCGCCACCGCCACCAGCGGCGATAGCAATGATCTGCCCGTTGATGGAGATACCTGATGCACCACCACCACCGCCAGCCCACCAGCCGTTACCACCGCTGGCAGTGCCGATACCGGAACCTCCCTGGGTTTGTGTGTCAGAGAGAACTTCGCAGGAATACTGTCCACGGCCACCGGAAACAAGCGTAACAACAGTACCCTTCGTCAGGTGAAGGCGAAACGCCATTCCTGCACCTTTGCCACCCATACCGACTGTCTTGTTATCATAGGCAGAGTCGTAGCCCCCCACAGGGAAAAAACCATCACATCCACCGATACCACCACGGATAAAGATGGAGTAGACGCCTGTATAGGGAACGGTATAGTTCATAGACGCTCCATTGGCAACGCCTACTTCCCGATCCAGCAGGTCTTCACCTGCAGCTCGGCTGTTGATAGGAGTATAAAGCGCTGACAGAGCAAGTGTCCCAGCCATTCCCAAAACCGTCAGCTTTTGCAGTAATCTGTATTTCATAATTCACAATCCTTTCCTGTTGGTTCGTGAGTGATCTAAATATCTATAGATTATATGAAAAAAACAAAATTACTTTTGGTCTGGTGTTTTTAATGCAAACAAAAAAGAGGAAGGCGTAAACCTTCCTCTCTGTTGCCGTATTAGATTTTCGGAAGTATTACTTTGCTACATAGATCACAGGGCGAATGAATGGCGCCCCGTCACCACCTACACGACCTAAAGTGCTAACTCCGCAGAGCATCAACCCATATCCTTGAGCATTGTTATGTGAACGAAGTCCCCAATCCATTCGACCATAGACTTCGCTGCGATTTTGAGTCAGTAAAGGGGTTCCTTTTGCCTGCAGGCACTCGTGATCAGCGTTGTATATATTTAGTCCATCCCCATTAAAGTCCACTTCCGGCACACCAGGGAAATACAGGTGGAGTTCATCTTTTGCAAGAAGGAAAATATTATCGTCTGTGTCCGGTCCATCGAAAGTAGTACAACGAGGGTTATTTGTCTTGCCACGATTCTTCAAATGCTGGGTGACAATACGAGACTGCTCCTTGTCGTTGAAGATCGTATTGTAAAACTCTCCGTTCCGCCATTCTCTGGTGGCACTGTCTGCCCAGGTAAAACGGGGGGGGTTAGATT
>JAEETA010000009.1 GCA_016286555.1 Lachnospiraceae bacterium | reverse complement strand
TTTGAGCAGGGACTGTGCGGGCCTGAAGAGCCTGACCGAATGGCAGGAGAAGCGTAAGGAATACGAAGCGCATTTGGGGCAAACAAATACCGCAGGACAGGAGTCCTGCGGCATCAATCTCATGACGGCCCATGGTTCCAAGGGGCTGGAATTTGAATCCGTGTTCCTGCCGGACTGCAACGAAGGGGTGTACCCCTACGGCAGAATGCCGGAGGATCGGATCGTTCAAGAAGAGCTGCGATTATTTTACGTGGCCATGACCCGGGCAAAGGACCGGCTGGAGATGTATTATCTCACGGGCACCAAGGAACGGCCCCGGATCCCTTCCCGATTTTTGCAGCCACTGCTGGGAAATGCAGACTTCCGGGATTGCATCGCATAGGGCGCGGGGATTATTCCTCCTCGGAATCCTCAGCGTCCACCAGCTCGTCGAACTCACAGGAGTCAAGGTACTCGTCGAAGGCATCGGATGCCCGCTCGTACTCCTCCTCGTCGTCGATGTAGGTCAGTTCAGGCTCTTCGTTGGGATCGTCAGGATTCTCGCTGTAGCGGTAGATCCAAACATCCCCTGCCTCGCCCACGCTGGTCTCGCTGGTGGGGAGCAGTGCGATATAGTCCCTGCCCTCCATTTCAAAGATGGTAACAATGGCGCATTCAACGCTCTCGCCGTTATCCAGCTCCAGGCTGACGGTCATTTCTTCTTCTGCGATCTGATCTCTGGATGCCATAATGGTCCTCCTTATAGGTGAATTGTACGGTACAGCTCCATTTTAATCGGTTGCTGATTTTCTTGCAATACGGTATAATTGTAACGATTTTATGCACAATTCTGCGTATAGGGATATAGGAGATTTATGAGTAATCAATCCTGGACGACAATGAGTTATCTGCAGGGCAGTTATCCGGATCGGGACGGAGTGACTTTTGTACTCCTTTCGGATGCGGCGGACTGCGAGGTATTGCTGTACGATAAACAGGGAAAAACCTTGACGGAGCGCCATTCCTTTGCGAAGGGACAGCGATACGGTGCGGTGCAGATGCTGCATCTTCCCGGCGTGAAGAGCAGTCGGATCTCCTATACCTTTTCCTGCGGCGGCATAGAAGTGGAAGATCCTCTGGCCAAGGGATTTTTGAAGCTATCTGACGGCGGTGTCAGAAAAGCCGTTTTCCCTGATTTTTCCTATGACTGGCAGGGCGACCGGCATGTGCGTCATCCCTTCGAGGACAGCATCTGGTATCAGCTCCATGTCAAAGGCTTTACCGCATCTGCTTCCTCTCATGTGAAAAAGCGCGGAACCCTTGCGGGACTCCGTGAGAAGATCCCTTACTTAAAAGAGCTGGGGGTCAATACCCTTTGCCTGCAGCCTATCTATGATTTTGAAGAGACCATCACCGATAAGAATCAGCAGGAAGTGGTGACGGGTAAGACCAATTACTGGGGCTATGCTCCCGGCAGATATTTTGTTCCGAAGCCTTCCTACATCGGCACGGGAGATGCGGTGAAGGAGATCTGCGACCTGGTCCGTGATCTGCATGCTGCAGACATGGAAGTGATCCTGCAGTTCTATTTTGACAAGGATGCGCCGGAGGCCATGATCCTGGCGGTGCTCCATTACTGGGTCCTGAACTATCACATCGACGGCTTCCATCTGGTGGGTGAGCAGATCCCCATGGGCGGTCTGTCCATGGATCCGCTGCTGGCGGAGACAAAGCTCCTGTGCGATCACCTGGAAGGGGTTCCCGGCCTGGGAGGCGCTTCCTACGACTATACGAAGCAGCGCCGCATCGGCCTGTATCAGGAGGATTATCAATATCCTGCAAGACGGCTCCTCAAAGGAGACGAGGGGACTCTGGCATCTTTCCTGGGGATCCAGAAGGCAGAGCCCGCGGGCTACGGACGGATCAATTACCTTACCAGCTACCGCGGCTTTACCATGGCGGATCTGGTGAGCTACGACAAAAAGCACAACGAAGAAAACGGCGAGGAAAACCGGGACGGCAGCAATTACAACTTCAGCTGGAACTGCGGCGAGGAAGGACCTACCCGGAAAGCGAAGGTTCTGGCACTGCGGGAGCAGCAGCTGCGGAATGCATTTTTCCTGCTGATGACCTCCGCGGGCACTCCCATGTTTTTCATGGGCGATGAATTCGGGAATTCCCAGAAGGGAAACAACAATCCCTATTGCATCGATTCGAAAGTGACCTGGCTGGACTGGAAGGATCAGGAGAAAAATGCTGCGCTCTATACGTTTGTGAAGGAGATGATCGCTTTCCGTAAGGCACACCCCATCCTCCACACGGGACGGGAGCTGTCCATGCTGGATGCGGATCACACCGGATTCCCGGATCTGTCCTACCACGGCGAGAGCGCCTGGAGAGCGGCCATGGATCATTATTCCAGAACCGTGGGAATCCTGTATTGCGAGAACTACGCAGGAGGAGAAGCGGTCCGGAAAAAGAGCGAGCCTGCACTTTTGTACCTGGCCCTGAACCTGTACTGGAAGGATCAGAACCTGGCACTGCCGAAGGCACCGAAGGGATACGTCTGGAAGGGAGTATTTTCCACGATTCCCGGAGAAGAGGCGCCGGAGGTATCGGCTGACCTGACACTTCGCATGCCTCCCAGGACCATCGGTGTCTACCGCCTGGAAGCTGCGCCTGTGAAAAACACGAAGAGCAAATGAGTACTTGGAAGAATTTTTGGGGACATTTCAGAACGGTCTCCAGACATCGCAGATATGTGAGAAGAGGGTGCTTTAAGGTGGGCCTGTATTTTCAGGGCCTGACCCATGACCTGTCCAAATACAGCCCTACGGAATTCCTGGTGGGAGTCCGTTACTATCAAGGGAACCGGAGTCCCAACAACGCAGAAAGAGAAGCCATCGGATATTCTTCCGCATGGCTTCATCATCAGGGGCGCAACAAGCACCATTATGAGTATTGGATCGATTACAATCCCAGGGGCAGAGAGCCGGGGGAGCCGACGCTGGCGCCTGTTCCCATGCCGGACCGTTACATCGCTGAGATGATCATGGACCGGATCGCGGCCTCCAAAGTCTACATGGGAGATGCCTACACCGACAGATGTCCTCTGGATTATCTGTGTGACCGGATCGAGCGGACGCCGGTGCATCCGGAGACTCTGGCGAAATTAAAGCATTACCTGGAGCTCCTGGCGGAGGAAGGGGAAGATGTGACCTTCCGCCGGATCAAAGAGGAGCTGGTGAAGGGAAAGAAAACAAAATAAGGCGCTGATCGGACGATGTACCTCAGTTGTAGAAATCCTTCAGGTACTGCAGTCTGGCACTCTGGTTCACCAGCAGCGCATCCAGAACGGTGATGGCACACATGGCTTCCATCACCACAACGGCTCTGGGAATGATCACGGGATCGTGTCGCCCCGCAATGGTGAGGGTGACGGAATCCCCGTTTTTGTTTACGGTTTCCTGAGGGGAGAAGATGGAAGGGGTGGGCTTTACGGAGGCTCTGACCAGAATGTCGGTGCCGTCGCTGATGCCTCCCAGAATACCTCCGCTGTGATTGGTGGTCTTGGTCACCTTACCGTTCTCCGTGGTGAAGGGATCGTTGTTCTCCCTGCCGGTGAGGGTGCTGACCGCGGTGCCGTCGCCGATCTCCACGGCTTTCACCGCTCCGATGCTCATGACTGCGGAGGCCAGAAGGGCGTCCAGCTTGTCAAATACCGGGTCTCCCACGCCTGCGGGCATGTGGCGGATGACACATTCCATGGTGCCGCCCACGGAGTTTTTCTCGGCAGCCATTTTTTTCACATATTCGGTGGCTTCTCTGTCCGCCTCGGCATCGGGCATGGCGGTGGGACAGGAGAGGACCTGCTCTCTGGAATAGATACCTTCCCGGATTTTTACGGGACCGATGGAGGAGGTGTAAGCCTCCACGGAGATGCCCAGCTCGGAAAGGATCTTGGAGGCGATGGCGCCTGCTGCCACCCGGCCGATGGTCTCTCTGCCGGAGGAGCGTCCGCCGCCGCGGTAATCTCGGATGCCGTATTTAGCATCATAGCAGTAATCTGCGTGACCGGGACGGTAGGTGTCCTTCATCTCTCCGTAATCGGAGGAGCGCTGGGAAGTATTTTCCACCATGAGACTGATGGGAGCGCCGGTGGTGACGCCCTCAAAGACGCCGGAGAGGATCTTTACTTTATCCGCTTCGCTTCTGGGGGTGGAGAGGGGCGATGCCCCGGGCTTTCTGCGGTCCAGGAAGACCTGAATGTCCTCCTCGCAAAGGGTCAGTCCCGCGGGACAGCCGTCAATGACGACACCCAATGCGGGGCCGTGGGACTCCCCCCAGGTGGTGATTCTGAAGATTCTTCCGAAACCGGATCCGGCCATGGCAATGCTCCTTTCAGGGCGAAATGTATTTTTACGCATTTTTGCGAATGAATTCTCAATCAGTATACTGAAAACGGCTCTAAAGGTCAAAGCCGTGTTTTTCAAAAATCCTCTGTATTTTTACGATGCATGTGCTAGAATAGAATCAACTATGGAATGCAGGAGGTGCATCATGCCAAAGGAAGTAAAATACGTTGCTTACGTGTCTTCTTATACCCAGGGGCATAATCACGGGATCAAGGTTTATGATGTGGATATGAAGGCAGGTCGTTTCATCGAGAAGGATAAGGTGGAGATTACCAATTCCTCCTATGTCACCATTTCTCATAACCGGAAGTATCTGTATTCCATCACGGACATGGGCGTTGAGGCTTATACCATCCAGCCCGACGGAACCTTAAAGATCATCAACTACGCGCCCATCAACGGCATGCGCGGCTGCTATATTTCCACGGATTACACCGACAGATATCTCTTTGTTGCGGGCTACCATGACGGTAAGCTGACGGTGCTCCGACTGAAGGACGACGGCTCCGTGGGTGCCATCACCGACGAGATCTATCATAAGGGACTGGGGAGCATGGTGGAGCGAAACTTCCGCCCTCACATCAACTGCGCCCGCATGACCCACGACAACCGCTTCCTGCTGGTGGCAGACCAGGGCACGGACCACGTGAATGTCTACAACCTGGATACCAAGAGCGGCAAGGTGCGCCTGGTGGACATCATCCGTTGCGACATCGAGGCAGCACCCCGTCATATCAAGATCTCCAAGGACGGCAAGTACATCTACATCGTGAACGAGCAGGAATGCACCATCGACGTGCATTCTTACAAATACAAGGACGGCCTTCCCGTTTTCGAGAAGATCCAGTCCGAGAAGATCGTAAAGATGGAGCAGGGCAGCACCTATGCAGCCAGCGCTCTGAGCTTCTCCGAGGATTACAAGTATCTGCTGACATCTCTTGCGGGAGACAATTCCGTGGCGGTCTTTGATGTGGATCAGGAGTCCGGACGCATCACCCGGAACTTCCTGCTTCCCATTGCGGGTGAGTACCCGAAGGATGCGGAGATCTTCCCCAACAACAAGTTCCTGGTCTCCCTGAACCACGAGACCAATACCATGACCTTCTTCTCCATTGACCTGGAGGCACATACCATGGTTCTGAACGGACGCCCCGTTCCCGTGAACCAGCCAAACTGTATCATCTTCCACGCACTTTCCTAAGGACACCTTATGTTTAAGAAGACGCTGCGCGAGCGGGTCCGTTCCCGTCTCATCCGTTTTGGCAGGAAAAACAAAATATGTTACATTCCCGCTCTGGTAGCGCTTTGCGTAACAGGCTTTGCCTTTCGTCTCTGGGATCTGCTGGTGGGGAACACCAAAAAACTGGGCATGACTCTGGTGTCATGTATGTTCTTTGTGATCTACAGCAGCTTCTCCTTCCCAAGCTTCATCGGTACCCAGAATATCACGGGTTCCATCAATTTCGGCGAGATCGACAGCAGTGTCAGACTGGCTGACGAGGAGGAGATCGATACGGCTCTGGTGTCCGAGGAGGTGACCCAGGAGCTCTCCACCGAGAGCCGGGAGCTGACGGCCGGATTCCATACCGGAGACATGGAGCGTTTTGACGCAGGCGACATTCTGGCGGACCTGGAGGAGACGGAAAGTGTTCCCGCCAGAAGCCCTGCCGATAATGAGGATCCGGAAGAAGAAATCCCCGTGGAGGACGGCGTACCCGTTTTTTCCGAGGATGATTGGCGCCTGATCCTGGTGAACAAGCAGCATTTCATCCCCGAAGACTATGAATTTCCTCTGGGAACCATCAAGGGGTCCTTACGCTGTGATGAGCGGATCCTGGAGGATCTGCGGGATATGCTGGTGGCTGCCCAGAATGCGGGCGTGCATCTGCAGATCCAGTCGCCGTACCGCACGGAGGACCACCAGAAGGAACTCTTTGAGCGGAAGATCAATTCCTACATGCGCAAGGGCATGTCATATCTGGAAGCATATCAGCTTTCTTCTCAGGCGGTCACGATCCCCAATGCCAGCGAGCATCAGATCGGACTGGCTCTGGACATTGTCACCCCCAGCTATATTTATCTGGATGAAGGCTTCGCGGATACCGAGGCCGGTATTTGGCTTGAGAAAAATGCCATGAATTACGGTTTCATCCTTCGGTATCCCAAGGAGAAGGAATATATCACCACGGTGGAATTCGAGCCCTGGCATTTCCGGTATGTGGGCAGGGAGGCTGCCGTCTATATGACGGAAAACGATCTGACCTTGGAGGAGTTCTGGGAGGAAATGTTCTGATGGCGGAATACAGGATCTTAAAAACGGAAGGACGGGCGAAGCGCGCCGAGTTCAAAACGGTGCACGGTACCGTCCAGACCCCTTTGTTTATGAATGTGGGCACCGTGGGTGCCATTAAGGGAGCCGTTTCTACCCAGGATCTGGAGGAGATCGGCTGCCAGGTGGAGCTTTCCAATACCTATCACCTGCATGTCCGCACCGGGGACAAGGTGATCCGGGAACTGGGAGGACTTCATACTTTTATGGACTGGCATCGTCCGATCCTGACGGACTCGGGTGGGTTTCAGGTATTTTCCCTGGCAGGCCTGCGAAAGATCAAGGAGGAAGGGGTTACCTTCCATTCCCATATCGACGGACGGCTGATCTTCATGGGCCCCGAGGAGAGCATGCAGATCCAGTCCAATCTGGGATCTACCATTGCCATGGCTTTTGATGAGTGTCCCCCTTCCAAGGCGGAGCGTGCCTATGTGAAGGATTCCATCGACCGTACCGCCAGATGGCTGGTGCGTTGCCGGGATGAAATGAAGCGCCTGAACGGCCTGGAGGGCACCGTGAATCCTCAGCAGCTGCTCTTCGGTATCAACCAGGGCGCGATCTATGATGATCTGCGGATCGAGCATGCAAAGGTGATCCGGGAGCTGGACCTGGACGGCTACGCCGTAGGCGGTCTGGCTGTGGGAGAGAGCCACGAGGAGATGTATCATGTGCTGGAGGAGGTGGTTCCCTACCTGCCCAAGGATCGGCCCACCTATCTCATGGGTGTGGGTACTCCCGCCAACATCCTGGAAAGCGTGGAGCGTGGCGTGGACTTTTTCGACTGTGTTTACCCTTCCCGCAACGGCAGACACGGTCATGTCTACACAAAGCACGGCAAGCTGAACCTCATGAATGCCAGATTCGAGAAGGACATGCGTCCCATCGAGGAGGGCTGTCAGTGTCCCGCCTGTCGCAGATACAGCAGAGCCTACATCCATCACCTGCACAAGGCGAAGGAGATGCTGGGACTGCGCCTCTGCGTATTGCATAACCTGTATTTCTATAATCATATGATGGAAGAAATCAGGGATGCGCTGGATGCGGGGACCTTTGCGGAGTACAAGAAGGCGACTCTGGCGGGATTCGAGGCAGGAGAGGACGCGTAATAACGCACCCGTGAAAGTGAAAATCTGCATCGGTAAAACATCTTGCCGATTACGGGCGGATTGTGTATGATACTTATTGTTTTAGATTTTAGAAACGGAGGCTTTTGAAATGATTCTTTTGACGGATACTGCCGCTGCTGCGGGCAATGCTACCGGCAGCCTGATCAGTATGGTTGCCATTTACGGTGTGCTGATCTTTGCAATGTGGTTCTTCTTTATGAGACCCCAGAGCAAGGAGAAGAAGCGCCTGGCTGAGATGCTGAGCAATCTGGAGTGTGGTGATTGCGTTCTTACCACTTCCGGTTTTTACGGTATCATCATCGACATCTCCGATGACACTGTCATCGTAGAGTTCGGTAACAACAAGAATTGCCGTATCCCCATGGATAAATCGGCCATCAGCAAGGTCGAGAAGGCAAATGCAGGTGAATAATCATTCATAACATTGCATAAAAGTGACGGGCAGATTCGCAGAGTCTGCCCGTTCTTTTATGCATTTTTACGATATACAAGAGACTTGAAAAAGTAGCCCCGTATGCTATTATTTATGTAATGCGCTCTTTCGCGCTAAAGCAAAAGGAGAATACGCCATGGAACTGAAGATTACCTGCATTCCCGGCGACGGGATCGGGCCGGAGATCGTAGCCCAGGCCAAGAAAGTACTGGATAAGGTGGGAGAAGTATACGGCCACCGGATGCATTACACGGACATTCTGATGGGCGGTGCGTCCATTGATGCCTGCGGCGAGCCTCTGACGCAGGAGGCCATTGATACCGCAAAGGCGGCGCAGGCAGTTCTGATGGGTTCCATCGGTGGAAATACATCCACTTCCCCCTGGTACAAGCTTCCTCCCGAGAAGCGTCCGGAGGCGGGACTCCTTCGGATCCGCAAGGAACTGAACCTCTTTGCAAACCTGCGTCCTGCAGTACTCTACGAGCAGCTGGCTGCTGCCTGCCCTCTGAAGGAGGAAATCAGTTCCAAGGGCTTTGACCTGCTGATCATGCGGGAGCTTACCGGCGGTCTGTATTTCGGCGAGCGCAAGACGGTGACGGAGAACGGTGTTCGGAAGGCCATCGATACCCTGACCTATACCGAGGAAGAGATCAGACGCATTGCCATCAAGGGCTTTGACATCGCACAGAAGCGCCGCAAGAAGGTGACCAGTGTGGACAAGGCCAATGTGCTGGATTCCTCCAGACTCTGGAGAAAGGTTGTGGAAGAGGTGGCGGTAAACTACCCTGATGTGACTCTGGAGCATATGCTGGTGGACAACTGTGCCATGCAGCTGGTCCGGGATCCTTCCCAGTTTGACGTGATCCTCACCGAGAACATGTTCGGTGATATCCTTTCCGACGAAGCCAGCATGGTGACCGGCTCCATCGGAATGCTGTCCAGTGCCAGCCTGAATGATACGAAGTTCGGACTCTACGAGCCCAGCCACGGCTCCGCACCGGACATCGCAGGTCAGGACATTGCAAATCCCATTGCAACCATTCTCAGCGCTGCCATGATGCTGCGGTTTTCCTTCGATCTGGACAAGGAAGCGGATTCCATCGAGAATGCGGTGAAGTCCGTACTGAAGGCAGGTTACCGCACCGGAGACATTTACTCCGAAGGAATGGTAAAGACCGGCTGCAATCAGATGGGAGATTTAATCTGTGACTACATTAAGTAACAGGGGATTTGGGCCGAAATGCGAGAGTTTCGAAGAAACGGAGCATTTCGGTAATATATCATATCGGAGGTATAAATCATGAGAAGTGATTCCGTAAAGGTGGGAGACGCACAGGCGCCCCACAGAAGTCTTTTCAATGCACTGGGTATGACGAAGGAGGAGCGGGAGCGTCCTCTTATCGGCATCGTCTGTTCCTATAATGAGATCGTTCCGGGTCACATGAACCTGGACAAGATCGCAGAGGCTGTAAAGCTGGGCGTTGCCATGGCGGGCGGCACTCCCGTGATCTTCCCCGCCATCGCGGTCTGCGACGGAATCGCCATGGGCCATGTGGGAATGAAGTATTCCCTGGTGACCAGAGACCTGATCGCCGACAGTACGGAGTGTATGGCAATGGCACACGGCTTTGACGGTCTGGTGTGCATCCCCAACTGTGACAAGAACGTGCCCGGCCTTCTGATGGCTGCGGCCAGAGTGAATATCCCCACGGTCTTTGTATCCGGCGGCCCCATGCTGGCAGGTCACGTCAAGGGCCAGAAGCGCAGCCTTTCCTCCATGTTTGAGGCGGTGGGCAGCGTCGCTGCAGGCAAGATGACCCATGAGGATCTGGAGGAGTTCGAGGAGAAGGTATGTCCTACCTGCGGCTCCTGCTCCGGTATGTATACCGCTAACTCCATGAACTGCCTGACCGAGGCCATCGGTATGGGCCTGCGCGGTAATGGCACCATTCCTGCTGTTTATTCCGAGCGAATCCGCCTGGCAAAGCATGCGGGTATGAAGGTGGTGGAGCTGGTGCAGAAGAACATCTGCCCCAGAGACATCATGACCCCCGCCGCTTTCCGCAACGCACTGATCGTGGACATGGCCCTGGGGTGCTCTACCAACACCATGCTGCACATCCCCGCCATCGCCAAGGAAGCAGGCGTGGATCTGAACCTGGATATGGCAAATGAGCTCTCCGCCATCACCCCGAACCTGTGCCATCTGGCACCTGCAGGTCCCACCTACATGGAGGATCTGAACGAGGCCGGCGGCGTCTATGCGGTGATGAACGAGCTGTCCAAGAAGGGACTGCTGGACCTGACCTGCATGACCGTAAACGGCACCACCATCGGCGAAAACATCGCACCCTGTGTCAACCGTGATCCCGAGGTCATTCGTCCCGTGGAGAATCCTTATTCCGAGACCGGCGGCATCGCCATCCTTCGCGGTAATCTGGCACCCGATTCCGGCGTTGTGAAGCGCTCCGCAGTGGCTCCCGAGATGCTGGTACACGAAGGCCCTGCAAGAGTCTTTGACTGTGAAGAAGATGCCATCGCTGCCATCAAGGGCGGAAAGATCGTGGCAGGTGACGTGGTCGTCATCCGTTACGAGGGACCGAAGGGCGGCCCCGGCATGAGAGAAATGCTCAATCCCACCTCCGCCATTGCGGGCATGGGCCTGGGCAGCACCGTAGCACTGATCACCGACGGAAGATTTTCCGGCGCATCCCGCGGCGCTTCCATCGGGCATGTATCCCCCGAAGCTGCAGTGGGCGGTCCCATCGCTCTGGTGGAAGAGGGAGATATCATCTCCATTGATATTCCCGCAAACCGTCTGGAAATGAAGGTTTCCGACGAGGTGCTGGCAGAGCGCAGAGCAAAGTGGCAGCCCAGAGAGCCTAAGGTGAAGACCGGTTACCTGGCACGCTACCGTGAGCTGGTTACCAGCGGTAATCGCGGCGCAGTGCTGGAAGTTCCCGGCAAGCAGGCATAAAAATACACCCGGAGGAATGAGAGAAACACTATGGAATTAAACGGTTCTGAAATTGTAGTGGAATGCCTGAAGGAGCAGGGCGTTGATACGGTCTTCGGTTATCCCGGAGGCGCGATCCTGAATATTTATGATGCGCTGTACAAGCACAGCTCCGAGATCCGTCACGTGCTCACCAGCCATGAGCAGGGTGCGGCACATGCTGCGGACGGTTATGCCAGAGCCACCGGCAAGGTGGGCGTCTGCATGGCTACCTCCGGCCCCGGTGCCACCAATCTGGTCACCGGTATCGCTACCGCATTTATGGATTCCATTCCTATCGTTGCCATCACCGCTAATGTGACCCTGCCACTTCTTGGCAAGGACAGCTTCCAGGAGGTGGACATCGCAGGTGTGACCATGCCCATCACGAAGCACGGTTACATCGTGAAAAATGTGGAGGACCTGGCTCCTACACTGCGGAAGGCATTTACCATCGCCAGAACCGGCAGACCCGGCCCTGTGCTGGTGGATATCACCAAGGATGTGACTGCGGCTGTTTGTGAGTTTACCCCTCAGCCCGTGGCGAACCGCGTGGCAGACAGCAAGTATACGGAAAGCGACCTGACCCAGGCTGCGGAGATGCTTTGCAAGGCGAAGAAGCCCTACCTTATGGTGGGCGGCGGAACCATTCTTTCCGGCGCATTTGATGAGGTGGCAGCCCTGGCTGAGCTCCTGGATGCACCTGTGTGCGATACCCTGATGGGCAAGGGCGGCTTCGACGGCCACTCCGACCGCTACACCGGTATGCTGGGTATGCACGGTACCAAGAGCTCCAATCTGGGTGTTTCCGAGTGTGACCTGCTGGTGGCGCTGGGCGCCAGATTTTCCGATCGTGTCATCGGTAATCCCAAGACCTTCGCAAAGGATGCGAAGATCCTGCATATCGACATCGACGCAGCGGAGATCAACAAGAACATCCGCTCCGACCTGAGCCTTGTGGGAGACCTGAAGGAAGTGCTTACCGCACTGAATCAGCGTGTGACCAAGCAGAATCATCCCGATTGGATGGCACACATCGCAGACCTGAAGGCAAAATTCCCTCTGAAGTACGACGAGAGCCGTCTGTCCTGCCCTTACGTCATCGAGAAGATCGACGAGGTAACGGAAGGCAAGGCCATCATTACCACGGACGTGGGCCAGCACCAGATGTGGGCTGCCCAGTTCTATCGTTATTCCAGACCCAGGACATTCCTGTCCTCCGGCGGTCTGGGAACCATGGGCTACGGCCTGGGTGCCTGCATCGGCGCACAGGTGGGACGGCCTGATGACATTTGTATCAATATTGCCGGCGACGGATGCTTCCGCATGAACATGAATGAGCTGGCTACTGCTTCCCGCTACGGCATTCCCATCATCCAGGTGGTGATCAATAACCACGTACTGGGCATGGTACGTCAGTGGCAGACCCTTTTCTACGGGAAGCGTTATTCCCAGACCATCCTGGAGGACCAGGTGGACTATTGCAAGGTGGCGGAAGCGCTGGGATGCGCTGCCATCCGTGTCACCGAGAAGGATGAGGTGGAGCCTGCCATCCGCAAGGCCATCGAGCTGAAAAAGCCCGTCCTCATCGAGTGCGTCATCCCCGAGGATGACAAGGTATTCCCGATGGTTCCTGCGGGATCCCCCATCAGTGATGCTTTTGATGCCGACGATCTGGCTGCAAAAGGAGAGTAAATTTGCCGAAGTCCAAAGCAGGCGAACTTCATATCGGCCTGTGGTTCCTGGGAGCGATACTGATCCTGGGAACGATGGTATATTTGGGCGTTGCGTTGATGCTCTACGATACCTTTTTGCCCGGCACCTGGATCAACAACGTGTATTGCACGGGGCTGACGGTGCAGGAGGCGGACGGACTGCTACGTGGCAGCATGATGCGCCCCACCATGACGGTGCTTTACGGTGAGGAGGAGTATAACATCGAGTTTCCGGCGGGAAGCTATGCCTGTGATTTTACCGGAAGTCTCCAGGAATATCGTCGGGAGGAAAACTGTCTGCGGTGGCCCCTGGCCATGATCGCGGGACAGACCAGAGTGACCATTGCACCCGATTTTGCCTTAAGCGATGACAATCTCCTGGAACAGTGGGAAAATCTTCCCTTTGTGAAGGCGGACAGGGACATCGACAGAACCCTGCGGCTGGAGTACAGCGAGAAGAAGGGCTACACCCTCTACAACGGACTGGTATCCAGACTGAAAGCAGATCAGGCAAAAGCGGATTTTCTGGCTGCTGCCCACAGCGGAGTCGTGTTATTTACGGTGGATGACAGTTACTACGAGGATGTGAGCCTGTCCGAAGCGGACACGGAATGCACCAGACTTTACGAGAAGATCGAAGCCTTCCAGAACTGTGACCTGGTGTATGACATGGGTGCCGAGCAGATCGCCATGGAGCCCGGCATTATGGCAGGTTTTCTGCTGAAGGAAAACGGTGTTCCCTACGAGAATGAATTCGGGAATCTGGCCATCGACTACGACGCTGCGGATGTTTATCTGTCCGATCTGCTGGATAAATACACCACCTACGGCAAACCCAGGGAATTTGTCACCAGCCTGGGAGACGTGGTGACGGTGAAGGGCGGTACCTACGGCACTTCCTTTGACACCAAAGCGGAGCTGGATTTTTTCCGGGAAGCCCTGACGAATCCTCAGTATTTTGACGGAGAGCCCACGGCACATACGCCGAAGTACAAAAAAGAGCCCTATGTCAGGGGGCTGGATGATCTGGGCAACACCTACATCGAGGTGGATATGACCAACCAGAAGGCTTATGCCTATGTGAAGGGCGAGCTGCTGCTGGAATCGGATGTGGTCACCGGCAACCGGGGCTGCACCCCCGAGGGAACGGATTACATTTATTTCAAGCAGAAAAACCGGACCCTCATCGGACCGGACTATCGGACCTTTGTGTACTACTGGATGGCGGTGAATGAACATATCGGTCTCCACGACGCCACCTGGCGGAGCAAATTCGGAGGAAATATTTACATGGGAAACGGCTCCCACGGATGTATCAACATGCCGAAGAAAGTGGCCGCAACCCTGTATGAAACCTACGAAGTAGGCACTCCCGTGATCCTGTACTATCGTAAGTAAACCAAATTCAGGTTTATAGTTTTATGAGTTGACGAATTAAAGTGTAAAAGCTATTCTAATCATTAAGCTTTTCTATTAAACAACCAGGAGGAATGAAAAAATGGCAAGAGTGTACAACTTTTCCGCAGGCCCCGCTGTTCTGCCCGAGGAGGTTCTCAGGGAGGCAGCCGATGAGATGCTGGATTATCAGGGATCCGGTATGTCCGTAATGGAGATGAGTCACCGATCTAAGGTGTACGATCAGATCATTAAGGACGCTGAGAAGGATCTTCGCGATCTGATGAACATCCCCGATAATTACAAGGTTCTGTTCCTGCAGGGAGGCGCAAGCCAGCAGTTTGCCATGATCCCCATGAACCTGATGAAGAATAAGAAGGCCGGCTACATCGTTACCGGTCAGTGGGCAAAGAAGGCATTCCAGGAGGCAAAGCTTTACGGTGAGGCTGTGGAGCTGGCATCCTCCGCAGACCAGACCTTCTCCTATATCCCCGATTGCAGCGATCTGCCCATCACCGACGATATGGACTATGTCTATATCTGCGAGAACAACACCATCTACGGCACCAAGTACAAGACCCTTCCCAACACCAAGGGCAAGACCCTGGTTGCGGATGTGTCCAGCTGCTTCCTTTCCGAGCCCGTGGATGTGACCAAGTACGGCGTGATCTACGGCGGCGTTCAGAAGAATGTGGGCCCCGCAGGCGTAGTCATCGTCATCATCCGTGAGGATCTCATCACCGAGGATGTGCTTCCCGGCACTCCCACCATGCTTCGTTACAAGATCCATGCGGACAACGATTCCCTGTACAATACCCCTCCCTGCTACGGCATCTACATCTGCGGCAAGGTATTCAAGTGGCTGAAGAAGATGGGCGGCCTGGAGGCTATGAAGAAGCGCAACGAGGAGAAGGCACAGATCCTGTACGATTTCCTGGATCAGAGCAAGCTCTTCAAGGGCACCGTCCGCAAGGAGGACCGTTCCCTGATGAACGTTCCCTTCGTTACCGGCAACGAGGAGCTGGATGCGAAGTTCGTCAAGGAAGCTACCGCTGCAGGATTTGTTAACCTGAAAGGTCACCGTACCGTCGGCGGTATGAGAGCCAGCATCTACAATGCAATGCCCAAGGAGGGTGTTGAGAAGCTGGTGGCATTCATGAAGGAATTCGAGGCGCAGAACGCATAAAAGCGCCCCGTGAATGAAGGAGGAGAAAATGTACAAGATTCATTGCCTTAATCCCATTGCACAGGTGGGTCTTTCCAGACTGCCCGATGATTTTCCTTTGACCGAGAAGGTCGATGAGGCATCCGGTATCCTGGTACGCAGTGCTTCCATGCATGAGATGGAGCTTCCCGATTCCCTGCTGGCAGTGGCCAGAGCAGGTGCGGGTGTCAACAACATCCCTCTGGATAAGTGCGCAGAGAAGGGTATCGTGGTCTTCAATACTCCCGGCGCAAATGCCAACGGCGTGAAGGAGCTGGTCATCGCAGGTATGCTGCTGGCTGCCCGTGACGTGGTAGGCGGTATCGAGTGGGTGAAGTCTGCAAAGGGCGACGATGAGATCGCAAAGACCGCTGAGAAGGAGAAGAAGAAGTTTGCCGGCACCGAGCTGGCAGGCAAGAAGCTGGGTGTCATCGGCCTGGGCGCCATCGGTGTCAAGGTTGCAAACACCGCGCTTTCCCTGGGAATGGATGTTTACGGCTATGATCCTTATCTGTCCGTGAACGCTGCATGGAGCCTGAAGAGAGACGTTAAGCATGTGGAGAAGGTAGAAGACATCTACACCACCTGCGACTACATCACCATTCATGTGCCCCTTCTGGACAGCACCAAGGGCATGATCGGCAGAGACGCCATCTCCATGATGAAGGACGGCGTTGTGGTGCTGAACTTCGCAAGAGACCTGCTGGTTGTTGAGGGCGACATGATCGAGGCTCTGAAGAACGGCAAGGTTAAGCGTTATGTGTCCGATTTCCCGAATCCCACCACCGCAGGCGCGGAGGGTGTGATCCTGACCCCTCACCTGGGCGCAAGCACCGAGGAGTCCGAGGACAATTGCGCAGTGATGGCTGCAGACGAGATCTCCGATTATCTGCTGAACGGCAACATCCGCAATTCCGTGAACTACCCTGTATGTGACATGGGCGTCTGCACCAAGGTTGGCAGAATCGCCGTGTTCCACAAGAACATCGCCAACATGATCACCCAGTTCACCGCTATCATCGGTGCTGAGGGCATCAACATCTCCGACATGACCAACAAGTCCAGAGGAGATTATGCTTACACCATGATGGATGTGGAGAGCCCCGCCACCGAAGCGCTGGTGGAGAAGCTGACTGCAGTGGACGGCGTCTTCCGTGTCCGCGTTGTGAAGTAAGAGATCGGCAAAATAAGAACGGAGCAGGGAGGATCAATGTCTCTGCTCCGTTTTGTTGCACCAACCCGGCAATCGGTTGCCGTGCTTGCACGAGCAGAGATTTGCCGGGTGCAAGAACATGGAGCACGAAGTGCGGAATGTTTGTGTGCAAAAAATCGAGTAGGCGTCAGCCTACTCGATTGTATTTTCCGGTGATGAACTGCCGCCCCTGCAAGGGCCGCATGCTTATCGATAGAGAAGAGGCGGGTTGCCGTCATCCCCGTCATTTAAGTCTTTCAGGGCTTCCCGCATTTTGCTGTCTCTGTCCATGGCTGCTTCGCTGGCCAGATCCATGTAGCGGATGAAGATGTCCTGAAGTTCACATCCCTGCTCGGAAGCGATGGTCTCCATGATGGGACGGAGTGCTTCCAGCTGCTGGGAAACGGGAGTCTTCTGGGGATCGATATCGGGCATGACCTTTTCCGCGTATTCGTTGATGCGGGTCAGCATTGTTCTGTCTTCCTGTGTCATAGGTTACCTCCATGCTTGAGCGCCCCGGGTTCCCGTGTGGATTTCCGCGGCGCTTTGCGTCAGATTTGTTATGCACCCTACTATACCACAATCTCTTCGGATTTCTCAACCCGGACGGAGCGGATCCGGCACTCCCGAAAGTGCCCCGGAAGCAGTACATTATCTTGTGATGTGCCCCATTAAATGATAAAATACATAGATGGGTAAATTTTCCTTAAAGGAGAAGCAAAATGGCGAAATTCAGACCTTTCAGCGCCATCCGTCCCAAGGCCGGGATGGAAGACAAGATTGCGGCGCTGCCTTATGACGTATATAACCGGGAGGAGGCGAAGGCTTTCGTTACGGGGCATCCCGAGTCTTTCCTGGCCATCGACCGTGCTGAGTCCCAGTTCCCGGATGACGTGGACACCTACGACCCGAGAGTCTATGACAAGGCGCGGGATATGATCCTGGAGCGGCTGGAGGACGGCCGTTTCGTACAGGACGAAAAGCCGGGATTTTATCTCTACGAACTGACCATGGACGGCAGGAGCCAGACCGGCGTGGTGGGCTGCGCCTCCATTGAGGATTACGAGAATCAGGTGATCCTGAAGCATGAGAATACCCGTGCAGACAAGGAGCAGGACCGCATCAATCATGTGGGTATCACCGGCATGCAGACCGGCCCCATTTTCCTGGCCTGCCCCGATGACGATGCCCTGAGCGCTGTCATCGACACCGTGAAGGCCCGGACAGCGGATTGCGATTTTACTTCCGAGGACGGCATCAGACACAGAGTCTGGTCAGTCTTTGACGAGGGGGAGATCACAAAGCTCTCCGAGATCTTTGGTACCTTCGAGCATCTCTACATCGCTGACGGTCACCATCGCTGTGCTTCAGCCGTGAAGGTGGGAGAGCGGATGCGGGATGCAAATCCTGCGGACACCGGGGAGGAAGAGTACCACTACTTCCTGAGTGTGGTCTTCCGGCAGAGCGAGCTGAAGATCCTGGATTACAACCGTGTGGTGAAGGATCTGAACGGACTGACTACCGAAGAGTTCCTGGCGAAGGTGGGAGAGTGCTTTACCGTGAGTGCCCCCGAAAGCGCAGCCGTGCGGCCCGCAAAAAAAGGCGAGTTCGGTATGCTGCTGGACGGAAAGTGGTATCGCCTGGAAGCAAAGGATTCCGTGAAGAGCGATGATCCCGTGAAGGGGCTGGATGTGAGCATTTTGCAGGATCATCTCTTAAATCCCATTCTGGGGATTCAGGATCCCAAGACGGATAAACGCATCGATTTCGTGGGAGGCATCCGAGGCCTTGGTGAGCTGGAGCGCCGCACGAAGGAAGATTGCAAGCTGGCATTTTCCATGTATCCTACCTCCATGGAGGAACTGTTTGCGGTGGCGGGAGCCCATCTCCTGATGCCGCCGAAGTCCACCTGGTTTGAGCCGAAGCTCCGCAGCGGCCTGTTCCTGCACCGGATCTCACAGTCAAACACCCCATTCTGATGGGTGTTTGACTCCGCGGGCGTCGCCGAATGGACATGCAAGCATGTCCGCTCGGCTCGTGCCTACGCGAATATAAAATTAAAAGAGGGTAGCCATGAACAAGAAATTGTATAAGCTGATGGATTGGGCATTTATCGAGGAGGTCATCTATTCGGAGTGCAGCAGACCCCAGGATCTGATGGGGCCGCACATCAAGGGAGGCTCCACTCTTCTGCAGACCTTCTTCCCGGGGGCCAGCGAAGTGGCCGTGGAATGGTATGACTATACCGATCCCGAGAACAAGAAGAATTTCGCACAGATGGAGATGGCAGACGAGGAGGGATTTTTCGCGGTACTGCTCCCTGCCAAGACGGTGGGAACCTACACTTACACCGCTACCTTTGAGACTCCCGCGGACGAGGAGAGAGGCACCTTCCAGAAAGTGACGGTCACCACCAGAGACCCCTATTCCTTCCCTTCCCGCCTGAAGAAGGAGCAGATCGATGCTTTTGCTGCAGGAAATCTGGAGAATCTCCGGGATGTGTTTGGTGCACATTATGTGACCCACGCAGGCTGCAAGGGAACCGCCTTTACGGTTTGGGCGCCCGGCGCACTTCGCGTCAGCGTCATCGGTGATTTCAACAACTGGGACGGCAGGAGCCACCAGATGATCCGTCACGGCGACAGCGGCATTTTTGAGATCTTTGTTCCCGGTGCAAAGCCCGGCGACAAGTACCTGTACGAGATCAAGCTTCACCGGGGCCAGCTCCTTTCCAGACTGGATCCTGCAGGCAGTGTGATCTGCCTGGGAGACCGGAAGTGCAATGAGGTGCCTGCAGCGGATGCGAAGAAGGGCACTCCTCTGAAGACGAAATTCACCAAGGGCATCAGCGTCCTTCAGAGCGATAAGGATGCTCTGGCAGAGATGCTGAATGCGGACAGCGATCCTTCCCTCATCGATACTTTCGTGAAGAAGGTCAAAGAGGATCACTTTACTCATGTACAGCTCCGGCCCCTCTGGTACGGTGATAAGGTACCCGGCAGTTTTTATGCATTTGACCCTGCTGTGAGCAGAGAAAAACTGCATCTTCTGACGGATTCCCTGCACAGTGCAGGCATCGGCGTGATCTTCAGTGTGAACGTCAGCTGCTTCTCCAGAGAGAGCAGCGGCCTGTCCGGTTTTGACGGAAGCTGCCTCTATGAGCATCTGGATGCCCGCCAGGGGTTGAGCTATGACAAGAGTGCCTGCCTGTTCCGTTACGATCTGCCCCAGGTGCGGAACCTGCTGACGGGAGCGGTGCTTTCCCTGGCAGAGGATTTCGGCGCCGACGGACTGCGTTTTGAAAATGTGGCTCAGATGCTGTATCTGGACTACGGCAAGGGCGACGGAGAGTGGGTGGCAAATCTCTTCGGTGGCAACGAGAACCTGGATGCCATCGATTATCTTCGGGACCTGATGAAGCGGCTTCATACCCGTTTCCCGAACCTGCTGCGGATCGCAGAGGATTCCTCCTCTCATCCGAAGATCACGGCCTCTGTCTCCGAGGACGGCCTGGGCTTCGATCTGAAGCTGAACCTGCCCTTCTCCGAGAATCTGATCAATTTCCTGTCCATGGATCCTCTGTACCGCGGACAGCACCTCAGTGAGCTCACCAACGATATCGTGTATTCCTTCGTGGATACCTATCTGCTGGGCACCCAGGAAAAGGGAGATGACCTCCTCGGTCAGTTCCCCGGAGATCCTTCCGAGCAGCTGGCAAACCTGCGTCTTGCCATTGCCTACGAGTATGTGCATCCCGGCAAGAAGCTCCTTTCCTACACCGGCTATGAGAAGGCGGAGAGGATGATCTCCGACCTGAACGCTCTCTATGAGAAGCTTCCTGCGCTGTATGTCAGCGACCAGGACAATACGGCCTTTGAGTGGCTCAGCAACATGAACACGGAGCAGTGCTTCCTTTCCTTCCTGCGGAAGACCACGGATCCCGAGGAGATGCTGATGGTGGTGGCGAATTTCTCCGGCATCGGCCAGAGCATTACCACCGGCGTTCCCTACGAAGGCAAGTACCGCGAGCTCTTTAACACCGACGACCTGTCCTACGGCGGCACCGGTGTCCGGAACAAGACCGTAAAGCGGGCGGGCGACATCCAGGCGGATGGCAGAGCCCAGTCCGTGAACATCAAGATGGGACCTTTGAGCCTCGCCATCTTCCAGTTCATCCCTTACACGGAAGAGGAGCTGGCGAAGGTGATCACGGAGCGCATTCGCAGGAATACGCCCCTGAAGAAAAAGAAAAAAGGAAGCGCGAAATAAATGCTTTTGACGGATGTAACGCAAATTGTGGAGACGGTGGAAAAGAATCCCTCCGTGATCCGGGAATGGATCGATCAGATCCCCGGAAAAGCCATGAACCTTGGAATCCGCATCGGGATCTCCCTGGTGATGCTCTTTATCGGCTACTGGGTGGTACGGCTGATCCGCAGGCTCCTGCGGGGTTCCCTTACCAAGGCAAAAGCCGACAGGGGTGTCATCGGATTTCTGGACAGCCTCGTAAAAGCCTGCCTCTATGTGATCCTGTTTTTCCTGGTGGCCCTGAACTTCGGCGTGGACGCTGCCGGTATCGTGGCCTTGCTGGGCTCCGCCGGTGTGGCGATCGGTCTGGCGGTCCAGGGAAGCCTCAGCAACCTGGCGGGCGGCATTCTGATCATGATGTCGAAGCCCTTTACCGTGGGTGACTACATCCAGGAGAGCACTACGAACAAGGAAGGCACCGTAAAGGAGATCTCGCCTTTCTACACCAGGCTCGTAACGGCGGACAACCAGTTTGTGGTGATCCCCAACGGCAGTCTTTCCAATTCCTCCATCATCAACCGCACCAGAGAGCAGAGGCGGAGAGTGGACGTGAACATTTCCGTGGCTTACAGCGCGGATCTGGATCAGACCAGAGAGGTGCTGATGCAGGTGCTGACCGAGAACGAGTTCGTCCTGCCCAACATGGAAATGCTGGTGGCGGTGGACTCCCTGGGAGACAGCGGTGTGCATCTTATCCTGCGGTGCTGGTGCCTCACCGGGAACTATTGGAACTGCAGATTTTCCGTGACGGAAAATGCCAAGAAAGCCCTGGATAAGGCGGGGATCGAGATCCCGTTCCCGCAGGTGGTGGTGCATCACCCGAACGAAAAATAAAACTTGCTTTTAAACCGGAAAATAAGTATAATCATACGAGGTTGCGTAAGAGGCAACCTCGCAGATTTGCTGAAATAGCTCAGTCGGTAGAGCACTTCACTCGTAATGAAGGGGTCGAGGGTTCAAGTCCCTCTTTCAGCTTGGACTCTCCGGCTTTCGAGTCGGAGAGTTTTTCTAAATTCAACCATGCATCAAACTTTTGTTTCTCATGGAGGGATCCTATGGCACAGCTCTGGGGCGGCCGTTTTACCAAGGCCACGGACCAATTGGTATATGATTTCAACGCTTCCATCACCTTTGACAAGCGCCTGATCTTTCAGGATATCTGCGGCAGCATGGCCCATGTGCGGATGCTGGCAAAGCAGGGCGTCCTGACAGGGGAGGACCGGGATGCCATCATCACAGGCCTCGCCGGAATCTACCGGGATGTGACGGAAGGAAAGATCACCATCACCACCGAGTATGAGGATGTTCACAGCTTCTGTGAGGCTGTGCTGACAGAGCGCATCGGCGATGCCGGAAAGCGGCTTCACACCGGCAGAAGCAGAAACGACCAGGTGGCGCTGGATATGCGCCTCTATGTGCGGGGACAGATCGCGGAGACAGACAGTTTGCTCTACGACGTACTGACCACTTTGCAGGATATTATGGAGAAAAACGTGCACACTGTGATGCCCGGATTTACCCACCTGCAAAAAGCCCAGCCCCTGACCCTGGCTCATCACCTGGGCACCTATTTTGAAATGTTCCGCAGAGACAGAGAACGCCTCGCGGATTGCAGTAAGAGACTGAACCTGTGTCCTCTGGGAGCCGGCGCCCTGGCAGGCACCACCTATCCTTTGGACCGGGAGTATACAGCGAAGCTGCTGGGCTTTGACGGAGCCACCAGAAACAGCATGGATTCCGTCTCCGACAGAGATTACCTGCTGGAGTATCTCTTTATCCTGTCCGTCATAGCAATGCACCTTTCCCGTTTTTCCGAGGAGATCATCCTCTGGAACTCCAACGAGTACCGGTTCGTGGAGATCGACGACACCTACTCTACGGGAAGCAGCATCATGCCTCAGAAGAAAAATCCGGACATTGCGGAGCTCCTGCGGGGCAAGACCGGCAGAGTCTACGGCAGCCTGATGGGACTGCTGACTACCATGAAGGGACTGCCTCTTGCGTACAACAAGGACATGCAGGAGGACAAGGAGCAGGCATTCGATTCCATGGACACCGTAAACGGCTGTCTGAAGCTCTTTGACGGCATGCTTTCCTCCATGAAGTTTAACGAAGACAGGATGCGGGAATCCGCCAGCGCAGGATTTACCAACGCTACGGACGCCGCTGATTACCTGGTGGGAAAGGGAATTCCCTTCCGGGATGCTCACCGCTATGTGGGAGAGATGGTCCTGGCCTGCATCGAGAAGGGCTGCGGCCTGGAGGATCTGACCTTAGAGGAGTTCAAAGCCATCTGCCCTGCGGCGGAGCAGGATATTTATTCCGCCATCAGCCTGGAGACCTGTGTGGACAAGCGCCTCACCAAGGGTGCTCCCGGACCGGAAGCCATGGCTGAGGAGCTGAAAGCGGGAAGCACTTACCTGCAGACGGCAAAGCCCCTGACAGATCCCCTGACGGACCTGTGGGAAAGCCTTTCCAAAACAGGCGACTGATGTTTTGTTTTTCTTTGTAACCGTGAAACCAAATTAAAAGTGAAAATAAAGGAGAAAGAGTATGAGCGACAAGTTGAAAGTAGGTATCCTGGGTGGCACCGGTATGGTTGGCCAGCGTTTTATCTCCCTTCTGGAGAATCACCCCTGGTTTGAGGTTGTGACCATCGCAGCCAGCCCCAGAAGTGCGGGCAAGACTTACGAGGAAGCCATCGGCGACCGTTGGAAGATGGATACTCCCATGCCCGAAGCAGTGAAGAAGATCGTGGTGAAGGATGTTTCCAACGTGGAAGAGGTTGCTTCCACCGTTGATTTTGTCTTCAGTGCCGTGGATATGACCAAGGAAGAGATCAAGGCCATTGAGGAAGCTTACGCAAAGACCGAGACTCCCGTAGTCTCCAATAATTCCGCACATCGCTGGACCCCTGATGTTCCCATGGTGATCCCCGAGGTAAATGCGGAGCATACCGCTGTCATCGAGTTCCAGAAGAAGCGTCTGGGCACCTCCAGAGGTTTCGTTGCCGTAAAGCCCAACTGCTCCATCCAGAGCTATGCACCTATTTTCTCCGCATGGAAGCAGCATTTTGAGATCACCCGTTCCGTGGTGACCACCTATCAGGCAATCTCCGGCGCAGGCAAGACCTTCAAGGACTGGCCCGAGATGGTAGGTAACATCATCCCTTACATCGGCGGTGAGGAAGAAAAGAGCGAGAAGGAGCCCCTGCGTATCTGGGGTAAGATCGAGAATGGCGTCATCGTTCCCGCAGAAGGCCCCGTCATCACCTCTCAGTGCATCCGCGTGCCCGTTCTGAACGGTCATACCGCTGCCGTATTTGTGGACTTCAAGGAGAAGCCTGCGAAGGAAGATCTGATCAAGATCGCTACCTCCTTCTCCGGCGAGCCTCAGAAGCTGAATCTTCCCAGCGCTCCAAAGCAGTTCATCCGTTACATGGAGGAGGACAATCGTCCTCAGGTCACCATGGATGTGGACTACGAGCACGGCATGGGCATCAGTTTCGGCAGACTGCGTGAGGACAGCATCTTCACCTATAAGTTCGTGGGTCTGTCCCACAATACCGTTCGCGGTGCAGCCGGCGGCGCAGTGCTTTGCGCAGAGCTGCTGAAGGCTCAGGGGTACATCACCGCAAAATAATCTGACATACGTAAAAAACCGGGGGGGTATTTTCGCTATGGAAGAGTCTCGCTATCAGTTGGACCTCATGAAGGCCATGAACCAGAAGCTGAACCAGAAGGAACGCATGTACAAAAGCCTGCTCCAGACCTCGGAGCTGGGCTTTTTGTACTGTGAATTCGGTCGTGACGAAGTGGTGACGCTGGGTCGTTTTGCCGAGTTTTTCCTCTTCGAGATCAAGTCCGTGAAGGAACTGGGACGTCTGGAGGAAGCCTTTGCTTCCGAGTATCGGGAAAAGCTGCAGACGGCGCTGTTCCCGGAGCGGGATGATCAGCGTTCCGCCACCCTGGAGCTGGAGACGCCGGATCATCGCATCTGGTATCTCATGACCACCACCGTTCTCACCGATGAGCACGGCAAGCCTTCGGAGAAGATCATCAGCTTCCGGAACATTTCCCGTCAGAAGTCTCAGAATTCCGAACTGCTGTACATGGCATACTATGACGGCCTTACGGGACTCTATAACCGGAATTACTTCGTGACCCTTCTGGGGAATTTCATCAAAAACGCCAAGGACGAAAATGCCACCGTCTCCGTGATGATGGTGGATCTGGACGATTTCAAGAAGCTGAACGATTCCATGGGTATCATCGTGGGAGATGAGATCCTGCAGCAGTTCGGTTCCTTCCTGCACACCCTGGAGGACGACCAGATCATCGCCTGCCATATGAGTAATGATATTTATGCCCTGGCCATCTATGCGCCCTTCGGGACCCACAGCGTGGACAGTGTCTACGGACAGATCCGGGAACGGCTGGAGGAGCCCTTTGCCTTGAGTACCGGGCAGCGCTTCCGCCTGACGGCCACCGTGGGCGTGGCTGAGTTCCCGGAGGCTGCTACCAGTGCGCTGGACCTGCTGAACAGCGCCGAGATCGTCACCTACCGGTCCAAGACCATGGGCAAGAACCGGATGGCTTATTTCGAGGCACCCATTCTGAACGAGTTCCTGCAGTCCGTGGAGATGGAAAATCGTCTGCGGAATGCTGTTTCTCAGGACGAATTCGTCATCCATTACCAGCCCCAGTACTATACGGGAAACCGCAAGATCAGAGGCTTTGAGGCTCTGGTCCGGTGGAGAGACACCGGGGAGGAGCTGATCCAGCCCTCGGTCTTTATTCCCGTTGCGGAGAAAAACCGCACCATTCTGGACATCGGACGCTATGTCATCGAGGAGAGCGTGAAGCAGTACGCCACCTGGAGCAAGGTGTTCAAGATGCATTTCCGCCTGTCCATCAACATTTCCGCATTGCAGTACAAGTCGGACCAGTTCGTGGATCTGGTCATGGGAGTCATCCGGGAATACGGGGTGGATCCTTCCGACATTGAGCTGGAGATCACCGAGTCCATCCTCATCGACGACTTCGACATGGTTTCCAGGAAGCTCAGCACCCTGCGGAATTTTGGTATCCACATCAGCCTGGACGATTTCGGTACCGGTTATTCTTCCCTGTCCTATCTGAAGAAGTTCCCCATCGATACCCTGAAGATCGACAAGAGTTTTGTGGACACCGTTTTGTCCGATTCCACCACCCGTGTCATTACGGAGTCCATCCTCAACATGTCTCATTCCATGGGATTTGAGACTGTGGCGGAAGGCGTGGAGACGGAGCAGCAATACCAGTATTTGCACAGCGTCGGCTGTGATGTGATCCAGGGATTCTACATGGGACGTCCCAGTCCCGCAGAGGAAGCGGAGAAGCTCCTGGCTTCCTTTACCTCCCCGGATGCGCAGTAAGGAGTACTTTTCAACTTGAGTAAGCGTTTATTTATTGCGGAGAAGCCCAGCGTGGCCAGACAGTTCGGCGATGCGCTGAAGGAGACCTTCCGCCAGGGCGACGGATTTCTGGAAAGTGACAACAGTGTCGTGACATGGTGCGTTGGTCACCTGGTCACCATGAGCTATCCCGATGCCTATGATGAAAAATTAAAGCAGTGGCGGTACGACACCCTGCCTTTCCTGCCGAAGGAATACAAATACGAGATCATTCCCTCCGCCGCAAAGCAGTTCAAGATCGTTGCGTCCCTTCTGAACAGAAGCGATGTGGATACTATCTACATCTGTACCGACTCGGGACGGGAGGGAGAGTACATCTATCGTCTGGTGGATCGCATGGCGGGAGTGAAGGACAAGGTCCGGAAACGTGTCTGGATCGATTCCCAGACTGAGGAGGAGATCCTCCGGGGCATCCGGGAAGCCAAGGACTGGAGCGCCTATGACGCGCTCAGCAACGCCGCTTATCTGCGGGCCAAGGAAGACTACCTCATGGGAATGAATTTTTCCCGTGTGGCCACTTTGAAATACAAAAAATGCGTCAACGAATTCCTGCACCGGGAAAAGGGTGCCATCAGCGTGGGCCGTGTCATGACCTGCGTCCTGGGGATCATCGTGGCAAGAGAGCGGGAGATCCGGGATTTCAAGAAGACGCCTTTCTACCGTGTGCTGGGGAAGTTCGGCGCGGGTGAGAGTGAGCTTTCCGGCGAATGGCGCGCCGTGGAAGGCTCCCCCTATTTCCAGAGCCCCAAGCTTTATAAGGAAAACGGCTTTAAGGAGCGGACGGACGCGGAAGCTCTCATGACCTCCCTGGAGGGCAAGCCCGCCGTCATCAAGGAGATCACCAAAAAGAAGGAGACCAAGAATCCGCCCCTTCTTTACAACCTGGCAGAGCTCCAGAACGACTGCTCCAAGTATTTTAAGATCAGTCCCGACCAGACCCTGGCAGTGGTACAGGAGCTCTATGAGAAGAAGCTCACCACTTATCCCAGAACCGATGCCAGAGTCCTTTCCAGTGCGGTGGCCAAGGAGATCGACAAGAACATCTCCGGCCTCAAAGGATACGGCATCTGCGGTGCCTTTGCCGCGGAAGTGCTGGAGTCCGGCACCTGGAAGTCCATCGGCAAGACCAAATACACCAATGACAAGATGATCACGGATCACTATGCCATCATCCCCACGGGCCAGGGCCTGGGAGCATTAAATTCCCTGAATTCCCTGTCCGCAAAGGTGTATGAGCTGATCGTCCGCAGATTCCTTTCGATTTTCTATCCCCCTGCGGTGTACCGGAAGTTTTCTCCCGTCATCAGTGTGGGAGAGGAATCCTTTTTCTCCGTCTTCAAGGTCCTGGAGGAGGAGGGCTACCGGAAGGTGGCGTACATCCCCGTAAAGGAAAAGAAGGATGAGGGAGAGAAGTCGTCCGCCGATGCCGCTCCGGATGATTCCGAGGAAGGCAAGGAAGAGGGCGACAAGGACGAGAACAAGGAAGAAGAGAAAGAGATCGATGACGGCGCGCTGCTGACCTTCCTGAATCAGGCGAAGGCCGGCCTGGAGCTTCCCGTGAAGGGATACGAGATCAAGGAGGGCGAGACCACCCCTCCCAAGCGCTATACCTCCGGAAGTATGATCCTGACCATGGAGAATGCGGGACAGTTCATCGAGGACGATGAGCTCCGCAGCCAGATCAAGGGCAGCGGTATCGGCACCAGTGCAACGAGAGCCGAGATCCTCAGCAAGCTTCAGAAGATCGAATACATTCGCCTGAACAAGAAGACCCAGGTGCTTTCCCCCACCCTTCTGGGAGAGATGATCTACATCGTTATGGCGGGCTCCATGCCATCCATGCTGAATCCCGCCCTGACCGCAAGCTGGGAGAAGGGCCTCACCATGGTGGCCGGCAGTGAGATCACGCCGGAGGAGTACATGGGGAAGCTGGAGAACTTCATCACCCAGATCACCAACAGCGTGAAGGGCCTGAACAATATCCCTCAGATGGAAAATACCTTCCGTCAGGTTGCGGTATTTTACAAGAAAAAATAAGGAGTCATTATGGATCGAATCACCATCGCCGATCTCTATGATCTGCAGGAAACCATTGCGGGAGAGTACCTGTCCCGTTTTACCTATCCCTGGGAAGCCCTGGAAGGCATCTCTGAGTTTATCAAGGCCCTGGGCCCCACCCTGGATCCGGAGCGCTTCGAGCAGCGAGGCGAGGACATCTGGATCGCCAAAAGCGCTAAAGTAGCTCCCACTGCATGTTTAAACGGTCCCCTCATCGTGGATGAGGAAGCAGAAATCAGACACTGTGCCTTTGTGCGGGGCAGTGCCATCGTGGGCAAAAAGGCCGTGGTGGGCAACTCCACGGAGCTGAAGAACGTGATCCTGTTCAATGTGGTGCAGGTCCCTCATTACAATTATGTAGGAGACAGCATCCTGGGATTTTCTTCTCACATGGGTGCGGGCTCCATCACTTCCAATGTGAAGAGCGACAAGCTCCTTGTGACCGTCAAGGGAGAGCAGTCTTACGAGACCGGACGCAAGAAAGTGGGCGCCATGCTGGGAGACTTCGTGGAAGTGGGATGCAACAGTGTCCTGAATCCCGGCACCGTCATCGGCAGACATTCCAATGTGTATCCCACCTCCTGTGTCAGAGGCGTGATCCCCGAGGAGCATATCTTCAAAGCACCCGGAAACGTGGTGCCAAAGAATGCATAAAGATACATGCAAAATGATTGACGAACTTTTGGAAATAAGCTATCATTACTTTTAGTCTGTAACGCTTTAAATGGTTAAAGCGTAAAAGCAAGCAGACGGATGTAAGATAGTGGAGGAGATTATGAAAAAGAAGATCATGGCTTTGGTTCTTACGGCTGCTATGTGTATGACGGCCGTTACCGGCTGCGGTTCCGCTGAAGGCGGACAGCAGGCCGAGACTGCATCCGCCGATAAGGTGTATCACATCGGCGTGTGCCAGCTTCTGGAGCATCCCGCACTGGATGCCGCTACCCAGGGCTTCAAGGATGCACTGGTAGCAAAGCTGGGCGACAAGGTTACCTTTGATGTACAGAATGCACAGGGTGAGCAGGCTACCGCAGCTACCATCTGCAACGGTCTGGTAGCAGACAATGTGGACCTGATCATGGCAAACGCCACCACCCCTCTTCAGGCTGCAGCAGCAGCTACCACCACCATTCCCATCCTTGGCACTTCCGTGACCGATTACGGCACCGCCCTTGAGGTTGAGAACTGGAGTGGCGTATCCGGCAGAAATATCTCCGGTACCAGCGACCTGGCTCCCATCGACGAGCAGGAGAACATGCTGGTGGAGATCTTCCCCAATGCACAGAAGGTCGGCCTCCTGTACTGCACTGCCGAGGCAAACTCCAAGTACCAGATCGAGCTCTTCAAGGCTGCTCTGGAGGAGGACGGCATCGCTTACCAGGAGTACGGTATCGCTGATACCAACGAGGTTCAGTCCGTTGTGACCACCGCTGCAGAGGAGTGCGATGTGGTTTACATCCCCACCGACAACACTCTGGCAAACGTTACCGAGACCGTTTACAACATCCTGATCCCTGCAGGCGTGCCCTGTATCGCGGGTGAGGAGGGCATCTGCTCCGGTTGCGGTGTTGCAACCCTTTCCATCAGCTACTATGACCTGGGCTACACCACCGGCGAGATGGCAGCCGAGATCCTGCTGAACGGCGCTGATATCACCACCATGCCCGTGAAGTTCGCTCCCAACGTTACCAAGAAATACAACGCCAGCATCTGCAATGAGCTGGGCATCACCGTTCCCGACGATTATGTTGCCATTTCTGAGTAAAATGATGTAATATGACAGGGATGCCTTTATTTGGGTATCCCTGTTTATCATTTCCTATGAAACACTTCGGAGGTCTTATGCTCTCTTATTTTTCATCCTTAAGTTTAGCTTCCTTATTTCGGGCATTTCCGGGCTCCATCGCCCAGGGAATGATCTGGGGCATTATGGCGCTGGGCGTCTTCATCACCTTCAGACTCCTTGATTTTGCGGATCTGACGGTGGACGGCTCTCTGGCCCTCGGTGCCGCCGTTACGGTGATGCTGATCCGTGCGGGGGTATCCCCGATCCTGGCAACCATCGTAGCGTTTTTTGCGGGAGCGCTTGCCGGGATGATCACAGGACTCCTGACCACGGGGCTCGGTATTCCGGGGATCCTGTCGAGTATCTTGACCCAGATCTCTCTGTATTCCATCAATCTGAACATTATGGGCAAGGCAAACCAGCCTGTGTCCGTGGACAATTACCCTCTGGTGGTTTCTCTTCGTTATGTGACGGGTTCCACCAGCTCCGAGATCGTCTTTTTCATCGGTATGACCGTATTTTTGCTGGTGCTGGTTTCCTGCCTGTACTGGTTCTTCGGTACCGAGCTGGGACATTCCGTTCGTGCAACGGGCTGTAACGGCAATATGGCCAGAGCGCAGGGCATCAACACCGACTTTATCAAGGTTCTTACATTAATGCTCTCCAACGGCCTGGTAGGCTTCTGCGGCGCACTCTACGGACAGTTCCAGGGAGCTGCGGACGTGAACATGGGCCGCGGCGCCATCGTCATCGGTCTGGCTGCCGTCATCATCGGTGAAGTGCTCTTCGGAAAGTTTGCGGAGAAGAAGCGTCTGGCATTTGCATGGACCCTCATCGCCGTGATCCTGGGCGCCATCATCTACTACATGGTCTATCAGCTGGTGCTGTGGCTGAAGATGCCTTCCGAGGATATGAAGCTCTTCTCGGCCATCGTGGTTGCCATCTTCCTCGCCATCCCTTATCTGAAGGGGAAGGCCGGCAAGAAGAAGGGAGGTGCAAAATGAGTTCCGAAAAAGCACTGATCATTGAAAATGTACAAAAGGTATTTAACCGGGGAACCATCAACGAGAAGGTGGCTCTGGATCATCTGAACCTGGAGCTGCTGCCCGGTGATTTTATTACCATCATCGGCGGTAACGGCGCAGGAAAGTCCACCATGCTGAATGCCATCGCCGGCGTCTGGCCCGTGGACGAGGGACGGATCGTCATTGACGGAAACGATATCACAGGGCTTTCCGAGCACAAGCGCGCTACCTATCTGGGAAGAGTCTTCCAGGATCCCATGACCGGCACTGCCGCTACCATGGATATCGAGGAAAATATGGCACTGGCCCTTCGAAGAGGCCAGAAGCGTACCCTTCGCTGGGGTGTCACCCGCCAGGACAGAGAGTTGTTCCGGGAAAAACTCCAGACTCTTGGATTAGGCCTGGAAGATCGCATGGCCAGCAAGGTTGGACTTTTGTCCGGCGGTCAGCGGCAGGCCATCACGCTGCTGATGGCTTCCATGAAGCAGCCCAAGCTCCTCCTGCTGGATGAGCACACGGCGGCACTGGATCCCAAGACCGCAGCCAAGGTGCTGGAGATCAGCGACCAGATCATCAATGAAAATCATCTGACCGCAATGATGGTCACCCACAATATGAAGGATGCCATCGCACACGGCAATCGCCTCATTATGATGCATGAGGGACATGTGATCTACGATGTAAGGGGCGAGGAGAAGAAGAATCTCCATGTGAAGGATCTGCTGGCAAAGTTTGAAGAGATCAGCGGAGCAGAGTTTGCAAACGATCGGATGATGCTGTCGTGATACAAGGGTCAAAAGTCAAAAATGCGGAAGCGGCGAAGCCGCGAAGCAACTCGTATCACGTGGTATAAAAAATGCAAATTTTTGAAGGAGGGAACGAATATGAACAAGAAAGTGACCGGAATCGTATCTTACCTGACGCTCATCGGCTGGCTTCTGGCTTACTTCGTGGGCGACAAAGAGGGTGCTAAGTTCCATCTGAATCAGAGCTTTATCCTGGTAATCGCTAACCTGATCCTGACGGTTGCAGCCAAGATCCTGCCCGGCGGATTTATCATCGGTCTGGTACTCTGGATCCTGAACATCATCCTGTTTGTTTTCTGGATCATCGGTCTGGTTCATGCATGCAAGGAAGAAGAGATTCCTCTTCCCATCATCGGCGGTTTTGAGATCCTCAAATAATCGACGATCATATGCATCGGATCGGGCGCATGCCTGATGAGAATGGGGCGCTCCCGGAAGGAAGCGCCCTTCTTATAAAACAAAACCCGGGAAGAATGCGATGTGCAAGGCGCTTCCCTGTGCTATACTTTGATTGTTGTGAAAAAGATCTGAGAGGATTTGCGAATGACGGTTGAACAGTTTCGGGAATATGTGAAGGATCGTTTTGTGTTTCTGGATGGAGCCACCGGTACCAATCTGGCCAAGGCCGGAATGCCGGGAGGAGTCTGCCCGGAGGCGTGGATCCTGGAACATCCGGATGCCATGGAGGATTTGCAGGTTGCTTTCTTAAACGCAGGCACTGATATTCTCTATGCGCCCACCTTCACTGCCAATCGCATTAAGCTGGCTGAGTACGGCCTGGCGGATCGCCAGAAGGAGATGATAGACGGGCTGGTACGGATCTCGAAAAATGCCATCGCTAAGAGCGGTCGTAAGGATTGCCTGGTGGCCGGGGATCTGACCATGACAGGTCAGCAGCTTCGTCCCATGGGGCCCATGGAGCCGGAAGCTTTGATCGACGTCTACAAGGAGCAGATCCTTGCCCTGGAGGAAGCGGGCGTGGATCTGCTGGTGGTGGAGACCATGATGAGCCTTGCAGAGGTTCGTTGTGCCCTCATCGCCGCTAAGGAAGTGACGAGTCTTCCGGTTATGGTCACCTTTACCTTTGAGCCCGGCGGAAGAACCCTCTTCGGAACCGATGCAGCCACCGCTGCCATTGTCTGTGAGAGCATGGGAGCTGCAGCCATCGGAGTGAACTGTTCCACCGGTCCCGCAGCCATGAAGGGCATCGTGGAGGCTATGGCATCTGTGTCAGAATTGCCCCTCATCGCAAAGCCCAACGCAGGGCTTCCGAAGCTGGATGCAGAGGGAAAGACCGTATATGACATGGATGTCAACGAGTTTGCATCCGAGATGCAGGAGCTCATTGCTGCCGGTGCGTCCATCCTGGGCGGCTGCTGCGGTACCACACCTGAGTTCATTCAGGCACTTACCGGGAGCTGCAAGGGAAGAACTCCCGTCACCGTCTCCAGAAGACCGGCCGGCATGCGGTACCTTACAAGCGAGCGTCAGACTCTGGCCTTTGCACCGGGAGATCAGTTCATCATTATCGGTGAGCGCATCAATCCTACGGGTAAGAAAGCCCTGCAGGCAGAACTTCGTGAAGGGAAGATGGACCTGGTCCGTTCCTTTGCCCAGGAACAGGAAGCCTGCGGTGCCAAGGTGCTGGACATTAATGTGGGGATGGGCGGTATCGACGAGAAGGCTGCCATGCTCACCGCCATTGAAGAGGTGACCCAGGTCACTAACCTGCCCTTAAGTCTGGATTCCAGCTTTATCGATGTGCTGGAAGCGGCTCTTCGGTACTATCCCGGCAGAGCCCTGGTCAATTCCGTTTCCCTGGAGACGGAGAAATTCGAAAAGCTCCTTCCTCTGGTGGCCAAGTACGGCGCCATGTTTATCCTGCTGCCCCTGTCGGATGAGGGACTTCCCAAGGATATCGATGAGAAGAAGCAGATCATTGAAAAGATTTCCTGCCGTGCCTTTGAACTGGGCATGCGGAAAGAAGATATCGTAGTGGACGGTCTCGTCCAGACCGTAGGTGCCAACGCAAATGCGGGTCTGGAGACGCTGGAGACCATCGCCTACGCTACCCAAAACGGCTTTGCTACCGTTTGCGGACTTTCCAATATTTCCTTCGGTATGCCGGAGCGCAAATATGTGAATTCCGCGTTTCTGACCCTGGCCATTTCCAAGGGCCTGTCCATGGCTATTTCCAATCCTTCCCAGGAACTCCTGGTCTGCACGGCACAGGCCACGGACCTGCTGCTGGCGAAGAAGGATGCAAACCTGACCTATATTGAAACCGTCTCCGTGCTGAAGGAAAAGCACGAGAAGGAAGAGCAGGAAAAGGCAAGGCTTGCGGCCCTGGCGGCTGCTGCCGGGAACCTGCCTGTGAGCGGTGTGGGTGAGCCTGCAAAAGCTGCTGCCGCTGTGGAGAGCGTCGCAACCGAAAGCGGACGATCCAAGGCGGCGGACAGTGTCTATGAAGCGGTCCTGAAGGGAAACCGCAGCTCCATCGCAGGTATCACAAAGGATGCCCTGGATGCGGGAGAAGATCCCCAGGTACTTTTGAACGACGCCCTGATCCCCGCCATCAATGAGGTGGGAAAGCGTTTTGACAGCGGTAAGTACTTCCTGCCCCAGCTCATCGGCAGTGCGGAAGCCATGAAGCTTTCCATCGAAGTCCTGGAGCCCCTGCTTGCATCCGATGCGGCAGAGGGAGAGAAGGCCGTTGTGGTCATCGCCACCGTGGAAGGCGACATTCATGACATCGGGAAAAATCTGGTGGCCATGATGCTGAAAAACTACGGCTTCGATGTGGTGGATCTGGGGAAGGATGTTCCCTGTGACGAGATCCTGCGGGTAGCGAAGGAACGGAAGGCCGATATCATCTGCCTGTCGGCTCTGATGACCACCACCATGCAGCGCATGAAGGATGTGGTGGAAGCGGTAAAGCAGGAAGGCCTCTCCGTAAAGGTCATGGTGGGAGGCGCCGTGGTAACCCAGGAATACGCCGACGAGATCGGTGCCGACGGATACTCGAGAGATGCTTCGGAAGCCGTGAAGGTTGCCAGAAAGCTCCTGGGTATCGCAGAATAGATTTTCAAAGATCGGAATGGAAATTACAGGCTTAGAAGCAGACTTACGGAGGAATAAGAAGTGATCGCAGCTGATGTCATCGTGAAATGCCTCGAAGAGGAAGGGGTTACCCATGTGTTCGGGTATCCCGGTGTTGCCATCTGTCCTTTTTACAACAGCATTTTGAACTCCGAGATCAAGACGGTGCTGGTGCGTACCGAGCAGAATGCGGCGCATGCAGCCAGTGGTGTGGCCAGAATGACCAACAGACCCGGTGTCTGTGCCGTTACCTCCGGCCCCGGTGCCACCAATATCATCACCGGTATCGCCACCGCTTTTGCGGACAGCATTCCGCTGGTGGTGTTGACGGGTCAGGTCAACAGTGAACTTCTGGGCAGTGATGTGTTCCAGGAGGCGGACATTACCGGTGCCGTGGAGTCCTTTGTGAAATACAGCTACCTGGTGCGGGATGCGGCGGAGATCCCCCGGATCATCAAGGAAGCTTTCTACATCGCCAATTCCGGCCGCAAGGGGCCTGTCCTCATCGACCTGCCCATTGATGTGCAGAATACGCCGGTGAAGAGCTTTAAGTACCCCGAGAGTGTACAGCTCCGTACTTACAAGCCCACCATCCGCGGCAATGCGGTACAGATCAAGAAGGTGGTAAAGGAGCTGAACCGTGCAAAGCGTCCCATCATCTGCGCAGGCGGCGGCGTGCTGCTGGCTCAGGCGGACGATGAGCTTCAGGCATTTGTGAAGAAGCATCGGATCCCTGTGGTATCAACCATGATGGGTATCGGCGTAATGCCCACGGAGGATCCTTACTACTTTGGCATGGTGGGAAACAACGGTAAGCCCTATGCCAACCGTGCCATGAACGAAGCGGATCTCATCATCATGGTGGGAGCCCGTGTGGCGGACAGAGCCATTTCCCAGCCGGATCTCATCACCCGGGACAAGGTCCTGGTACACATCGATGTGGATCCCGCGGAGATCGGTAAAAATGCGGTTTCCTCCATTCCTCTGGTGGGAGACGCAGACAAGGTCATCGAAGAATTGATGGAGCAGGAGATCGAAGGGGATTACTCCGACTGGGTAAAGACTCTCACCTCCTACAAGGATGCTTACAAGCCCAATAAGTACGGCAGAAAAGGCTATGTGGATCCTGCAGCCTTTGTAAAGAAGCTTTCTCTGGCGATGGAAGAGGATGCGGTTTATGTGGCGGATGTGGGTCAGAACCAGATCTGGTCCTGTGCCAATGTGCAGATGCGCAAGGGCAAGTTCCTTACTTCCGGCGGTATGGGAACCATGGGTTATTCCATTCCCGCTGCCATGGGCGCCAAGATCGCTGCCCCCGACCGTCAGGTGGTGGCTGTCTGCGGCGACGGTTCCTTCCAGATGTCCATGATGGAGCTGGCAACCTGCAATCAGCACGGCGTTCCTGCCAAGATCGTGGTGATCCGCAACGGATATCTGGGCATGGTCCGTGAGTATCAGCACTACACCTACAAGGACAATTATTCCGTGGTGAGTCTGGACGGCAGTCCCGATCTGGCAAAGCTGGCTGCGGCATATGACTTTACCTATCTGAAGCTGGCGAAGGACAAGGACATTGATGCGAGGATCGACGCCTTTTTGAAGGCGGAAGGTTCCGTTCTCATGGAAGTCATCGTGGATCCCCTGGACCTGGTAAAATAAGCGCGGCATGGAGGTAAGCATGAAGATCAAGAGAATCTATTCCGTTACCGTTGAGAACCGCTCCGGCGTCCTCAGCAAGGTCAGCGGACTGTTTGCGAGAAGATGCTTTAACATCGATTCTCTGGCGGTGGGAGAGACCGACGACAAGATGGTCTCCAACATGACCATCGTCTCTTCCGGAGACGAGCGCACCCTGGAGCAGATCGAGAAACAGCTGAATAAGAAATTGGATGTCATCAAGGTCAAGACTTTCACGGAGCAGGAATGCATCTCCCGGGAGCTGATGCTGATGAAGGTGAAGTACAATAAGGGCAACCGCCAGGAGATCATGGAGATGTGTGAGCTCATGAATGCCAGCATCGTGGACATGAGCCTTCATCATATGATGATCCAGATTTGCGATACACCGGAGAAGATTCAGCTGATGATCCGGATGTTCAAGTCCATCAGCATCGTGGAATGCGCGCGGACAGGGACTTTGGCACTGCAGAAGTGCCTGGAGAGTGAAGGGAACTGAGATTATTTTTGCAGGTTTCCGGATATTAACAAAGATCAAGTTTTCAGATGGTTAAAAAGTGTCTGTTGACATTACAATCCATCGTTGCTAAAGTAGAATCTAGCTTGAAATCAAGGGAATTTTTCAGGAGGTTTCATCTTGAGAAAGAAAGTTTTTCAGCTTTTGGTCGACAATAATTCGGGTGTGCTCAGTCGTATATCCGGACTGTTTTCCAGAAGAGGTTATAACATCGAGAGCATTACTGCAGGCGTAACGGCGGATGCCCGCTACACCCGCATTACCATCTGCACCAGCGGAGATGACGAGGTGCTGGAGCAGATCGAGAAGCAGCTGGCAAAGCTGGAGGATGTGAGAGACATTAAGGAGCTGAAGCCGGACGAGAGCGTGTACCGCGAGCTCGCCATGGTGAAGGTGAAGATCACGCCCCAGGAGCGCCAGACCATCGTGGCTACCACGGAGATCTTCCGCGGCAACATCATCGATGTGTCTCCCGATTGTGTCATCATCGAGATCACCGGCAACCAGTCCAAGGTGGACGCATTCTTACGTCTGTTGGACGGACACGAGGTGCTGGAGCTGGCACGGACCGGTATCGCAGGTCTCACCAGAGGCGCCGAGAATGTGACCTATTTGCCCTAAGTGTTTACTCCAGGGATGACCCCTGAAGCATATAAAATTTTGGAGGATAAGAATATGGCAAAGATTTTTTATCAGGAAGACTGCAATCTGTCTCTGCTGGAGGGCAAGACCATTGCGATCATCGGCTACGGCAGCCAGGGACATGCACATGCCCTGAATCTGAAGGAGTCCGGATGCAATGTCATCATCGGTCTGTATGAGGGCTCCAAGTCCTGGAAGAGAGCCGAGGAGCAGGGATTTACCGTTTATACCACCGCTGAGGCTGCAAAGAAGGCAGATATCATCATGATCCTCATCAACGATGAGAAGCAGGCTGATATGTACAAGAAGGACATCGAGCCCAACCTGAGCGCAGGCAACATGCTGATGTTCGCACACGGCTTCAACATTCACTTCGGCTGTATCGTTCCTCCCGCAGACGTGGACGTGGCTATGATCGCTCCCAAGGCACCCGGCCACACCGTTCGCAGCGAGTATCAGGAAGGCAAGGGAACTCCCTGCCTCATCGCAGTATATCAGGATGCTTCCGGCAAGGCATGGGAGCTGGCTAAGGCTTACGGCCTGGGCATCGGCGGCGCAAGAGCAGGGCTCCTGGAGACCACCTTCCGCACCGAGACCGAGACCGACCTCTTCGGCGAGCAGGCTGTCCTTTGCGGCGGCGTATGCGCTCTGATGCAGGCAGGCTTCGAGACGCTGACCGAGGCAGGCTACGATCCCAGAAATGCATACTTTGAGTGCATCCACGAGATGAAGCTCATCGTCGACCTGATCTATCAGAGCGGCTTCGCAGGCATGAGATACTCCATCTCCAACACCGCTGAGTACGGCGATTACATCACCGGACCCAAGATCGTTACCGAGGATACCAAGAAGGCTATGAAGCAGATCCTGAAGGACATCCAGGACGGTACCTTCGCAAGCGAGTTCCTGCAGGAGATGAGCTCCTCCGGACGTCAGGTTCACTTCAAGGCCATGAGAAAGCTGGCTGCAGAGCATCCCGCTGAGAAGATCGGTGAGGAAGTTCGTAAGCTGTACAGCTGGAACAATGAAGACAGCAAACTGATCAACAACTAACAGATCACTCGGGGGGCTGCCGAAAGCGGCCCCCTGTTTTTCGTATCGTATGACATCCAGTTTCGAAGAAAAAATCAAATCGCCCAAAGGCATTCTTCCCGAGGTCTGGTTTACGGAGATGTACCGGAAGCATAAGGGGCATCCCCTGCGGATCCTCGTGGGGATCTATAAGGGGTATTATCACAAGTTTCTCCTGGCCGTTTTCTTCTTTTTCATCAAGCATTCCCCGGTGTGGGTCCTGCCCATAGTCACCTCCGGCGTCATCAATTCCGTGGTGAAGGGGGACGGTGACCTGATCCGGAAGCTGATCTTTTACGGGGCGCTGATGGTGGTGTTGTTGCTTTTGAACATCCCCATGAACTACGCCTACACGGCCTATAAGAGCCAGGCCACCCGCTACGCGGAGACGGGGCTGCGCAAAGCCCTGATCCGAAAGCTTCAGCAGCTCACCATTTCCTATCATGTGGACACTCAGTCCGGAAGACTGCAGTCCAAGATCATGCGTGACGTGGAAGCGGTGGAGCAGCTCAGCACCCAGATGTTTTTAAGCGCCCTGAACATTGCGCTGAACATCGGTGTTGCTCTGGCAGTTACCGTGCGGAAGAGCTATGTGGTATTTTTCTTCTTTCTCATCACCACCCCCGTTGCGGCGGGAACCATGTGGTTTTTCCGGAACGTGATGAAAAAGCGTAATTCGGAATTCCGGAAGGAGATGGAAGAGACCTCCGCCAGAGTCATGGAGATGGTGGAGATGATCCCTGTTACCAGAGCCCACGCTCTGGAGGACGAAGAAGTCAAAAAGATGAGTTCCCAGCTCTTCGCTGTGGCGGAGAAGGGTTACAAGCTGGATCTGGTCCAGACCCTGTTCGGTTCCGTGGGATGGGTGATCTTCCAGATCTTCCAGGTGATCTGCCTGTGCTTTACGGCGGTGCTGGCTTACCGGCATTCCATTGAGCCCGGTGACATCACCCTTTACCAGAGCTATTTTGCCACCATCGTCAATCAGGTCTCCGCAGTCATCAGTCTGGTGCCCGCCATCGCCAAGGGCGTGGAGAGCGTGAACTCCATCGGTGAGGTGCTGCTTTCCGACGAGGTGGAGGACAATCAGGGCAAGCTGGAGATCTCGGAAGTGCAGGGGCATTTCACCTTTGAAAATGTGCATTTCCACTACAAGGACAGTGACAGTGATGTCTTAAATGGTCTGAATCTGGATGTGAAACCGGGAGAGACCATCGCACTGGTGGGAGAGTCCGGTGCCGGAAAATCCACCATTTTGAACATGGTCATCGGATTTTACAAAGCCACGGGAGGACAGCTCCTTCTGGACGGCCGGAACATGGACAATCTGGATCTGCGCTCCTATCGGCATTTCCTGGCAGTGGTGCCCCAGACCAGCATTCTGTTCTCCGGTTCCATCCGGGACAACATCACCTACGGGTGTGAGGATGTGAGCGAGGAAAAACTGGCGCAGGTCATTGAAGCCGCGAATTTGAAGGATCTCATTGCCGGTATGCCCCACGGTCTGGATACCCAGGTGGGAGAGCACGGCGGCAAGCTTTCCGGCGGTCAGAGACAGCGTGTTTCCATCGCCAGAGCTTTGATCCGGGATCCCAAGGTCATCGTGCTGGATGAAGCGACTTCGGCGCTGGATTCCGTATCCGAGAAGCTGATCCAGGAGGCCATTGAAAATCTGTGCCGTGGACGCACCACCTTTATCGTGGCCCACAGACTGTCCACCATTACCGGAGCGGACCGCATTGCGGTCATCGCCGACGGCAAGTGTGAGGAGATCGGAACCTACGACGAACTGATGGCTTCCAAGGGAGCCTTCTATCATATGAAAAAGCTGCAGAGCTGATCGAGGGAGGAAACAGTATGGGAATGACAATGACACAGAAGATCCTGGCCCATGCCGCCGGCTTGCCGGAGGTAAAGGCAGGACAGCTGATCATGGCGGATCTGGACCTGGTGCTTGGAAACGACATCACCAGTCCCGTAGCCATTCATGAGCTGGAAAAAATGAAGGTGGAGGGAGTCTTTAACAAGGACAAGATCGCGCTGGTGCCCGATCATTTTGTCCCCAACAAGGACATCAAATCCGCCGAGCATTGCAAGTGCGTGAGAGAGTTTGCCCGGAAAAACGAGATCACCAATTATTTTGAGGTGGGCCAGATGGGCATCGAGCATGCGCTGCTGCCCGAAAAAGGTCTGACGGTTCCTGGTGATGTGATCATCGGTGCGGATTCCCATACCTGTACCTACGGTGCGCTGGGCGCATTTTCCACCGGTGTGGGCAGCACGGATATGGCTGCCGGCATGGCAACGGGCCAGGCATGGTTCAAGGTGCCTTCCGCCATTCGCTTTAACATCGTGGGAAAGCCTGCAAAGCACATCAGCGGCAAGGACCTGATCCTGCACATCATCGGCATGATCGGTGTGGACGGTGCCCTGTATCGCTCCATGGAGTTTACCGGAGAAGGCATCAGGCACCTGACCATGGATGATCGTTTTACCATCGCCAACATGGCCATTGAGGCCGGCGGCAAGAACGGCATTTTCCCCGTGGATGAGATCACGGAAGAATATCTGAAGGAGCATGCTACCAGACCTTACACGGTTTATGAGGCAGATCCGGATGCGGAATATGACGAGACCATCGAGATCGATCTCTCCACCTTACGTCCTACCGTGTCCTTCCCTCATCTGCCCGAGAACACCCATACCATCGACCAGATCCACGCCGAGGGCGACATCAAGATCGACCAGGTGGTCATCGGATCCTGCACCAACGGCCGGATCCAGGATATGAGAGAGGCTGCCGAGATCCTGAAGGGCAGAAAGGTGGCTCCCGGGGTGCGTCTCATCGTGATCCCCGCTACCCAGTCCGTGTATCTCCAGTCCATGGAAGAAGGACTCCTTCGGACCTTTATCGAGGCCGGCGGTGTGGTGTCCACGCCCACCTGCGGTCCCTGCCTGGGCGGTTACATGGGCGTCCTGGCGCAGGGCGAGCGCTGCGTGTCCACCACCAACCGGAACTTTGTAGGTCGTATGGGACATGTGGATTCCGAAATTTATCTGGCAAGCCCCGCTGTGGCGGCAGCCAGTGCCATCACCGGTCAGATCTCCTGCCCGGAAGATCTTTAAGGAGGAGCGTATGCAGGCAAAAGGAAGGGTTTTTAAATACGGAGACAATGTTGACACTGACGTCATTATTCCCGCAAGATATCTGAATTCGTCCGATCCGGCAGAGCTGGCAACCCACTGCATGGAGGACATCGACAAAGAATTTGTTGACAAGGTGAACAAGGGTGATATCATTGTTGCCAACAAGAATTTCGGCTGCGGTTCCTCGAGAGAGCATGCCCCCATCGCCATCAAGGCATCCGGGGTAAGCTGCGTCATCGCTGAAACCTTCGCCAGAATCTTTTACCGCAATGCCATCAATATCGGACTTCCCATCATCGAGTGTCCCGAAGCGGCAAAAGCCATTTCGGCGGGGGATGAAGTGGAGATCGATTTTGATTCCGGCGAGATCAGGGACCTGACCACGGGAGACAGCTTCCGGGGACAGGCATTTCCGGAGTTCATGCAGAAGATCATCGCAAACGAAGGTCTTGTGCAGTGGATCAACAACGGAAGACCTTAAGTTTTCGGCCTGCGGCATTTTTGTCGCAGGTCTTTTTTTCTCTTTGGATGATTGTTTTTTGATTGCTTATGAAGAAACGTTTTGAAATCGATATGACAAACGGGGCCCTGCTTCCCAAGATCCTGGCCTTCTATATTCCGCTGATGCTTTCCGCGGAACTGCAGCTCCTTTTTAATGCCGCGGATGTCATTGTGGTGGGGCGTTTTGCCGGAAGTGATGCGCTGGCGGCGGTGGGTTCCACCAGTTCCCTTATCAATCTGCTGAGCAAGATGTTCATTGGTCTGGGCGTGGGCGCCAACGTGATGGTGGCCCATTACAAGGGCGCCGGAAGGGACCGGGAACTATCGGACATGGTCCACACTTCCGTGGCGGCGGCGCTGATCGGCGGCGTTGCTCTGACCCTCATCGGCATTCTGGCGGCGGCCCCCTGTCTGGTGATAATGGGATCTCCCGAGGAGATCCTGCCCCTGGCCACCAGATACATGCGGATCTATTTTGCGGGCACCGTTTTTAACCTGATCTACAATTACGGCAGTTCCATCCTGAACGCGCTGGGAGATACCACCAGGCCTTTGATCTATCTCACCGGTGCCGGGATCATCAATGTGATCCTGAATCTGATCTTTGTGATGGGATTTCACATGGGCGTTGCGGGAGTGGCTTCCGCTACCGTGATCTCCCAGGGCATCTCCGCCGTACTGGTGTTCCGGTGCCTGCTGGGGCTGGATGGCCCTGCAAAGCTGGAGATCGGAAGGATCCGGCTCCACGGAAGCATGCTGGGACAGCTCCTGCGGATCGGCTTGCCGGCGGGATTGCAAGGGTGCCTCTTCTCCATTTCCAACGTGATCATCCAGTCCTCCATCAATTCCTTCGGCGGCATTGCCATGGCCGGAAATGCGGCGTCCGCCAATATCGAGGGCTTTATTTATTCCGCAATGTACGCCTATTCCCAGACGGCCACCAGCTTTACCTCCCAGAATATGGGTGCCCGGAAATACCTGCGGATCCGCAGCATCTGCCTGATCTGCATGGGCGCGGTGATCCTGACGGGCATCGTCTTCGGCGGCGGTTCCTACCTCATCGGGGACAAACTGCTGGGCCTTTACAGTACGGATCCTCAGGTCATTGCCTACGGTCTGCTGCGGATGAAATACATCTGTGTGACCTATGCCCTCTGCGGCATGATGGATACCATGGTGGGCATGATCCGCGGCATGGGCTATTCCATCGCTCCCATGATCGTGTCACTTACAGGCGCCTGTCTGTTCCGCATCATCTGGATCCTGACGGTATTCCGGGAGTTCCGGACACAGGCGGTACTTTACGTGTCCTATCCCATCAGCTGGGCGTTGACATTCTTTGCACATCTTGTTTGTTTTATCCTGTTCTACAGGAAACTTTTGAAAGAAAACAAAGGATAACAAAATACCTCCCTGCACTTGAAAACATATGTTCGATTGTGGTAATATGAACATGTTTGAGTGCGGGAGGTTTTTGTATGTTTGCATTTGTTCAGGGAATATTGGATGGCATCACCGAGGACGGCTGCATCGTAGATGTGGGCGGCTTCGGCGTGAATGTGGGGATCTCCGCCAGGACTGCGTCCCAGCTTCCGGGAATCGGCGAATCGGTGAAGCTCTACACCTATACCGCACTCCGTGAGGATGCCATTTCCTTATACGGATTTATGAACCGGGACGAGCTGGAGCTGTTTAAGCGGCTCATCAGTGTCAGCGGCGTCGGGCCCAAGGCCGGGCTTTCGATCCTGTCGGAACTGGATCCTGATTCTGTGCGTTTTGCCATTTTGTCAGGAGATGCCAAGGCCATCTCTGCGGCTCCGGGCATCGGACCCAAGACGGCGCAGAGGATAATCCTGGAGCTGAAGGACAAGGTGCGCCTGACGGAGGAGAGTCTCCTGGAGCAGGCGGCTTCCGCCGGCAACGTTCATGCAGCGACGGAGAATATGAGCCCGGAGCGGTCGGATGCGGTTGCGGCCCTCATCGCACTGGGATATTCCTCCACCGAGAGCCGGAAGGCTGTGGCTCAGATCCCGGATACGGAAGGTATGGATTCCGGCGCCGTGCTTGGAGCGGCTTTGAAATATCTGTTTTAGGAGAAGGACATGGCGCGCAGTATCGAAACAGGCAGAACCAAAGAAGATCTTCCCATCGAAGGATCCCTTCGGCCGAAGAAGCTTGCGGATTATATCGGACAGGAGCCTATCAAGGAAGGCCTGGAGATCGGCATCCGGGCAGCACTTTCCAGAGGAGAGGCCCTGGATCACGTGCTTCTTTACGGCCCTCCAGGACTGGGAAAGACTACACTTGCCAATATCATAGCCAATGAAATGGGAACCCATATCAAGGTCACCAGCGGACCCGCCATTGAAAAACCGGCGGAGATGGCCGCGATCTTAAACAGTCTTCAGGAGGGGGACCTGCTGTTCGTGGACGAGATCCATCGCCTGAATCGTCAGGTGGAAGAGGTACTATACCCTGCCATGGAGGATTATTGCATCGACGTGATCATCGGGAAGGATTCTTCCTCCACCTCCAGATCCGTGAGACTTCCCCTGCCCCATTTTACCCTGGTGGGAGCCACCACCAGAGCAGGCCTCTTGACAGCACCCTTGCGGGATCGCTTCGGCCTCATTTATCATCTGGAATTCTATACGGTGCAGGAACTGACTCATATCATCCTGCATTCCGCTGCAAAGATGAACATCGAGGTGGAACGGGAAGGCGCAGAGGAAATGGCTCGTCGGAGCCGCGGTACCCCGAGACTTTCCAACCGGATCCTGAAGCGGGTGAGAGACTACGCCCAGGTCCGCTACGACGGCGTGATCACATTGCCCGTGGCCATTGAGGCACTGGACCTTATGGATGTGGACCGGCTGGGCCTGGATCATATCGACCGGCTGATCCTGGAGACCATCCTCATCAAGTTTGAGGGCGGCCCTGTGGGACTGGATACCCTGTCCGCAGCCATCGGAGAGGATGCGGGAACCATTGAGGATGTTTACGAGCCTTATCTCATCAAGAACGGACTGCTGATGCGGACCCCCAAGGGAAGAGTGGCCACCGAGACCGCCAGGACCCACTTGGGGCTTTGAGTTTTGCTTGCAGTAAAACCTTTCGTGTTTTATAATTTGGTTAATGCAAGGGTCATGAGTCATACAACAGAATGCGAGGCATTCTGTTGTCAGGAATTTGCAAGGTATGCTTACATAAACGAGTGTTTTGACCGCTTTGCTCAATCGGATTCAGACACAGACGAGGTGGGATATGTCACAAAAGACAGATACACAGGTCGTGATCGGCGGCAGGGTTCTGACCCTCTCCGGTTATGAGACCCCCGAATATCAACAGAGGATTGCTTCCTACATCAATGACATGATTGAGGAGTACAGCAAGCTCGAAGCATATCGCATCCAGCCTGAGGATATTAAGGCAGTGCTGCTGGAGGTCAATATCGCCGACGATTATTTCAAGGCGAAGAAGCAGATCGATCTGCTGAATGCAGAGCTCGAAGAGAGAGACAAGGTGATCTACGATCTCAAGCATGACAGAGTTGCCGATCAGATGAAGCTGGACACCCTGACCAAGCAGGTGGCGGAGCTTCAGAACTCTCTGGCAGAGAACGCAAAGAAGATCGTGCAGCTTGAGACGCAGCTGAAGGGTAAATAAGAAAGGGCTGTCCTGGCGGACAGCTCTTTTTTCGGTAAAAGATGAAGAAAAACAAGGGAGAACTCCTGGCTCCCGCCGGATCCCGGGAAGCCTTTTACGCCGCCGTGAAAGCGGGAGCGGATGCGGTTTACCTGGCCGGTAAGAGCTTTGGGGCAAGAGCATATGCGGATAATTTTTCGGAAGAAGAGCTTTCGGAGTGTATTCGCTATGCCCATCTTTACGGCGTACGGGTCTATCTGACGGTAAACACGCTGGTAAAGGAAGAGGAGCTGATACAACTCCCCGGCTTTATGGCGCCTTTGTATGCGGCGGGACTGGACGGCGTGATCGTTCAGGATCTTGGGGTCTTGAGAGTTCTTCGGGAAACCTTCCCCGGTCTGGAACTCCATGCCAGCACCCAGATGTCCGTGACTGCTGCGGAAGGTGCATTGTTTTTGAAGGATCAGGGAGTATGCCGCGTGGTGCCTGCCAGGGAACTTTCTCTGGAGGAAGTGCGGGTCCTGAAACAGGAGAGCGGTCAGGAGGTGGAATGCTTTATCCACGGAGCGCTCTGTTATTGCTATTCCGGGAAATGTCTCTTCAGCAGCATGCTGGGAGGCAGGAGCGGCAACAGAGGACGCTGTGCCCAGCCCTGCAGACTTCCCTATGAAGGGGAGTATCCCTTAAGCCTGAAGGACCTGTCTGCTTACGATATCATAGAGGAGTTGGTTGATGCCGAAATCGATTCCTTTAAGATCGAGGGTCGGATGAAATCCCCGGAGTATGTGGCGGCTGTCACCAATGCCTACCGGAAGAAGCTGGACGGTTCGAAAAAATCGGAGAAGGATGCCAGGGACCTGCTGGGGCTCTATGTCCGGGGGGAGACCTCGGAAGGATATTACCATCGCAGAAACGGTCGTGAAATGGTGAGCCTGGATGGACCCGGATACAACGGTCAGTCCGAGTCCGTGCTGGAATCGGTACGGGAGCGTTTTCTGAAGCCCGAGCATACGACCTATGCCCCTGCTTATCCCCTTTCCATGGAGCTGTATCTGGCGCCGGGCAGTGTCGCTGTCCTGAACTTAAGCTGTGGGGAGCTGTACGCTTCGGTGAACGGAGATACGGTGCAGGCTGCGCAGAAGAAACCTCTCTCCGAAGAGGAGATCAAAAAGCAGCTGTTAAAGCTTGGAGGAAGTGTCTTTTCCTGCAAAACGGAAGAGATATCCGTTTATGCGGAAGGGGACGTGTTCCTGCCTGTGGCAGCCTTAAATGCTCTGCGCAGAAAGGGAATCGCCGCCATGGAGGAGCAGATCCTGGAGGCCAAGGGACTGGCGGATCTGCACCGGAGAAAGGCACCTGTGATCCGGGAAAACGAACTGCCTCCCGTGAACTGTGCATTTGGTACTTGGGAGACTGAAGGAAATGCGGATGGCCGGGAACGTACCGGTACCTGTTATGAGATCCTGCTTAGGACGAAGGAGCAGGCGCTGACCTTTTTTGATTATGGGTATCATGAGTCCTGCAGAGTGCTTCTGGAGGAAAGTCTGCTGGGTTCTTCCGATGAAGATGCGGTCCTTGCGTCCTTGACGGACTGGAAAGTTCGGCACCCGGAGAGTTCTGTCTTTGTCATGCTGAATCAGGTGCGGAGAAAGGACGGAGTGAAGCTCTTTGAATGCATGGCAGCGATGTGCGCAGGCAAGGATTTTGACGGCGCTTATGCTCGTTGCCTGGAGGATCTGCGGCTTCTGGAGGCGGTAAAAGCTTCCGGATTATTGCCGGCGTCCTTCCTTGTTGGCACGGATCACGGTCTCTATGTCTGGAACCGGGAGTCTGCCGGCGTATTGTCAGAGCATGCGGATCTCATGACCCTGCCTTTGGAACTTTCCGCCAGGGAGCAGGAGAGGCTTCTCTTTGATCTCTTTGAGGATGGTGCGAAGCCCCGGGGGATTTCCAGAGTTGTCTACGGCAGGGCCGTGTTGATGGTGAGTGCAGGGTGCGTAACGAAGACGAGAAAGGGGTGTCTTAACGGCAGTAAGCCTTCCTTCGACAGCCTGACGGATCGCTACGGGAAGACTTTCCCCGTTTGGGTCGATTGTGTCCATTGTCAGAACCTGATCTACAATTCCCTTCCCACGGATCTGCACAAGCATTTGGATAAGTGGGAGGGAAAATGCAATCTTCGTCTGGAATTTTCCACGGAAAGTCCGGAAGAGACCCGCGAAGTACTGGAACTGTTTTTGAAAGGTACCGGAAATCTGTCTTTCCCTGTTACGGGAGGATATGAAAGTCGTCCGGTTGAGTAATGTATGATCACGTTGCAGCAGTATGTAATTGAATTATCCAAGTATGTGATACTGGGCTTTGGCGCTGCCTTTGCCTTTACGGATCTGCTTTATTTTTTCCTGCCCGATAAATCCCGCCGGGAAGGTCTTTTCAGCGTGCAGCATTTGCTGGCTCTGGGCTTTCTGTTCCTATGTTTTCTGGATCTGACCTTCGTAACGGGAGAGTCCAAATTCCTGTACCTTTTCGGGTTTGTGACGGTCTTTCTCTTTCTGATGATCTTCTTAAATACCATGATCTATGACGGGATCAACCGTTTTCTCCTGAACAATATGTGTATGCTTCTGGGGATCGGATTTACGGTGATCTCGAGACTGTCCTTTACAAAGGCCTTCCGGCTGTATCTCATCAGTATGGTGTCCTTTGCCATCTGTCTGGGGATCCCGTACCTTATGAACCGGATCCGGATCTGGAAAAAGCTGACCTACGTCTATGCCTTCACCGGCATCGGCATGCTGGGGATCGTGCTCCTCATCGGAGAGTTCACCAATGGCTCCAAACTGTCCTTTACCATCGCCGGAGCTACCTTCCAGCCTTCGGAATTTGTGAAGATTCTGTTCCTTTTTTTCCTGGCGGCGGCATTAAGTGCGGAAACAGACTTTTGGACCGTTGCAATCAGCGCGCTGATCTCCGGATCCTATGTCCTGATCCTGGTTTTTTCCAGGGATCTGGGCAGCGGCCTGATCTTCTTTGTGGCTTATGTGCTCATCGTGGTTTTCATGACCGGGCAGTATCTGTATCTGATTCCCGGTGTTGCAGGACTTGCAGGGGCTTCCTATGTGGCCTATCGCATTTTTCCTCATGTGCGCACCAGAGTACTGGCATTTCTGGACCCCTGGACCAATATCGACAACAAGGGCTATCAGATCACCCAATCCCTCTTTTCCATTTCCTCCGGCAGCTGGTTCGGCATGGGGCTGCTGCAGGGTAATCCGGGGGACATTCCCTATGTGGAGCAGGACATGATCTTTTCCGCCGTCTGTGAGGAGTTCGGTCTCATTTTCGGCTTCTGTCTGCTGGTGATGTGTCTGTGCTGTTTCCTGGAAATGATGCGCTGCGCTGTGATCTGTAAGGATTCCTTTTACCGTTGTCTGCTCTACGGCGCAGGCGTTATGTACCTCTTCCAGATCTTCCTGACCGTGGGCGGCGGCATTAAGTTCATTCCGCTGACCGGTGTCACCCTGCCCTTTATCAGCTACGGCGGCAGCTCCGTCATGACCACCATGATCCTCTTTTCCGTGGTGCAGGGAAGCTATCTGAAGATCCTGCGGCATGAGAGCGGCAGTGCAGTGGATGCGGAGGATCTGCGGCAGGATATGGATGAAAGTACCGATGCGCAACCCGGAGCGGATTCTTCTGCTGCGAATGCTTCCGACGCCAAGGGAGAGAAGGCTGCGAAACGTGAGCAGCGGAAAGAAAACCGGAAGATCTTCCTTCGGAATCTCCCTATTTATCTGACATCTGTGTCGTTCCTTGCCATCTTTGGCGCAATGATGATCTATCTGTGTGATTTCGTCCGGGAGAACGAGACCGTGCTCATCAACAATTCCTACAACTCCCGGCAGGAGACACTGCTGTCACGTAATTATCGGGGAACCATTCTGGCGGATGACGGCAGCGTGCTGGCGGAGTCCACGGTGGATGAGGAGCAAAACGAGCACAGAACCTATCCTTACGGAAAGCTTTTTGCACATGCGGTGGGCTTTTCCACTTACGGGCGCATGGGCATTGAGGACATTGCCAATTACTGGCTCATCAATACCCACATCAGTCTGGACAAAAAGGTGGCAAACGATGTGGCGGAGGTGAAAAATCCCGGTGATACGGTTTATACCTCTTTAAATATTCCCATCCAGCAGGCGGCGGATGATTATCTGCGGATGTACAACGGTGCCGTCATTGTTTCGGAAGTGAAGACGGGACGGATCCTGGCAATGCTGTCCCATCCTGATTTTGATCCCAATGAAGTGGCAGACGTGTGGGAGACGCTGGATGAGAGCGAGGAGGCGGAGCTGTTAAACCGCGTAACCCAGGGACTCTATCCCCCCGGATCCACCTTCAAGATCTTTACTTCGCTGGCATATTACAGACAGTTCCCGGATGGATGGAAGAAGTATTCCTACAACTGTAACGGTTCCTACAGCAAAGGCGGCGAGAGCATTCACTGCTATCACGGAACCAACCATGGAAGTGTGAATTTCAAGAGTTCCTTTGCCAAGTCCTGCAATTCCTCCTTTGCCAACATCGGCATGAGTCTGGACTGGGAGGACTTCGGAACCCAGCTTTCGGGACTGCTTTTTGACACGGAGCTTCCCGTGGATTTCCTTCAGGTATCCTCCCGGACGCAAGCGGGTGCGAACCTTTCGGACTATGATAAGATGCAGACCTCCATCGGTCAGGGAACGACGCTCATCACGCCCATGCATCTGCACCTGGTTACCTGTGCCATTGCAAATCAGGGCGTGCTGGTAAAACCGAGAGTTCTTGATAAGGTGGAAAGCATTGAGGGGAGAGCGGTGAAGACCTTCCAGAGTCAGAATTACGGAAGGCTCCTTACCGAGGAAGAATCCGCATTTCTGACGGAAATGATGACTGCGGTGGTTACGGACGGAACCGCAAAGAAGCTGCAGAGCGATCTGTATACTGCTGCCGGGAAAACGGGCTCCGCAGAGTACGGAAATGTGAAGGGAGAGTCCCATGCATGGTTCACGGGTTTTGCTCCCGCAGAGGATCCGCAGATCGCGGTGACGGTGATCATCGAGGGCGCAGGCTCCGGCGGAGACTATGCGGTGCCTCTGGCCAGAAGGATCTTTGATCTGTATCTGGGGGATTAAGGAAGAGGCGTATCCCGGCGATTTTATGCAAAAGAAAAAGCCGGCCTTTTCAGGCCAGCTTTACGATCTCGAGTTCGGGATGTTCTGACAGACTTAAGATCTCACCCTCATCATTGCGCAGGATCGGACGGGAGTAGGGCTGTCTTGTGATCGTCATTACTTCCCAGATGGAACCGTCGTTCAGTTCCACATCGGTTCCGATCTGGGCTTCACTGATGCGCTCGATCAGCGGCATCAGAATGGAAGTGTCATATTTTTCCTTGCTGGTTTCCAGAGTGCCGATGATCTGCAGTGGCGTGAAGGCCCTGCGGTGCATTCTGGGAGATGCCATGGCAATGTAGGTATCGACGATGGCCATGTATCGGGCGTATTTGTCGATCTTTTCACCGGCGAGATGAGAGGGGTAGCCGGATCCGTCCATGCGCTCGTGGTGCATGAGGATGGCAGCTTTGATGTGATCGCTCAGGTTTGGATCGTTCCGCACCAGGATGTAGCCGATGACAGGGTGCTTGCGTACCATTTCGAACTCTTCATCCGTGAGCTTTCCGGGCTTCCAGAGGATTTCGTTAGGCAGCTTCCATTTACCGATGTCGTAGAAGAAGCCACACATGATGAGACGTTTTTTCTCATGAGCGTCCATCCCCATCCAGTTAGCAAAAGCGCCGCAGAGAAGAGCGGAGTTCAGGGATGCGGTGTAGGTCAGCTCGTCCTCGCCGGGCATCATGTTGTAGATGAAATCCAGGAGCTGCTTTTCCGAGGAGACATACTCGTTGATCTTGTTATAAACGGCCATCAGAGAAGCAGGATCCATAGCTTTGGTTCCCAGGTAACTGATCATGATGGCTTTGTACACCAGGAGCTGCTCCTGATATACCTTAACGAAATTCTGAAACTCGGTGGAATACTGGATCTTCTGATAATGGGTGGTGGCATAGTCAACGTCTTCCATGATGGTAACGCACAGGATATTAAAGCGTTCCAGACGTTCCAGCACGCGTTCGTCGATCTTCCGGCCGGCCTTAAAGAGAACCTCGCCGTCATGTTCAATGGGCTCTGCCAGGACCATACCCGGCTGACATTCCATTCTGGTGATCGTTTTCAATGCCCCTACCTCCGTAGAATACAGTGTCTACAATATAATATTCTGATTTTTTGACGGAACTGTCAACAAAAATACGCTATTTTTTTAGAAAACAAGGGAGTTCTGTGATAAAATTTACCCTATGAAACCGGAATTCGTTTTTTATCCCCAAGTGTATATCAGTCCGGATCTGGAAGCGAGTGCGTTGCCGAAGCTCCGCCGCAGGATCAAAGCGGCGAAGGACGGGCTTTATGTCATCACTGTCAGTGAGGCCCCGGGAGAGCAGCTGGAGATCCTGCCCAGCAAGACCCTGAAGGGGCTTTACTACGAGGGACGTCGCATCCCCGTGGTGGGAATCGCTTCCGGTGAGGAGACTGCGGCAGAGCTGGTGGCTTCCATTGCGGAGGACTGCATGCGGCTGCGGGGTGATCTGAATCTAAAGGAGTATTGCGCATGTGGGCAGTGGTATTAAAAATTCTCATTGTCCTGGGTTGGATCCTTCTGGGAATCCTGGGGCTTGTGCTGCTCCTTTTGCTGCTGGTGCTCTTTACGCCCTTTGTCTATCGGATCGAGGGAGCTGCGGGCGAGGAAGGGTCGAAGGATCCCTATCACGGGAGACTCAGGCTCCACTGGCTTTTGTGGATCGTTACGGGAGGCCTGGACTATCCGTCCCCGGGTGTTTTGAAGGTGCGGCTCTTTGGCATCCCGATTTTTAAACTTGATCTCGGGAAGGAAGAGGACGGGGCAGACACGGAGAAGGATGCCGTGGATGAGAAGGACCACAAGGCAGAGAAGGAAGACGAGGCTTCGAGCGCCGGGAATGGGCCGGCACAGGCAGATGCAGGATCTGTGGAAGAAGAGAAAACCGATGGATCAGAGCAGGAGTCCGGGGCGGAGAATCCCGAGGGAGATGTTCCTGCGGATTCTGATGAAGATGATTCGGAAGAGGACATTTTCGAAGACGGCAATACTTCCGATGCGTCGAAGGAAGATGGATCTGATACCGGGGCTTCCGGGAAGGAAGCCGGCGCAGAGGACGATGCTGCTGCCGATGGGGAGAAAGACGGTGCGCAGGAGAAGCAATCCATCTTCGAAAAGATTGCTAACACTTTCCATAACTTCTGTGATAAAATCAAATTGATGCTTTGGGACCTGGAGTTCTGGAAGAACCTTCTGGATCATGAGGATACCAGGGGATTCCTGGCAAGCAGCAAGAAGCAGGTACTGCGTGTGCTGCGCATGATACTTCCCAGAGACATCAAGGCAGATCTCATCTTCGGAACGGGATCGCCGGATACCACAGGGTATCTTTTCGGCCTCTATGCACTGTTTGCGGACCGCTTCCGCAAGGGCTCCCGTGTGATCCCGGACTTTGAGGAAAAGGTCATCAAGGGCAAGGTGAAGATGAGAGGTCATTTTACGGTGTTCGGCGTCGCCCTGTGCGGCCTCATCGTGATCCTGGATAAACGCCTGAAGCGGACCAGAGGCAGGATCGCCTCTCATAAGGAACGCAAGGCAAAACGATTGGAAAAACTTGAAACCGGCAGTTCGGAAGAGTGATCCGGAGCCGGCTTTGGAGGTAAGGATGTCTGAGTTAGAGAAGAAAGATAAAGAGACTGTGGTAAATTCCCTGCTGAGCGGGATGGACCACATTTTATCCAGCAAGACCGTGGTGGGAGAGCCCATTAAGCTGGATGGGATCACCATCATTCCCCTGGTGGATGTTTCCTTCGGACTGGCTGCGGGGAACGGCAAGGACACCAAGAACGCATCCGCTTCCGGAATGGGCGGAATGGGCGGTAAGGTAAGCCCCAATTGCGTACTGGTGATCCAGGACGGCCACGCAAGGATCCTCAGCATCAAGAACCAGGATAATCTGACGAAGATCCTGGATATGATACCGGAACTGACACATCGCTTTACGAAGGCAAAGGGCGGAGAGCCCTCCGACGACGAAGTAAAAGAGGCTGCATTTCCCGAAGACGGGGGTGAAGCCTGAACGGGTAAATGACCATGATTGATTGGGACGAAATCGTACAGGCACAGGACGATGACGAACTGAAAAAGGTCAAGATCTTTCTCTTCAAGGAAAACATGCGGCTGGATGCCGAGAAACGGAACCTGGAGGAAGAGCGGCGCCGCCTGGAACAGATGCAGGAGGATTTTATCAAGGACCGCGTGAAACTCAGGGACGAGCTGGATGAGCTGAACCGCAGAACGCTCCAGGAGCGGCAGCGGCTGAAGCAGGAGAGTATGTTTTTCGAGAAGAAGATGGAAATCCTGAAAGACGGATTCCGTTCTTTGGAGGAGGATCGCAGAAAGCTGGAGCAGGAACGCAGGAATCTGGAAGAATCCAGACTGCTGGGACAGGGCTACGATGACGCTACCCCCGAATCCCTGGAAGAGGTTGCGGATTTCCTGTTCAGAGGTGTTGTTGGTTCCATGGCGCTTCGGAAGCGGTACAAGGATCTGGTAAAGATCTTTCATCCCGACAATCTTTGCGGTGATGCTGCCATGGCACAGGCCATCAACCGTGTATTCCAGAGAAGATGGAATGAGCTGTAATATAGCGTATCGCTCTGCGATACGCTCGCGCGAGCGCGGTGTCGCAAAGCGACAATCTTCCTGTCCGCGCGAGTCGCATCCTCGCGGAGCGTTTTTATTTGACGGAATGTTCCGTCAAATAAAAAACCCCGGACGTAAAGTCCGGGGCTTCAACTCTCAAAAGAAAAATAATCAGGCACGCTCAACGGCGCCGCTTCTGAGGCATCTGGAGCAGACATGCATACGCTTGGTGCCGCCGTTAACCTTGCACTTTACGCTACGCACGTTGGAATTCCAGATTGCGTTGCTTCTTCTATGAGAATGGCTGACATTGTTTCCAAAATGTACGCCTTTGCCGCAAACATCACACTTTGCCATGATTACACCTCCCTTACATCAAATCCCGCGATTTTTTCGCAACATTGATATAATATCAAATGAATGATTTGAATGCAAGGAGAAATTATAATTTAAGAAAATCGGTTTTCATTTTTCACGAAAACTGATATAGTAGTTTGGAATGTTTGAACAAGGAGGTCATTATGAAGGGTTCTTCCATGAACACCCATATGGGGAATATTGTAGTAGATAACGAAGTCATTGCTCAATATGCCGGAAGTGTTGCCGTTGAATGCTTCGGTATCGTCGGTATGGCCGGCGTGAGCATGAAGGACGGTCTGGTCAAGCTCTTAAAGAAAGAATCTCTGACCCGGGGAATCCATGTCAGTCTGAATGCGGATCGGAAGCTGATCCTCGATTTTCATGTCATTGTGGCCTATGATGTCAGCATTAAGGCTGTGGCCGACAATCTCATCGAGAATGTCAAATATCGTGTGGAGGAATTCACCGGCCTTCCCATCGAGCGCATCAATATTTATGTCGAAGGCGTTAAGGTAATTGATTAAGGAGGATTTGTCCCGTGTCTGTTTCACAGATTGATGTTAAGCTTTTGCGCCGCATGTTCCTGGCCGGCGCCAAGAGCCTTGAAAGTCAGAAAGATCTGATCAACGAATTGAACGTATTCCCCGTTCCCGACGGAGATACCGGAACCAATATGACCATGACCATCATGTCAGCGGCAAAAGAGGTATCCGAGCTGGCGGATGATGTAGATATGAAGACCCTGAGCAAGGCCATTTCCAGCGGTTCCCTGAAGGGTGCCAGAGGAAATTCCGGCGTTATCCTTTCTCAGCTCCTTCGCGGATTTACCCGCAGGATCAAGGAAGAGGACGCCCTTACCATTCCCGTTTTGACGGAAGGCTTTGTGAAGGCTGTGGAGACGGCTTATAAGGCTGTCATGGTACCCAAGGAGGGCACCATTCTTACCGTGGCCAAGGGCATTTCCGAGTGCGCATTGGCACTGCAGGAGGAAGGCTGCACCGATCTGAGCGTCTTCCTGAATACCTGTCTGAAAAAGGGCGAAGAGACTTTGGAGAAGACCCCCGAGATGCTGCCCGTTCTGAAGCAGGCAGGCGTTGTGGATTCCGGCGGAAAGGGCCTGGTAGTGGCATTCCGCGGCGCTGTGGATCTCTTTGAAGGCAAGGAGATGGATCTGACCATCGGTGAGATCACCGAAGAGGCTCCCGAGGAGGAGGATATCCTTCGTCCCGAGCATCTCTATTACACCTCCGCGACCATCACTCTGATGCGACCTTTCAATATTAAGAGCGAGCTGGATCTGAAGTCCTATCTGGAGGGCATCGGTGAGAAGGCTGTTGTCACCAGCACGGATGAGACCGTAGATCTGGCACTGTATACCAACGATCCCGGTATGGCACTGCAGAAGGCGCTGCTGTACGGTGACCTGAAAAATGTAGTGATCCGCAACAGAAGCACCGAGGAGTATCCCACCATCGAGGAAGAAGGCCGGGAAGCAGCTGCTCCCGAGCCTACTCCCGAAGCAGGCCCCAGAAAGCCTGTAGGCTTCATTGCCGTTTCCGCAGGTGACGGCCTGGCTGAGATCTTCCGCAGCCTGGGCGTTGATTATGTGATCGAGGGCGGCCAGACCATGAATCCTTCCACTGCAGACATCCTGGATGCAGTGGCAAAGGTCAATGCGGATACCGTCTTTGTCCTTCCCAACAACAAGAACATTATTCTGGCTGCAAACCAGGCCAGAGACCTGTCCACCGACAAGAATGTGCTGGTGATCCCCACCAAGACCATTCCTCAGGGTATCGCAGCGGCCATCAACTATGTGCCCGACAGCACTCCCGATGAGAACGAAGTATCCATGATGGAGCAGATCGGCAGAGTGAAGTCCGGTGAGATCACCTATGCGGTCCGTGATACCGTCATCGATGACAAGACCATCGAAAAGGGCGATTACATGGGCATCGGCGACAAGGGCATCCTGGCAGTGTCCAAGGATCTGACCACTGCCGTGAAGGATATGCTGGCTGAGATGGTGGAGGAATCCTCCGAACTCATCTGCATTTACTACGGTTCCGATGTTTCCGAAGAGGATGCGGCAGCAATGCAGCAGACCGTTCAGGAAGCGTTCAGCGGCGTGGATGTGGAACTGCAGCCCGGCGGACAGCCGATCTATTATTACATCGTATCGGTTGAGTGATAATATCTGCGCAATTCGTGAGATATGTAACACATTAGGTGAAAATGTTGCACATGTAGTTTGTTTGACTACATGCACCCGACTATAATCTAGAGGAGACTGTGCGTCTCCTCTATTTCTTTTGCAATTAACGGGATGTTCTGCGCGGGCAGATCCGAGCGTTTCCTTTCGGAAGCGGGTGGGAAACAGAGGAACGTCTCATGGGAGGTGCGCTTTGACGGATCAGATGGCGGTAACCGACCTGAAAGGGATCGGAGCCAAGACAGCCGCTTTGTTTTCCAAATTGGAGATTCATACCATCCGGGATCTGATCGTCTATTATCCCAGAACCTACCTGACCTATCCGGATCCGGTGATGGTGAAGAGCGCCGGGTCGGGTGAGATGACAGCCATTCGCGGCTGCATCGCTTCGGTATCCGGTGTCCGGTACTTTAACCGCAAGTCCTTTTTTGAAGTGGTGGTGACGGATCCCGAGGGAGAGCGTTTTACCTTAAGTATTTTCAACCAGCCTTATCTGAAAAAATCCTTTGTTCCCGGGACGTTTGCCGTGTTTTACGGCAGAGCGGTCCGAAAAGGCAGAGGGATGATGCTGGAACAGCCGAAAAAATATACCCCCGCTGAATATGAAGCCCTGCAGAAGGAGCTTCACAGCGTTTATCCCCTGACCAAGGGACTTTCCGGCAATACCATTTCTAAAGCAGTATTGCAGGCACTGGAAGCTTTCCCCATGGCGGACTGCTTCTCACCGGAGTTCCTTGCGGAGCACAACCTGCTTTCCAGACAGGAAGCCTTACGGACTGTGCATTTTCCGGATTCTCCCGAGCATTTGCGGGAGGCAAGGCGCAGGCTTTCCTTTGAAGAGTTTTTCTTCTTCCTGCTGATCATGCACCGCAGCAAGGCGCTGATCCAGAATGAGCCCAATGCCTTTCCCATGATCGAGGTGGCGCATTGTGACAGACTGCTGGAGCGGTTGCCCTTTACCCTGACCGCCGGTCAGAAGAAGGCCTGGAAGGAGATCCGTTCGGATCTGACGGGCCCTAATTGCATGAATCGCCTGATCCAGGGCGATGTGGGCAGCGGCAAGACCATCATTGCTTTTCTGGCACTTCTCATGTGTGCCGCTAACGGCTATCAGGGAGCGTTGATGGCTCCCACGGAAGTGCTGGCCGCCCAGCATATGGAATCCCTGCAGCGGATGATTGAAACCTACGATCTGCCCTTAAAGCCGGTATTGCTTCTGGGTTCCATGACGGCGGCAGCCAAACGGGAAGCCTATGAACTGGTAAAATCCGGGGAAGCCAATGTGATCATCGGCACTCATGCCCTGATCCAGGCGAAGGTGGAATACAAATCCCTGGGCCTGGTGATCACTGACGAGCAGCACCGCTTCGGCGTGCGGCAGCGTCAGACTCTGGCACAGAAGGGCGGCCAGCCCCATATTCTGGTCATGAGCGCAACGCCCATTCCCAGAACACTGGCCATGGTCCTATACGGTGATCTGAAGACCTCCGTGATCCGGGAGCTCCCTGCGGAGCGCCTGCCCATTAAGAACTGCGTGGTGGGTACAGGATACCGGCCCAGCGCCTATGCTTTTATGGAAAAGCAGATCGTCGCCGGCAGACAGGTCTACATCATCTGTCCTCAGGTGGAATCCGGGGAAGACGAATCGCTGACCGATGTAGTCAGTTACGCGGAAGAGCTGAAAAACACCTTTCCTGACACGGTACGGATAGAGTACCTCCACGGGCGCATGACCCCGGCGGTGAAAAACGGCATCATGGATCGTTTTTCCAAAGGAGACATTGACCTGCTGGTTTCTACCACCGTCATTGAGGTGGGCATCAATGTCCCCAATGCAACGGTGATGATGGTGGAAAATGCGGAACGTTTCGGACTGGCCCAGCTCCATCAGCTGCGGGGCCGCGTGGGACGAGGGAAGGAACAGAGTTATTGTATTTTTCTCTCTTCGAAAGAGGACGAGAAGACCATGAAGCGTCTGGAAATCCTGAATTCCACCAATGACGGATTCGAGATCGCTTCCAAGGATCTGCAGCTCAGAGGACCCGGAGAACTCTTCGGTGTCCGGCAGAGCGGAGAATTTGCCTTTGAGATCGCGGATGTATTCGCCGATGCGCAGGAACTGTCCGAAGCTTCGGATGCGGTGGAAGCGCTGCTGAAAGCGGATCCTGCTCTGGTGAAGGAATCCTCCGCCGCCATTCTGGCGGAGGCCGGCAGCTACGGTAAGTATCACCTGGATCTTCAGACATTATAAGTAATCCCTTAAGGGAAGATAGAGGAGTGACCGGATTATGGGAAAAGTTGCGGTGATGACCGACAGTAACAGCGGGATCACACAGAAGGAAGGAAAAGAACTGGGTATTTTTGTCCTTCCCATGCCCTTTTACATCAACGGAAAGGAGTACTTTGAGGATATCTCCCTGACGCAGGAGCAGTTCTACGAGGCGCTGAAAAATGATGCGGACATCAAGACTTCTCAGCCCACTCCCGCGAATGTGATGGATTTCTGGGAGGATCTGCTGGAGCAGTACGACCAGATCGTGTATATCCCAATGAGCAGCGGCCTTTCCGGTTCCTGCCAGAGTGCCATGATGCTTTCCGAGGAGTATGACCGGAAGGTGCAGGTGGTGAATAACCAGCGCATTTCCGTGACCCAGCGTCAGAGTGCTCTGGATGCACTGCTTCTTGCGGAAAAAGGCTTCGATGCCATTCAGATCAAGGAGATCCTGGAGCGGGAGAAGTTCCGTTCTTCCATCTATATCATGCTGGATACTCTGACATACCTGAAAAAAGGTGGTCGCATTACCCCTGCAGCTGCGGCCATCGGTACCATGCTCCGCATAAAGCCGGTGCTGACCATTCAGGGAGAGAAGCTGGACGCTTTTGCCAAAGCCCGCACTTCTTCCCAGGGAAGGGATATGATGATCTCCGCCATCAAAAAGGATATGGAGGAGCGTTTCGGCGGCATCGATCCTTCCAGGACACACCTGGAGATGGCATATACCTACGATATTGCCGCAGCGGAGGATTTAAAAAAGCAGGTGCAGGAGGCTATTCCCGGATTTGACATCGTGATGGAACCCCTTTCCCTGTCCGTGTCCTGCCACATCGGCCCCGGCGCCCTGGCAGTGGCATGCTCCTGCGTCCCGGAGGAGCTTCTGTAAGACCACCCGGCGGGCCTCTTTGGGGTCCAAAATACAGACATGTTTACAAATTATTTAGATACTTGACGGAATCCTTGCAAATGCCCAAGAGCACCAAATCTTGGGCATTTTTTCTTGTACCTATACAAAATATATGGTATACTAACTGAATGTGGGAACGAATGTTCTAATCGGAAGGAAGGTAGTTTATGGCTCCGAAGACAGTATATGACGCTTCCAGCATCACAGTGCTGGAGGGGCTTGAGGCGGTCAGAGTCCGCCCCGGAATGTATATCGGTTCCGTGTCCACCAAGGGACTGAATCATCTGGTATATGAGATCGTGGACAATTCCGTGGACGAGCATCTGGCCGGATTTTGCGACCGGATCACCGTTACGCTGGAGAAGGACGGCTCCGCCACGGTATCCGACAACGGAAGAGGTATTCCCGTGGGAATGCACGAGAAAGGCATCAGTGCTGAGCGTCTGGTGTTTACCACTCTCCATGCCGGCGGTAAGTTTGACAACAATGCATATAAGACCAGCGGCGGTCTCCACGGTGTGGGTTCCTCCGTTGTAAATGCGCTTTCCGAGCGAATGACCGTTACGGTCAAGACCGGAGGGCAGATCTTCCGTGATACCTATGAGAGAGGCGTGCCTACCACAGAGCTGGAGAAGGGACTGCTTCCCTGCCTGGGGAAGACCCGGGAAAGCGGCACCACCATTAATTTCCTGCCGGATCCTACCATTTTTGACCGCACCTGGTTTAAGGAGGATGAGATCAAGAGCCGTCTCCATGAGACTGCTTACCTGAATCCCAAACTCACCATCGTTTTTAAGGATCTGCGGAAGGAGAATCCCGAGACCGTGGAGTTCCACGAGCCCGACGGACTCATCGGCTTCCTTCGTGACATGAACAACATGAAGGAGCCTGTCAGCGATGTGGTGTATCTCACCGGTATCTCCGAAGGCATCGAGGTGGAGATTGCTTTTCAGTATGTAAACGAATTTCATGAGAACGTTCTGGGATTTTGTAACTGTATTTACAATTCCGAGGGCGGTACTCACCTGACGGGCTTTAAGACTCAGTTTACCAATATCATCAATACCTATGCCAGAGAGCTGGGGATCCTGAAGGATAAGGATCAGAACTTTACCGGTGCCGATGTGCGTAACGGCATGACCGCCGTCGTCAGCATCAAGCATCCGGATCCCAGATTCGAGGGCCAGACGAAGACGAAGCTGGACAATCAGGACGCTGCCAAGGCAGTATCCAAGGTCACCGGCGACGAAGTGGTGCGCTTCTTTGACCGTAACCTGGAGATGCTTAAGAGCATCATCGGCTGCGCGGAGAAGGCTGCGAAGATCCGTAAGACCGAGGAAAAAGCCAAGACCAACATGCTGTCCAATCCGAAGTTTTCCTTCGATTCCAACGGTAAGCTGGCCAATTGCATTTCCAAGGACGCTTCCCAGTGCGAGATCTTTATCGTAGAGGGAGACTCCGCAGGCGGCAGTGCCAAGACCGCCCGGAACCGTACCTATCAGGCTATCCTGCCCATCCGCGGTAAGATCCTGAACGTGGAGAAGGCTTCCATCGACAAGGTGCTGGCAAACGCCGAGATCAAGGCTATGATCAATGCCTTTGGCTGTGGTTTTTCCGAAGGATACGGCAACGATTTTGATATCACCAAGCTGCGCTATGACAAGATCATCATCATGGCCGATGCGGACGTGGACGGCGCACATATTTCCAACCTGCTGCTGACCCTGTTCTACCGCTTCATGCCGGATCTGATCTTTGAGGGACATGTGTACATCGCCATGCCGCCTCTGTATAAGGCAATGCCCTCCAAGGGCGAAGAGGTTTATCTCTACGACGACAAGGCCCTGGAGAATTATCGCAAGACCCACAAGGGGAATTTCATCCTCCAGCGTTACAAAGGTCTGGGAGAGATGAATCCGGAGCAGCTCTGGGAGACCACCCTGGATCCCGAGCGCAGGCGCTTAAAACTGGTGGAGATCGAGGATGCCCGCATGGCTTCCGAGACCACGGAACTTCTTATGGGCACCGACGTTCCGCCCCGAAAAGCCTTTATCTACAAGCATGCCCAGGACGCACTCCTGGATATCTGACGATCCCGTCAGTATTTGTTCTTAAGAAACACAGATTCAGAAAGAGATAAGAGTAGATCACATGGAAGATCGTATTATCAAAACCGAATATTCGGAGGAGATGCAGAAGTCCTTTATCGACTATGCCATGAGCGTTATCATCGCCCGTGCTCTTCCGGATGTGAGAGACGGCCTTAAGCCCGTACAGCGCAGAACCCTCTACGATATGCTGGAGCTGGGGATCCGTTATGACAGACCCTATCGTAAGTGTGCCAGGATCGTGGGCGATACCATGGGTAAATACCATCCTCACGGAGATTCCTCCATCTACGAAGCCCTGGTGGTCATGAGCCAGGATTTCAAAAAGGGAATGCCTCTGGTGGACGGCCACGGTAACTTCGGTAACATCGAGGGGGACGGCGCCGCTGCCATGCGTTATACCGAGGCGAGACTCCAGAAGGTGACCCAGGAGACCTTCCTCAGTGATCTGGACCTGGATGTTGTGGACTTTGTTCCGAATTTTGACGAGACAGAGAAGGAGCCTTCGGTGCTTCCCGTCCGTATCCCCAATCTGCTGGTAAACGGCAGCGAGGGTATCGCCGTAGGTATGGCTACCAGCATTCCTCCCCACAATCTGGGAGAGGTCATCGATGCCATGAAGGCTTATATGTTGGACCCCGACATCACCACTGCCAGACTGATGAAGCATCTGAAGGGACCTGATTTTCCCACCGGCGGCATCGTCATCAACAAGGATGAGCTGACGGAGATCTATGAGACCGGCGCCGGCAAGATCCGTATCCGCGGCAAGGTGGAGGTGGAGAAGCTGAAAGGCGGCCACACTGCCGTGGTCATCACTGAGATCCCCTATACCATGATCGGTGCTAATATTTCCAAATTCCTGCAGGATGTGGCAGCTCTGTCGGAAAACAAGAAGACCCGGGATATCGTAGACATTTCCAACCAGTCCTCCAAGGAGGGCATCCGGATCTGCATCGAGCTGAAAAAGGACGCGGACACGGAGAATTTCATCAATCTCCTGTATAAGAAGACCAAGCTGGAAGACACCTTCGGAGTCAATATGCTGGCCATTGCGGACGGCCGTCCCGAGACCCTGGGTCTGAAAGGAATCCTGAAGCATGTGGTGGACTTCCAGTATGAACTGAACACCCGGAAATACACCAATCTGCTGGCTAAGGAGCAGGAGCGGAAGGAAGTCCAGGAAGGACTGATCAAAGCCTGCAACGTCATCGATCTGGTGATCGAGATCCTGCGGGGATCCAAAGACCGTCAGATGGCAAAGGACTGCCTGATCTACGGTAAGACTGACGGCATTCGTTTTAAGAGCAAGGAATCCCAGATCATGGCTGCCCAGCTCATGTTTACCGAAAAGCAGGCAAATGCCATTCTGGAGATGCGTTTGTACAAACTGATCGGACTGGAGCTGGAAGCCCTCATCAAAGAGCACGAGCAGACCCTGTCCAACATCTACCGTTACGAGGATATCCTGGATCACAGAGAGTCCATGACCGAGGTGATCCTCTCCGAACTGGATGCCATTAAGAAGGAATATGCCACCAAGCGCAGAACCGTCATTGAAAACGGTGAGGAAGCCGTATATCATGAGAAGGAGATGGAAGAGACCGATGTCTACTTCCTGATGGACCGCTTCGGCTACGCCAAGACCGTGGACGAGGGCACCTTCGACCGGAATACCGATACCATCCTGGCAGAGTCCCGGACCGTGATCCGCATGAAAAATACGGGTAAGATCGCCATGTTCACCAGAAACGGAGACATGCATTCCGTGAAACTGACGGATCTGCCCCTGTGCAAGCTGAAGGACAAGGGTATTCCCGTGGACAACGTGTCCAATTACGATTCCTCCAGCGATCAGACTCTCTTTATCTGTGACCAGGCAGAGCTCCCCAATATGAAGTTGCTCTTTGTCACCGAGAAGGGCATGGGTAAACTGGTGGAGGGCTCCGAATTCGAGATCAGCACCCGTAAGACGGTAGCTGCAACGAAGCTGAACGGAGAGGATAAACTTCTGGCGGTGTACGGCATTGCCGAGGAGATCTACCTGACCCTGAAGTCCCGTTTCGGTTACTTCCTGCGCTTCTCCCTGGAGGAGCTTCCCGTCCAGAAAAAGACGGCGGCCGGTGTCCGCTGCATGAAGCTGGATCCCAAGGATCTGCTGGAGTATGCGGTGATCACCGGAGCTGCGGATGTTAAGATGCTCCCCACCGGCTCCAAAGAGGTTTCCGTTAATACCATCAAGCTTTTGAAGCGCGATAACAAAGGCAACAAGATCAGATAGGAGAATGCCATGAGAGTGATCGCAGGTTCCGCCCGGAGCCTTCCTTTGATGACACCGGACGGCATGGACACCAGACCCACCCAGGACAGGATCAAGGAGACCCTGTTCAACATTCTGCAATGGGATATTCCCGACTGCGTATTCATCGATCTGTTTGCAGGTAGCGGCGGCATCGGCATCGAAGCCTTAAGCCGCGGTGCTGCCAAGGCATATTTTGTGGATCACAGCCAGCGCTGTGAGGAGTGTATCCGGGAGAATCTCCGGTTTACGAAGCTTTCCGACAAGGCGGTACTCCTGCGGCAGGAAGCGGCAGGCGGCCTGCTTTCCATCTATGAAAAGCATGCGGACTTTATCTTTATGGATCCGCCCTACGGCCAGAAGGCGGAGCTTCCCGTATTTGCACAGCTCCTGCATTCCCATTTCTGCGATGAGGATACGGTGATCATCCTGGAGGAGGATCTGCACTTTGATCCCGCAGCCGTTACGGATCTCGGGTATGAACTGACCCGCACCAAAAAATACAAGACCAATCAGCATCTTTTTTTCAGGAAAAAACAGGCCTGAAGAGACATCAGAACGGAGGCTTTCATGAAGAGAGCGGTATATCCCGGCAGCTTTGATCCCATGACCTACGGACACCTTGACATCATCCGCAGAAGCGCCGAAATGTTCGACGAACTCATCGTCGCAGTCCTTGTGAATAATGAAAAGAATGCGTTGTTTTCTGTGGAAGAGCGTGTTAAAATATTGCAGAAAGCGACAGAAGGAATGGCCAATGTGACCGTGGATTCTTTCAGCGGACTTTTGATCAATTACGCCGCAGAGAAGAACCTTCATGTTGCGGTCAGAGGACTGCGCGCCATCACCGATTTTGAGTATGAGCTGCAGATGTCTCAGACCAATCGCATGCTTTCCGATGGGAAGCTGGATACGATCTATCTCAATACATCCCTGCAATATTCCTACCTGAGCTCCTCCAGTGTGAAGGAGATCGCGGCATTCGGCGGAGACGTGAGCAAATGTGTTCCCGATTTCGTGGCCGAGCTGCTTCGGGAGAAATTCGCAGGACGCAGGCAATAGGAACCCGTACACAAACCGAAGGTGACAGATATGGAGAAAGATACAAGAAACGGCGATATGATATATGGCGTCATTGACGACATGGAGGATTATCTGGCCGGCTGTAAGAATAAATTCATGTCCACCACAGAGGTCGTGGTAGACAGAGGACAGATGGAGGATTTCCTCCGCGAGCTGCGCAGAAAGGCGCCCGAAGAGATCGAGCATGCACGCCGCGTGGTGAAGAATCGGGAGGCCATCCTGGATGACGCCCGGAACAAGGCACAGGCCCTCATCGATCAGGCAGAGGCCCAGACCGATGAACTGATCAGCCAGAACGAGATCATGCGCAGAGCATACGATCAGGCGGATACCGTGGTTTCCATGGCGAACCAGGAAGCCATCAATGTCAGAGAGGCAGCCTACGCAGACGCTGAGGCTATTCGTGCCAATGCGGAACAATATATGGATGATGTCCTTACCTATCTGGAGTCTCTGGTGGGAGATGCTATGAAGCATGCTTCCAAGAACTACGAGGATCTCATCGGAACCCTTACCATGTTCCAGGATCGCATCACATCGGATCACAGTAATCTCCATCCTGACGATTACGGTCCCGAGACTGCGGCTCCTCAGGAAGGCCCCGGACCCGAGGCAGAGTAACACAGAGTATTTCGAAAGCCGGTGCATAACCGGCTTTTGTTCGTTTATAGGAAAGTAAAAAGAAAGCAGGACGCGGAATCTTGAAAAGGCATTTCGGCGGAAAAATCTATAGAAAAGCAGTAGCGGCGCTTGCGCTTACAGTGGCGTTTTCCATGTTTGGTGTGCTGCCCCGGCCTGTGCAGGCTGCCGAGAATCTCCTTGTTACGGGAGAGGAACTGATCGTTGTCATCGATCCCGGTCACGGCGGTGAGAATAAGGGTACCGAGGAAGGGTACCGTCCTGAGAAGGAAATGACGCTGATCACCGGACTGGCCCTGGCAGAGGAGCTCAGGCAGTTTGATGACATCACGGTATACCTTACCAGAACCGAGGATGTGGATCTGTCTCTGGAAGAGCGGGCTGATTTTGCAAAGTCCGTGGATGCGGACTTCCTCTTCAGTGTTCATTACAATGCTTCCCTGGAGCACAATCTCTTCGGCTCCGAAGTGTGGGTATCCACCGTGGCTCCTTACAATGCCTACGGCTATCAGTTTGGCAGACTCTGGCTGGAGGGAATGCGGGATAAGAATTTCTTCCTTCGCGGCGTGAAGACCAGGACCGGATCTTCCGGAGACGATTATTACGGGATCATCCGCAGCAGCGTGGCTCTGGGGCTCCCTGCCGTGATCATGGAGCACTGCGCTGTGGATGTGGCATCCGATGCAGAGCGGATCTCTGACGAGGACAAGCTCCGGGAAATGGGACGCAGCGATGCCCATGCCATTGCAAAATATTTCGGATTAAAAAGCGAAGCACTGGGCATCGATTATTCCGCCTATGCTTCCATGCTGGAGGAAACCGACGAATTTGTCATTTCTCCCATGACGGTGGAGGATACTACGGCGCCGGATCATCTGGCACTTTCCTTATCCTCCGTGAATTACCAGGCAGGAAAGGCATCCCTGCAGGTGGTGGCTGCCGATACGGACGGTTGCCTTCTGTACTATTCCTACAGCACCGACGGAGGGAAGACCTTCAGTGATCTGATTCCCTGGCCCGGCTCCGATGCCGTCGTAAGGGGGTATGACCAGACCATTTACCTGGATCTGACCTTTACGGAACCCACGGATCCTGAGGTGATCGTCCGGGTGTACGACCAGTATGACCTTACAACGGACAGTGAACCCTTTACCTTCTCCGAGACCTTCCTGGAGGAGAAAAAGCCGAATCTGCCGGAACTGGCTGACCATGTGGACGACGATGCGCTCCAGGGCATGGGTGCCGGTACCGATACCGGAAAAGAAGTAACGGAAGGGGATGCTGCTTTGCCCGAAGGGGGAGAGCAGGCGGATGCAGCTGAGCTGGTGGAAGAAGCGGAAGAAAGCATGGGGGCACCTGAGACGCCCGAATCCGGAGCTGTTTCCGTGCTGTCTGCTCTCAGTCAGACAGATGAGGGGGCGGATATCCTGGCCAAGGAACGGGCAATCCTATTGCTTTTGGTATGGTTTTTCGGCGGGATCTTTTTCCTGCTGCTGGTACTGCGTATCCTGAAGGCATTGCGCAGAGCCACGAGTCATAAGAAGGGGAAGAACGACAGGCCTGTGCCTGCCGGCGGAAGGACCGTTTACCCTACTTCCGGTGCCGGGTCCAAATCCATGATCCCCGATGACCTGGAGGAATTCCCTTGGGAGTCGAAGACGACGCAGAAGTCCCCGGTGAAGGTCAGCATCTATGAGGCGGACATTTACGGCGCAGGTTTGCGGGAGAAGGAAAGTGATGTTCCGACCCGCAAAGCGGATCAGGCCACGGGAAGGCCTGTTGCCGGCAGGACAGCAGGAGGCGCCGTCGGCACCGGTAATGACGACTTCGACTGGTCGAAATTTGATGAATGATCGGTGATCTATGAGACTGGATAAATATTTAGGGGACACTGCAATGCTCACCCGCAAGGAAGCTGCGGAAGCCATCCGGCGGGGAAGAGTCTCAGTGGAAGGGGCAAAAGGGCCCTGCAAACCCAATCAAAACATCGATCCGGACCGGGATATCGTAACCCTGGACGGAGAGATCCTGAAGTATCAAAAATATCATTATCTGATGCTTCATAAGCCTGCGGGATGTATCACTGCCACGGAAGGCTCTGCGCCTACGGTGATGGATCTGGTGCCGAAGGTGTCGAAGAATCTCTTCCCTGTGGGTCGGTTGGATAAGGACACGGAAGGACTTCTTCTCATTACGGATGACGGCGCTCTGGGGCATCAGCTGCTGAGCCCGAAACATCACGTGGGGAAGACCTATGAGGTGCATACCGCAGTACCTGTTTCGGAGGCGGATCTGGAGCGCCTGCGGGCCGGTGTGGACATTGATGACCCTGAACCCACGCTGCCTGCGGAGGCGGAGCCGGATGGCGACGGCCATCTGCTGCTGACTCTCTATGAAGGCAGATACCATCAGGTGAAACGGATGCTGATGGCAGTTGGAAATGAAGTGACCTATCTGAAGCGCCTGTCCTTCGGTCCCCTGCAATTGGGGGATCTGGAGAAGGGAGCCTGCAGAGAACTGACGGAAGAAGAAGCGGAGGCTTTACGAAATGCATAAAATGCTGGAAGGGAAAAAAGCCCTGCTTTTTGATATGGACGGCACTCTGGTGCATTCCATGGGAATGTGGGGCCAGATCGATATCAATTTCCTGGCGCGGTATGGCTTGACAGTACCCACCGACCTGAAAAAATCCATTCAGGGTCTTACCTTTTATGACACGGCTGTCTACTTTAAGGAGCGTTTTGATCTCCCGGAATCACCCGAGGAGATCGGGGACATCTGGAATGAGATGGCCATGGATCAATATGCACACCATATCGCATTCCGGGAAGGGGGCAGGGAATTCCTGCTGGAAGCAAAGAAACGGGGATATCTGCTGGCCATCTGCACCATCAATGCCAGGCCTCTGGCGGAGACCTTCCTGGAGTCCAGAGGGATCCGGGATTGTTTTTCCGTGGTGCTCACCGGGGATGACATGCTTCGGGGAAAGCCTGCGCCGGATATCTATCTGACGGCGGCGGAGCGCCTTGGTGTGGATCCTTCCGACTGCCTGGTGTTCGAGGACATTGTGCCCGGGATTCAGGCGGGGCTGGCTGCGGGAATGGAAGTCTGCGCCGTGGACGATGAGCATTCCGCTTTCCAGGAAGAGGAAAAACGGGAGCTGGCGCAGTACTATATTGAAGATTATGTGGGGTTGTTTTTATGAATATTATCTTGATCACCGGAGCATCTTCCGGCATTGGCAGAGAGTTTGCATTTGAACTGGATCACGTTATGGGGGCGAAGATCGATGAGTTTTGGCTTATCGCCAGGAGAAAGGACCGTCTGGAGGAACTGGCCCGCACCATGAATCATGATGCCCGGATCTTTGCCATGGATGTGAACGATCAGGAGGCTGTAGAGGGGCTGACGGATGAACTGGCACTGCGGGGCGCAAAGGTCTGTATGCTGATCAATGCCGCAGGTTACGGCAAGATCGGTAACTTCGCAGATCACAGACTTTCCGATGTGGAAGGCATGATCCGCCTCAATGTGGAAGCTTTGTCCCGGATGACGAAGGTAGTGCTTCCCTTTATGGTACGGGGCGGGCGCATCATTCAGATGGCATCCAGCGCTTCCTTTATGCCTCAGTCCGGTTTTGTGGTGTATGCCGCTTCCAAGGCTTATGTACGGAGCTTTTCTCTGGGGCTCAACGAGGAGCTGCGCAGCCGTGGCATCACGGTAACTGCTGTTTGCCCCGGTCCCGTTGCTACAGAGTTTTTCCAAATCGCGGAAGAGAATGCTTCTACACTTGCCATCAAGAAATATTTTATGACTACCCCGGATAAGGTTGTGCGGAAGGCTCTGAAAGATTCCTATCACAGAAGAGCGGAATCCGTTCCCACGATTTCCATGCGGGCACTGCAGGTGGTTTGCAAGGTGCTGCCTCATACCTTCCTGCTTCGCATCTTCAGTCTCTTTATTCGATAAAATTCTGTCGGCATCTCTCTAAAAAGATGCCGTGACACCTGCCTGTTCCTGCAGGCAGTATGGAGGATCCATGAACTTTCTTCGTATGTTTTCCTGGGAGAAATACAAAGGAGAACCGGGATATCTTAAAAACCAGAGACGCTGGGAGCTGACCAGGACAATCCTTTATTTTGTCCTGGCCCTTGGCGTCTTTTTCTGTGCATTTGCCATCCTGAAGACCAGGGCCAATATCTTCACCATCTTTGCGGTACTGCTGTGCCTTCCGGGTAGTAAGAGCCTGGTGGAGACGGTGATGTTCTACCGTTATCGGGGGTGTGATCCCGAACAGGTAAAGCAGATCAGTGAAGTGGCTTCCCATCTGTGCGGCTCCTTTGACCGCGTGTTTACTTCTTCCGCAAAGAATTACTTTGTTCAGCACCTGGCGATTTCCCACGGGGAAATGGCGGCCTATACCGCAGATCCTGCCTTTGACGACAAGGGCTTTTCCGAGCATCTGGGATCCATGCTGGGGCAGGAGCATCTGAAAGCGCCCGTGATCAAGGTGTACCGGGATTTGGAAGGCTACCTGAAGCGCCTTTCCGAGATGAAGCCCTCTGCGGAGGAAGATGCCTCCTTACGGGTGCGTACCGTGTTGCATCAGATTTCCCTTTGACGGCATAGGAGGCGACACATGCAGAGGATCAGCATCGGCGTCAACCAGGCCGGACAACGACTGGATAAATTTCTGAAAAAATATTTTCCCGGGGCATCCTCCGGCCTTCTGTATAAGATGCTCCGCAAGAAAAACATCACTTTGAACGGCAAAAAGGCGGACGGCACCGAGCAGCTCTCGGAAGGAGATACGGTGGAGTCCTTCTTTTCCGATGAGACCTTTGCCCTGTTCCGGCAGGGGGAGAGCGCAGGGGGCGGATCCGGAGCCGGGAAGAATACGGCAAAGAAAGCCGGAGCTGCGGATGCGGCCGGAAAGCCCGGAACTACGGATGCGGCTGGGAAGTCCGGAACTACGGATACGGCTTCGCCGAAACAGCGCATGGCATCCCTGAAGGGTGTGCAGGTGCTGTATCACGGCAAGGACGTGCTGGCGCTCTACAAGCCCGCCGGGGTGGATTCCCAGAGCAGCGGGGACACGAAATATTCCATCAACGAATGGATGCTGGATTACTGTTCCGATCCTGCCCATCGTCCCGAGGGCATGGGAGAGGGCTTTACCCCTTCCGTTTGCAACCGTCTGGACCGAAATACCACGGGCATCGTGCTTTGCGGGATTTCCCTCCCGGGACTCCAGGAATTGTCCAGGATCCTGCGGGAGAAGGACGGGGAGAAGGTGTATCTGGCTCTCTGTAAGGGGAAGTTTTCCGCAGAGAAGGAAGTGACTTCTTACCTGAGCAGAAGCGGCGCTGACCGGGTATCCCACATTTCGGAGAAACCTACAGGCGCACCGGGAGAAGTAGAGATCCGCACCGGATTTAAGCCCCTGGCCACCGTGAAACCGGAAGGTTGTAAGGACGCTGCCACTTTGCTGGAGGTGCGTCTCTATACGGGAAAGACCCATCAGATCAGAGCCCAGCTGGCATCTTTGGGACACCCCATCGCAGGTGATCCCAAGTACGGCGATAAATCCTTCAATGCATACTGGAAGCAGTCTTACGGCTTGCGCCATCAACTGCTTCACGCCGCCGTATTTACTTTCCCCGGTGAGGAAAGCTGCGGCAGGCTCTCGGATCTGGCGGGCAAAAGTATCGTTTCCCTTCCCGAAGAGCCGTTTTTACAGATCATGAAGGAACATTTTCCGGAGGTATTGCATGGCCTGGAAATCAAGAGGGCTGCGGGGCTCCGCTCTTGAGGAGCTGATCAACCGGTCCAACGAAAAATATCTGGAGCTGGGACTTGCCCTGGTGCAGAAGATTCCCACCCCCATCACGCCCATCGAGATCGACCAGCGGACGCGGCACATCACCCTGGCCTATTTCGGACAGAAGAGTACTGTGGACTACATCGGTGCTGTCCAGGGGATTCCTGTGTGTTTTGATGCCAAGGAGTCCGCTTCCGATACCTTCGCCCTGCAGAACATCCATGAACACCAGGTGCAGTTCATGCAGGATTTTGAAAAACAGGGGGGCGTTGCATTTTTCCTGATCTACTTTACGGATCGGGATGTGCTTTATTATCTGCCGCTGCAGATGCTGATGTTTTTCTGGGACAGAGCCAAGGAAGGCGGCCGGAAAAGCTTCCGTTTTGACGAACTGAATCCCGAATATGAGATCCCGGAGGTGCCCGGCATCCCGGTACCTTATCTGGAACTCATCAACAAAGATCTGTCGGAGCGCCCCGAAGAATAAGCATTTGTTGACATTTCCCGCAGGATAGTGTATATTCCTAATAGTTTACCGTGATAACACATTAGCATACTAAAGTGCCCAGGAGGATTTATGAACTACAACCTGCTACATACACCGGACGGAGTGAAGGATTATTACGGGAAAGAGTACGCTTCCCGCAGGCTTCTGGAAAAATGCCTGCACCAGAAGCTCCTTTCCTTCGGATATGAAGACATCCGTACTCCGTCTTTCGAGTATTTCGAGATCTTTTCCGATGAGGCGTCTCAGGCTTCCAGCAGCGAACTGTACAAGTTCTTCGACAAGGAAAATCGCACGCTGGTGCTGCGGCCTGACTTTACGCCTTCCATCGCAAGATGCGTGGCAAAATACTTCCCGGAGGATCCTACGCCCCGTCGTTTTTCCTATCATGGAAATGTGTTCACCAACACCTCCACCCTGCAGGGGAAGCTCTGTGAAGAGACCCAGATGGGAGCGGAGCTCATCGGTGACGGCAGTGTCCAGGCAGATGCGGAGATGATCGCTCTGGTGGCGGAAGCCCTTTCCGGGGCGGGCCTGAAGGAGTTCCAGATCAGCATCGGCGAAGTGGACTATTTCAAGGGACTCTGCGAAGAGGCAGGTCTGGATGCTCAGACCGAGGAAAAACTGCGGGAATACATCACCGGGAAAAACATCTTTGCGGCCCAGGAACTGCTGGAAAGCAGAAAACTGCCGGAAGAGCATGTGCGAAAGCTCCTGGAGATCGGGAATTCCTTTGAGGATCACGGTGACTTAAGCGTTCTTAAGCAGAATGCGGCAAATGAGCGTTCCGTGAAGGCCATCGAACGACTGGAAACCCTGTACGGCATTCTGGAGCATTACGGCGTGACGGATCGCATTTCCTTCGATCTGGGAATGCTGGGCAAGCACGGATATTACACCGGTGTCATTTTTAAGGCCTTCACCTACGGTGTGGGCAGACCGGTTGCTTCCGGCGGACGTTATGACAGTCTTCTTCCGCTTTTCGGAAAAAATGCACCTGCCATCGGTTTTGTCCTGCGGATCGACGATCTGGCTGAGGCGCTGAATCGTGCAAAATCGCTGCCCAGGCCGGAAGATGAGCGGATCATCGTATTTTATGACACCTATGACGAAGAGAGTTTTGCAAAGGCGCTGGGAGAGGCACAGAAGCTTCGCGGAGAAGGAAAGCAAGTGATCCTGACTCCCGCGATTCATTAGACAAGGGCAAAGAGGAAAAGAAAATGAGTGAAGAAAGATACCTGACTTTTGCCCTTGGAAAAGGGCGCCTGGCAAATAAGACCATGGAACTTTTCGAGTCCATCGGCATCACCTGCGAGGAGATGAAAGATAAGGACTCCCGGAAGCTGATCTTTGTGAATGAAGAACTGAAAATGCGATTTTTCCTGGCTAAAGGCCCGGATGTCCCCACCTATGTGGAGTACGGCGCTGCAGATATCGGCGTGGTTGGCAGGGATACCATCCTGGAGGAAAACCGCAATGTCTATGAAGTGCTGGATCTGGGTTACGGCAAATGCCGCATGTGTGTCTGCGGTCCCGCTTCCGCTACGGCCCTTCTGCAGAACCATGAGCGGATCCGCGTGGCTACAAAATATCCCCTGATCGCCAAGGAGTATTTCAACAACCGGAAGCACCAGTCCGTGGACATCATTAAACTCAACGGCTCCGTGGAGCTGGGTCCCATCGTGGAACTTTCCGATGTGATCGTGGATATCGTGGAGACCGGTTCTACATTAAGGGAGAACGGTCTGGTGGTGCTGGAGGAGATCTGCCCCCTGTCTGCCCGGATGATCGTGAATCCCGTCAGCATGCAGATGCAGAACAAAACCATTACGGACCTGGTAAACCGCCTGCGGAAAAAGGTCCTGGAAGCATAAGAGAAGAGGAAGGATACGGATAGATTATGAGAATCGTAAAATTGACCGATGAATTGCGGGAGTCGATCCTGGAGAACATGCTGAAGCGCAGCCCGGGTCAGTATCCCGAGTATGAGAAGACCGTAAATGAGATCCTGGCAAATGTGCGGGAAAACGGTGATAAGGCACTCTTTGAATACACCAAAAAGTTTGATGGATTTGACCTGAATGCCGAGAACATTCTGGTGACGGAAGCGGAGATCAAAGAGGCGTACGAAGCTCTTTCCGACGAGTACATCGCTGTGATCCGGGAAGCTGCGGAGAACATTCGTGCATTCCATGTAAAGCAGCTGCGAAACAGCTGGTTTGAGACCAAGGAGGACGGCTCCATCCTGGGGATGCGGGTTTCTCCCATTTCCAGAGCCGGCGTCTATGTTCCCGGCGGTAAGGCTGCTTATCCCAGTTCCGTTCTGATGAACGTGATCCCTGCCAAGGTGGCAGGCGTGAAGGATATTGTTATGACCACCCCTCCCGGAAAGGACGGTAAGGTCAATGCCGGCACCCTGGTTGCCGCTGATATCGCAGGCGTTGACCGTATCTACAAGGTTGGCGGTGCGCAGGCCATCGCAGCAATGGCTTATGGAACCGCATCTGTGCCCAAGACCGATAAGATCTCAGGCCCCGGTAATATCTTCGTTGCTCTGGCAAAGAAGGCTGTCTACGGTTTCGTCAGCATCGATTCCATCGCCGGTCCCTCCGAGGTCATGGCCCTCTGTGACGAGACCGCAAATCCTCACTATGTGGCGGCAGACCTCTTGAGTCAGGCGGAGCACGATGAACTGGCCAGTGCCATCATGGTCACCACTTCCATGGAGATCGCAGAGCAGACCGCAAAGGAGATCGACGGCTACCTCCTGAAGCTGGAGCGTGCCGAGATCATCCGAAAGAGTCTGGACAATTACGGCTATATCCTGGTGGCTGACACCATGGATCAGGCTATTGAAACCGTGAACGAGATTGCTCCGGAGCACCTGGAGATTCTGACGAAGAATCCCTGGGAGACCATGACGAAGGTGAAGAATGCCGGCGCCATGTTCCTAGGAGAGTATTCCTCCGAGCCTTTGGGAGATTACTTCGCAGGCCCCAACCACATTTTGCCTACCAACGGTACCGCAAAGTTTTTCTCACCGGTCAGCGTAGATGATTTTATCAAGAAATCCAGTATCATCGCCTATTCCAGAGAGGGCCTGGCTGCAGTGCATAAGCAGGTGGAGCTCTTTGCAAAGGAAGAAGGTCTGACTGCTCACGCAAACAGTGTGGCGGTTCGCTTCGAAAACGAGTAAAATCATTATAAGGGGGCAGTATGAGAGACGCTAAAGTAACCCGCAAAACCAAAGAGACGGATATCTGCATCGACCTGAATCTGGACGGTTCCGGAAAGTATGATGTGAATACCGGCATCGGCTTTTTCGACCACATGCTGGAGGGTTTTACCAGGCATGGCTTCTTTGACTTAAGTTGCAAGGTGGACGGAGATCTGCAGGTGGACGGACACCACACTGTGGAGGATACCGGCATCGCGCTGGGCACTGCCATCAAAGAGGCACTGGGAGATAAGGCAGGAATCCGCAGATACGGTTATTTCATCCTTCCCATGGATGAGGTGCTGGTGCTTTGTGCCGTGGATCTGTGCGGCAGACCTTACCTGCGTTTTGAGCACGAGTTTAAGGCACCCATGGTGGGAGCTCTTGATACGGAGCTGGTACATGAGTTTTTCTATGCCCTGTCCTACAGCGCAGGCATGAACCTGCACATCAAGGTGCTGGAGACCGGTAACGCACATCACGAGATCGAGGCAATGTTCAAGGCCTTTGCCAAGGCGCTGGACATGGCGGTTTCTATAGATGCGCGTGTGGAGGGCGTGCTTTCCACCAAGGGAAGTCTCTGATACCGCACCGAAAAATACGCCGATTTCGGCTTCTTTCGAGGGGATTATGGTTAAGAAATTTGTAGCAAGTATTTATCTGTTTCAGAACAATGCCGTGAGAGGTTTTACGGATCATACCGTGGTGGACACGGATCCGGTGCGCCTGGCGGAAACCTACAGCAGAAACAGTGTTGATGAACTCATGGTCTTTGATCTGTCGGATCAGGGAACCTATGAATCCGTGGAGTCTGCGGATGCCGCCCACGAGGAGGCCCTGGACATCCTGAAGGAGATCGTCACGGTCTTTGATAAGCCCGTGTTCGGCGGCGGCAACATCAAGCGCATGGAGGATGTGAAGAAGATCCTCTACACCGGATGTGCTAAGGCCATTCTGGATTATGACAGGGATGACAATTTTGAACTGACGCAGGAAGTGAACGAGAAGTTCGGTGCGGAGAAGCTCCTGGCCATGTTTACGGATCCGGACCGCATCAAGATGATTCCCTCCGATGAGCAGAAGAAGGTCAGCGGTTTCGTGCTCTTAAATGTCCATCAGCTGCACGAGACGGAGATCGTATCCTCCCTGCCTTTCTATGCACGGATCGATCAGATCCTGCTGAACAAGCTCCTGGAGTTTTTCGCCGTGGAGCAGGTCTGCGGCGTTACCGGCAATACCATTAACGATAATGTATCCCAGATCCTGAGCCTGAAGGAGCTGTGCAGCGAGAACGGCATCGATGTGAAGTTCCCCAGAGCGGAGCTTTCCTTCGACGACCTGAAACTGAACGAGCAGGGCCTGGTGCCTGTCATCGTGCAGGACGAGAAAAACGACGAAGTGCTGATGATGGCCTACATGAACAGGCAGGCTTTCCAGGACACCATCCGAACAGGCATGATGCATTATTACAGCCGCAGCAGACAGGAGCAGTGGCTGAAGGGCGAGACCAGCGGCCACTACCAGTATGTAAAGAGTCTGACTGCGGACTGCGATTACGATACCATTCTGGCAAAGGTTTCCCAGGTGGGGGCTGCCTGCCATACCGGCAACCGTTCCTGCTTCTTTAACGAGATCATCGCGCCCGAAGAGAAGGGTTCCTCTGTGAATCCCTTGACCATCCTGTCCGAAGTTTATGACACCATCGCAGACCGGAAGGAGAATCCCAAGGAAGGGTCCTACACCAATTACCTCTTTGACAAGGGCGTTGATAAGATCCTGAAGAAGGTGGGAGAGGAAGCGACGGAGATCGTTATCGCTGCCAAGAATCCCAATGTCAACGAGATCAAATATGAGATCAGTGATTTTCTCTACCACATGATGGTGCTTATGGTGGAGAAGGGCGTCACCTGGGAAGAGATCGCAGACGAACTGGCAAACAGACACTAATGCGGATCACCTGTATTTCAAATAAAAAAGTTTTTGTGGGGGTAATATGAAAGGTACGGAACTGAAAGAACGCCTGCTTGGGGAAGCGGGCAAAGTCATCATCGGCAAGGACGCTGTCATCGAGCAGCTCCTGGTGGCCATTCTGGCGGGAGGACATGTCCTTCTGGAGGATGTGCCCGGCACCGGCAAGACCAAGCTGGCAAGAACCATTGCGGGCTGTCTGGATGCATCCTTTTCCAGGATCCAGTTTACGCCGGATCTGCTGCCGTCGGATGTGACGGGTTTGTCGGTTTTTGACAGAAAAACATCGGAATTTGTTCTGAAGAAAGGACCTGTTTTTACCAATATTCTGCTGGCAGACGAGATCAATCGTGCCACGCCCAGGACCCAGGCAGGTCTCCTGGAAGCCATGGAAGAGTTGCAGGTGACCATTGACGGCAACACGATGCTGCTGCCTGAGCCCTTCCTGGTCATCGCTACGGAGAATCCCATTGAGAATATGGGAACTTTCCCTCTGCCCGAAGCCCAGCTGGATCGTTTCCTCATGAAGCTGTCCATGGGGTACCCCGAGGAAAAGGATGAGAAAACGGTACTTTACTATCATTCCGCCGGAGATCCCATTGCAGATCTCACTGCAGTGCTTACCACCGGAGATATTCTGGATGCGAGGAAGGCTGTGGGACAGGTGCAGGTATCCGAGGAGATCCGTTCCTACATCGTCTCCATCGGCAAGGCTACCAGAGAGAGCAATCTCTTCCGACTTGGGGTCAGTACCAGAGGATTGCTGGCATTGCAGAAGTGCGCTATGTGCCTGGCATATCTCTCGGATCGTGACTATGTGATTCCGGATGATGTGATCTCCATGACCGTGCCGGTCCTGGCACATCGCGTGATCCCTTCCTCCTTTGCTCATAAGGCACCTGCGTATGAACTGATCCAGCGCATCGTGAAGGAACTGGATGTTCCCACCGAGGGCTTCGAATGATCCTTTTGATAGTATTTGGCTTCATTGCCCTTCTGTTTTTCCTGGGGCAGCGCTGGCTGTACCGCAGGTTCTGGGACAGGAATCTGACTGCCTCCGTATCTTTTGCGGACAGTGAGCTCACCAGGGGTCAGAGCAGTGAGGTCATTGAGATCGTGGAAAATAAAAAATGGCTTCCTCTTGCCATGGTAAAGGTAAAGTTTCAGGCGCCCAGGGAGCTGAGCTTTACCTCCGGAAAGGGTTCTTCCGTAACGGATCAGTATTACCGGAATGACATCTTTCACTTAAAATCCATGGAGCGGATCACCCGCAGGGTGCAGTTTTATCCGAAAAAAAGGGGGATGTATGAGATCGGATCCATGGACCTTGTGGGCGCCGATCTGTTTTTGATAGATCAATTTGTGACGCAGGTGCCTGTCAGCACCTCGCTTTTGGTGTATCCCGAGGAGCTGGAATGCGCGGATCTGGCCAGGGCGCTGCAGACTTCCATCGGTACGGCGTTGACCAATTCTCCTCTGATCGAAGATGTCTTTTCTTTCCGTGGTATCCGGGAATATCAGCCCGGCGATCCCATGAAGACCATCAACTGGCGGGCTTCCGCCAAAACGGAGGACGACCTGCTTGTAAATGTCAGGGAGTATGTGTCCAGGCGTCCCGTGCTTTTTTTCCTGAATCTCATGGATGTCCACATCCGGCACAGAGAGGACGAAGCGGAAGATTTGATCTCCGCCATTGCCTATCTGGGAAGGCTTTTCTTTGAGCAGGGGATCAATGTGTCCTTACGCTGCAATGCGGTGAATTCCCTGACGGGAGGACCTGCCTTTGCCTCCACGGAAGAGGGGGAGTTTTCCGATTTTCTGACGGTGCTGGCAGGGATCGATCCATCCAAAACTCTGCCCTTCGAGCATCATTTCAATGAGTCTCTGTTCCTGGAAGAAGAGTATTCCTTACGCTGCTTTTTCTCTCTGTTCCCGGATCCGGAAATGCTGGAGCTGGTGGAAAAGGGCATGAATATGGGCGCAGCTGTAGCATTGATCCTGCCCAGCCGCAAGGAAGATGCGGAGTTTATCGGTACGGATCTGCAGCAGTTTACTTACTATGTGGAGGAATGAGCATGGCTGACAAACAAAAATCCTCCCTGTCGGAACGGATCGCTCTGCTGGGATCCGTCATGACGCTGGAAATGAATCACTGGAGTCTCTTCGGACTCTACGTGTTTTTGATGCTGATCTTTTATAATATTTCCGGAGGAATGCCGCCCCATATCCTGATTTTTGTTGGACTGGGGATCTTTCCTCTGATCTTTTACTTTCTGAACCGGCTGTTTACCAAATCTTTCCCATTCCTGGGATTATCCATTCTGGTGCTGGCCATCTGGGTGGTGATCCCCATTTCCTATGTGGTGAAGCTGGATGGATTTTTCTTCGGGGCCATCTTCCTGCTGTCGGAATGCAGGAGAAGGTTCCTGCGGGACAACGATCCCGTGATCCCCATTCCGCCGGTGACCGGTGTTGCTCTTGCTTTTGTAGCTTCCGCCTTTACCCATTATGTCATGGGACCGGAATGGGACAGACAGCTCCGAGTGGGAGTGATCCTGTGCCTGCTGCTGTTGTTCGTGCAGCTGTATCTGAATCAGCTGCAGAAGTTCACCCGCTTTAACGAAAGCACCGTAAGTTACCTTCCCGTCAGGGAAATGTATCGCAGTGGCTTTTCCACGACGCTGATCTTTTCCGGACTCCTGGCAGTGGCTCTTATCATCGCAGGGCAATTTGAAGCCATTCAGAGAGGATTTCAATATCTCATCGGGAAGCTGAAGGAATTTGTGATCTGGATCCTGTCGCATTTTGCGCCGGAAGAAGGGCCTTCCATGGAGGTGCCTGAAGATCTGCACTTATCGGATCCTGCCACCATGCAGATGCTGGGGGAATCTCAGGGACCTTCTCCCGTATGGCAGGTTCTGTCCTACCTGTTGTTTGGCATTATCATCGCCGTGGTGGTATATTATGCTGCGACGGGTCTCTTTAAGCTATTTTTGTACCTCTATAAGCACCGTGCCGTGGAGGTTTACAGTGACAGTGAGGAAGAGGGCGTAACGGACCTTCACGAGCGCCTGGAGCGGGAAGCGAGACGCCGCTTTTTCGGGCCTGCCGGAAAAAGTGTCAACGACCGGATCCGAAGGCATTACGCCACCCATTTTGCAAAAAGAAGAGAAGAGGCCGCGACTGGAGATCCTCTGCGACATCCCGGAAAACATACGGCGAGACAGCTGGAGAAGCTCAGTGGTACTTCCGGCTGGAGCGCCATTTACGAAAAAGCCAGATACTCGGGCAGAGAATGCACTGAGGAGGAACTGGCGGCATTTAAAGGAAAGTTATGATGAAGACGGATTTTCTGGCATTGCCTGACGAAATTTTACTATCCATCGATAAGCCGGAACGCTATATCGGACACGAGGTGAACGCCGTGGTGAAGGACCTGTCACAGGTGCAGGTGCGCTTTGCCATGTGTTTTCCCGATGTCTATGAGATCGGTATGTCCCACCTGGGGATTCAGATTCTCTACGATATGTTCAATTCCTTCGAGGATACCTGGTGTGAGCGGGTCTATTCTCCCTGGACGGATCTGGACAAGGTGCTGCGGGAGAAAAAGATCCCCCTTTTTGCGCTGGAGTCCCAGAGTCCCGTGAAGGATTTTGATTTCCTGGGCATCACCATCCAGTATGAGATGTGCTATACCAACATCCTGCAGGTGCTGGATCTGGCCCAGATCCCTCTGGAGGCGAAGGACCGCACCTGGGACGTGCCCATCGTGATCGGCGGCGGACCCTGCACTTACAATCCCGAGCCCATCGCGGATTTCTTTGACCTCTTTTACATCGGCGAAGGGGAAACCCAGTACCGGGCACTTCTGGACCTGTATAAAGAATGCCGGAAAAACGGTGCCACCAGGGAGGAATTCCTGCGAAAAGCAGGTTGCCTGCCGGGCATTTATGCGCCGTCGCTCTATGATGTGACCTACAACGAGGACGGAACCATTGCTTCCTTTTTGCCCAGATTCCCGGAGATGCCGAAGAAGATCCGGAAAGAGATCGTGGGAGAATTGGACGATACCTACTATCCCATGAAGCCTGTGGTGCCCTATATCAAATGTACTCAGGATCGTGTGGTGCTGGAGATCATGCGCGGCTGTATCCGCGGGTGTCGTTTCTGCCAGGCCGGTGAGCTTTACCGTCCCGTGCGGCAGCGTTCCGTGGAGACATTAAAGCGCTATGCCATGGAAATGCTGAAAAATACGGGGCATGAGGAGATTTCCTTAAGTTCCCTGTCCTCCAGCGATTACACCCATCTGCCGGAGCTGCTGGACTATCTCCTGGAGGAATGCAGCAAGCGCCATATCAACATCAGTCTGCCCTCCCTGCGGATCGACGCCTTCAGCCTGGATGTCATGAGCAAGGTGCAGGATGTGAAAAAGACCAGCCTGACCTTTGCCCCTGAGGCAGGCTCCCAGAGACTCCGTGACGTCATCAACAAGGGCCTGTCGGAAGAGGTGATCCTTTCCGGCGCCAGAGAGGCCTTTGAAGGCGGCTGGACCAGAGTCAAGCTCTACTTCATGCTGGGCCACCCCGGAGAGACGGATGAGGATATCGTGGGCATCGGGGACCTGGCCAACAAGATCGCGGCGGAGTTCTTTGATGCGGTACCCAAGGAAAAGCGGGTCAATGGCCGGGTACAGATCGTGGTCAGTACATCTTTCTTTGTCCCCAAGCCCTTTACCGCGTTCCAGTGGGCGCCCCAGTGCAGCAAGGAACAGTTCATCGAAAAGGCCTATACCTGCAGGCAGGGCATTGCATCCCAGCTGAACCAGAAGAGCATCAAATACAACTGGCACGAGGCGGACGTCAGCGTCCTGGAGGGCGTCCTGGCAAGAGGCGACCGGAGACTTTGTAAGGTCATCAAGCGGGCTTATGAAAAGGGGTGCTTCTACGATGCCTGGTCCGAGTATTACAAGAACGATGTCTGGATGGAGACCTTCGAAGAATGCGGCGTGGATCCCGATTTCTATACCGTAAGGGAGCGTCCCGATGACGAGATCTTCCCCTGGGATTTCATTGACTGCGGTGTATCCCGGAAGTTCCTGCTGCAGGAGTGGCACAATTCCAAGGAAGGCAAGGTGACCAACAACTGTGCCGACAAATGTTCCGGTTGCGGCGCTGCCTCCTTTGGTGTGGGCATCTGTTTTGCGGCACGTTCCTGAGGACTTGATGCAGTGATCTGATCCTGCGCGGATGGCGGTCCCCGCTGAAGCGCTTGATTTACTAGAACTTGATTTGCTTGATGGGAGACATACTTTGTTTATACGAGTGAAATTTACCAAAACCGGAGCCATCCGGTATATCGGCCATCTGGATGTGATGCGGTATTTCCAGAAGTGCATTCGCAGAGCCGAGATCGATGTGGCCTATACGGGAGGCTTCTCCCCCCACCAGATCATGACATTTGCGTCACCTTTGAGTGTGGGCCTGGAAAGTCAGGCGGAGTACATGGATCTGAAGTTAAATTCCATGACCTCTCTGCAGGACATCGCTGACGCTTTGAATGCCGTATCGGTACCGGAGATCCGCATCGCGGATGTGGGACTCCTGCCGGAAAATGCGGGCAATGCCATGGCTTCCGTGGCGGCTGCGGATTATCAGATTGAATTTCGGGCCGGAAAGGTCCCTGCGTGCCTGGCGGCGGAAGGAAGTGAGCAGTCTGCTTTGGATCCCGATAAGTGCAGGGCTGTGATCGAAAAGACTTTGGGCCGTACGGAGATCCCCTATACTAAGGTGCTTAAAAAAGGAGAGCGGATCCTGGATCTGCGCCCCGGCATCCTGGAGTTTCGTTTTGATGAGGAAACAAACAGCCTCTTCCTGCGCTGCGACGCCTCCAGTGCCGGCAACATTAAGCCCATTCAGGTACTGGAAAGCATCTGTGCCATGGAGGGAGAGACGTTGGCTCAGTATGCCCTTCTGGTGACCCGACTGGAGATGTACACCAGAACCGCGGCAGAAGAGGGCGCTGAAGGGGAGTTGATCCCCATGATCGGTATCTGTGAGGAACATTTGGCATGAGTCGCAGGATTGATGTGAGCGCTGCCTCCATGGAGGGGAAAGCCCTTGCCAGAGAGGCGGCTTCCGGAGCGGGCAAGCTCCTGATCACAGACTTTGAAAAGCATACTTGCATGTTTTATCTGAAGGGCGGACGGCTCCTGGAGATGGTATCCCTGGGGGCGGCAGAAGAGGAAGCAGGATCCGGGTATCACGTAGGAGACCTGTTCCTGGCCCGGGTATCCAACATCTCCAAAGAGCTGAAAGCAGCTTTCGTTCTCTATGGAACGGAAGGAGAGTCTCTTACCGGATTTTTGCCCTTTTCCCAGATTTCTGGGGATCTGAACCCCAAGCAGGGAGATCTGCTTTGCGTGCGTTTGAAGGCAGAACCTCAAAGGGGCAAGCGGGCTTCGTTCTCTGCAAAGATTGACTGGAGTCGCATCCCCGATGGAGAAGATATCCGTAACGCAGCGGCCCATGACAACAAGATCAGACGGTTGTCCGTGTCCGAAGGACCGGATCTGAAGCCTGTCATGAAAGCAGTGGCGGACAAGGTGCATTACGACATCGAAGAGATCGTTACGGATAAGGAGGGGCTTTACGAGAGGTTATCTGCCGGGATTTCCGGTACTCCCGTCAGGCTATATACCGACAGGCAACTGTCCTTAAGTGCTCTGTACAGCCTGCACACCAAGGGCTCCGATGCATTGGCCAGAAAGGTCTGGCTTCCTTCCGGGGGATATCTGATCTTTGACTACACCGAGGCCATGACCGTCATCGATGTGAACAGCGGCAAGATGGAAAAATCCGGCGCGGGATTCGTTAGCGACCTGAACCGGGAAGCTGCCAGGGAGGTGGCGCTTCAGATCAGGCTCCGGAATCTCTCCGGCATGATCCTGGTGGATTTCGTCAATAACGATGCGGAAAACGCGTCTGAGAGCCTTCTTGCTTACATGCAGGACCTCCTGAAGGCCGATATTTGTTTTGCCAAAGCCCTGGACATCACTGCTCTGGGCATTATGGAGATCACTCGCAAGAAGACCCGCAAATCCCTGCGGGAGCAATTTGTTTTTTAATCCTGGAGGTTTTTATGGATCAACGCAGTTTCAGTGTCCTTATCATTGCAATTATCTGTTTGGGAATTGGCTTATTTTTTCTGTTAAGAGAATTGTGGTGCTGGTATATTAAAACAAATGAGATTTTGGATAATTTGGACAGAACACATAAACTGATAAGCGAAAATGATCAAGCCTTGAATGATTTGATCAGTGAAAACAATCGACTTCTCAGAGAAGTTTTATATACGTTAAATGCGAAAGAAGAGGATCAGGAATAAGCGTTGGGCCGGCAATTTTGCCGGCTCTTTTTTTTCTGTGAGACAGTTTATAAATACTTTCGGATATTTATAGTTTCTTAAATTGTTTTGACAAACTATATCGTGTAAAATGTAATTGTTCGTGAGAGAGAAATGTGAAGATTTTAAGAAGATAAATGGAGGTATGTATGTCTAACGTCGATTCAAAGAAAAATGGATTTGCAAAAGACGAATTTCGGAAGCTTTCTGTATCAGACAAGCTGAAAAGAGTCTTTGGAAGGTTTCGTACCAATCTGATCGTGATCATTGTGGTCATTGCGATCATCGATCTGGTTTCCCTTCTGAATATTAGAAATATTTACGCTGTGTACTATGAGCAGAACACCCAGCAGGGTGAGATCCGTATCACTATCCAGGCGCTGGCGAAATACTATCTTTCTGCCATGAATGCTTATGATGAAGGCGAAAGACAGGAGCAGCTGGAAGGCGTCTATGAGAAGATTCAGGAGTTGAATGACGGCCTGGACGCCCTGGGAAAGGTCTATAAGGGCGATCTGTCCGTGGCTTATCAGCATATCGCGGATATCGACAAGTCTGACGATGCGCTGCTCAGCATGTTTGCTTCCGGAGCCTCCAGAGAAGAGATCTACGATTATTACAGTGCCAACACCAATGAGGCAATCAAGGTAGTGGTCAAGGACTTTAAGGAGATCGGCATTGATGCGAAGGAGCAGGCTTCCAAAGCCTATCTGGTGAGTATCGTCGGAGTCGTGATCATGACGGTCATTTCTCTGATCGTGGTCCTCTATGCACTGCAGTATTCCGGTCTGGCCAGAAAGGCAATGACCCGCAGCATTCTGGATCCTATTGAGGCAATCTCGAAAGCGGCGGATGACATGGCAAAAGGAAAGCTGGAGATTGAGATCGAGACCGATTCCGAGGATGAGCTGGGCAGACTGGCAGGGGACCTGAGGCAGTCCACCAATGTGATCGAGAATATCGTAAAAGACATCGCAGAGACCTTAAATAGAATGTCCGGCGGTGATTTTTCTACCGGCTCCCGGAACGAAGACCTGTATATCGGAGATTACGATGCCATCAAGACAGCGCTGGGGGATATTTCGGATACCCTTTCCAATACGCTGCGTGAGGTGAAGAATTCTTCCTCGCTTGTATCGGAATCCGCAAATAATATGTCGCAGGGCGCTACGGACCTTGCGGAGGGCGCAACGGACCAGGCTGCAGCCGTTGAGGAACTCACTGCATCCGTTGATTCCGTGACGGAGCAGACGAGACAATTGGCTGTGGTAGCTGAAAAGAGCAGGAGCATGGCAGCTTCCGTCCGTAAGGATGCAGAGCGCAGTGCACAGAAGATGCATCTGGTGACGGATGCCATGACCAGGATCACCGAGGCATCCGCAGAGATCGAGCAGATCACCAATACCATCGAAGCCATCGCAAAGCAGACTTCCCTCCTTGCCCTGAACGCTTCCATTGAGGCAGCCAGAGCGGGAGATACCGGAAGAGGATTTGCAGTGGTGGCAGAGCAGATCGGTATCCTGGCAGATCAGTCCAGCGATGCTGCCAAGAATACTCACCAGCTTATCGCAGATACCATGGACGAGATTCAAAACGGAAATGCCGTTGTGGCTGAGACCACCGAAGCGCTGGATGCAATGCAGCAGAGCGTTGAGGAGATCACCGGCATGATCATTGAGACCGGCGATCTGGCTGAGGAGCAGGCACAGAGCATGGAAGAGATCGACAAGGGGATCGAGATGATTTCCGGTGTGGTGCAGAACAATTCCGCTACCGCCGAGGAATCCAGCGCCGTATCCATCGAGCTTTCCGAGCAGTCCGAGAACCTGAACAGCCTGATCGATCAATTTATCATCAGCGCTTAAGGACCTTTCTCCACAGAAAACATTGAAGTATGTTCCATAATTTCAAAAAAGCAGCCGTTTTTGGCTGCTTTTTTCGTTGCAACGCATGATACAGATCTGCATATGGAGTAGCCAATTTGTATCTGTTGAGTTGCGAGAGATTACACTATATTTATTCGCAAAAGGATAGTTTAACGAATAGTTGGAATACATTAAAATGCATTCCAACTGATTCGTTAAACTATAGGTTGCTTATCAGTACACCATGACTTAGTCTGCAATATAATAGCCGTCATAGATTTTACTCTATGTCGTCTTTTTCAAATTATGAGTTCGATCTAAGCATTATTTCGTGGGCGACCGGGTCCATAATTCGTGTGAGGACTATGTTTTGCCGCCGGTACTTAACGAACCGGCGCTACAAGCGCACGGTGAGTTTATGTACCGCTGCTGTGTCATGTCCGAATATGCTAGCACATATACGGACACACTAAGCGGAAGCGTGTCCGAACACGGATATATGGACCACGGGAGCCCTGTAAGGGTTCCTCTATATACTTAAATCACGGGAATCCAGCACAATGGTAAACGGTCCGTTATTGACCAGATCCACCTCCATATGTTCTCCAAATACGCCCGTATCCACATGAGCCACACTGGCTCTGCACTGAGCAACCACATATTCATATAATGCGTTAGCCTGCTCAGCGCCGGCGGCGTTTGTAAAGCTGGGTCGATTCCCCTTGCGACAATCTGCATACAGGGTAAACTGACTGATCAAAAGCAGTTCCCCGTTTACTGCAGCCAGATCCAGGTTCGTTTTGCCGTTTTCATCCGGGAAGATCCGCATGCCAAGGAGCTTTCGCACCATGGCATCTGCGATTTTTTCGTTGTCTGCCTCTTCTACTCCGATCAGGACCAGAAATCCTTTTCCGATCTTACCGTTCTCGTAGGGTTGTCCCTCTTCCGGAAGGATCCGCACAGAGGCCCTGTCAACGCGCTGAATTACAAATCTCATGATGTTTTATCCTTTTTGATTATCGTTTTTTTTGTTTTTCTGGAAAAAGGACGGATCTTTTCCGGTTCTGCTTCCGGTTTTTGGATGACGATTCCGTCCTCATCTACGCGAATGGCATTCATATATTGTTTTGTGTCGTTGGTATATCCTTTTTTTGCCAGTTTACCGTTGATGGTGACTCTGATGCCGTTATACAGTACGGCAAAGAACGGAACGCCTACGATCATGCCAAAGAGCCCCCAGATACCGCCGAACAGGGTAATGGCAAAGATCACCCAGAATCCCTCCAGACCGGTGCTCTTGCCCAGGATCTTAGGACCGATCACATTGCCGTCCAGCTGCTGCAGCAGGATGATAAAGATCAGGAAGTACAATGCCGGCAGCGGATGGGAAGGGTTCACCATAAAGATCAGGAGCGTCGTAGGGATAGCACCGATGTAAGGGCCGAAAAAGGGAATCATATTGGTGATGCCGATGATAAGGCTTACCAGGGCTGCATAGGGAGTCTGCATCAATGTGGTCCCGATGAAACACAGGAGGCCGATGATGACGGAATCCACGAATTTTCCGGTAAGGAAGCCGCTGAAGGTCTGGTGAGTATACCAGAGAGCATCCACCACATCGTTTGCCTTTTTCCTGGACAAAGCGGCATAGATGATCTTTTTAAAGCGCCCTACCAGCACTTCCTTGCTGTTCAGCAGGTAGACGGAAATGATGAAGCCTACAACAAAATCCAAAAGTTTTTTTCCGAAGGACATCATGCCCAGGGACAAGTTCTTCAGGATTGTAGTGGATTTGCTGAAGATATCGGTATTAAACCATTCTGAGATGCTCTCGGAGACAGAATCGATGGCAAGGGTCAGATAGGCATTGACATCCGGATCCTCAAAGGAGATGGAATTGGCCCATTTGATGGCATTGCTGGTATATACGTCAAAATTGGAGATCAGGTTGCCGACGGAAGGAACGATGCCGGAGATCAGCATTTTGAGGACCAGCCACAGCGCAAGGATGAACAACGTACAGGTTGCGGTTACGGAAAGATAGCGGATCACTCTGCCGGAGCGGTCTGTTTCCTTTCTCTTCAGCTTCTGATAATAGAGGGGCTTTAAAATCCTGCGTTCGATGGCATTGAGAAGCGGCGTCATGACATAGGCCAGGGCGATGCCTACCAGAACGGGTAGCAGGATCCTGTTCAAATGGGCAAAGTTCTGCTTAAGTGCATCGGTGTGGAACAAAAGGTAATAGAACAGAAGCACCAGCATGGAACAGAACAGAAGGATCAGACCTACCTGGATAAAATTCTGATTCCAGATGATCACCGTCCGCTTTCTGCCTCCGGTCTCTTCTGTGGCCTGTGCAGGATCCGCTACGGTTTCCTCTGTAGCATTCGCGCTTTCGATCACCGCTTCCGCCTGATCGGAATCCTCCAGCATTTCGTCAATGTCCGGCTTGTTTTGAAGGATTGATTCTCTTTCGTTTTCCTGATCCACTTGCGGTTTGTCCATTTCTCTCATGGTCATCTCCATTCAGGTTTCCTTATTCCCTGCCCATCATATCAGATATATGCCGGATTGTATAGAAATCCTTAGGGATTCAGCCCTCCCGGATAGCATTTTGCAGGGCATTCAGTACATGTTTTTTGTCAGCGCTCCAAAGAGGCGCCAGGAGATCTTTCTTGGCACCATCCCCGGTCATCCGGTGGATCACCACATTCCTTGGAATGATCCGCAGGAGATGAGTGATGAGGGCTACATACTCCTCTTCTGCCATCACAGGCACTCTTCCGGCCAGGTACTCTTCTGCCAGATCCGTTCCCTTCAGGATGTGAAGGAGCTGCAGCTTGATACCGTCGGTGCCATGGTCACACACATAGCGTACGGTTGCCTCTATATCGGCATTTGTCTCCCCCGGGAGCCCCAGGATCACGTGGGTAATGACATTCAGGTTTCTTTTTTTCAGATTCCTGACGGCTTCGTCATAAACATCCAGGGTATACCCACGACGTATGTATTTTGCGGAGTTTTCATGGATGGTCTGAAGTCCCAGCTCCACCCAGATGGGTTTGATCCGGTTGCAGGCTTCCAGTAGATTCAGAACCTCCTCCGGGAGGCAGTCCGGTCTGGTGGCAATGGAGAGGGCCACCACATCCGGATGAGCCAGAGCTTCTTCGTATAGGGCTTTCAGCCGTTCTATGGGGGCATAGGTGTTGGTGAATGCCTGGAAGTAAGCGATGAACTTCCCCTCTCCCGCTTTGGATGCCACTCTCCGCTTCCCTGCTTCGATCTGCTCAGTGATGCTCCGTTCCGGATCTTCCGCGAAGTCTCCGCTTCCCGTACCGGAGCAAAAGATGCAGCCTCCGGTACCCAGCTTACCGTCACGGTTGGGGCAGGTGAAGCCTGCGTTCAAAGCAATCTTATATACCTTACAGCCGAAGGTGGTTTTGAGGTAGTGATTCAGAGAGGTATAATCAATCATGTCGGAATTCCTGACTTTGAATTTATTGTAGCATCAGCCCGGGACACCATAACCCGGGTGAGGACTATGTTTTGCCGTCGGCGCTTAGCGAGGTAGAGCCGTCAGGCTCGTGGCGAGCTTAGCGTCCGCTACGTGTCAAAACCGTAAGCGGAAGCGTGTCCGAACCCGAGTATATGGTGGGACCGGGCGTCCAATATATTCCAATGTTATTTCTCTTCCACAATATACAGTATAGTCGCAGGTATTTATATACACAATATTGCATTTTCCGGTTCTGATGATATGATGAATAATAGAAATGCGAACAGTACAAGACTTGTGTAAGGAGGTCCTATGGCAGTCTTACGTGACGAGAACTATCATGATATGCAAAATAAGGCAAATATCCAGAAGCTCCGAGGGATTCTGGAGGAGCTGCCGGACTACTGCCGCGACTTCTTCCGGAGCATCAGCGATACCACTTCTACCAGGACCAGGCTTGCTTATGGATATGATATCCGGCTTTTCTTTGAGTTCCTGCATGAGCGGAACCCTTCCCTGAAGGGGAAATCCATGAAGGAGTTCACTCTAGCGCAGTTTAACAGCATCACCAGGGAGGATCTGGTGGAGTATATGGAGTATATCACCCTGTATACGAAGGACGGAAAAGAGATCACCAACGATGAGCGCGGAAAAGCGCGGAAGCTCTCCGCTCTCCGTCGGCTCTTCCAGTATCTGTTCGAAAATGAGAAGATCGATAAGAATACGGCCAGTCTGATCCCGAGCCCGAAGCTTCATGAGAAGGCCATTATCCGTCTGGATCCCAATGAGGTTGCCATCCTGCTGGATCAGGTGGAAAGCGGTGAGAAACTTACGGAGCGGGAACTGGTCTATCATCAGAAGACAAAGGTCCGGGATGTGGCTTTGCTTACTCTTCTGCTGGGTACCGGTATCCGTGTTTCCGAGTGTGTGGGCCTGGATCTGAAGGATCTGGATTTCGACAACG
>JAEETA010000031.1 GCA_016286555.1 Lachnospiraceae bacterium | reverse complement strand
GCATATGAGTATTACAATGCCTGTGGTCCTTTGAAAAGATATGTCCCGGATCGAACGGATCACCGAGATCAGATTATAGAGCATATGGGCCAAAACGGACGGCAGAACAGATCCCGCTCGGTGCGCAAGAAGACACAGGAAAATGCTCCAAAATGCCATTAAGAGCATATAGTTCATGGGGTACCGGATATGTACCAACCCAAACAGCACGCTGATCACGGCCACGGAGGCGGGTACCGGCCAGATTCTCTTTACATGCGTAAAGCAGATCCCGCGGAAAAGGATTTCTTCCACGATCGGAACCATGATCCCGATCGCAAGAATCCTCAATACGGCATTTAACCCTGTGCCCGGATCGGCAAGATAGAGATCCATAAAGGAACCGGCGGCTGCGCTGCCGGCCGCTTTCTCTCCGATCAGCTGCGGAAAGAGGACATAGATTCCGTCATTCAGCATTTTGCCCCCGATTCCGATCAGCGCTCCCGCAAGCAAAAACATGGGGGCACACTTTTTTAATCCCATGCGCTCCGGCACAGGCTGTCTGCGTACCCGAAAGAACAGGAACAGCAGCAAAAGCCATGTCACTGCAGCGGCCAGATCATGCCATTCCAGCACTTCGATCCGGCTGACGATCGTATTTATCAGCTTCGTACGCCTTCCCGCATCCTGAATAAAGGCTCCCCACTCATCTCCGAAATTAGAACGATACTGTAAGATCAGAATCACTACGAACGCAATTCCCCATAAAAACTCCCAGAGATAATAGGATCCGATATACGCGATCACCTTTAAAAGCGTTCCCAGCCTTCTTTCCTTCCGATCCATAAACACCTCGCCCTTTCTCCCTTTTCAGGGAAAACGCCGGATGGTCATCTTCCTGTCACGTGTGACAAGGAAATTATACCACAGCTCCCAGGGGCGAGGTACTTAAGAACCGCTACACCAGCTGCAGGAGATCGGAAAAATGCGCCAGTGGATGGGTCACAAGCGGCTGCACTGCCGCTTCTCCCAGCCCAGCACTGGCAAATCCGCCCGCGTTCGCAGCTTCGATCCCTGCTGCCGCATCCTCCACCACCAGCGCTTCTTTCGGAGATATCCGCAGCATCTCCGCCGCTTTCAAAAACACCTCCGGATCCGGTTTGGACCTGGTGATGTTCGTTCCATCCGAAACAGCATCGAAAAAGTCCGATAATCCCAGCTTCCCCAGGATCTTTTTCGTGTTCCTGCTGCTGGATCCGATGGCGAGGAGCAGTCCTCTTTTGCGCAGTTCCCGGAGGGTATCCCGGACTTCATCGGAGAGGTCCGAAGGGCTCATCTCATCCAGCAGCGCTGCGTAGATCCCGTTTTTGCGCTCTGCCAGCGCCTCCTTTTCCGTAGCGGAAAAAGACCTGTCCGCACCTTCCAGCAGGATCTCCAGGGACGCCATACGGCTCACCCCGCGCATGCGGTTGTTGGTGGCTTCGTCAAAGGGCACCCTGATCTCATCCGCGATTTCCTTCCAGGCTTTGTAATGATACCGATCCGTAAAACAGATCACTCCATCCAGATCAAAGATCACCGCCTTCATCGATTCCGATCTCCTTTACCACTGATAATGTCTGATAAAATAGGCAGGGGCACAGCTCCAGGCGTGGCAGTAGCTGTTGACGATGGTTCCCCCGTAAGGAGACTCATCCGGATGCCCCGGGCGATAGAGTTCAAAAAAAGTATCCGCTCCATCTGCCGCCATGCCGCCCCAATACTCCTTCAGCACGGCCTTTGCCTTTTCCTCCAGCCCCGCATCTATGAGGGCCTGGATGTAATGGTGATACATATAAGGAGTCACCATCCCCTCCGCGTTTTTGTCCTGCTCCAGGGAAAGCAGCGCAGCTGCCGCTTCCTCCCGGGATGCAAAGGCGCCTCCCAGCACGAGCCAGCACTGGCTGGCCCAGGAGACCTGCCCGGCCGCACCGCTGACAAAGACACCCCTTGCGGTATCCAGGAGCGCTTCCCGCACCGCGCGGACGCCATCTGCATGCCGCTTTCGCATCGATGCAGCCAGTTCGGGATCGCCTTTCCACTCTGCCAGCTCGGCAGCTGCCTGCAGCGCATAGAGATAGATCCCCTGAGCAGATGCCTGCTTGTTCAGGCCCAGATTCCAGTCCACAAAGCACCAGCCCATGACATCGGAATCCCGGATCACCCCATCCGGTCCCAGCAGCTCTTCCGCAAGCTTTACCTGATGCATTGCGGTCTCATACAGGTCCTCCAGCGCCTCCCTGTCTCCGGTCCTGGCATAGTAATCCCGAAGCGCCGTTGTGAAAAACAGGGAATAATCAAACATCCGCCCGTCATCCGCTTCGATCTGCGGCGCAATGAAAAGGTTGGATGCGATCTGCCCGTCCGCATCCGTATCACCGGCAAACAGGTACAATCCCTGCTTCACCATAGCGTCCGCATGGTAGGTCTCATAGCTGACCAGTGCTTCCAGGCGCAGATCCCCCATCCAGAGTCGTCTGTCCCGTTTCGGACCGTCCTCGAAGACTCTCTGCATACATTCATGCAGTGTGCGGACCGCGATCCGGTCCAGCTCTACCAGCTCGGGGTCAGCACTGGTGCAGGGCGAAAGGGCGCTCTCATCCGCAGAGGAAACTGCAGTCGCCTCAGCCCCCTCCACCTTCAGGGAAAACCGTGTGCTGCAGTCCAGCACCTCGAGCTTCACATAACGGAAAGCATATCGTCTGGGGAAGGTCACCTCACAGGGCAATACATCCAGATGTGCCTGCGTCTCCTGGATCCAAGCCTTGCTGATCCAGCCTGCATATTCCTCCGCATTTTCATAAAATTCCGAAAGGCGCTCCGCAAACCGTACCCTGATCCACACCGGCGCATCCGGATGCGCTCCTTCCGAGGAAAAACGGATCGTCAGGTATCCGGTCTCGTGATCTCCGAAATCCAGCACCACCGAATCCCCTGTGGAGAGCGTCCGATTTCTGAAATCTTCAGCCGCTTCCGCGCCATATCTACCGTCCCGAAACACCGGCTCCACCGTCCGAATGGGGCGGACTGTCTCTCTATGCAGCTCCGGGAACAATGCCCGGGCCTTTTCCAGCAATCTTTCTGTTCTAGCCATAACCTTTTGATCCTTTCTCTGACGATCCTCCCCTTTTGTCTGACACATCAATAGGACAGCTCTTCCCTTCCGCAGAAGGGATCCACGGGACTGATGCCGGTAAACGGACTGCGCCCCATCACTTTTTCCACAACCGCCTCCATGACATCATCATTGTTGGAGTATGCATTGATATAGGTTTTCAGCATGGGCACATCCAGCAGATGGTACGGGTTCGCCAGGCTGATGAAGAGTACCGGAACCTCCTCCGCAAACCAGGGCACATTGTTCCCCTGACCCCAGAAGGTGTACCAGTTCAGGCGCGTGGTGGTCTGGTTGGAAGCGTTCTCGATGTTGGCAACATAGATCACCAGATCGTATTTCTCCCGGAACTGCGTAACATTGTCCACCCCTTTTTCGAAATCTTCTCTTTCGTAGAGTGTGACGGAAAAGCCATGCTCCTTCAGGAGCCGCTGCATTTTCCGGGTCACCCGTTCTGTGGAAGGGTACTCTCCCAGGATCTCCAGCAGGACCCGCTTGGTGTTCTGCGGAGAAAGAGGCAGCAGTCCTGCCGTATCCTTGACCAGCGTGACCGAACGGTCCGCCAGCTCCCTGGCCCACTCCGCATGCTCTCTGCAACGCACCACCGACAGTGCCTCCCTGGGGGGCACCAGCGTCCCCTTCTCCCGCCTTTTCGGAAGAAGCAGGGCGGCCTTGGTCGCCAGGATCCTCCGGCAGGCATCCTCCAGGCGTTCCTCGGACAGAATCCCCTTGCGGTAACCCTCCATCATGAAGGTGAAGTCCTCTGCCAGGTCCTTGTTGAAGAGGATCATGTCGCAACCGTTCTCGATGGAGGTGGGGAGAGCGGTCCTGCGATCCATGGCGGACGTGTAGCCCACCATGGGAGTAGCGTCACTGATGATGAGGCCGTTAAATCCCAGCTTTTCTCTGAGCAGGTTCTTTAACAGGGCGGAGGAAAGGGTTGCGGGGATGATCCTGCCCCGATGTCCCGGGAAGATCTGATTCTCAAAGGCGGGGAATGCGATATGACCTGCCATGACGGTGAGGGTACCCGCCTCGATCATGGCCCGGTAGATCCTGCCGTAGGAGGCCTCCCATTCCTCAACGGACAGGCTGTTTACCGAGGTCAGCAGGTGCTGATCCCGCTCGTCGACCCCGTCTCCGGGGAAATGTTTGACGGATGTTGCTACGCCACACTCCTTTGCCGCCCGGAGGTACTCTTTTGCGTTTGCGATTACGACATCCGTGTCGCTTCCATAGGTTCTGACGTTGGTGATGGGATTGTGATAGTTCAGATCCAGGTCCACCACCGGAGCGAAGGCCAGGTTGATTCCCAGGGCCGCCCCCTCTCTGCAGGCGATCTTCCCGAGACGATAGGCGTATTTGGGATCCCCCGCAGCTGCCACGGACATCTGCTTTCCATAGGGGGTCCCATCGGTGGCAGCCCCGTCCCCGCCCGCCTCCAGATTGGAGGGGATCAGCAGCGGGATCCTGCTGTGTCTCTGCGCATAATCAAAGGTATCCCGCATCTCATCACTGCGCCCGTCCCGGAAAAACAGTCCGCCGATGTGATAACGGAGGATGGATTCCTCCAGATAATCCCGGTCCGTGGAATACCCGATGGGGCAAAACAACTGCCCGATCTTTTCTTCCGTTGTCATGCTCCGGAGGGTTTCTTCCACCCAGTCTGTCGCCTGTTTATCCAGAAAAAAGGGTGCCTTTGTTATATCCATTTTGCTTATCCTCTATGTTTTGCGGTTTTCCTCGCTTTCAGCATGCGAAGTTCCACCAGCTTATTTTCATTGTTCAGATAGATCAGAAATACCACCAGGATCAGTGCTGTCACGATCTGCTGCACGGAGGAGTCCATCTGCAGCTTGGCATACATCAGCGAGATCCCCGCCGCGATCATGCCGCCCAGAAGATACCCCAGTTTGTCGTTGGAGAACCGGCCGATGAAGCCGCCGATGAACATGGGCAGAAACGCCGTGAACATCACACCGATGGAGCCAAAGTTCAAGGCCATCTGGATCGTTCCCGTGTTGGTGGCTGACAGGAATCCGACCACTCCCATCAGGGAACCTGCAATCATATAGCAGGCAATGGCATTGGGAATCTCCCGGATCCCCATATTGACGGAGACGCTCTGGCCGGAAAGCAGCGCCTTGTACTCATAACCGAATTTCGTGTGATCAAAGATCAGGATCATGATCGCCAGAGCGACCAGGATCACGAGAAGGTAATTCCGCACGCCCGGGAATCCCGTGAGCTTTGCCTTGGTGACGAACGATACGCCGTAGCCGTCCGTCAGGACAAAAGCGGCTCCCTCAAACAAAAGCGTCACGCCAAGGGATACGATGATGGGCGGCAGCTTGCTGATCACATAGATCCCCCCGGAGATACATCCGAGAACGGTGCCCGACAAGATGCAGATCAGGAGCATTCCTCCCGCAGGCAGATCCAGCCAAAGGGCCAGAGTGGAGCTGATCACGGAGGAAAGCAGCGCAACCGACCCGATGGAAAAATCAAAACGGCCGGAATTCAGATTGATGGATAGGGCAAACGTGGTCAGCATGACCGAGGCAGTCGCCCGGAAAAATGCCATCCAGTTCCGTGTGGTCTCAAAGAGCACTACGCCTCTGACGGCACAAACCAGAAAGATGATCCCAAATGCGATCAGCGGGATCGCCAGTGTTCCGAATATTCTTTTTCCCAAGCTTAATCTGCCTCGATTCATGGCTTTACCTCGATTCTGTATAAAAATTTCTGACCGGCTGCTCTTTAGCGGATCCTGTCAAAGGCGTAATCGCCGACAAATGCCTCAAAAGCAGCGTAATCTGCATCGTAGAGCGCGTTCAGCTCCTCCATGGTCCAGACCGGATGATCGATGTCACCGTCCAGATCCAGCATCTCCTTGCAGCCTTCCGCAGAAGTGGAGATCCAGTATCCAATGTCAAACGCAGGGGCATTGCCCTCGGGATCCCGCAGAGGATTACCGTTCACCGCACGGTACAGTGCCATAAACACAGGGCCGTCGTACGCGGAGAACTTTCCTGCCAGGTAATCCAGAGAACCGTTTGCCATTGCCTCGTAGTAATCCTGTGCATAGGCATCCACGGAAGCGATCTTTACATCCGTACCGTTGGTAGCAGTTCCGAAGAAATCGGATCCGCTGCCCACTGCCAGCAGCACTTCCACGCCGGGGGCCTGCACCATCTCTGCGCCCTTTGCAAACCACGCATCGTCCATGTCATAGCCGCCCAGGTAACCGGAGAGGGTCACATCCCCGATCGCTCCGGTCTTGGCTTCGCCATCTGCCATCAACTGTCCGATGATGGCGCCGGGATCGGTCATTCCCTGATAGCTGGCTCCCTCGCCGCCTGCATCCACCATAGCCTTGAGCATCCCGGCCACACGGTTGACATGCATGCTGTTGCGGTAGACCGTCGCACCGCCGAAAATGGCGAAATTCCGCACACCCTGATCCAGATAGTACTTTGCCATCTGATATCCGGTTTCAAACTCCGTTGCGTCGGAGGGACCCACGGAACCCACATAGTAGGTGTAGCCCTTGTAGGTCTCATACTGCTCCGCATCCAGTGCACCGGAACCCACCGCATAGTAGACACCTGCTGCCTCACACTGCTCGATCTGCGCGGGACGGTCAAAGGAAGACTCGGAAAGGATCGCCTTGCAATTGTTGGTGATCATTGTCTCAATGGCTGCTTTTTCTCCGGCGGAATCACCGAGCTCATCGGAATACACAAAAACCATGTTGTATGCCTTTGCGATGTAATCCTCCAGATAATGTCTCCGTCCCAGCGCCTCGGCGGAGGTTGCATCCGACACGAGAACACCGATCTTGAAGGGTTCTCCCGGAACGGCGGCTTCTGCGGGAGCTGCATCCGTGCTCTCTGCCGTCCCTGCATCCGATGCAGGATCTGCAACCTTCTGGGTCGCGGAACTGCCCGCACTGCTGCTGTCTGCCCCGGATCCGCAGGCCGTGACGGAAGCCATCATGATCCCGGTCAGGATCAGGCTCAAAACCTTTGTTGCCAACTTCTTTTTCATTTCTGTTCCTCCTCTTTTCCAAAAAAATGATTGCTAATTCACTATCTGGGAAGTGTCTTCATCTTCCGCTCACCCGCTGCGATAAAGACAACCAGCAGGAATATAGCCGCTTTTACCATCTGCCCCACCCCGGAATTCAGGTTGAGCATTACCATGATCTGGCTCAGGAACGACATAGAGAAGGCGCCGATCACTGCTGCATAGATCCGGCTTCTGGCTCCTCCTGACACCGGCATCCCACCGAAAACGATGGCAATGATCACATCCATTCCCACGGAGGAAGCCGTGTTTCTGGTCAGGGTCGGTGCATAGACGATGGACAAAAAAGCGCCGAGGCCCACGCCCAGACCACAGATCACAAATGCGATGACGGAATAACGATTCAGCGAGATCCCTGTCAGCTTTGCACACAGCGGATTTCCGCCCAGAAATTTCTGCCTTCTTCCGATGGGCGTAAAATCAAACAAAAAGAAGCAAAACAGGAAATATGCACCCAGGACAAGCAGCTTAAACCAAAGGGTATCCAGGGATTTTACCGCCGCCTGGGGTACCTTGATCTCGGATCCGGTCCCGCCCAGATTGAGCAGCAGAAGGGCCAGTGCATTCAGCACGCTCAGCATTGCGATGGTCGTGACAAACACCGGCAGATGGAACACGCCCGCCAGAACCGAATTCAGCAGAGATACCAGCACCGCGACACAGACCGCGGTCAGAAACATCAGTCCCACACTTTCCGTTTTCAGGTAGACGATCCCCGCCATCAGTGCCGATACGGCGGTAGAAGCGCCCAGGCTGATATCGAAGGCCCCCAGTGTGTAGATGAATACCGCTCCCGTGGCGACCACCGCCACCACAACGCTCTGGTTCACGATCGTCTTCAGTCCGTATGCGACGTTTATGTCATTTATTCTGCCGATGACAAAATATCCTGCGATCAGGATCAGGAGACCGATCAGGGGTGCTATGTTTAACAGCAGATTTTTTACTTTCACGGTTTTCTTCCTTTCTCAGATCATGTAGCGGATCAGATCCGCTTCCTGCGGATGCTCTTCCCGGCGAAAGACCTTCTCGAGCCGGCCTTCCTTCAGCACGGCGATCCGGTCGGCCATACCGATCAGCTCCGCCATCTCCTCGGAGATGATGAGGATGGATTTCCCCTCGCGCTTCATCGCTGCCATCAGCTGGTACATGGCCTGCTTCACACCGATATCGATGCCTCTGGTGGGACAGTCCAGGATCAGGATCTCGCTCCCGCGACCGATCCATTTGCCAAATACCACCTTCTGCTTATTCCCTCCCGACAGAGCCGATACATACTGTTTGCGGCTCTGGCATTTCACTTCCAGGCTTTCGATCTGCGCATTCACATAGGCCTTCTCGGCTCCCGGCGTCACCAGGATATGACCCAGGGCAAACCGGTCCAGCCCTCCGGCTGCGATGTTGTCTCCGATGGGGGCCTGCAGCACCAGGGACTCACTGTCACGATCCTTGGAGACATAGCCCACATTCTTTTTCATGGCATCCGCTTCGTTCTTCACCTGTTCTCCGCGGATCAGGGCGGATCCGTCTACCGGCTTGATCGCTCCGAACAGGACTTTCCCGAGGGTATGCATGCCGCACTGGGACAAACCGCCGATCCCCAGGATCTCGCCCTTATGGAGCTGGATGGAAAAATCCCTGAGGGGTTCTCCTCCGGGGACTGTGACGTGCCTGGCCTCAAGCACCACCTCCGGATCAAACTGTGAGTCATCATCGGAACGGTAATAGTCTCCTTTCAGCTCGCGCCCGATCATGCAGCGCTTGATCTCTTCCTCTTCAAATTCATCCCGGTCGAAGGTCCGGATGATCTCGCCGTCCCGCAGCACCGTCAGGGCATCGCATTCCTTCATGATCTCCTCCATGTCGTGGGAGATGAAAAACACGGATTTCCCTTCCTCCCGCATCTTCCGCATGATCCGGTAGATGATCTCGCGGCCTCTGTGCGAAAGTGCAGTGGTGGTCTCATCCACCACCAGGATCTGCGGATCCTGCCGCATCACTCTGGCAATCTCGATCAGCTTGCGGCTCTGGATGTCCAGCGCTCCCGTGAGCATCTCTGCCCGAAGGTCCTCCGCTCCGATATCATCCAGGATCCGCCGGGCCTCCTCCATCATTTTCCGGCGGTTCATGACCGGGCCTTTCCGAAACCGGTCCACATCTGCCAGAAAGATGTTCTCTGCTACGCTGATCCCGGGGACGGTCCCGCTTTCCTGAACGATCATGCCGATCCCATGCTCCAATGCATCGATCATGGTCTTCGGATTCCATTCCTTTCCCCTGTAAGTCATCGAACCGCTGTCCGCCTTTTGCATGCCCGCTATAATGGAGGCAACCGTGGATTTTCCGGAACCGTTCTCCCCGATCAGTCCCCGTACCTCTCCTTCCCGGATGGAAAGGGACACATCTCTGAGGGCTTTTGTAGAACCGTATGTTTTGATCATGTGATGCACCTCAAGAACGGTCGGCCTTGCCTGTTTCATTTCTCCCATATCCGGTGTCCTTTCTGTACTCATTTCCTTCCTGCTTTCGGGAAGTGCTCCCGTTTATGGTCCCCATTATAGGTTCCGGGCCGCGGACGCAACATTCACAAAACAGGGTAAGTAGACTGACCGGATTTGTGCCGATGATTATATACAGTCAATCAAGCTGACATATTTTAATCTTGTTAGGATTTGAGCTATTCATCCGTTTGAAAAAATGCTATTTTATTGTAAAGTTTGAAATAATCAGTTCTGATTTGGTCAGATATTCGAATCCCGGAAAGTCGAGAGTGCGTATGAATTATGAACATATGCTCCTTCATCTGTACGATTACAATGAAGACGAGCTGTTTTACAAGAAATACTATTATGCCAGACAGCAGGAGTACTCCCTGCAGAAATTCCTGGCAGAGCTTGATATGAAGGAAGTCCTCCGCCGCAGGCTTCTGATCCCCGAAAAAAAAGAGACCATGCCGCCGAAGCTTCTGGACTCTTTTTTCTTTGATATGAACGATTCCAATAGTATCGTTATGCAGCGGCACAACCGCTATTCGCCGGCTTTCCGTCACAGTCATAATTACTTCGAATTTATCTTTGTCTATGATGGAACCTGCAAGCAGGAGGTGCTGGGCACTCCCGTGGATATGGTTGCCGGGGACATCTGTGTGATCCCCCCGAACATCGAACATATCGTTTCCGTATATGACGACAGCCTGGTTTTTAATATCCTGATGCGGCGGGACACCATGCACAATATGTTCTATCAGTTCCTGAACCACGATAATATCCTGTCCGCCTTTTTCATCAGCGATATCTACGCCGAGAATGCAAATGAATACATTATGTTCCGCACCGGAAATGATGCAGAGATCAAGGAGGCCATTCTCCGCATGTACTGGGAGTACCAGAATCGGAGCTTGTACTACAACGAGTGCATCTCCAGCACGCTGATGCTGCTGTTTTATCTGCTGGTCCGTGGCTACAGCGATTCCGTCCAGATGCCGCGGTTCAAAAACAAGCTGGATGTGCAGCGCTTTGCCATGGTCCAATATGTATCGGAGCATTTCAAGGAGATCTCCCTGTCGGATCTGGCCGCGAAATTCCACTACACGCCGGAGTACACCTCCCGCCTGATCAAGGAGGCTACCGGCCTGACGTACTCGGATCTGCTCTCCAAGGTCCGGATGGAAAGAGCCTGTGAAATGCTGGTCAACACCAATATGACTGTGGCGGCCATATCGGATGCGGTCGGATTTGAAGCCACGGAGCCCTTCATCCGCAGATTTAAAAAAAGCATCGGAATGACGCCCACGACCTATCGGAAAAAGCAGGTGACTTTCATGCCGCCCGGCTTCCGATAAGCGTAGGATAACAAAAGAGGCCATGCCTTTCGGCGTGACCTCTTTTGTTATCCTGTAATTACCAGCCCTTTGTCAGACGGTAAAGAACTTCACATTCTCGTTGATCTGATCTGCGGCATCCGCCACGGACGTCGCTGCTCCGGACACGCTGTCACTGGAGACAGCCACCTTCCTGGAGCTCTCCGTCAGCTGAGTGACGGTAGCGGTGATCTCCTCGGTGGTAGCGGACTGCTCCTCGGAGACGGAGGCCATGTTGGTGGCCACATCGTTTACCTGCTCCATCTGGCCCGCCATCTTCGCCATGATCTCGCTGGCATGGGTCAGATCATCGGTGATCTGCTGGAAGGTAGCAGCAGCATTGGTGATGGCCTCGGAGTTCTCATGGATCATCCGGGTGTTGTGCTCGGACTTCGTAGCCAGATCACGCACCTTACTGGTGATGCCGCTGATGATCTCGGCGATCTGCTTCGTAGCGTCCGCGCTGTTGTTTGCCAGCTGGCCGATCTCCGTAGCGACTACGGCGAATCCGCGACCTGCCTCGCCTGCGCGGGCTGCCTCGATGGAGGCGTTCAGGCTCAGGAGATTGGTCTGGGCTGCAATGCTGCTGATCATGTCGATGATCTTCGTGATCTGCTCCGCCGCTTCGTCCACGGAACGGACTGCATTGTTCATCTCGTTCATGGAGGCAACGATATCGATCATGCCGTCGCTGACATGGCTCATGTCCGTTCTGCCGACGCCGGCCTTTTCCACCAGCTCGTCCATGTTTGCTTTCACTTCACGCTCGGACTCGGTCAGATCCACCACGGTGGTAGCGAGGGTCGTTGCATTTTCCGCCACCTCCGTGACAGACTCTGCCATGGCCTGCATGCTGTCCAGGATCAGCTCCATGGACTCTGCCTGCTCTCTTGCTTCCTTCGTCAGGACCTCAGCGGTATCCCTGGATACTCTCGAATCCGTCTCCAGGCGCTCGGACACATCCTTGATGTTCTGCACCGCGGCCCGGATATTGGACACCAGACCGTTCATGGACTGGTTCATAAATGCGATCTCATCATCGCCGTCCGCCTTGATCTCCACGGTGAAGTCGCCGTCGCTGATCTGCTTGATATTGTCCGTCAGAGCAGCCACCGGCTTCCGGATCATTTTGCGCAGAGCGGTAACGAACAGGACAATGATGACAACCATCATTACCAGGCCCACAATCACGATACCGCCGATCAGGCTGTATATGCTGGAATGAACCTCCGAAGCCTTGGCATAGTCGATGACCTTCCAATCCGTTCCGTTCACCGTACTTGCAACACCGTAGTATACTTCATTGCCGGCTTTCAGTTCCTGGACCTTGCCGTCCTCTGCAGTCAGAAGAGATGCAAAAGCAGCATATAAGGGATCGCCGGTCTCTTCCAGAGTAATGCCGCACCACTCCGCATTGGGGCTGCTCAGGATCAGGCCTTCGGAAGTGATCATGACTGCGTGACCGCTTTCAAAGATCTTAACCTCATTCAGATAGGCCATGCAGCTGGACATCATCAGGTCGGAGGCGAGGACGCCCTCTCTGCCGTCCTGCAGATGCATGTGCCGGACCACCGTCGCACAGAGGTCACCGGTATCATTGTCAAAATAGGGAACATCATAGAAATAATAGTAGGAGTTGTTATACCCCATACCCTGCTGGTACCAGGCAGTCTCTCTTACGTCCTTGCCGGGATCCCAGCCTGAAGGGTCAATGTACTCTCCGGTGTTCAGCGCCAGGTACACGCCGGTGGGGATCATCTCATAACGCTCCAGGGTCTGCGCCATAAAAGCTTCCAGCTCCGCATTATCCTCGAATTCCTGAAGTTCGATGGAATCTGCGATGGCATTCAGATAATAGAAGGTAGAGTTGAGCTGCTTGTTGACCTCCTTCGAATCGGAGGATACATGCTGCTCCAGTGTGTCATGAAGAAGCCCTTTAATCTGACGGAATCCAAACACTGCAACAACACTGATGATGACTATGATTCCGAGAGCGATCACAGGCAAAATCCGCACCATCAGTTTTCCGCTAACCTGCTTTACCTTAGGCTGGGAGTTTTTGCTTTCCATGCTCATACTTTTTTCCTTTCATAAAAAACCAAATGACTTGTGACAGCGTCAGTATAGCATATAAATCGCAAAAATTGCTTTTATCAAATATAAAATTGCTATAAACAAGAGATTGGCAGAATTCCGGGAAGGTGACACAATCTAGGCACATAAAAATCCATATTCCATATAAGGAAAAAGGAGCTACATAAATGAAAATAAAAGCCAACATCTGGTGTTGGCTTTTTTCAAATATTTCAATTCTTCGTACTAATACAAGTTATTGAAGGTTTCCGTCCTCTTCCTCTTCATCGTCGTAAAAGGCGTAATAGCCGACGCTTTCTTCCAGCATCTCATCAAACGAATCAAAGGAATCCAGCGGCCTGTATGTCCCTGCTTCCAATGTGTCAAAGGTTTCAAGCCTGGGGTTGTACACATAGATCTCATTTCGGAAACACCCCACCACAAGAAATCCCTCAAGTTTTTCACTGAGAGTGTGCATGAGCTCGTTCTTGTTGAAGATGGATGCCAGCGCGCAGTCGTCATCCTTGACCATGATCGGCGCAGTTCCGAAGAACTGAAAATCGTTCCAGGAGATACCGTTTGCTATCTTCAGGAATTCCATATAATCTGCGGGCAGCAGCGGAACACCGATGGTGGCCAGATCCACCTGACAGCGAGCCAGATCATTTTCGGTGGCGGGCTGCACGATCAGCGCATTGGTTTCGCGGATTTTTGCAAGGATCTTTGTAATGGTTTCCCGGTTCATACGCACCTCCCAATCACTGCAACGGCCCCGGTTTATTGTTTCCAATCAAATAATTCCGGTAATCTGTATTTTATTATATTGAGTTTCTGTCAATTTGAAAACCTGTAATGTTTCAGTCAATTGCATCAAAGGGTGAGAAACTTCAGAAAAAGGTGTATAATGTCTGCGGCGTCATTGTTGCCACAGGAGGAAACGATTATGAAAAAAGGAAAGATTTTGGCACTGGCGATGACCGTTTGCATGCTGCTTTCTGCGTGCGGCGGGAAAGAGCCCGATGCGGCACCCGATGCTGCTGCGCAGACTTCGGATGCGGCTGCACCTGCAGCGGAGCCCGAGGAAGAGGTGGATCCCGTCGTGAAATATCCGGCGAACATCGATCCTTCCAAGATCCATCCCGGCTCCCTCAACAGCGATGAGGATACTTCCGACCGCTGGTATCCCAACGGAGATACTTCTTCGGAGATCTGCTTTACCCTGACTCAGACCTCAAAGCAGGATGACTGCGTAGGCCTTGCATTCTGCCAGTACAAGGTGCTTAACGGACAGGATGACGACCTCATCGACCTGCCTCTTCGCGACGGCGGAAACGGCCATGCCATCACGAACGAATTTACCTTCATGAAGGATAAGAGCGTAACCTATGATTACGATTTTACCTTCCAGGACAATTTTACCTGCTATGATTTCAAGACCGGTACTGTCTGGAAGAGATGCCATCCGGATTTCGGTTGCAAGGACCAGAGTTGGTGGGATAGTGCCTTTGCAGGCCTGGTGGCTTACAGAGACCTGTCCAGCACCAAATATCAGCAGATCGTCATGAACGAGGACGGCACTTTCGTTGAGTCTGTCACCGGCATGGATGATATGTACGGTCACTGGGAAGTGCAGGCAGCCAATGTGCTGATGCTGATCTATGATAATCCCGAGGATTCCGGTATCCAGGTAGTGGACGGCGGTTCCCTTCTCGAGGATGGCGGAGAGAGCGGCAGCGAGACCACTTACAGCGATTCCTGGCAGCAGGAGTTTACCATCACCGCGGATGGAACGGTTACGGAGTTCGGACTTTATCCCGTTTACGATGATGACATGAACCTGGCAGGATATGAGTCCGCTTTTCAGCTCACCACCAAGGCAAATCTGGAGGCACTTCAGAAGGAGAAGGAAGAGGCTATGGCTGCATCTCTGGCAGCAGGCAGTCCTTATCCCAACCCTGAGGTTGATGACATCATGGATATCACCCTGGACGGCGTCAATCTCGATCAGGATCCGGATTTTGTGTGGGAATACATTGATTGGGATGACTCTTTTGCATTGGATCATCAGATCAAGGATGATGCAAACATCGGTATGGTGTTTGAACTCCACGGTCACTTCGAGGGACATACTTTCTATATCACCACTGAGGACGGCGAACACAAGAAGATGGTGCTTCTGTGGAAAGTAGGCGAAGATTTCCCTGAAAGCGACAGAAATTGCATTGTTAAGGGTGTGTTGTGGATGAATGGTACCAACCGCTATATCTTCTACGATCCGGAGACGGTGGTCTTCACGGATTGATAAAATCCTGGGGTACTATTGAAAGAACAGAGCTCGAATAAGCCCAAAGGGCTTATTCCTTTCAAATGCTGACAATAGAGCGCGAAGCGGTCTATTGTAGAAAAGAGCTGGCATCATACGATGTCAGCTCTTTTTTCATGGATTCAATCTCTTGATTCTTGATCAAAAATCACTGCTTAGCCCTATGATGCCCCATTCGTTACTCCTCAACCACTGCTTCGGCCGGTGCTTCCTCCCGTTCTTCCTTCAATCCCTGATAGCAGAATCGATACACGAGTACGAAGGCTGCGATGGAATAGATCGCCAGCAGTGCTTCGGTGACGTAGAGATTCATGGCGCCGATCTGGTAGAGTGCAGCAGGGACATCGAACAGCGCATGGGCTGCAATGGCAAGGAAGAACACCCACAGCTTGGATTTCCTGACCCCATAAAATACCAGGATGGAGAGGGACACATGCAGCAGCATTGCAAAGACTCGCTCAAAGAGTGACAGCAGCCCGGTCCCAGGGGTAATGGCGGCAAGCTGCGCAGGCAATGCATCGAGTGAGGAAACATCCACGCCCAGAGCAGCAGTCTGATCCACCAGACTCTGAAAGGTTCCGGCATTGATCATGGAAGCATAGATCAGGTTCTGTACTCCTGTGAGGACCAGGATGTAGAGCGCTTCAAATCCGCCGTGGCCGATGCCATGAGAGATTCCGGTTTCCCTGTTTCTGCGATTCTTCAGCAAAGTTCGAAACACCACATATCTTCCGGTCTCTTCAAAAATGCCTGCCAGCAGGGCTCCGATCACCGTGTACAAAAGGACGCTTCCCATCACGGTCTGTCCCAGGGAGGTCGCCGGATTAAACAGGATCGCTTTGGGGATGGTTTCCAGGATGATGGCAAACACAAACCAGGTGGCTGCGCCGATCAAAATCGTGGATATTTTTTCCTTCCGGGTGACCAGCCACCAGATACTGACTCCCACGGGAAGCAGGATCCCGCTTGCGACCATGATGATCATTCCGATATAAGCACCGCTTCCGATGATTACCATTACACTTCTCCCTCCTTTTTCTCCTCTGAACGTTTCTCCTCCACATACACCTTATGGGCGTAAACCGTGGACACCACCGCCGCCAGGCAGATATAGACGATTTCCAACACCGTGGCACCGGCGGCACTTTTTGCAAACACAGATGACAGGATTGTCATAACGCCTGCTGCCATCAAAGCGACAGCCGCAAAGCGATTGCTCTTCCGCCAGGTATTGTCGTTGTACATGCTCCAGCTGATCCGAAAACCCACCGCGCCGTTATTCCGGGTCTTCGTCATGAAGTTCCCCACCACGATGAGGACGATTCCCGTGAGAAATACGGAGACCTTGCCGATGTCCATGGTCTGTTTTTCCGCTCCGATCATCGCCGCTGTATAGGAGCTGTACAGCATAAAACCGTTCATCACGGTAAACATAGCCGCCATGGAGATTCCCACGATGCCCAGCACCTTTGCGTTGGATTCAGCAGCCGCGCTCTCCTTCTCATCCTTCGCCTTCAGGGCTTTTTTCTCGAAATACAGGATGAAGAGGTGCCAAAACAGGGACATGATCAGAATGATGATGGGAAAGATCAGACTCTCATTTCTGGAGCCCCATCTGTCGATGTTCCCTGCCAGGTCATAATGCATGGGAATGCTCTCCGGCATGAACCGGATCACTGCCGCTGTCCCGATCAGGGAGAAAAAGGATATTCCCCACATGATCTTTTTCATCATTTTGATCTACCTCCTTCCCGGTTTTCTTCGCCGTGCCCCCCGAACTGCCCGATCCACAGGATCAATTCTTCGAAGACCGTGGTGTTGATCTCGTAGTAGATGTAGTTTTTCTGCTTGTATTCCATGATCAGATCTGCAGCCTTCAGCATCTTCAGGTGATAGGACAGTGCCGCCGGGGTGATCCCCAGCCGCTCCGCGATCTCTCCCGCGTTCATCCTGCCGCCCTTCAGCATCACCAGAATCTCACGCCGCTGCTCATCTGACAGGACCTTGAAAATATTCGTGTCACTCATGGCGTATCGCGTTCAAAGCTATTTAAAAATATTTTTAACTACAAGATCATTATAGGCCTGCGGTGAAGTTGGCGTCAATATCTATTTCAAAATATTTTTAAATGCGGATAGTTACCTTTCCATACGAGCATTTATCCGCAATCTCTTCTCCCCTCCCGGTAAATCTCCATCATGGTCCGGAAGGTAGCAGCTGTGCCCTGCAGATCATTCCGGTACCTCTCCCCGGAGTCCAGCGCTCTGTAAAAATCCCGGATGCAGGCCTTGTGGCCGCAGCCCCAATAGTCCTTGCCGATGCCCTGCTCCTGCTCACAAAGGAAATGCTCCGGCGCTGTGCCGTCCCGATAGAGCGTAACCTCCTGCCCGTTCATGCAGATCCTGCCCTGCTGCCCCTGGATCTCGATGAGAACAGGTGCGTCCTTCGCATATCCATTGGATGCGTAGAAGCAGGCGCGCTTCCCGTCGGGGAAGGACATCCATGCCTCCACGGTATCCTCCACCTCCAGATCCGGCAGACAGTGAGTGGCCACGGCACCTTTCACCTGCTCCGGCAGATGATGAGTGGCCAGGCTGCCTTTCACCTGCTCCGGCACCCCGCAGTAATGCAGCAGGAGGTCCAGGGTATGGATGGATTGATTGATGAGTGCGCCGCCCCCGGCGGTTTCGAGCTTTCCTCTCCAGGGACCGGCAACGTAATAGTCCGCATCCCGCCTCCAGGTCACAAATCCCCGAGCCCCCAACACCTCTCCGATCCTGCCATCCGCAATAAGCCGGTCCATCAGAAGGGTGGTCTCGTTGTACCGGTTCTGAAAGCAGATCCCCAGCTTTCCGGGATGGGCCCGGTCTGCCGCTGCAAGCGCTTCAAACTGCTCCGTATTTACAGCGCAGGGCTTTTCACAGAAAACGGCCTTCCCATGCTCCAGGAATGCAGTCGCCATGGGGGCATGAAGCACATGGGGCGTGCAGATATGAACCGCGTCCAGATCAGCATCCAAAAGGGATTCCCAATCCGTAACGATGGCCGCACCCGGTGCAAATGCCCCGGCAATCTTCTCCGCATGTGTGACATCCGTGTCACAAAGCGCTGCGATCTCCGCATTTTCCATATCTGCCAACACCCAGCCATGAACATGGGCGATGCCGCCACAACCGATGATCCCGACCTTTTTCATATCGATTCCTTTCATGCACCTGCGATGCAGGTGTCTCCTGTTTCTTCCGATCCTTTGTTTATTGTAGTTCATCGCCTTCTGTAATAATATATACATAGAATACCAAAGATATATACTATTCCGACTTCACACTTCCCTGCATTCCTGCGAGAATGCCCCCGATCCACCGGAAAGGAACCCTATGGCAAACGATAAAATCTCCGCAGAATCCCCGCTGTATCACATCGGACAGCCCATAGACGTCGCATACCGCAAATCCGCCACCCTCACTCCCGTAGGCCCCCATTCCCACAACGCTACGGAGTTCTATCTCACGTTGACGGATCTCCCCGATGTGCTGCTGGGAGACACGGTCCGCGCCGTTCCCGCGGGAACCCTCATCGTCATCCCGCCCTTTTGCGTGCACCAGCTCTACCATGCGGCGGGAGTGGACTTCGAGCGCTATATCCTCACGGTGCAGGACAAATGGCTGAGCAGGACGCTCTGGGAAGGCTTTGCGGACTTTTCCTACCTGGAAGAAAACAGCGAACCCTGCTTTCTGTTCCCGGACATCGAACAAAAAAGAGAGCTCATCCGCCATTTTGACGAACTGCTCTCTTTTGAAGGCCACTTTTCTCCCGATTATCTGGTGGCTTTTTTCACGCTGCTCTCCGATATCCACTTCCTGAAACAAATGCAGAAAAAGCCTCGTTCCCTGCCCGTTTCCGCTTCCCAGCAGAAGGTCAACGACATCATCGCCTACCTCTCTGAGCATCTGCAGGAGAACCTGACCATCTCCGATCTGGCGGAGCATTTTTACTTAAATCCCGACTATCTGGGGCGGCTTTTTAAGCGCCACATGCATGTCTCCCTGGGGCATTACATCACCCTGCAGCGCATCAATGCAGCGGAGGCGCTTCTGCGTGAAGGTAAAACGGTGAGTGAGGTGCAGGAGCTTCTGGGATATTCCAGCTATGCCTATTTTTTCCGCACCTTCCGGAAGATCACGGGGATCTCCCCCAGCAGGTACCGGAAGTTGTAGGTTCCGCTCAGACCGCCAGTATCAGGATCCCATCCTTTTCCAGCATTCCGCTTGTGCCGTCTTTGTCCGTCCACTTCTTGGAGTAGAGGATCCGCTTGTGGTCGCAGAGGTTCAGCTCCACATCCTTTTCTTCACAGTTCAGATAGACCCGGATGCTTTCTTTTTCCCCCAGTTTCAGATAGGTGATCACTCTTTTCTCCGGAACGTCATCGGGGAAATGGAAATTACGGCTTTTGCAGGACTGAAAGGTCTTTCTCATTTCGATCAGGGCTTTCATGTTTCCGATCCGATCGTCCAGCAGTCCGCCGTCTATCTCCTCCCAGGGCATGCACCTTCTGCAATCGGGATCATGGGCACCTTCCAGTGCAACCTCGGTGCCGTAATAGATGCAGGGCGAACCGGGCATCGTAAACAAAACCGCAAGCTGCTGCCAGAACACATCCGCGTTTCCGCCGGTCTTATCCATGAGCCTGCTTGTATCATGGGAGTCCAGGAGATTAAAGAGCACATCATTTACCTGGGAGTAATACATGGTAAAGCATCTGTTGATGTCATACTCAAAGGTCTCCCGGCCTCTGTTTTTATACACCCAGAAATCCGCGATGGCGGTAGTCAGCGGGTAGTTCATGACGGAATCATATTCATCTCCGCGAAGCCATGCGATGGAATCATGCCAGATTTCTCCCAGCAGATAAAAATCCTTCTTGATGTGGGAGGTCATATACCGCACAGCTTTCAGGAAAGAATGGGAGATCTCATTGCCGACGTCAAACCTCAGTGCATCGATGTCAAATTCCTCGATCCAGAACCGGATGATATCCAGGAGATAATCCACCACCTCAGGATTGTTGGTATTGAGCTTTGGCATATACTCTGCGAATGCAAAAGAGTAATATCTGCCGTCCCGCGTATCGCGGCCCCTCTCGACAGGCCACTCGTTTACCATATACCAGTCGGCATATTTGGAATCTCGGCCTTTTTCCAGAACATCGATCCACATGGGATGATCGAACCCGGTATGATTAAACACCGCATCCAGCATGACACGAATGCCCGCTTCATGGGCTTCATTTACCAGCGCTTTCAGATCCTCATTCGTTCCGAAGTGGGGATCTACTTTTTTGTAATCTTTCGTGTTGTATTTGTGGTTGCTGGCTGCCTCAAATATGGGATTCAGGTAGATTCCCGTGATACCGAGATCTTTCAGATAAGGGATCCGGTCCCGGATGCCCCTGATATCTCCGCCGTAATAGTCATGCATTCCCACTTTCCCGCTCTGCCAGGGAAGCACGCCCTCGGGATCAATGCTTTTATCTCCGTTGCAGAATCTCTCGGGAAAAATCTGGTACCAGACCGTATCGTTGACCCATCCCGGCGTCCTGCAGATATCCCCGGGATTCATCCAGGGCATGATAAACTGCGAAAGGGTCTTCCCCTCCCGGTTCATTTCCTCCTCCGTGTAGAATCCGTCTTCATAGAAAAAGATGCACTCCTCCCCGGAATGAAGTTCAAAATAGTACTTACATCTCTTGTATGCGGGCTGCACAGTGGTGGTCCACCAGATGTGATTTTTCAACCTCTTTTTGTAGATGATCTCATGGCGCGTGCCGTCCCAGCGCTCTCCTCCGCCCATGATCCCCGCATCATAGGGATCGCCGTAGATCAGGTACACATGATCCACGTCATAGCCGGTTTTGATATTGATGATCAGGTTGTTTTCATCCAGCGGGTAGCAGTACTGCTCAGACATTCGATGGTAGATTGCATTCAGATCCATAGTTTCTCCTCATTTAGGAAAACGTTTTCTTCCGACACAAAAAATATAGCCTACTCAGGCTCAGAATGCAACAAAAAGATTGTCAGCTATTGGCAGCCAACAGAATGATCAGGATAAAAAAGCAAATACCGATAAACTTGCCGATGCTGAAATCCATCTACACACTGATATTCTACTGCATCTTCGCGTTTTTCAACAGATCCAACAATCCTTTTTCTTTTATGATGGCCAGGCCCTGCCCCTCGTCTCCCAGAACGATCAGGTTATCCCCGGGCCGGATGTCAAAGAGTTTTCTCGCTTTCGTAGGGATCACGATCTGGCCTTTATCGCCTACTTTCACCATTCCGAAAATGTGTTTCCCCTTGGGCGGAACGGCCAGGCCCAGATTTTCCTCGCTCTCCTTTTCATAAGAAACCAGGTCATCCAGGCTTGTGCCGAAAACGTCCGCAATGGCTTTGCACTTCTCCACATCAGGGAGAGACTCGCCGGTCTCATATTTTGAGAGGGTCTGTCTGGAAACACCGATTCTGTCAGCCAGTTCCTCCTGGGACATGTTATGGAGCTTTCGCAGTTCCAAAAGATTATCCTTAAACATCCCGTATCACTCCTGTTTTTGCTTCTTCTTACGGATCCCCAGCACTGCCCAGCGGAAGAACGGCAGACGGGAGATGACAAAATACAGACCGTAGGCCAGGGTAAAGCCCATGACCAGACTGAGAAGATATGCGGCCCATGCCGGGATCAGGCCCGGTTTTGCCAGGAACAGAGCCACAGAGGAAATCCCCAGGTAGTGGAACACGTACAGTCCCCAGCTGTGAGAGTTCATCCATTTTGTAAAAGGTGTCTCGAAGTCAAAATATTTTGCAAATCCGCTGATCATTGCAAGACACCCAAACCATCCGTAGAGGAGGTAGATGGGGGTCCTGTAAACCGGATTGTCCGCATAGTTCTGCCCAAAATACAGGACGCAGAAGGCAATTCCCAATGCAAGGGCTGCTGCCAGCCACAGAGGGAAGAATTTCTTGACTGTCTCTATAACTTCTTCGTGGGAAAACACAAAATATCCCAGCAGGAAAGCCAGGAAATAGAGGCCGAAGCGATAGCAGACGATCTTAGGGGCATTGCCCACCTGCCCCGCAAGATAGATCGCTCCTCCCAGGAGGATCAGCACCCAGAAGGGTGCCTTTTTACACAGGTTCCAGAGGCGATCTTTATCCAGCCTTTTAATGGGTACAATCACGAGGGAAAAGAGCCACAGCATCTGCAGATACCAAAGCACTCCGACGCCGCTCAGGATGCAGGCAAATACCTTCCCAATCATGGGCATTTCAGGACTTTCAATAACGCCGGAAAAGGAGATGTTAATGTAGCCCTGAAGGAACTGGAAGGCCACCAGGCCAACGGTGGTCGGAACCAGAAGTTTCGTTGTCCGGCTCTTGATAAACTCCTTCCCGGTATGCTTATCCAGGCTGTATCTGGCGCTCACTCCGGATACCATGAAAAGGAGCATCATAAACCAGGGATAGACGATGTACTGATACACATCGTAGTACTGCACTTCCAGGTTCGTGATCTTCCCTAAGGTTCCTACAACCCCCTGACCGTTGTACATGTAGATGACATGATAGAGAACTACCAGCACGACGGTCACCCAGCGAATGTTGTCCAAATATATCTTTCTCATGTTTATCCCACCTTTGCTAAATATTTTAACATGATTGTATGCCTGCGGGTATGGAAAAGCCACCAACTTTTGTTAACAAAAATCGGTGGTTTGTGTTAAGGATCGTTGCAGGTTCTCTGGGTTGTGGCAGGTGTCCTATCGAACACCTGATTTTCATCATTACTCGGTTCATTTCACCGGCGGCTTCCAGGGCGATGGACGGTAACATCTGCTAATCCTTCTTTCTCGCTATCGCGGTGAATTCTCCGGGGAGTTTTTCATTCTCCCAGGAAGGATGCTCATCAAATCTCTCTAAGGTAAATCCGTTTCCGATAATGGCGTTGATGATCTCGCTGATGGTGTACTTCCGGTAATGGCACTTGGGAATCTGCCTGCGGATCTCCTCATCGTAAAACCGCGCATGCGCCATCTCGCCCTCAAAAATCTCCGTGGAAAAATAGCTCATGGTGGGCTGCTGCAGTCCCAAAATATCCGAGATCTTGGTGAAGGGATGGAAATCACTGCAGATCATTTTTCCACCAGGCTTCAGTAGTTCGTTCATCACGTTCATGAAGGCGTCAATGTCGTGGAAGTAGTGAAGAATGCCGCCTTCCATGAAGACCACATCGAAAAATCCGGCGTTCCGATCCATGTCGATCTTCATGATGTCGCAGACTTCGTATCCTATCTCTACGCCTGCAGCCTCTGCCGTTTCGACGGCATATTTCTTATTGGCTTCGGAAATATCAAAGACGGTGACATCCGCACCCAGAAGCGCCAGCGGAATGGCCTTCTTTCCGCAGGATCCGCAGATATTGGCAACCCTGATCCCGTCAAAAGAATCGAAATAGTTTGCATACTGCTTCAGCATTCGCTTCGGATTCGCTTTGTCCTTCTCCGCTCTTTCCCGGGGCGTTCCCGCCGTTCTAACCCAGAAGTCGTACGCATCAAACTCCCAGGCTTCCTTGTGTTGTTTGCTGTAATCTTCCAAATCAGTTTCCCCCACAGAATCGTTATTCCAACTACTCAATTATTTCATCTCGGGCTTACATTTTCAACCAATTACAAATGCAACATTATTCCTATAATAGAAATCGCTTAAATGCAGCGATTTCTATTATCATCTGTTGTCGCCGGACTCTTCGACGATTTGCAGAAAAATCCCTTCAGGATTTTCCACGCATAAAATAAAAGGCAGGACATGAATGCAAGCATTCGTCCTGCCTTTGTATTTTACGCTAAAAACACTGCGTGTTTTTCCTGTAAATCGTCTCGTGCCCGGCTCGTTATCACTCGTATTCCACCGTAGCAGGGGGCTTCGGCGTGTAATCGAAGAGCACACGGTTGATGCCCGGAACCTCCGTGGTGATGCGCTTCACCAGGTGATCGATCAACTCATCGGAGAGATGCTCGACGGTAACTTCCATCACATCGGTGGTGTTGATGGCACGGATGATGCAGGGCCAGTCAAAAGTTCTCTTACCGTTCTTGATTCCGGTGGATTTGAAATCGGGAACAACGGTAAAGTACTGCCACACCTTGCCTTCCAGGCCGTTTTTCGCAAATTCCTCCCGGAGGATCGCATCGGATTCTCTGACCGCCTCCAGTCTGTCTCTGGTGATGGCACCGGGACATCTTACGCCGAGACCGGGGCCGGGGAAAGGCTGACGATAGACCATGTTTGCAGGCAGGCCCAGGCGCTCACCCACGATGCGGACCTCGTCCTTGAAGAGGATCCTGACAGGCTCCACCAGCTCAAACTTCATATCCTCCGGCAGACCGCCTGCATTGTGATGAGCCTTGATGCCCGCTTCGGATTCCAGGATATCCGGCCAGATGGTTCCCTGTGCCAGGAACTCGATGCCGTCCAGCTTTCTCGCTTCCTCGGCGAAGACTTCAATGAATTCACCGCCGATGATCTTGCGCTTGGTCTCGGGATCTGTCACTCCGGCAAGCTTATCCAGGAATCTGTCGGTGGCATCCACATAGATCAGGTTTGCCTTCATCTGATTCCGGAACACTTCGATCACCTGCTCCGGCTCTCCCTTGCGCAGCAGTCCGTGATTGACGTGCACGCAGACAAGTCTGTCTCCGATGGCCTTGATGAGCATTGCAGCGACTACGGAAGAGTCTACACCTCCGGAAAGTGCGAGCAATACTTTTTTGTCTCCGATCTGATCTCTGAGTGCCTGCAGCTGTTCCTCAATGAACGCATCCGCAAGCTCGGGTGTGGTGATCCGCACCATATTCTCCGGTCTTCTGTCGTTTGGCATGTCTGAACCTCCTTACAGATTTTAAGTTATCATTACAGAGAAATTATACCCTTGCAGCGACGCCTCTACAACGGTTTTCTATGGGACCTGCACCTGCCCGCTCCCGCTCCCGGCGAACCCAAGACAAGCCCAAAGCGAGCTGGAAGGCATCAATTATTGTGCGTTGGGGCATTTTTGATGCCTTCTCCCGCTCCCTGGCGAGCCTAAAACAAGCCCAATGCGAGCCGATAAGCATCAATTATTGTGCGTTGGGGCATTTTTGATGCCCTCTCCCAGCTCCGGGGAGGTGGGCACTTGCTGAAGGCACGACCAAAAGCATCAAATTTTGCCAGATTGGGGATTTTTGATGTTCTCTCCCAGCTCCGGGGAGGTGGGTGCTTGCTGAAGTTAGGGCAAAAAGCATCAAATTTTGTCAGATTGGGGAATTTTGATGCTCTCTCCCAGCTCCGGGGAGGTGGGCACTGGCTGAAGGCACGGCAAAAAGCATCAAATTTTGCCAGATTGAGGATTTTTGATGCCTTCTCCGCCTTGTCCCGCTCATGATCAAGTTGCGCAGGCCGGAAAGCAAGCAGGGAAGTAAGCAGGGAAAGAAAGCAGGGAAGCAAGCAGGAAAAGCAGGCCGGAGACAGGCCATAAGACTTCAAAACAGATAGGATCAAAAGAAATGCTGCCCCTTTGCGAAAGGGGCAGCATTTGACACAGATCATGAAAGTGGCACGCACCATGAAGAAGGCTCATGCCTCGCAAGTGACATGCGTGTCACTCGAGTTCCCTAACTTAACCTGTACCTTAAACATTTTTGTTAGGGTTCTCTGTTACGATTTGATTTCATTTGGTTTCAGCTGTCCATATCGCACGGACTGTATCAGCTAATGTTATCAAATTGTTATCACGGGACTGTTATCAAACTATAGTATTATTTCCTTCATTGTTAATTCTATACCTTTTTCACCTTAAAATCCATCAAATACGGTGCTACGCTTTCAAAGTCAATGTCATTCTTTTCTGTTACAACCACATTTTGCCTATTACACATATTTTCTATATCAGTTATGCAAATCACGCCTCTGATACATAGAAAGCGTGAAATGACATGACACTGCAGCAATGATAATGGTAAGAAGAATGTAGAATATGTTAAACCCTTTTTCCACCAATGCCGCTCCCGGAAAATAGAGGAAGGGCGTTAGAAAGCCTAAAAAATCAACGGTTCCAACATATTCGATGATCACCATGAGTACATAAGAGGTTAAGACGAAGAGTACCGATATTGAAAGCGCCCTCTTATTGCTTTTGCATCTTGCCGCAAGCAGCATGCCCACCGACAAAAACAACACTTGTATTAAAAACATAGCCAGCATGGTAATCCCGATTGCGCCTAAAATGCTTTCCCCTTTCGCTTGGGTAGCCAGCATCCCGATGTTAGCAATGGTTGCGGTCAAGGTCATAGCCGCAACATTCAGGACAGCCGCTATGATTTTACCTTTAATGATGGTTTTACGGGGATACGGCTTTGTAAAAATAAACTCTGCTGTTCTGTTTCGTTCTTCCTTGGCGATTATAGTTGTTCCCAAAACCGCCGCATGGGTAAAAGCCACAAGGGAACACCACATATACATGCCGAGATAGTATCCCAGCGGGGAATTTATGGGGATTGTTTCCATTCCGACCATTCCATAGGCAATCAACATGATACGGGGTACTTTTTCAAGCAGAGCCATAATAGCATCTCCCGACTCTACCACCACCGGATATTCTCCTGCGGCGATCGCAACCAGACCAAGCATTGCTACCACCCAAATCAAAAGACCTTTTCTGTTATCCTTTAACTCTCTAAATATAATTGCTGTCATTGACTTTCCCCCTTTACAGAACCATTTTCATGTCTTTTCTTACAAAAATCGTATAACCTGAAATCAAAAATGTCGTGAGCAGGGCAAGGTACAAAATCAAGTATCCTGTTTCATAGCCGCCCGATGCCTGAATGATGTTGACGTTAAAATATTTGAAGGGCGAAAATAATCTTGCTACCTGGCTTTGTACTACGCTGGAATACATACCGATGAGATAAAATCCAAAGGAAATACCCAACGCAAGGGGCAGGGTGGAGCCAATCCTTGATAACAACACCCCTATTGCCATGCCCAACAGCAGAAAGAATAGCTGCAGGAGAGGAAATAGCAAATAGAGCTGAAAGAATATTGTAAATGAAAAGCTCTGACCTGGTATTGCTCTAACCGCCCACAACGATGCTGCAAAATAGCAGATGGCGGTAATAAGCAGACAGCAGCACGCCGCCGCCAGCTTAGACAGATAAACGCGCTTTCTTGTGTAAGGCTTGGTCATTAAGAAATCAGCGGTATTCTGCATATGTTCCTTGGTGATGATGGAAAGTCCTAAATTTATTGCCTGGATTGCTCCTGCCAACAGCGCAAAGCTACCATAGACACCATAGATGCCCATGCCGGTGAAAAATGTTTCTGGGTTTACCCCCATCGCCTCTAAAAAAGCATTGCCTTCCAGCAGAGCTATAGAGGACGGATCTTTCGTATACGCGGCAGACACAGATAGCAGCGCAAGGATTGCGGCGGAAATCCCAATAGACCAAGCAATTACAGAACCTTTGTATTGTTTCATTTCAAATCGAAAGATACCCATTTGCTTCCCTCCTTTACTGGTAGTAATGCATGAAGATTTCTTCAAGAGACGGCTCTTCAATCAAAATATCAGTTGCTTTTAACGGTTGAATGGCATCGATCAAGCGGTTGACGCTGCCTTTATAGATAAAACTAATTTCACCACCATTTTTCTCATACTTTGTAATCCCATCCAAGGATAAAGAACAGTCTGAAATATTACTTTCCACACTAAGATGGACTTTTTTGTAAGCATCAGCCCGCAGCTCATGGATGTTTTGCAGGCTGATTACTTTTCCTTCTTTGAGGATAGCGATTCGGTTGCACATCTTTTGCACTTCACTGAGAATGTGAGAAGAAAACAGGATGGTAACACCTTTATTGTTTTCCTCTCGAAGTATATCAAAAAAAGTCTGCTGCATCAGAGGATCAAGTCCGCTGGTCGGCTCATCCAAAATAACAAGTCTGGGAGAATGGAGCAACCCCGCGACAATTCCAACTTTTTTCTTGTTTCCGAAGGACAGATCACGAATTTTACGGCTGGTATCAAGCTTCAATCTTTCGCTGAGTTCTGCAATTCGTTTAGAACAATCCTTTCTGTACAGCGTCGCAGCGTAATTTAATAAATCCTTGACCGTCATGCCTTCATAAAAAAATGTTTCCGACGGAAGGTAGCCCACATCCTGTGCAATGGAAGGCGCTTCTTTAATACAATCCTTTCCAAAGATTTTGGCACTTCCCGAAGTGGGGTAAATCAACGCCAGCAGAGTACGGATGGTGGTGGATTTCCCAGCGCCGTTTGGCCCTATAAAGCCGAAAATTTCGCCCTCTTCAACCGAAAAAGTCACATCCTCGATGCCTCTTTGCTTGCCGTAGAACTTTGAGAGATTATCAATCTCAATTATATTTTTACTCATAATCAAACCTACCTTTCTTTAAATTATTGATACAACAGCTTACGAAGCAATTGGAGATATCCCTCAAATTCTTTCATGCACTGGTCATAATGAGACTTGTAATTCTCAATATCACCTCCGCAGGCCAGCAAGCTATTCATAAAACCGTCCATCGTCCATAAGATAATTTTTTGTGCCTTTTCAGCATCGATGTCCGACCTAAGCAATGACCTGTCAGCGTTTTTCACAATCCGATCCAACAATATGCCGGCGGTCAAATCAGGTACATCTTTGGGCAACCCCTCCGGAAAAACCTCTTTTAATGAAAAAGCCGCTTTAACCAAAAAGTCCATGACATACGGCTGTTCAAAGCTTAAATCTAGTTCCATTTTTGACGCTTGCCAGATGTTTTGAAGGAAGTCGTTTTTTTCCAAAACAATCTCTTCAAACTTTGTGTTGACAATGTTTAAGGTATATTTCAGAAGAAACAGGAACACCCCCTTTTTAGTACCGAAATAGTGAAACAGCAATCCTTTTGATATTCCGGCACGCTTGACAATCTCGTCCATATTGGCATACGCATAGCCTTTGGAAAACTCTTTCAGGGCTTCCATGATAAGGCGTTCACGCTTTTCTTCCTCCATCGTCATAATTTTATGATCTGCAATTTCATATTCGCCGATAAATTCAGTATTATTACTCTTACGAGCCATTATTACTCACCTCCATTTCTATCCTATTGACTTTTAAGTCAATAAAAGTGTAACAAGCATTGACTTAAAAGTCAATAGGAAATGTGGAGAAAATAGGTAAATAGTGTTTAATGTGTGACAAGGAGTGAAAAATATCAACAATCCTTTGTGTTATCTTACTAATGACAGGGATCGTAAATATGATCCGGAACTGTTTGATGTACTTCGGGAAATGAGCATTCATAAAGAGAAAAATGTCGGTCGCTTTGCAGAGCGAGAAATGATCCCCGGCGCGATTTACTTGGATAGTATCGTTCAGC
>JAEETA010000030.1 GCA_016286555.1 Lachnospiraceae bacterium | reverse complement strand
TTGTCCTTGATGGTATCCACTGCATCTGCTGTGGACTTTGCGCCCTCCAGCACAGTGTTGAAGGATTCTACCACCTTCGCCAGTGCCTTGCCCTCTTCGCCAACGGATTCCTTGATCACGTTTGCGGACTTGGTATTGTTCTCGGATGCTGCAAGGATATCGGCGATGATGGACTGGATCTCCTCGGAGGATTCGCTGGACTGCTGTGCCAGCTTACCGATCTCCTCTGCCACCACTGCGAAGCCTCTGCCGGCTTCACCTGCTCTGGCCGCCTCAATGGAAGCATTCAGGGACAGGAGGCTGGTCTGAGATGCGATATCCCGGATGGAGGATGCTGCGATGTCGATCTTGCTGACTGCCTCTGCGGACTTGTTGATGCCTTCCACAATGGCGTCGGTGGTCTGAATGGTGGATGCATTTGCCTTGATCAGGTTGTCCAGCTCCACCTGTGCCTTGGTAGCCTCAGCTCCCACTTCGTTTGCGGTATCGGCTGCGTTCTCGGACAGATCCTTGATCTCGTCGATGTTGTCACCCATGGACTGGATGGATGCTGCGATATCCTGCACGGACTCTGCCATGGTCATGGATGCTCTGGACATCTCCTGAACCGCATTTGCAACGGTCTCGGTGGTGTCGGTAGCGCTGGAAACGCCTGCGGCGATCTCGCCCATGGCGCCGGTCACGTTGGAAGAACCTTCACCGATCTCACCCACGATGCCCTGGAGATGGTCTCTTGCCTGCACGGTGTACTCACCGATGGTGTAAATATCATAGACATTGGATTTGATCTTCCTGTCACTGGTCATGTCGCTGTTGGCCAGGTTGCGAAGCTCATCCAGGATATCTCCGATGGATCCGGTGATCCGGTTGGAGATGATGATGATCAGTGCGCCGAAGACGATCTGAGCGCAGACAAGAAGGATAACGCTGGACATGATCACGCCGCGGATCGCAGCCTTCACAGTGGTCTCCGGCTCACCTGCCCATGCAGCGCCCCATACGGAACCATCCGCATCATAGATGGGAGTGTAGTAAACGTAATAGGGCTTGCCGCCGATGACAACGCCGTCGGAATTGTAATCCTTCTTCTGCTGCATAGCCTCCCAGATCTTCGCATCCATCTGGGTACCCTCGTTACGCTGACCCTGCGCGTTCAACGCAGAGGTCATGAGACGGGTGTCTCCCTGGAAGACAGTCATCTCCACACCCTCTGCCTTGAACAGATCCACGTAATCGTGCTCGTAAGGCATCTCGTTTCCGGCTTCCAGTTCATACTGGTAATACTTCCGGGGTCCCTCGGAGGCTGTACCCAGCTTCTCATAAGTCTGGTCCTCCATCTTGTGGGCCGTGGAAATACCGTTGATCACCGTCAGCAGTATTCCCATGATCAGCATGGGTAAAAAGCCGATGAGCAGTAATGATGTTGATAATTTAATCTTTCCTTCTTTCATATCGTCGCCTCCATCCTCATATTTATGATGATACTGTCAGATTTCTTGTAGATGATTTTCGAACATTATACACCTAATTTCTCTATTTTTCACACTTTTAGAAAAATTTAGTATTTTACATAAGTTGTTTGGGAACGGTTTCTATTTTCTTAATCATTTATCTAATTTGGAAAGATTTTTCCGATGGACCATGATGACCAGAGGCACGTCCTTATCCAGTGGTCTGTTGGGATCCACATACTCTTCGATGATGCCGTCCCGCAGGGCGATGACGTTGGCGCCACACTGCTGGCGAAGTTTCAGCTCCATCAACGTTTTTCCTACCCACTCCGGCTTCGGCAGCATCTCCACGATGGCCAGATCTTCGTTGATATCAAAGAACTCCAGGAAGTTGCTGGACAGAAGCTGACGAGCGGTGCGGATGCCGCTCTCCTCCTCAGGGAAAATGATCTGATCCGCACCGATGCGTTTCAGTACCTTTCCCATACGGTCACTGCCTGCTTTGGCGGTGACAAAGGGAATGCCGCATTCCTTCGAAACCATGACGCACATGATGCTGGCTTCCAGACTCATGGCCATGGCCACCACGGCGCAGTCCATGTCCGCGATGCCCAGGGACTTGATGGCTGCGGGATCTGTCAGGTCCGTCAAAATGGCTGCGGTGGCCTTGGTGGAATACTGATTAATGACATCCTCGTCATTATCCACAACCATCACATCCGCGCCGCCGTCAATGAGACGGTCCGCCACGGCCTGACCGAATTTACCCATACCGAATACCACAAATGACTTCATATCTCCTCCTTACCCTTGTGGGATCAACCTACGATAAAATGCCCCTTTGCGTGACGGATGCTGTTCTGATCCGGCCGCGCGGTACTGAAAAAGAGAGCCATGGAAATGGGACCGATACGCCCGGCATACATACCGATCATCACCAGGATCCGTCCTGCGGTTCCAAGTGACGAGGTCAGCCCCCGAGTGAGTCCCACGGTTCCGGTTGCGCTGAACATTTCGTATGCAGCCGAAGCTGCAGGAACGTGCTCCGCATAAATGAGCGCCACTACCAGGATCAGGGTCAGGCCCACATTGAAGGTCACGATGGCGTTTGCTTTGTTGATGAGCTTCGGAGAAATGCTTCTGCCGAAGACTACCATCTCGTCCCGATCCTTGATGAAGGCATAGATGTTCAGGAATACCACGAAAAAGGTGACTGTCTTGATGCCACCGGCAGTGCCTACGGGGGAACCGCCGATGAGCATGTACAGGCATCCTGCGATGACGGTGGAGGTAGTGAGCCCTTCCTGGGGCATCGTTGCAAAGCCCGCGGTACGGAAGGTCACGGACTGGAAGAAGCTGGTCAGGATCTTTCCGCCGGTGCTCAGATTTCCCATGGTGGCGGGATTGTTCCATTCGAAGAGAGCCACCAGTACCGTACCGGAAAGCAGGAACACCGCCGTCAGGATCAGCACCAGTTTCGTCTGCTCCGAAAGCCTCTTGAAAAACAGTCTCGGTCCGAACCCTTTCTCCCTGCAGGTACGGAGTCCTGCAGAGATATCAAACCACACCACATATCCCAATCCGCCCAGGACGATGAGGGAGATGGTGATGATGTTTACCGGAAGATCCGTCTGATATGAGATCAGGGAGTCAGGCCCCATCACATCCATTCCCGCGTTACAGAAGGCGGAAACGGCATTGAAGATGGCAGCCCAGAGCCCTTTGAAAAAACCGAACCTGGGGATAAAGCAAAAACTGTAAAGCAGGGCGCCGACGCCCTCCGCAATGAGGGTACCCTTCACCACCCGGATCATAAAGGAAAGAAGTCCTTCGATGGAATCCAGATTGTAATAATCCATGATAAGGAGCCTGGTCCTTAAGGAAAAGCGCTTTCCCAGTGCCAGCATGCCCATGGAATACAGGGTGATGACACCGAAGCCGCCGATCTGCACCAGGATCAGGATCAGGAGTTGCCCGAAAAAGGTCCAGTGGGCGTAGGTATCCACCACCACCAGGCCTGTCACACAGATGGATGTGGTAGCGGTAAAAAGTGCTGTCAGGAAATCCGTTTGTTCCCCGGGGACCGTTGCAATGGGGAGCATCAGGAGGAGCGCACCGATGAGGATCGCTCCGAGAAAGCCCAGGGTGATGACCCTGGTGGAATTGAGTTTTGCCTTCCGAAATCCGGAGGTTTCGTGGATCAGTTTCATCAGGAAGTTTCCTTTGCATATACCGTTCCGGGGCTTCCCAAAGAGCAGGCCGGAGCGCGTATTTTTTGCTCATAAGAAATAGTATATCGCAAAGAAAACAGCCGTCAACTCCAAAGCCGTTTCCCGTAGTTTCCCGGTATCTCCCATAATTAAGGGCCGTTCCTTAGGGGAGCGGCCCCTACCGTTTTCGGATCACTTCAAGGCGTCTTCTGCAGCCTTCCGGAGCGCCGCTTCCGACTTGCACCACTTGACACACTCGTCATAACCGTGTGCCTTGGCCTGACCGATCATGTTGTTCAGGATGCTTTCAAACTCCTCATCCGAGGATGCGTAGATTGCATTCCAGCTACCCGGAACGATACAATTGGTAGTCACCTCATTCCAGCGGATCTCCAGGTCATCCGAGCGCTTTCCCTCGGAATAGGTGGATCCCGGGCTCATGCGGTATTCCACATGATTGCTGATATAGTCAAACTCGCTGATACTGCCGGTATACTCTCTCCAGGCCTTTTCCACCTCGTTCACCGGATCCGAGATCTCACTCTTCCAGAGCTTGCTGTCAAAAGCTTCACCGTTGCTGTCCGGATTGATGGCCTTTTCGGACCAGGTGGTGTTGTTGATCTGAATGATGCCGTCCTGGTAGGTGCCGCTGTATCCTGCGGATTCCATGGATGTCCCCTTGGGATCCAGATTTGCGGACTTTCCGAGAGCGGTAAATACAGTATTCCCATCCGTATCATAATCCCAGCATACGCCCTTGGGACCGTACCACATGGTCATGGCGCCCTCCGGCGTAGCCAGATAGTTGATGATCTCCATGCACAGCTCCGGATACTCTGTTTTTGCTCCGATGGTCCAGATCCGGTTCCCTCCCAAAGGAGAAAGACCATAGACGATCGGGTGTCCCTGCTTGGGATTAAAGCTGAGCATCAGCTTGTTCTCCTGAATGTGCTGCTCCGTATTATACACATCGCTGCCGGCGTAATTAAATATGGAACAGAACACGCCGCCCGCCTTCATCTTCTCCGTCATGATGTCATAGGTGGAGGTCATGGAGTCGGGATCGATGAGCCCCTTCTGATAGAGCTTGTTCAGGAAACGCAGACATCTGACATAGGGGCCGTTTTTGTCCAGGCAGTCATAAAATGCTCCGGTCTCGGTATCATAGAGTCCGATGCCAAACTCATCATATCCGTAATAAGCGGAAGCCATGGACTTTACATACATCACCATGTTTCCGTCCCAGTCGGGCCAGAGGTAAAAAGCATAGGTAGGCTTACCGTTTTCATCCTCCGGGCAGATCTCCTTCATCGCCTCAAACAGCGGAATGAAATCCTCCAGCTCGTTCACCTCGGGATATCCCAGCTGCTGGTACAGATCCCAGCGCAGATCCCAGGTATAGAGAATGGAATCGATGCCATCCCTGTCGGAATTACCCACATTGTGGCCAAAACCGTGGACGACCCCGGGCTCCGTCAAAGGGTTGCCCTCCTCATCCAGGGGAACGATCCCCGCGTTTTTCTCCAGCGCCTTGGCAAAATGTTCCTTAATGTAGGGACCGTAATCGGAGAGGATATCGTCCTCATTCCAGTCCAGCAGCAGACCGTTCCGAATGCTGTCCGTATAGTTGGCTCCGTCACTTCCAAAGACCACGATATCGCCCAGATCCCCCTGTTCCATCCGGGTCTGGATCGCACCGTTGGTATCGGGAACGATGTTCAGGATCACATTGAATTTATCCAGCATGAGCTGACCGCCCCAGCCCCCGACAGGGCCGCTGAAATTGGCCAGCTGACTGAATACGGTGAGGGTGATGGGGGCTTCTCCCGATCCGGCTCCCACGGCCGTTTCGCTTCCTGCAGGCACCTCACTCCCGCAGCCCGTCAATGCCGAAATGCTCACCGCTGCGCTGAGCATCAGTGCGGATAATCTTCCGGCGATCTTACTTTTTTTCATAAAAAACCTCCCTGCGATATACGGATCCGTATAGCGGATCCTTTTTTGCTATGATCATCCCTTCACGGCTCCCAGCATGATCCCTTTCTCAAAATACCGGTTCATGAAGGGATACACCACGAGGATGGGAATCACTGTCACCATGGAGATGGTATATTTCAAAACCTTGGCATTCATAGCCTGCCGCGCCACTGCCGAAGCCAGCATACCGCCGCCCGAGCTCATGACGGAAGCCAGATTCGTGGTCTGATTCAGATACTCGAACAGACGATGCTGCACAGTCTTCAGTTCCGGAGCGCTCTGCATCAGGATGAGGGAATCCGTGTAGGAATTCCAGTGGCCCACCGCACCGAAAATAGCGATGGTGGCGAGGATGGGCTTGCACAGCGGCCAGATGATCCGGGTAAACACGGTAAAGAATCCCGCTCCGTCAATAAGGGCACTCTCCTCCAGCTCCGAAGGAATGGATTCGATGTAGGTCTTCACCAGAATAATGTTGTAGGGCGCCACCACTGCGGGAATGATATATGCGGCAAAATGATTGGTGAGCCCCAGCATGGACATGTTCAGGTACCAGGGAATGGTGCCTGCGTTAAAGTACATGGTGATCACCAGAAAACGGTACCAGAATTTTCTGTGCCACATCTCCTTCTTGGTGACCAGGTACCCCACCAGTCCGGAGGCTGCCACCATGAGGCCCGTTCCCAGAACCGTCCTTGCGATGGTCACCAGAAACGCCTGCCCCAGGTCCGACACATTCAGCATGGCCAGATAATTGCTGAGATTGATCCCTCGGGGGAGCAGTTTGATCTGTCCCTTCTGCACCAGGTCATTGTCGGAAATGGTATTGATGAACAGAAAGTAAAACGGGAAGGCGCACAGAAGGGAAAAAATGCCAAAGAAACAGTGGTTGATGAGATCAAAGATCACGTCTCCCGGCGTTTTCCGCCCCACCACTCCCGTTCCGGCCACTGCTTTTTTCCCGGGCCCGGACTTCGGTTTTTTGCTTAATGCTTCCATAGTTTCCTCCTATACGATGGACTCTCCGCGCACCGCCTTGGAGAACCGGTTGGCGCCGAAGAGCAGGATCACACTGACAATGGATTTCACCATACCCACTACGGTGGAGAGGGGAATGATGCCGTTCTGGATACCCAGGTTGTAAACATAGAGGTCCAGGACCTCAATGGTCTCCTTGTTTCTGGCATTGGAAAAGACCAGATACTGATCCATTCCGTTGCTGAGAATGCCTGCAATGGACATGAGCAGCATTACAAAGTAGGTCGGCAGGAGCCCCGGGACCGTGATATGCCACATCCTTTGAAACCTGCCTGCACCATCCACCGTGGCCGCTTCGTAGAGCTGCTGGTCGATGCCGGAGATCCCGGCAATGTAGATGATGGCACTCCATCCGATGCCCTTCCAGGTGCCCCATAGCAGCATTTTCAGCCACATGTGAGACGAGTTCATCAGGTAGTTCACATCCCCGCCGGTCATGGTATTGATGAATCCGTCGGTAGAAAAAATCGCCAGTGCTATGGCATACACCAGGACCCAGGAAATGAAATTGGGGATGGTGGTCACCGTCTGGATGATCCGGCGGAAACGGGAATTTTTGATCTCATTGAGGAAGATTGCAAAGGCGATGGGTAGCCAGCCGGTGAGGATTCCCAGACCGCTCATGGCCAGAGTATTGCGCAGAACGCGGAGGATATCCGCTCTGGTCGCCTCATTGGAAAGCAGTGTGGTAAACCAGTGGAATCCCACGAACTTATCCATGCTGAGGTCGCTTCCCGCCGTGTACTCAAAGAAGGCATAGCGCCATCCGTAGAGCGGCAGATAGGAAAAGACAAAACAAAGCATGGCAAAGGGCAGGAACATCAAAAACAGCTTATACCCCGCCTCCATCTCGCATCGGCTGTCCGCGGGCGGCTTGGGGAGCAGCAGTGCAAATGACGCTGACGTCAGGACTAATATCGCCGTAAACACCGCATACAGATAAAAGGCCGTGGGAATGGCAGCTTCTACCTTGGCAGGGTTGGATGACCCCAAAAGCTGCAGATAGGAAGCCCGGATGAGCAGCAGTCCCACCGCCATGAGCACGCTTCCGGAGAGGGCAAACCATTTCCCGTAGGATTTCAGTTTCAGATTCCCCAGAGACATGCAGGAAGCTGCGCATGACAGGACGATCCCGACAAGGATCACCGCAGAGCCCGCAAAAAGGATACGGATGGAAACCGGACTGATCCAGCCCTTGCTGAAGGCGCGTCCCATCTCGGATGTCAGTCTGGCGTAAGAAATACCGGAAGTAAAAAGAGAAAGGGTCCTTCCCACCAATGCGGAGACCCTGGCAGGATTCACGGACGGAAAAAACACAAAGAACAGTGACAGCAATGTCACAATTCTCTGTAAGATGCCGATCTTTCCGGCCATACGCTCCCGTGCCGAAAGTTCTTGTTTCATGGTTCCTCCCTGTTTTTCAATTTTAAGTTTGGTACCGGATTTTTTTAAAGAGCCCCCTTCCGGGAGAAGGGGGCTCTTGGAAAGGGGCTCCGATGCCTTCAGGGGATCATCCCTTCTTTTTTCTGACAAAATAAACCGCAAGACCTGCTACGGCCGCAACACCGACACAACCGCCTACCACGGGGCCGACCACAGACTTGGATCCGGCATCTGCGGGAGCTGCTTCCGGCGCAGACTCTGCTGCAGGCTCCGCAGGAGCTGCTTCCGGTGCGGGCTCTGCGGGCGCCTCCGGGGTTGCTTCTGCATCATATGCAAATCCGCTGACGGTAAAGGTGATCTCGATCTCTTCAAAAGGAACGCTGTAGAATCCGATGGTTCCAACATCACCGTTCCAGATGTTCTGGATCAGCATGTTCAGATAGTTCACATTGTCAGGGCTGACGATGGCGCCGGCGGGAGCAAGCTCCACGGAGGATCCGCCGATCTTCAGTTCCACATCGCTGATCACGATCTCGCCGGAATTGGGAATATCGGTGGAGATGAAGATCAGATTCATATGATCCTGATCATCAAACTCGCCCTCGGGCCACTGGATCCCGCGTGCAGCCACGGTATAGGTTCCGTTGCCTGCGATCTCGGCATCCTCAAAGGTTCCGGGCACCGTGATGGCAAGATCTTCGTCCCAGCCGGTCAGCTGGTTAAAGTATTTTCCGTCCTCAACGGATGCGCCGTAAGTGGCATCATCCACCGCATTGCGGAAGGTATACTTGGGAGACTGCAGACCGATGTATGCGTGATACACACCGTTCAGATCCACGGACTCAGCGGAAGTGGCTGCGCCGTCCTCCGTCTCCAGGAAGGTGCCGAAGCCCGATACGGTAAAGGTCACTTCGATGGAGGAAACCCCGGTCAGCTGCTCTGCGGTCCACAGCATAGCGGTGCAGGCAGCAGGGTCGCCCAGAGCGCGCACGTCCTTTGCCACATTTCCGGCGTCATCCACGGGAGAATTCCACTCGTTGTAGAGGTTGACTCTGGTGATGATCCCGGCACCGTCTGCGGAGCAGGTGTAGGAATCACCCTGCAGTTCGATGGCTTCGCCGTTTAGCTTGATCTCATCGATGGTCACCACGCTGCCGTTTCCGAGGACATACTCGCCGTCCACGATCTCCAGCGCGTTAAACTGTGCCAGATCCTGAGGCTCAGCCATGGTCATGGAAACAGTGTAGGGGCCGTCGCCATCGACATACGCATCTACAGTCTCACGTTCAAACTCGGACCATTCAGCGTTGTTGATGTTGAGATAAGCACGTCCGGCATCCTCTGCCAGCTCATGGGCCGGTGCGGTGCCTGCCGCTTTCGTGGTTCCGAAAGCGGATACGGTAAAGGTCACCTCAATGGAGGAAACCCCGGTGAGCTGATCTGCAGTCCAGAGCATTGCAGTGCAGGCAGCGGGGTCGCCGGCCGCACGGACATCCTCCGCCACTACACCGTCAGCGTCCACGGGAGAATTCCATTCGTTATACAGATTGACTCTGGTGTCGATCCCGGCACCGTCCGCGGAGCAGGTATAGGAATCTCCCTGCAGTTCGATGGTCTCGCCGTTCAGCTTGATCTCATCCACGGTCAGGATGGATCCGGTTCCCATAAAGCTCTCACCGTTTTTTACCTGAAGTGCATTGAACTGTGCCAGATCCTGAGGCGCGGCGGCAAACATGGAAACCGTATACTGGCCGTCCCCGGTGATCTCGGCATTTGTGTACTCGGCGTCAAAATCCGCCCAGTCCGAATTGTTGATGGACAGATAGGCAGTGCCGTCTGCCAGTGCATCAACATCTACCGCTGCCTGTGCGGGCAGTACGGGCTGTGAAAAGACAGCCAGCGCTGCGGCCAGGGCGGTAGCCCCCAACCTCTTCAAACTCTTTTTCATATGTATCCTCCTATATGTTACTTTGCCGGCCCTGTTACCGGCTTCTCTATTTTAGTGTATTAAAGCGGCGTTTTCAATAATTATTGATATGCAAATCATACTTTTTGACTTGACAAAAAGATGGATATGTTAGTTTTTTGACACGATTTGTCAGTTTTTCATCCGTAACTTGCATTTTTCGTTTCATTTTGGTATAGTGGCACTCGTATCGGATGTTCATCCGACCGTTGCAGATGTAGTACATCGGTAGTACCCCAGCTTCCCAAGCTGGTGAGGCGGGTTCGACTCCCGTCATCTGCTTTGGATTTCACCCCCGGGATTTTTGTCCCGGGGGTGTTTCGTTTGTTGCGGACATTCTTTGTCATCTTTTCTCAACAGGCTTCCTTTCGGTGGATTATTCCCCCGCTGCGTGGTACCATATGAGGAGGCGTCCCGGTGGGATTTCCGATGGCCGCAGCTCCGGTCAGAGCAAAAAAACGCGGGAAGGCCTGCCGTGATCCACCGGAAAAAATGCAACGAAACAAGGAGAATTCCATGACCGTAAAGGAAAGTTATGACGTTGTCGATCAGGTCCTGACAGAGACGGATCTGCTGGGACAGGCCGTGTCCCTGATCAATTACGACCTGGAGACCATCTGCCCCGAGGAAGCCATGAGCAGGCAGGGAGAACTGATGGCCTATCTGGAAAACCAGGCCTTTCGAAAGCTCAAGGATCCTGCATTTGAGGAAGCATCCAAGGCTCTCTACGAAGGGCGCGATGCGCTGAACGACTATCAGCGCGCACTGGCAGAGGATCTGCACAGGCAGTACCTCATGGACAAAAACGTGACCCCGGAGCTGCAGCATGAGCTCTCCAGGATCCGGAACCAGGCTTACGTGGACTGGCTGGCCGCCAAAAAGGCCTCCGATTTTTCCATCTTCGCTCCCTCTCTGCAGGCGTTAAAGGATGTGCTTCTTAAGCGGATCGCCCTGCAGGAGGAGGCAAAGCCCCTCCCCTATGACAACCTGCTGACCATCTATGAGAGAGACATGACCGCCGGGACTCTGGACCGAATCTTCGGAACCGCAGGGGATCGCATCTCTTCTCTTCTGAAGAAGATCCTGGCTTCAAAAAAGACGATCCGCAGAGACTTCCTCACCCGCCCGGTGACGGATGCACAGCAGCAGGAATTTGCGGAGTATCTGCTGGATGTGATGCATTTTGACAAAAAGCGCGGAGTCTTAGGCACCACGGAGCACCCCTTCACCGACAGCCCCTGGAAGGACGACCAGCGCATCACCACCAATTACGACCCCAACAATTTCCTCTCCAGCATCTACAGCGTGATCCACGAGGGCGGACATGCGCTCTTCGAGCAGCTCCAGCCCGCGGAAAACTGGACCTACCACATCAAGGGGATCAAGTCCATGGGAGAGCATGAGTCCGTTTCCCGCTTTTACGAGAACCGCATCGGCCGGTCCGAAGCCTTCATCCACCTGATCTATCCCAAGGCAAAGGAGATCTTCCCCCAGGTACTCTCCGATGTGAGCGAGCGGGAGCTCTATGAAGCCGTCAACCTGGTGGAGCCCTCTTTGATCCGCACGGATGCGGACGAATTTACCTACACCCTGCATATCATCATCCGCTATGAGCTGGAAAAGAGGATCCTGGCAGGGGAAGCTGCGATCGGGGATCTGCCGAAGCTCTGGAGCGACCTCTATGACCGCTACCTGGGGATCCGCCCCGGGACCGACGCGGAGGGCGTCCTGCAGGATGTGCACTGGTCCGGCGGCTTCGGTTACTTCCCCACCTATGCACTGGGGAATTTCTACAATGCCATGTACTACAACACCATGAACGGGGACTTTTCCATCGACGAAGCCGTCAGGTCCGGGGATTTCGGGAAGATCAACGGCTGGATGGCAGAACACGTCTTTGCAAAGGCCGACAGACTCTCCCCGGAGGAATGGATCCGGGAGATCACCGGCAGGACTCTGACTCCAGATGATTTCCTGACGTACCTGGAGAAAAAATACGGCGCACTGTACGAGCTGGAACTTTAAAGAAAGAAGGAAGAAGACATGAGCGTACTGGAAGGCAGGAACCCGCAGCGGGTTCTCCACTATTTCGAAGAGATCTCCAAGATCCCCAGAGGATCCGGCAATTGCAAGGGCATCAGCGATTATCTGAAAAACTTCGGAATCGAACACGGGCTGGATACCATACAGGACGAGGCCCTGAACATCATCCTCAAAAAGCCCGCCACCCCCGGCTACGAGGATCAGCCCGTCATGATCCTGCAGGGACATATGGATATGGTTGCGGTGGCCACCCCGGAGTCCGGGATCGATATGAAGACCACCCCTTTGAAACTGATCGTTGACGGGGACTGGCTGAGCGCAGAGAACACTTCCCTCGGCGGAGACGACGGCATCGCCGTGGCCTACAGCCTGGCACTGCTGGAGTCGGATACCATTCCCCATCCCGCACTGGAAGTGATCATCACCACCGAAGAAGAAGTGGGCATGGACGGCGCCAGAGCCATCGACCTCTCCTCTCTGAAAGGAAAGCGCCTCCTGAATCTGGATTCCGAAGATGAAGGCATCTTCCTGACGGGCTGTGCGGGAGGCGCCAGAGTCACCTGCCTGCTCCCTCTGACAAAGGCAGAAAGCGCCGCAGATTTTGCCGCCCTCACCGTTACTGTGGACGGCCTCCTGGGGGGCCACTCCGGTGGAGAGATCCATCGCGGCAGAGCCAATTCCAACATCCTCGCGGGAGAACTTCTGACACTTCTGTCGGAGAAGATCCCCGAGACAAAGCTGGTATCTGCTTCCGGCGGTCTGGCAGACAATGCCATTCCCCGGACCACGGACCTGACTGTCCTGGTACCCGCAGGAAAGCTGCAGAAGGCAAAGGATCTGATCCGCTCCTACGAGGCGGATTGCAAAGAAATCTACGCCACCAAGGATCCGGGCCTTACCATTACCTGTAAGGAAACTGCAGCAGGCGGCGCAGCTTACGAAGCAGCTCTTCCCGCCCGCTTTTTAAACAGCCTTCCCAACGGCGTGCAGGCCATGAGCGCAGATGTGGAAGGTCTGGTGGAGACCTCCCTGAACCTTGGCATCCTGAAGATGACAGAACTGAACGGACAGCCCGCACTCCACGCGGAGTTCTCCGTCCGCAGTTCCCTGGAGCCCGCCAAGGAGATCCTGATCCGCAGACTGGAAAGCGTTACAGAGCTGTCCGGCGGCGAGATCCGCATCACCGGAGATTATCCCGGCTGGAAATACCGTGTGGACTCTCCTCTTCGTTCCAAGATGGTCCGGGTATTTGAAGCCCTCTACGGCAAGACTCCCAAGGTGGAAGCCATCCATGCGGGACTGGAGTGCGGCCTCTTCTCCACAAAGATCGCCGACCTGGACTGCGTCTCCATCGGCCCCGATATGGCAGACATCCATACCACAAACGAGCGCCTCAGCATCTCTTCCGTGGAGAGAACCTGGGAATATCTGCTGGCAGTACTGGCAGACAAGGAGTAAGAACATCCATGAGACTGATCATCGTAAGACACGGAGAACCGAATTACAAAGATGACTGCCTGACTCCCCTGGGGGAGGAACAGGCAGTCATTGTAGCGGACAGATTGAAAAACGAGGGCATCACCGACATCTACTCCTCCCCCATGGGAAGAGCCCTGGCAACGGCACGTCCTACTGCGCAGCTCCTGGGGATTGAAGATATCGGTGTCCTGGAATTCATCCATGAGATCAACTGGGACAGCCTAACCGGCGAGCGTCTCCACGCGGACGGCCACCCCTGGACCACGGCTGATGACATGGTGCGGGACGGCTGGAACCTGGCTTCTCCCGGCTGGGAGAACCACCCCTTCTGGGCAGGCAACAATGCCGTCAACTGTACAAAATACGTGGAAGAGGAAGGGGACAAATGGCTTGCATCCCTGGGCTATCGCAGAGAAGGCTCCCACTACGTAAATGAGTGCAATGCCCCGGATCACCGGAACATTGCACTCTTCTGTCACGACGGATCCTCCTCCGCCTTTATCGGTCGTATGTTAAACCTTCCTTTTCCCTATGTGTGCACGGTCTTTCACCTGACCTTCACGGGGATCACCATCCTGACCTTCGATCCGGAACCGGGCAGCATCTTTCATCCCGGCATCGAGATCGCATGCGATGGACGGCACCTGCCAAAGCAGGCATCTGCCACTCCCGTCAAATGGCGTTAAAGGAATCCCATACTTCCAGGATCGATTTTTCCGACATTCCTGTCACAGATCCCTGCACCATCTGTTCATTTCCTCCGCCCTTCACCTGACCGTGGGGGCGGAGTTTTTCTATGGCAACTCTCGCATCTCCCGCACGGATGCCGATGACAAAGCGGTAGCCCGTCTCTTCCGTCCCGGCAAACACGCCGCAATATCCCGTCTTTCGTTCCGTCAGCGCGTTAACCGTATGCCGCATCTGATCTGCAGAAAGGTCCGCCTCCACAAAGCAGATATGCTCCTTTTCTTCGGGGAGATGGGCAATGCGCTCTGCGATCAGGCGGTCATTCAGGGATAAGATCACTCCCTTTAACCGGAAGATCTCCTCCTCCAGTCCGGCGATCCGGTCTCCCAGGAGATCTGCGGAGGTGGAAAAATGTCTGGCGGTCTCCGTCACAAATCCATGCTCCCACACAAAGGTATCCAGCGCCCGCTTGCCGCAGGCCACCGTCAGTCTCGTCCCGCCCTTGTAATTCTGGGCATTCAGGATCTTGATCACACCGATCTCCCAGGTTCTGCTCACATGGGGCGCACAGCAGGCACAAACATCGATCCCCGGGATGGTAATAAGCCGCAGGGGACCTTCCACTTCTTTTTTACTCCGATAAGTGATCAGCTCCAACTCTTCCGGACTCGGAAAACTCTGCAGGATCTCCAGATTCTGCCAGATGGCTTCATTGGCCCTGCTCTCAATCTCCCGGATTTCCTTCGCAGAGAGAGGCCCGTTAAAGTCCAGCGTCATCTCCGTATCACTCAGGTGAAATCCCACATTGTCATATCCGTGGAGGCCATGAACCAGACCGGAAACGATATGCTCGCCGGAATGGTTCTGCATATTGTCAAAACGATGTTCCCAGTCGATGCGGCCGGTAACCGCATCCCCCGGTTTCAGCGCAGACGCATCCGAAACCTGATGCCGGATCACTTCTCCGTCGATCTGAACGTCCGTTACGGGAAGTTCCCTTCCTTCTGCGGTGATCAGTATGCCTCTGTCACAGGTCTGTCCACCGGATTCCGGGAAAAAGGCCGTTCTGTCCAGCACTGCCCAGCCGTCGTCACAGGACAGCACCGTCCCGTTAAACTCCGCCGCATAAGCATCCTGATAATAGATTTTTTCCGTAGGATCCACGATTCCCATAATGATCTTCTCCTAAGGTTTTGATTTCACTTTTGTTTTTGCACTGCAACGATAAAAATTATATAATGATTTACAGGGGTTCATCAACAAAATAAAACCTCAGGGGGGGACATATGAATCTGAACAAAGAACGGAAGTACAACCTGGCATCCATGACCATGTACGGCTGCGCCGAGTTTTTCAGCGGGGGCGCCTTCGTCATCATCAGCACCTTCTTTATGGTGTTCCTGACCAAGGCTCTGGGCATCAATCCCGCACTGGTAGGCACCATCCCGCTGGTTGGTAAGATCTGGGATGCCGTCACCGATCCTGTCATGGGCAATATCACGGACCGCACCGTTTCGAAATTCGGTCCCAAGCGTTTCTATCTGCTGATCGGCGGCATCGTTTCCGTCATCACCTTCATTTTGATGTGGGTGACCGTGAATTCACAGTCCACCGTCGTTCTGTATCTGTTCTATCTCCTGATGTTCTGCCTCTTTTCCACCGGCTTTACCATTTTCTCCGTGCCATACAACGGGCTGTTGCCCGATATGATGGACGATTACACCGTCCGTGCAAAGTTCTCCAACATGCGCATGATCTGGTCCACCTTAGGTTCCATGGTCTGCGGTCTCGTTCCCACCTTCCTGATCCGCAACAATCTGGACAAGCCTTCCTACCTGCGCTGTGCGTTGATCTTCGGCGGACTCTTCCTGATCGTGACACTGGTGACGTTTTACGGCACCTGGGAGCATACCAAGCCTCCCGTAAAGGCTTCCATCTGGGCAAGCTTTCCTCAGGCAGCCAGCGTCTTCCGCAGCAGAAGCTTCCGCATCTTCATCGGCATCTATCTCTTCGGCCAGTGCGCCATGGACTTTGTGTCCGGCATGGCAGTCTACTATGTGGATGATGTATTGAACGGCTACAGCAACGGCTATTTCACCTATCTGATGGGCGTCCTGCTGGTTTCCCAGCTCTTGGGCATGACCATCTTCGGACCCATCATGAGCCACACCTCCAAGCGCACTACCGCCCTCATCGGTGCTCCCATCCGTCTGGTGGGTACCCTGGGCCTTCTGGTTGTTTCCAGAGAAGGCGCTCCCCTGGCTCCCATTCTGGTCATGACCGGTCTCATGGGACTGGGCAACGCCGGAACCCTTACCAGTATCTTTGCCATCATGGCGGATATGACCGATGTGGATGAACTCATCACCTCCGTCAGGCGCCCCGGCACCGTATCCGGTATGGCCACCTTCATCCGTAAGGTATCCTCCGGTCTCTCCGCGGCATCCATCGGTTTTCTGCTTTCCGCAGTGGGCTACAGCGAAGTCCTGGCAAACGCAGGCGAGCGTCAGAGCGCATCCACCCAGCACGGCATCGAAATGATCTACGTAATGGTTCCCGCCATCCTCATTACCCTCTTCATCGTCTTTGCTTACATCTTCCCGCTGAATGCAAAAGAATTCGAAGCAGTGCAGCGTGAGATCGCAAGACGCAAGGGAACGGATCCTTCCACTACCACCGAGGAGGACCGCAAGATCTGCGAGCGGGTTACGGGCTTTGCTTTCGAGAACCTTTGGAACAGCGCCAATACTACCATTCTGAAAGAGAGTAACGCAAAATGAGCTTTCCACATTTTCTGGGAGAGGATGATTTCCTGAGCACTATGAACGGCGAGTGCAGAACCTGGCGGGACCGGTATGTCCGGGACGACAACCTGACCCTACGGGACGGCTCCAAGATGCACTACTACATCGCAGAGCGCGAAGGCGCTACCGCCGCCATCGTCTTTCTCCACGGCTTTTGCGAATTCTGGGGAAAATACCACGAGTTCGCCTGGTATCTGTGGCAGGCAGGTTATACGGTCTATTTCCCGGAGCTTCGCGGCCACGGCTATTCCGACGGTAAGCTTCCCGAAGAAGACATCGTTTTCATCGACAATTACGATACCTATGTGGAGGATGTCCACGATTTCCTGAAGAAGGTAGTTCTTCCCACCACGGAAGGACAGACCCGGATCCTCATGTCCCACTCCATGGGTGGCGCCGTTGCGGGGCTTCTGCTGGAGAAATACCCCGGCATCTTTTCCGCTGCACTCTTCTGTTCTCCCATGTTCCGGCTGACGGTGGGGAATCTGAAGCCTCCCGCAGTGATGGCAGTGCGCTTTGCCACCTTTATGCTGCACAAGCAAAAGCAGCTCCTGCCGGGACAGCACAGATTCGACGGCGTGAATGTGTTTGAGCGCAGCTCCACCCTCTCCAGGGTGCGGTACGATTACCAGTTCAACATGCGGGTGGAGGATCACCACTTCCAGACCTATGCTTCCTCCCTGGGATGGGCCATAGCGGGCCTGAAAGCGGGCAAGAAGCTCTTAAACCATGCTGACCGCATTACGATACCCGTTACCCTCTTCCGGGCCGGACAGGACACGCTGGTGCGTTCTGAAGCCTTTGATGAGTTCAAGGCAAAAGCTCCCCAGACCGTCATCATGGAATATCCGGAGTCCAAGCACGAAATCTACAACGCCACGGAGGACATCCGCAAAGGCTTTTTCACGGATGTACTCAGCACGCTGGACAGCTACCGCAACCTGAAGTAAATACGCAACCCAAAAGGCCGCTCCCTTTCGGAAGCGGCCTTCACTATGTCGTCAGTTTCTTATTGCTTTCTCCAATACACACAATCCTGATCGATCAGGTGCTCCTCGTCGGTAGCCACCATTTTGATCTTCACGTGGGTATCGGTCTTCAGCGGCTTACGCACCACAACGGCATCACCCTGGATATAGGCGCCGGTGGCGTCAAAGCCTTCTACACGGACCTTCAGTCCTTTTCTCATTTCATGTCCCAGGACCGGCATCCGATCACCCCCTCAAAGTATATCTACCCGTCAAACGCCTTCCTGCTGCAGCATCTTGGCATCCTCGTCCAGGTTCTCAACGATCTTTCCCACCTGCTTAACGATCTCTTCATTCTGCTGGGATGCAGCGTAGGTCTCGTTGGAGTGTGCGGAAACCTCCTCGGTGATGGCGGAGATGGTCTGGATGCTGTCCACGATAGCCTTGTTGGCAATTGCCAGCTGATCCACGATACCGGTCAGATCGTCGGACTGACGCTTGATCTCGTCCACGTTGGTGGAAATGGTATCGAAGCTCTCTGCAGTCATTTCTGCGGACTGCGCCTGCTCCTGGTTGGTCTTGATCAGATTCTCGATCTGTTCCACCATGGTGCCCAGCTGTCCGTTGATATCGCCGATCAGCTTCGTGATGTCATCGGTAGCGGTGGTGGTCTGACCTGCCAGGTTGGAAATCTCGGAAGCAACCACTGCGAAGCCTCTGCCGGCCTCTCCTGCTCTGGCAGCCTCGATGGAAGCGTTCAGTGCCAGGAGGCTGGTCTGCTCTGCTACGGTGGTAATGAGGTCGGTGATGGAGTTCATCTTACCGGTAGCCTCACGGAAGGTATCCAGTGCCTTTGCAACATCGCGGCCTGCAGCTTCGGATACACCCGTCAGCTTTCTCAGATGATGGATGTTGTCCTGGCCGGTAGCAACTGCCTGAGTGGTCTCATCCATGCTGCCGGAGATGATGCCGGCTGCCTGGGTCACGGCTGCGATGTTGTCCTGGATCTCCTCGGTCTTTACCAGCTGCTGCTGGATGGCATTGGCACTCTCATTGGTACCGCTGCTGACCTCCTGCATGGAGTTCAGGGTCTGGGCCATGGAGTCTTCCAGTTCCTTCATCTGACCGGAAACCTCCTCAACGCCCTCGGACATGTCCTTGGACACCTTCAGGATACGATCCAGCAGATGACCGATATGATCATTCTCCTCCTGGATCACGGAGGCCTTCATGGCATTGATCTTCGTGGTGGTGTTGGAAGCCATGACCAGGAAGATGACGACCACGATCACCAGCAGGACCTGGATCTCTGCGGTGGTCACACCATGTGCATCGGTACCGCCCTTGGCAAAGCGGATGATCACGGAAATGATGTTGACCAGGATCACGCCTGCACCCAGCCGCTTCGTGTAGGCCACATCATTATACAGGGTAATGATGACCAACATCGGAAAGACGTAGGTAAATACCAGATCATTGGAACCGGTGAGCAATACATAGCAATACAATACCGCATATCCGTAGGACACACAGTATCTTACGGCGATCGATCCAGGGCTGCCCTTAAAGAGGACCCAGGAAAGTGCAATGATCAATATCGCGATAGCCACCACGGAGATGCAATATCCCCAGGTGCGGTTGCCTTTCACCCCCTCCATGATATATGCGAGCGCAATGATGGAGGAAAGGATTGTCATGGCGATAACGCTGCCTTTGTTGGCCAGAACTTTAGACTGAAAATCAATTTCCTGTTGTTTGGTTTCCATACGGGAACCCCCTTTCAAGTCGATTGTTTAGGATCCTATTCCGTCAACTCTCAATCAGCCATCCTTTCCAACATTTTATCATATAGGGAAAAGTCTTTGCACCCACTATTTTCTTAAAAGGCTATGAACAAAAAATCGACCCCCGAAGGGATCGATTTTTTAGTATCCTCATGCAAATGACTTATGCGGTCTCCAGCTGCTTCTTAGCAACTTCTGCCAGAGCGGTGAAGCCCTCAGCATCGTTGACAGCCAGCTCAGCCAGCATCTTGCGGTTCATATCGACGCCTGCCTTCTTCAGACCATACATGAAACGGCTGTAAGAAAGACCGTTCAGGCGGGCAGCTGCATTGATACGGGTGATCCACAGCTGACGGAACTGTCTCTTCTTCTCCTTGCGGCCTGCATAGGAGCTTGCAAGAGCTCTCATGACGGACTGCTTTGCTACTCTGTACTGGTTGCTTCTTGCGCCTCTGTAGCCCTTAGCCAGCTTCAGAACGCGATTATGCTTTTTCTTGGCATTCATGCCACCTTTGATTCTAGCCATTTTATTTCTATCCTCCTGTGATTCCTACTTACCGATACTTACCAACTGCCACTTATAAGTAGGGCAGGATCTTCTTCATGTTCTTTACATTGGTGCTGTCGGTCATGGCTGCCTTGCGCAGATTTCTCTTTCTCTTGGTGCTCTTCTTTGCAAGGATGTGGCTCTTGTAAGCCTTGTTTCTCTTCAGCTTTCCGGTTCCGGTAGCCTTAAAGCGCTTTGCAGCAGCTCTGCTTGTCTTCATCTTGGGCATAACTTTTTCCTCCTGGTGATAAATTGAAAACTCTATTTTAACGCCATTAATTCTTTTTGGCAGTTAAAAATATGCTCATGGTGCGGCCTTCCACCTTTGCAGGCTTATCAACCACAGCGATGTCCGCAAGTGCTGCGGCAAAATCATCCAGCACATGCTTGGTGGTGTTCATATGCGCCATCTCACGGCCGCGGAAACGTAAGGTAACCTTTACCTTATCGCCCTTGGTCAGGAACTTACGGGCATTTCCTACCTTGGTATTCAGATCATTGGTGTCGATGTTGGGAGACAGACGGATCTCCTTGATCTCGGTCTGATGCTGCTTTTTGCGGGCTTCCTTCTCCTTGCGGAGCTGCTCATACTTGTACTTGCCGTAGTCCACAATGCGGCATACCGGGGGATTGGCATTGGCGGAGATCATCACCAGATCCAGGCCTGCCTCGTCCGCAAGTGCCTGTGCGTCTCTGGATGACATAACTCCGAGCTGATCGCCGTTCTCACCGATCACTCTGACTTCCTTGTCCCGAATCTGTTCGTTGATCTTTAAGTCTGCTATGGTCGTACCCTCCAAAAAAAAATAAGTGGCGCTTTCGCTCCACTTCACCAATTCAAAATCATATCCATGAGTTTGAAAAAGGACGCTGACGCTTACTGGCCCGATCGCCGTAAGGTGAGAAGTGGAACTTCTGCTTGATGTCCGTGCTTTCACACAAAGGGCATCTTACCATAGGCAGATGCCCCTTGTCAATAACGTTTTTTGTTTTTCTCAGGCTTTTTCGCAGGCCTTATCCCAGCCCTTACCGGTGATGTAGGTCTCCACCTCTGCTCTGGGCAGTTCCAGGGAAATGGCCAGTTCTCCGAAGAGATAATCCCCTGCGATGCGGAAATACTTGGCATCCAGGGCAGTCTCCTTACGGCCTGCCGCAAAGCGGGCCTGGCGACGGGTATAGATGGTCTTTAAGAGCTTTACCAGCTCTCTGGCATCATTGCTGCGGATACAGACCTTATACTCCTGCTCCAGTTCCTTCTCGTTCTTAATATCCAGCCTGGAAATGAAAGGAATCTCGTCAACGAGGGTATCCGCTTCCTTGTGGCTCAGGACGGGTCTGACGCTCTGCTCTGCAGTCTCCACCGGCACATAAACGGTGCTGCCGGTGCTGTAGATGGGCTTGAGGATATAATACTCCTCATCCTTATCCACACCGGACATATCAAGCGTCCCGATATGGTCTACCTTGCAAACCCCCTTATTCCCACAAACTACGTAATCCTCGACATTGAACATAGACGACTTTCCTTTCCGCTCTCCTTTAAAACGGTGTTTACATAACTACAACTCCATTTTATAGGAAGATTCGGAAAATGTCAGCCACATAATTTAGAGAAATTATAGAAAATCCCTCAATATCTAGTGGCTTTATCCGGATGACATAAGGAGAGGTCAGCCTGCCTCGTTCATCTTCGTCAGTTTTGCTGCCTGATCCGCCGCAATGCAGGCGTCCAGGATCTCTTCAATGTCACCGTTCATGACCTTGTCCAGGTTGTAGACCGTCAGGCCGATGCGGTGGTCCGTCACTCTTCCCTGCGGGAAATTGTAGGTGCGGATCTTCTCGGAACGGTCGCCGGTACCGATCTGGCTGCGACGAAGCTCCGCTTCCGCGTCGTGCTTCTCCTGCTGCTGGATGTCATAGAGCTTGGACTTCAGCAGTGCGAAAGCCTTGGCCTTGTTCTGCAGCTGACTCTTCTCCGTCTGGCTGTACACCACGATTCCCGTAGGATAGTGAGTCAGACGCACAGCGGAATCCGTGGTGTTGACACACTGTCCGCCGTTACCGGAAGCACGCATCACGTCGATGCGGATGTCCTTGTCATCAATGACGATATCGATATCCTCATCCACCTCGGGCATCATGGCCACAGTGCAGGTGGAGGTATGGATCCTTCCGCCGGTCTCGGTCTTGGGTACGCGTTGCACTCTGTGGACGCCGCTCTCATACTTCAGGCGGGAATAAGCTCCCTGTCCACTGATGGTGGCGGTGACTTCCTTCATGCCGCCGATGCCGGTCTCATCTGCGCCGATGAGCTGTACTTTCCAGCCTCTGGACTCCGCATAATGCACGTAGAGGCGATAAATCTCCGCAGCAAAAAGAGCCGCTTCCTCACCGCCTGCGCCGGCGCGGACTTCCATAATGACATTCTTGTCATCGTTGGGGTCCTTGGGCAGAAGCATGATCTTCATTTCCTGCTCCAGTTCTTCGATGCGCTTCTTATTCTCGGAGATGGTTTCCTTGATCATCTCCTTCATCTCCTCATCGGTCTCGCCGCTGAGCATTTCCAGAGAATCCTCCACCTCCTGCTTGCAATGCTTATACTCTGTATAACTCTCCACCAGGGGCTGCAGGTCGCTCTGCTCCTTCATAAGCTTCCTGAATCTGGCAGGATCGTTGGCCACATCCGGCTCGTGGAGTTCCAGCAGAAGCTCTTCATACCGGTGCAGCAGATCTTCCAATTTATCAAACATAACTACCTCCTTTGAAAGACCGCCACATCAAGGCGTTCTTTCAGGCAAAAACACATTCGGATCATCCATTCAAAACAGGCCGCATAGCTCTTACCACACGGTCGTTGCCGCCGTAATCCCGGATCACACTGATCTCGATGAGACCGGCTTCCTCGCAGAGCCTGCTGACAGCAGCCCCCTGATCGTAACCGATCTCCAGGAAGATCTGGCCGCCCCCTTTCAGTCTCCGAGGCGCCTCCTCCAGGATCCGCCTGTAAAAATCCAGTCCGTCCGCGCCGCCGTCCAGCGCCATCACAGGCTCATGGAGCCGCACTTCCGGCATGAGGGAAGGGATATCCCCCGCAGGAATGTAGGGCGGATTGGAGATCACAAAATCAAATCGTTCTTCACTGTCCCCCAGGGCTTCCCACAGATCTCCCTGCAAAAAAGTCAGGGCATCCGAAGTTTCTCCCAGGATGGCGTCTGCATTTTTCCGGGCAATTTCCAGTGCTTTTTCCGACAGATCCGTCGCAATTCCGGTGCAGTCGTTGGAATAGCGAAGCAGGGAAACGGCGATGCAGCCGCTGCCGGTGCACAGTTCCAGAAATCTGCTGCCGTCCGTCAATTCCCGCAGTACCTCCTCCGTCAGGATCTCGGTGTCGGGTCTGGGACAGAGAACATCCTCCGTCACGGTAAAATCCAGCCCCATAAAGCAGGCCGTTCCGAAGAGCTGCTGCAGCGGGATCCGCTGAGCGCGCTGCTCCGTCAGGGCCAGTGCTTTCTGCGCTGCTTCCTCCGCAACCTCTTTGTCCGGATCCGCCAGCAGATCCGCCCGGCTGATGCCGCAGATCTCCCGCAGGATCAGGGCGGTATCCGTCTGAGCATCGGGAATCTCCGCAGCAGATAACGCCGACAGGATTTTTTCTTTCACATCGGAGGCTTTCACAGATCATCCTCCGCTACATTGCTTTCCGCACTTCTGCCGGAAGTGAAATTCTTCTCCAGATACTCTTTCCAGTCAAAAATCTCCTCCACGGAAGCGATGGCCACTTCCACCATGGATTCGTCGGGCTCTCTCGTGGTCAGGCGCTGGATCAGAAGACCCGGAGAGGAAATGATGCGGATCAGAAGATTGTCATATCTGCCCGCAAGCCGCAGAACTTCGTAGGAAATCCCGGCGATGACGGGGATCATCAGGATACGGATGATAAAGCGCATCCAGACTACCTCCACGTGGATGAAGAAAAAGACCACCACGGAGATCAGCATGACCAGCACAATAAAACTGGTGCCGCATCTGCGATGAAAGCGGGAGGAGCGCATGACATTTTTCACCGTCAGCTCGTGACCGCTCTCGATACAGTTGATGCATTTGTGCTCCGCACCGTGATACCCGTAGAGTCTGCGAATATCCTTCATGGTGCCGATGACGATGAGATACAGGAGAAAGATCAGGATCCGCAGGACACCTTCGATAACGGCCCGCAGTCCCGGCCTTCCGGTGACCACATCAAAAAGGGATGCCAGGAAGGTGGGCAGGAACACAAAGAGTCCCAGGGCCAGTACAATACCGAAAAGGCTGGCCAGTACCTCTCCTACTTTCCCGCTGCTCTTTTTCTCGGCTCTGGGATTCTTCTCATAGCGGGCAGCCTGCTCCTCCGTCTCCTCGTACTGATCCGCAGACCAGTTCAGGGCCTTCATCCCCAGCTTCAGAGAATCGATGAACATAAAGATGCCGCGGCAAAAAGGGATGGACTTCAGCACATTCCCGGGAAGGACGCCCTTGTCGATGTCTTTTGTGGAGGCAAGTCCGCCGTCCGCTTTGCGGATCACAATGGCGTATTTGTCCCCGTTCTTCATCATGATTCCTTCCAGAACGGCCTGTCCGCCGATGCCGGAATAGGATACCTTACATTTTTTCTTCTTGGAATCGGATGCCATGATCTCCCCCTCCATCAAACGATCATAAACGGAATCAAAAAAATAGCATATCGCTATGCGATATGCTCGCGCGAGCGCGGTGTCGCCAAAGGCGACAATCTTCCAAACCGCGCGAGACGCATCCTTGCGGAGCATTTTCTTTCATTATGGGGGAACCCCATAATGAAAGAAAAGGGCTGAGGCAATGCCCCAACCCTCTTAGCGACAAACTTACTTGAGACCGTACTTCTTATTGAACTTATCAATACGACCGTCGGCTCTTGCTGTCTTCTGCTGACCGGTGTAGAAGGAGTGGCACTTGGAGCACACCTCTACGTGGATCTCAGGCTTGGTGGAACCGGTCACAAAAGTGTTGCCACAGTTGCAGGTCACGGTTGCCTGATAATACTGGGGATGGATACCTTCTTTCATTTTCTCACCTCTCTATATCAAAAGTCCTGTGTAATTCGTTCTCATCCGCACTGCTTATGCTACCACAAACAGCATTACGAGTGTAGCACAGAGTCTCTCCTTATGCAAGAAGAATTTTTTCGTCCCTTATTTTTCCTTATTTTTTCCGGCGGCTGCGGATCCCGATGAAGAGGGCGATGCCCGCTGCCACCGCCAGGATGCCGGCCATGATGCCCTTGGTAACGGCGCCGGGATTGCCCTTGTGCACGGCCTCAGCCACTTCGTCGCTGCCCTCTGCCGCCTGAGGTGCTTCCTCTTTGATGAGGACCACTGCGGAAATGGGCGCCACGGTCACATACCCCTCCAGGGAGGAAATGATCTCATTTCCCGCCTGGGAATCGTTCACATACACGTTCCAGTTACCCTCGGGCAGATTCACCACGTTGGAAGTGGTGGTGGGGTTAAAGATCAGGCAGATGGACTCTGCGGTCTCTCCCATGACCTTGGTGCCGTCGATCATAAAGCCGGTGATGTTCTTGTCCAGTCCGTCGATGGAGGTCACCGTATCCAGCACCTCTTCCGCCGTAGCAAGGCGCAGGGAAGGATGGGCGCTGCGGAAAGCGATGAGTCCCTGATAGTAGGAGTTCACCAGACGATAAGTGGTATCGTCCAGAGTGCTCCACTTGATGCTGTTGATCTCATCTCCGGAAGCGTAGGAATTGGAATCAAAGGTGCCGTCCTCCTTTACCTTGGTCCGCAGGATCTCCTCTCCCGCCTGCATAAAGGGCACGCCCTGGGCGGTAAGGTAAAATGCCGCTGCCAGATTGTTCATACGGATCAGATCCGTCTCGGATGCATCGGTTCTGGACACTGCCAGGCGATCGTAAAGGGTCATATTGTCGTGGCAGGAAGCGTACTGCACCACCTGGGAAGGGCTCACGCTCCAGGTTTCGTCTGCCAGGAAGGACAGGCTGATGGAACGCTCCTTATCCCGGGCGCCGGACACATAGCCCACCTCTCCGGTATTGAAGACGCTGCCCTTCAGACCGTCGCGGATATTGTCGTTAAAATATGCAAAGCCGGGAGTCCGGGCACTGGATGCCTGGGTTGCCAGGACTACGCCTTCCTTGGTAACGGCGGTGTTCATGGACCAGCCCTCGCCATAGAAGATCACATTGGGATGATCTCTGTGGACCTCCTCCACGATGTCGTTGATGGTATCCACGTCCAGCAGACCCACCAGATCAAAACGGAAGCCGTCGATGTGATACTCATCCGCCCAGTAGCAGACGCTGTCTACGATGTACTTGTGCACCATGCTCCGCTCGGATGCGGTATCATTGCCGCAGCCGGAGCCGTTGGACCAGGTGCCGTCCTCGTTTATTCTGGAAAAATAGCCGGGAACCAGACGGTTCACGCAGAAATCATTTCCGCTGTACACATGGTTGTAGACCACATCCATAATGACACTCAGGTCATTTTGATGCATAGCCTGCACCATCTGCTTAAACTCCTTCACTCGCACAGCGCCGTCGGACGGATCGGTGGAGTAGGAACCCTCGGGAACATTGTAGTTCACCGGATCGTAGCCCCAGTTGTAGAGGCCTGCGCTGGTGTGGGTCTCGTCCACGGAACCGAAATCATAGACGGGCAGCAGATGCACGTGGGTGATCCCCAACTGCCGGATATGATCGATGCCGGTAGCGATGCCGCTTACAGTAGTGGTTCCGGTCTCGGTAAATGCCAGGTACTTACCCTGATTTTGCATACCGGAGCTCTCATCCACGGAAAAATCGCGGACATGGACTTCATAGATGACGGCGTCGGTAATGCGGCTTCCTGCATGAGGATCCGAATCCTTGTCCCAGCCCTCGGGATCGGTGGCATCCAGGTCAATGACCATGGCGCGCTTGCCGTTGACACCGGTGGTGCGGGCGTAGGGGTCACATGCCTCCACCATAGCGCCGTCCAGCTCTGCGGTATAGGTATAGTAGGTGCCGTTCAGATCCCCGTCCACGCCTGCGATCCAGGTACCCTTCACATCCTTGGTCATGGGGATCTCTTCCTGCAGATCGTCCAGCCAGTTGTTGCCGCTGGTGTAGAGCTTCAGGGTCATGGACTCCGCAGTGGGTGCCCATACGCGGAAATCGGTGTGCTCCTTCGTATAGGTAAAGCCCAGGTCATCCCCGTCGTAGGTATAAGCTGCCTCGAAGGCATCGGTGGAGTACAGGATGGGCATGCGCACCTGGTACTGCGCATCCTCAAAACCGATGCGATAGTTGCGATAGCTGTCCAGCTTCTCCGCAAGGAATACCTCATAGGTATACTGCTCTCCGGGCAGATCGCTGATGAGCTCGATCTCCACATCCCCCAGTCTTCCGGTAACGAAAATGGATTCCTTCTGCTCTTCACTCATTTCTCCCGTCAGCGTCAGGGTGATGATCTTGTCTCCATTGTAAATCGCGGTTTTTAACTTTGTACCCGTCACGGCATCCTCCCCGTATTCCTTGGTGTAGCCCGGCACGCCGGACTCCACGTAAATGTGTACCGTTCCCGAGACCATCTCGGAAATGTCGATGAACTGATCCTCGTTGATATCCTTCTCCCAGTCCTGGGTCCTGACAATGAAGCCCACACTGGATACTCCGGGCTCCACCTCCATGGTGGCCACCATCTCGCCATCTGTCTCTACGAAGGCATATCCCGCGCCCTCACCTCCTTCCGGCCAGAGCCACACATCCCAGGGATCGTAGAAACCGTCCTCTCTGTGATAGTGACGCTTAATGGTGGGGCCTCCCTCCGCATGCACGCTGCGGGCGGGCAGCACAGGCAGGAGCAATGCCGCTGCCAACAGTAAAACACCCGTTTTCCGGGCAATCTCTTTCAATCTCTTTCTCACGTCGTTCCCTCCAAACATAACTGTACGAAAGGTTTTTTCATACTTCGGAAGTCATTATAGCACGATTCTTTTGTTTTGGAAAACGGTTTCTTTGATTTTTTCTCTTTTTTTGATTCGGCATTGACTTTCTTCGGATTTGTTGTGTATATTGATGGTGTGACTGCACCATCGGGTCATTCCTTCTTGTTTCAAGAGATTACCCAACGCTTGTTAACATAGAGAACCGATCAGGAATAGGAAGTTTGTATTTTACGATTTGAAAGAGGATATTTTATGAGAGAAAAACTGGAATCGTTACCTCTGTCCCAGCTGCGTGAACTGGCAAAAGCCAACGGCATCAAGACCACGGGATTAAAGAAGGGCGATATCATCGAAGCACTGCTGACCCTTCAGAGAGAGGATGAGAAGGCAGCTGCTGCCAAGGAAGCACCCGCCGAGGAAAAGCCCGCTCCCGCAAAGCGCGGCAGAAAGCCTGCAGCGGAAGCACCTGCAGAAGAAGCTCCCGAAGAGACTGCAGAAGCGGAAGAAAAGCCTGCGCCCAAGACCCGCAAGACCATCGTCATCACCAGAAATGAGAGCGAAGCTGCTCCCGCTCCTGCGAAGGCTGAGGGTGAGACCGCAGAGGCAAAGCCCGCACGGAAGGATCCCCTGGAGGACGAGTACGTTCCCAGTGAGACCGACGAGCCCGCATACGGCATCCTGGAAGTTATGCCGGAAGGGTACGGCTTCATCCGCAGCGGCAATTATCTTCCCGGAGAAAATGACGTTTATGTCTCCCCCGCACAGATCAGACGCTTCGGCCTGCGCACCGGCGATCTGCTGGAGGGTAAGAAAAAAGCAAAGACCCAGACGGAGAAGTTCAGTCCTCTCCTCTTCATCGCTTCCATCAACGGCTACACTGTCAGAGAGGCCATGACCAGAGGCGACTTCAAGGAGCTGACTCCCATCTTCCCCGACAAGCGGATCCCCCTGGAGACTCCCGGCTGCGGCATCGCAATGAGAGCCATGGATCTCATCAGCCCCGTGGGTAAGGGACAGCGTGGTATGATCGTCTCCCCTCCGAAGGCCGGTAAGACCACCCTCTTAAAGCAGGTGGCGAAGTCCATGCTGAAACAGAACCCCAACATGCATCTGCTGATCCTCCTCATCGACGAGCGTCCCGAGGAGGTTACCGATATGAAGGAAGCCATCATGGGTAAAAATGTGGAGGTCATCTACTCCACCTTCGACGAGCAGCCCGAGCATCACATGCGCGTCTCCGAGATGACCGTAGAGCGTGCCCGCCGTCTGGTGGAGCACAAGGAGGATGTGGTGATCCTGCTGGATAGCATCACCCGACTCACCAGAGCCTACAACCAGGTGATCCCCCCCAGCGGACGTACCCTTTCCGGCGGTCTCGATCCCGCAGCACTGCACATGCCCAAGCGTTTCTTCGGTGCCGCCCGCAACATGCGGGAAGGCGGCAGCCTTACCATCCTTGCCACCGCTCTCGTGGACACCGGCAGTAAGATGGACGATGTGGTCTACGAGGAGTTCAAGGGCACCGGTAACATGGAGCTCATCCTGGACCGCAAGCTCTCCGAGAAGCGTATCTTCCCCGCCATCGACCTGGCGAAGTCCGGCACCCGCCGCGAGGATCTCCTCCTCACTCCCGAGGAGCTGGAGGCCATCAACATCCTCCGCAAGGGTCTCAACGGACTCAAGCCCGAGGAAGCCACCGACCGCATCCTCGACCTCTTCGCAAAAACCCGCAACAATGCGGAATTCGTGGAGACCGTCAAGAAGAATCGACTCTTCTAAAATTTCTGCTTGACATCAAGATATGAAACCGATACAATGTAATGCGTCGGCTCGAGAGAGACGGCGCATTCATTCTTTGGAATCTTAGCTCAGCTGGGAGAGCATCTGCCTTACAAGCAGAGGGTCATAGGTTCGAGCCCTATAGGTTCCACGGCGAGATAGCTCAGCTGGCTAGAGCACGCGGTTCATACCCGCGGTGTCGAGGGTTCAAGTCCCCCTCTCGCTACGAAGAAAA
>JAEETA010000029.1 GCA_016286555.1 Lachnospiraceae bacterium | reverse complement strand
AGGGCTGATCGATACTTATAACAATTTCCTGGGTCTGAGCATCGGTAACTCTCCCTGGTATACCTTGAAGGAGTCCTTTGCCGCAGGAAAGTATCTTGTGGTACTGGTTGCAGTCCTCATTCCTCTTCTTTCCGGTGCAACGCAGTGGCTTTCATTAAAGCTTGCGCCGGCAACAACCCAGGACAGCGGTAATGCACAGGCGGATTCCATGGCACAGTCCATGAAGTCCATGAACACGATGATGCCTCTGATTTCCATCTGGTTCTGCTTTACGCTGCCTGCAGGTATGGGAATCTACTGGATCGCCAATGCGGTTGTTCGTATGGTCATTCAGATCATCATGAACAAGCGCATCGATTCCATCGATTTTGATGAGCTGATCCGTCAGAATGCAGGCAAGAGCGCAAAGAAGATGGAAAAACTGAAGGCGCAGCAGGAGCGTATGAATGCTTATGCCAATATGAACACCAGAAACATTAACGGTGCTTCTACCATTTCCGGCAAGGCAAGGCTGGTATCCTCCGGTGATACAGGCAGCAATGATACGACCGATTCCGGCAGCTCTTCTACCGGTTCCGCTTCCGGCGGAAGCATGATGGCAAAGGCCAACATGGTAAGAGATTTTAACAACAAAAACAGCAAATGATCTTAGAGAGGACATCAGATATGGAATATCAGGAATTTACCGCGAAAACCGTAAATGACGCGATTACCGATGCCTGCCAGGCATTTGGTGTACCCAGTGATAAGCTTGATTATACTGTTGTTCAGGAAGAGTCCAGCGGATTCCTCGGTCTCGGATCCAAGCCTGCCATCATTCGTGCAGCGATTTTGGATGAGAGCAAGAAGGAAGCAGCACCCGCTCCTGAAGTAAAGAAGGAAGAGGCTCCCGTAAAATCCGAAGCAAAGGCTGAGGAAAAGGCACCTGCAAAGGCTGTTAACGAGAATGAGATCGTTGATGCAGCTACCAAGTTTTTGTCCGATGTTTTCACTGCCATGAATATGGAAGTGATCATCGATGTAGAGTTTGATCAGTCCGAAAATACCATGAACATCAACCTCAGCGGTGAGGAGATGGGCGTGCTCATCGGAAAGAGAGGCGCTACTCTGGATTCTCTGCAGTATCTGGTTTCTCTGGTAGTCAACAAGGACGTGGAGGATTACATCCGTGTGAAGGTTGATACCGAGAATTACAGAGAGAGAAGAAAAGAGACTCTGGAAAATCTGGCAAGAAATGTGGCAGCCAAGGTAAAGAGAACCGGCAAGACCTATGAGCTGGAGCCCATGAATCCTTACGAGCGCCGCATCATTCACAGCGCACTGCAGGACAGTAAGTATGTTACCACCCACAGCAAGGGTGAGGAGCCGAACCGTCGTGTGTATGTGGAGCTGAAGGAAGGTGTCAGACCTACCGGCGAGTATAACAGAGGCGGAAGAAGAAGATATTGATCCGATCTTATAGATTCGATACGCTCATCTATAAGCATGATTTTGCAGCCGGATATGGGTGAGAACCTGTATCCGGCTTTTGGGTACTAAGTATGAAGGGATTGTTTGAGGATACCATAGCCGCTATCGCCACACCGCTTTCTGCCGGAGGCATCAGCATCATCCGCATCAGCGGAAAAGATGCCGTTCCGATTGCGGATACAGTCTGTGTGACAAAATCCGGAAAGCATTTTGTAAAATCCATGGCATCGCATACAGTGCATTACGGATTTGTGGCGGGAAGTGACGGTCAGATTATTGATGAAGTTCTGACCAGTGTTTTTTTGTCACCCAAAAGTTATACCGGTGAAAATGTGGTGGAGATATCCTGTCACGGCGGTATCGTTGTGACCAGAAAAATCCTGGGACGGATCCTGGAATGCGGCGCGAGACTGGCGGAACCCGGAGATTTTTCCAAGCGGGCCTATCTGAACGGACGGATGGACTTAAGCCAGGCGGAAGCTGTGATGGATCTCATTACTTCCGAAAGTGATGCAGCGGCAAAGGCTTCGGTGCATCAATTGACAGGAATGCTTTCCGGTAGGATCGGAGAGATCCGGGAAAAAATCCTATTTGAAACTGCACATTTGGAAGCAGCCATGGATGATCCTGAGCATTATGATCTGACGGATTATGCGGAGGAGTTTCTTCCATTATTAAATGCGCTTATGTCGGAAATCAAAAAACTGATGGATTCCTATTCTGCGGGCCGGATCCTGCGGGAAGGAATTTCCACCGTGATCCTGGGTCAGCCCAATACGGGAAAGTCCTCTCTCTTAAATCTGTTGCTTGGTCAGGAGCGGGCCATTGTGTCCGATATTTCCGGTACCACCAGAGATACACTGGAGGAGACCCTTTCTCTTGGAGATGTGACTTTGCATCTCATCGATACCGCAGGACTTCGGGATGCGGATGATCCCGTGGAGCAGATCGGTGTTGAGCGGGCACTGAATGCAGCTGCGGAAGCACAGCTGATCCTTTATGTGATCGACAGTTCTCTTCCTCTTTCGGAGGAGGATGTACAACGGATCTCCGAATATCCCAATGCTTTTCGTGTGGTGATACTGAACAAAAATGATCTGCAGGAAGCATTTGTATATGAAGATGCGAAAAAGGTATTTTCCGACATTCCCGTCATTTCTTTTTCCTCGAAGACGGGAGACGGATTATTGAAATTGCAGGATTTGATCCGAGATTCCTTTTATCGCGGAGCCATTCAGGAGGAAAGCAGCATTGTTATCACCAGAGCAAGACATATGGAAGCTCTGTCTGATGCTTTGAAGAGTCTGGAACTGGTGAAGGATTCCGTCATGGCAGGAATGCCGGAGGATCTTTATACGGTGGATCTCATGAATGCATATCGGAGTCTGGGTCTTATTATCGGGGCCGAGATTGAGGATGATCTGGCGGATAAGATTTTCTCGGAATTCTGTTTAGGAAAATAGTATGGAAGAAAAGAGATATTTTGATGTTGATAATATTGATGTGGCGGTGATCGGGGCAGGTCACGCAGGATGTGAAGCGGCCCTGGCATGTGCAAGACTGGGATTGGAGACTGTAGTCTTTACGGTTTCCGTTGACAGCATTGCTCTCATGCCCTGCAATCCAAACATCGGCGGTTCCAGCAAAGGTCATCTGGTGAGAGAACTGGATGCTCTGGGCGGAGAGATGGGAAAGAACATCGACAAGACCTTTATCCAATCCAAGATGCTTGGCACCAGTAAGGGTCCTGCGGTCCATTCCCTCAGAGCACAGGCGGATAAAAGAGAATACTCCACTTCCATGCGTAAAGTTCTGGAGCAGCAGGAACATCTGACCATTAAGCAGGCAGAGGTTTGTGAACTGCTTTGGAGTGAAGTAGAAAATGACAATAGTGTCAATTCTGATAACGCTTTCCGTAAAGTGATCACGGGTGTTGTGACCGGAACCGGTGCAACCTACCATGCGAAAGCAGTGGTCCTTTGTACCGGAGTGTATCTGAATGCCAGATGTCTTACCGGTGAGTCCATCACGCATACAGGACCCAACGGTCTTATGGCTGCAACTCATCTTTCCGATTCCTTACGGGAAATGGGAATTGAACTTCGCAGGTTTAAAACCGGTACCCCTGCCCGAATGGATGGAAAGAGCATTGATTTTTCCAAGATGGTTGAACAGCCCGGTGATGAAAGAATCATTCCTTTTTCTTTCTCCACGGATCCGGATTCCATTCAAAAGGAGCAGGTCTCCTGTTGGCTGACCTATACCAATGAAGAAACCCATCAGGTGATCCGTGAAAATCTTCATCGTTCTCCTATCTATGCCGGGATCATTGAAGGTGTCGGACCCAGGTATTGTCCCAGTATTGAAGATAAGGTTGTGAAATTTCCGGATCGGGAAAGACATCAGGTTTTTCTCGAGCCCGAAGGTTTATATACGGATGAGATGTATGTGGATGGTATGTCCAGTTCTCTTCCGGAAGAAGTGCAGCTGAAAATGTATCGAACGGTTCCCGGACTGGAACATTGTCGGATCGTTCGGAATGCATATGCCATCGAGTATGATTGCATTTCTGCAAGACAGCTTTATCCTTCTCTGGAATTTAAAGCAGTGAAGGGTCTCTTTGCCGGTGGTCAGTTTAACGGAAGTAGCGGATATGAAGAAGCTGCGGCTCAGGGATTTGTAGCAGGTGTGAATGCTGCCATGGAAATCTTTGGAAAAGATCCCTTGATCCTGACGAGAGATGAATCTTACATCGGAGTTCTTATTGATGATCTGGTGACCAAGGATAATAAGGAACCTTATCGGATGATGACCTCCCGTGCGGAGTATCGATTGCTCCTGAGACAGGACAATGCTGATCTTCGTCTTCGGAAGTACGGATATGAGATCGGTCTGGTTTCACGTGAAATATTTGAAGCCACTGTAGAGATGCAGCATCAGATCGAAGAAGAGATGGAGAGACTTCGTAGCATTTCTCTTGGAGCGAATTCCAGAGTGCAGGAACTGTTGGAGCAAATGGGTACCACTTCTCTGAAGACAGCAGCGACTCTTGCAGATCTCCTTTGCAGACCGGAACTTCATTATGATGATCTGGCAGTATTGGATCCTGATCGCCCGGAGCTTTCTGACCGAGTGAAGGAACAGGTTGAAATCGAGATCAAGTATGAGGGTTATATTGCCCGTCAGAAAAAACAGGTAGAGCAATTCCAAAAGATGGAGAATCGAAAGATTCCTGCAGATCTGGATTACGATGAAGTACCGTCTCTTCGTATTGAAGCGCGAGCAAAACTGAAAGAGTATAATCCCATTTCCATCGGACAGGCTTCCAGAATTTCCGGTGTGACTCCCGCAGATGTATCCGTGTTACTGATCTACCTGGAGCATCGTTCCTGATTTTTTTGTTTTGATTTTTCGGAGGTATATTCTATGGGGTATGATCTGAGCGTTTTTCGTTCGGAACTTTCCAAATATGATCTGTCTCTTAGTGAAGAGCAGGAGAAACAATTTATTCGATATTATGAATTGCTGATCTCCTGGAATGAGAAGATCAACCTGACTGCCATCACGGAATTTGAAGATGTGCTGATCAAACATTTTGCTGATTCTGCATCCATCGGTTCTATGGATTCTTTTCGGAAAATTTATGAGGAGAAAGAGTCTGTTTCTTTGATCGATGTGGGAACCGGAGCAGGATTTCCCGGAATTCCCATTAAGATCCTTTTTCCGAAGGTACATCTGACACTGCTGGATTCTCTTCATAAAAGAGTGAAGTTTCTGGATGAAGTGGTTTCCGAACTTGGGCTTTCTGATGTGAAGACGGTGCATGGGAGAGCGGAAGATTTCGGTAAGGATCCTTCCTTCCGGGAGCAATATGATTTTGTTGTTTCCAGAGCGGTGGCAAACCTGGCTGTTCTATCCGAACTGTGCACTCCTTTTTGCAAAGTGGGTGGCAGCTTTATCTCTTATAAGGGTGATCATGGAGCAGAAGAGCTGGCGGATGCGAAGCGGGCTCTTGGACTTCTCGGATGTGAAGTCCGGGAGGAGAAGGACTTTACTTTGTCCGATGAAGAGTTCCATCGGTATCTCTTCGATATCTATAAGGTGAAACCTACGGATAAAAAATATCCCCGTCCGGCAGGTACTCCTCAGAAGAAACCTTTGGTATGAATTGTGTTAAAAACTACATTATCTAGATGTTGTGTATCTTCCAAAATATGTTTCACGTGAAACTTTTTTTGAACAGAAATCGATTAACCACTAAATCATGTTTCACGTGAAACATGAAACCACTATATGTAGACACCCGTTATTGTGAAACACAAATAGCGGAAAAACGTGAAACATTGGACATTTTTACAGCCACCACAAGATGTAGAAAAACGAAATGTAATACGCATCTTTAGAGATTTTGTTGGTCGAATGTGATATAATAATCAAACAAATCAGAAGTGTATGTCAGGCGGAAAGGAATGTTATGAAGAAAGTTATTGCGATAACAAATCAAAAGGGAGGAGTGGGTAAGACTACCACTTCCATCAATCTCTCCGCTGCATTGGGGGAAGCGGGGAAGAAGGTCCTGGTGATCGATATGGATCCTCAGGGCAATACCACCACCGGATTCGGCGTTAACAAGAATGAGCTGGAGCGTACGGTGTATGAAGTCCTCATCGGAGAGAATACCATTCAGGAGTGTATCATCTCTGATATCTTTAAGAATGTGAGTCTGGTTCCTTCCAATGTGAACCTGGCCGGAGCAGAGATCGAGCTGAACGATGACAAGAATAAGTATTTTGTCCTGAAGAATGACTTGGACTATGTACTGGATTCGTATGATTTTGTTCTCATTGATTGTCCTCCTTCTCTGAATCTGCTGACTGTCAATGCGCTGACCACTGCTCAGACCGTACTGGTTCCCATCCAGTGTGAGTACTATGCTTTGGAAGGTGTGAGCCAGCTGATCCATACCATCAATCTGGTGAAGGATCGTATGAATCCTGAACTGGATCTGGACGGTGTGGTCTTTACCATGTTCGACAATCGTACGAATCTGTCCGCTCAGGTTGTGGAGAATGTGCGGGCAAACCTGCATCACTATATTTACTATGCCATGATCCCCAGAAATGTCAGACTGGCAGAGGCACCCAGCTATGGAAAGCCCATTACGGAATATGATCCCAAGTCCACTGGTGCAGAAAGCTATCGTGCTTTAGCTCGGGAAGTGATCGAACACCACGAAGCGATGGATTCCGTACAGAAGGTACGGTATGAAAATTAAGAGTTAAAGAGGAGAAGGTATGGCTGCGAAAGGTGGTTTAGGAAAGGGACTGGATTCCCTGATCCCGCAGATGGAAGGTGCGGGGAAGAAAGACAGCTCCACAAAAGGCGGAAAGCAGGTAAGTTCGACGGAGGGTGGTATCACGAAGGTGAAGATCACTGCCATTGAGCCCAACCGGCAACAGCCCAGAAAGAACTTCAATGAGGATGCACTGCAGGAGCTGGCGGATTCCATTAAGGAAAACGGTGTGCTGATCCCTCTTCTGGTTCAGGACAGAGGAGATCATTACGAGATCATCGCCGGTGAGCGCAGATGGAGAGCAAGTAAGCTGGCCGGACTGAAGGAAGTACCGGTCATCATCAAGAATTTCTCCGAGCAGAAGATCGTTGAGGTTTCCCTCATCGAGAACATTCAGAGAGAAGATCTGAATCCCATTGAAGAAGCGCAGGCATACAAGAGACTGCTGGATGAGTTCAACCTTCGCCAGGACGAGGTAGCTGAGCGGGTATCCAAGAGCCGTTCCGCAGTGACCAACTCCATCCGTCTGCTGAAGCTGGCGGATGAAGTTCAGGCAATGCTCATTGATGAGAAGCTTTCCACCGGACATGCCAGAGCACTCCTTGCCATCGAAGATCCGGCGAGACAGTATGAAGTCGCGCAGATCGTATTTGATCAGAAGCTCAGTGTCCGTGAAGTAGAGAAGCTGGTTAAGAATCTGGACAAGCCCAAGCCTCCGAAGAAAGCGGACGATGAGACTCTGCAGCTGATCTACAGAGATTTGGAAGAGAAACTGAAGGTCGCTACCGGTACCAAGGTAGTGATCCACGGAAAAGGGGACGGATCCGGAACCATTTCACTGGAGTTCTACAATCACGATGATCTGGATCGTCTGGCCAACCTGATGAAGGGCGGCGAAGCATAAATCTTTTTCCGGGGAGGGAACGGACTTGAACAGTCAGATCTTTCAAAGCATAGGGATCGATGGAATGGATCCCGCGATCTATATTATAATTCTGACAGTAATGTCATTTGGACTTCTGATCACCTGCATCGTTCAGGGCGTGAAGCTACATAAGGAGCGGGTTCGCCTGGACAAGCTCATGGCAGGTAAGGACGGCAGGAGTCTGGAAAAGAAGATCGATCAGATCATGGACGACAACCGCTACCTGCTGGGAGCGGTGGACGACCACAAGGACAGCATCAAGTATCTCACCAGAAGATTGGGCGTGGTGTTCCAGAAATCAGCATTGCTGAAATACAACGCACACCAGAAGATGGGCGGAGAGCTGAGTTTTATCCTGGTACTGCTGGATGAGAACAATACGGGCGTACTGATCAACTCGGTCAACGTCACGGAAGGCTCCTATGTATACTCCAAGGTCATTGAAAACGGCAAGAGCAAGATCGAGCTGGGACCGGAAGAAATCCAGGCTTTGGAGCAGGCGGTAGAGACAGAACTTCCTAAATAAGTAGATATTTATTTATAGAAGAAATAGATGCAACGGAGGATGAAGCAAAATGATCGACATTAAATTTCTGAGAGAGAATCCGGAAATCGTAAAGGAGAACATCCGCAAGAAATTTCAGGATGAAAAGCTTCCCCTGGTGGATGAGGTGATCAGCCTGGATGCAGAGAACCGGAAGGCGAAGCAGGAAGGCGATGATCTGAGGGCCAAGAGAAACAAGATTTCCAAAGAGATCGGCGCCCTCATGGCCAAGGGACTGAAGGAAGAGGCTGAAACCAAGAAGGCAGAAGTCGCTGCAGGTGCAAAGCGTCTGGCAGAGCTGGAGCAGATCGAGGAAGAACTGTCCGAGAAGATCACCAAGATCATGATGGTCATCCCCAACATCATCGACGAGAGCGTTCCCATCGGTAAGGACGATTCCGAGAACGTGGAGATCCAGAAGTACGGTGAGCCTGTGGTTCCTGCTTTTGAAGTTCCCTATCATGCAGACATTCTGGATCGAATCGGCGGTCTGGACAAGGATGCGGCAGGACGCACCAGCGGCAACGGCTTCTATTATCTCATCGGCGATGCGGCAAGACTGCATTCCGCAATGCTGAGCTACGCCAGAGATTTCATGATCGACAAGGGATTCACCTATTGCATCCCTCCTTTCATGATCCGCAGTAATGTGGTACAGGGCGTTATGAGCTTCAAGGAAATGGAAGCCATGATGTACAAGATCGAGGGTGAGGACCTGTATCTCATCGGAACTTCCGAGCATTCCATGATCGGTCGCTTCAAGGGTGAAATGGTGGAGGAAGCAAAGCTTCCCATCACCATGACCAGCTATTCTCCCTGTTTCCGTAAGGAAGTGGGCAGCCATGGCATTGAGGAGCGCGGCGTTTACCGCGTGCACCAGTTTGAAAAGCAGGAGATGGTAGTCCTGTGCAAGCCGGAAGAGTCCATGGACTGGTACAACAAGATGTGGTCCTACACTGTGGAGTTCTTCCGCAGTCTTGACGTTCCTGTCAGAACTCTGGAGTGCTGCTCCGGCGATCTGGCAGATCTGAAGGTAAAGAGCTGCGACGTAGAGGCATGGAGCCCTCGTCAGCAGAAGTATTTCGAGGTAGGATCCTGCTCCACCCTGGGAGACGCACAGGCAAGAAGACTGAGCATCCGCACCAAGGGCGAGAACGGCACCTATTTTGTGCACACGCTGAACAATACGGTGCTGGCAACTCCCAGAGGACTCATCGCCGTACTGGAGAACAATGTGCAGGAGGACGGAAGCATCCTGGTACCCAAGGCACTGCAGCCTTACATGGGTGGCAAGGAAGTGATCCTTCCCATCGCGTAAACAGATTTTGATTTTGTACCGAAATATACAGAAAGGAGGCAGCCTATGCACAGATATCTGAGAGCCATCGGTTTTTCCGAGATCACATCTCCGGAATACAAAAAGCTGATGATCGATACGATTAAGAATCCGGACTATCGCGGCTACACATTGTCTGAAAATGACGATTTTCTTGCAGAATTTAGCAAAAACTATGCCTCCGAACTGGGTTTGACCGTATCCGGCACCTTCGATGAGAAAGAAAACTTTCAAATTGAGTATGTTTTTCCCTATCTGAAGGGTGCCGGGATCACCTCTTACGAGGATGTTTCCGTGGAGCGTCACGCAGCGGAGGAGTCCTTCGCAGGGATCTGCGACGATTATCGTCTGGGGATCTCTCTGATCTTCTACCTGCAAAACCGGATCCCTTATGTGAAGGCACTCACCACGAAAAAACTGCCGGTGCGGGGAACTACTCTGACCCTGTCCGCACTTTCCGTCAGAGGAAGTGTGCTGCTTCCCATTGTGAAGGACAGTTGGGATATGAATCGCCGCAAGGAGCAGTCCACCAAGCGCCAGGCGCTGATGCGGGATGCAAAAAACGGCAATGAAAAAGCCATTGAAAGTCTGACCCTGGAAGACATGGATACTTACCAGGAGATGAGCCGCCGAATCTACCGGGAGGACCTGTACTCTCTGGTGGAGACCAGCTTCATGCCCTACGGCGTGGAGTGTGATCAGTATGCGATCCTGGGTGAGATCCTCTGCGTCCAGACGGTGACGAATTCCATGACCAAGGAGAAGATCCACATCCTCACGGTGCAGGTGAATGATTTGACTTTTGATGTGGCCATCAATATAATTGATTTGGTTGGCGAGCCGAAGGTTGGCCGTCGTTTCAAGGGTGTGATCTGGCTGCAGGGCAGGATCAATTATCCCGAGGAGATCTGACGCGGTATGGCCTTTTGACTCTAACGAATGATGAATGTCACGGATTGCTCCGTTGCGTTGCAACTCTCGCAATCCCATTTGTTTCTGTAGCTCAGCAGGATAGAGCGTCCGCCTCCTAAGCGGAAGGTCGGCGGTTCGAATCCGCCCAGGAACGCTGAAAAACAAAAAGGAAGTCCCTATGCAGGGACTTCCTTTTGTTTATATCATTTCGATCATCGTCCCGTCACCTGGAACCTGCGGTAGGAATTCCAGCCTGCAAGAAGGAGGATGACGGAGAGCAGGAGGTAGATGATGGGAGAGGCAGCAAATGGCGTGAGAAAGTGATTTCCCAGGGGAATCAGGCGATGCTCCAGCAGGGACCAGACGCTGATCTGATTGGAGGGGAGCATGGCGTTGATCTGGGCCAGGATCCGGAAGGAGGGAGGGATGACTTCCAGCTGTCCGAAAATGTCCACGGCCACCATGAGACCCATGACAGCCAGAGGATTTTTCAGAAGCTCCGAAACAGCCATGGCAAAGGCGGCGAAGAGAATGGGAGCGGCGATCATGACCACCAGCTGACGCAGGATAAAGCCACCCATGGTAAGAGCGTAGGCGGATCCTGCCAGCTCCAGCTGGACCGGGGCATCCAGCCCATCCAATCCGTACAGCATCTGAACGAGAAGTGCCAGCACGCCGGCGGATACTAAGGAACATCCCAGGATCACGGAGAATCCGGCGGCCAGCTTCGCCAGATAGGTTTCTTTCCTTCCGTATTTGCAACTTAAGATGATCTGATCTGTTTTTTGCCGGTGCTCCTGGGTGAATACGGTGGAGAGACACAGCGCGGCGATGAGCAGGATGACCAGAAGGATTCCGGAAAGATTCTGGGCATATATGATGGCGCCGCCATAGTACATTGTGGTAAAGGGTGTCTCCACAGAGGCAGCTTCTTCCGTCCACCAGGCGATCTCCCGTTCCGACAGTCCTTCCTCCTTCATAATATCCAGGATCTTCTCCTCCCGCATCCGGTACATCTCTTCCGCAGAAGTCCCCATCAGCAGATCTCTGTCGCTGACCATACTCAGCTCTGTGTTCAGAACGCCCCGATATTGCATGTTTTCTGCATTCCAGACGGTTCCGTTTTCATAGAGCAGCGGATACATTTCCTGCAGCAGCGCATCATCGATGGTGCGACCGCTGATCCGGGACATTGCTGCTTTTTCTTCCCGGGTGGTATCAAACCCCTTGAACAAACCGGGTGTAAAGGCTTCGATCAGGATCGTCATAAGCAGGATGATGAGCATGGCGACGGTGAGTCTCGTTTTCAGGATCTTCTTTAATTCAAACGAATACAGTGCTCCGAAATTTTTCATGTCACTCGAATTCCTCCATATAGAACTGCTCCAGATCTCCTCGCTGCTCATCCCAGGCACCCTGATAGATCAGCTGCCCTTCCTTCATCATCAGCAGATTGCCTGCGATGTGCTCCACATCGGAGACAATGTGAGTGGAAAAAAGGACAATGGTGTCATTTCCAACCTCTGCAATGAGATTGCGGAACCGGACCCGTTCCTTCGGATCCAGGCCTGCGGTGGGCTCGTCCAGGATCAGGATCTTTGGATCGTTCACCAGGGCCTGGGCAATACCGACACGCTGCTTCATGCCGCCGGAAAAGGTGCGGATCTTTTTCCCCGCAACATCGGAGAGACCTACCAGTTCCAGGAGTTCCTCCGTTTTTTCCTTTGCATGTTTTTTATCCAGTCCCTTCAATGCCGCAATGTAGCGGACGAATTCTCTGGCGGTAAATTCCGGATAGTAGCCGAAATCCTGGGGAAGGTATCCCAGTAGTGCCCGATAATTCTCGCTTTGTACGGGAATCCCGTCAGCGAAGATCTCGCCGCCGGTAGGGTCCAGAATGCCGGCCATCATTCGCATCAGCGTGGTCTTGCCGGCGCCGTTGGCACCCAGAAGTCCCGTGACTCCCTCCGTGAGGGAAAAGGAAATCCGGTCTACGGCGATCTTGTTTTTATATTGTTTGGTGATTCTGTCTACAGAAAGTTTCATGCCAAAGCCTCCACATGATGAATGGTTTTCCACTGCTCAAAAACGGTCAGTGAAAGAAGAACAAAGACAAGCGCGACACCCCAATGCTTCAGCATGTTCAGGTACAGAAGCAGGGTGCGGGAATCCAGGTTGTCGACCAGAAAAACAAGGACGGAAACCGCAGCCGCGATCACAAGGGAGAGATACCCGGTTCTTCTGCCCAGAGGGCTCCGCTCCACAGCAAGACCTGACACCATTGTCAAAAGGTAAGGGATCAGGATGCGGGAACCGGTGATCAGCAGGCTTCTGCCAAAAGAGGCTGCGATCGCGGGAGCACAGACCAGGAGCTCGACTGCGGCCAGGATCCCCAGTGCGGTCATTCTGGCAAGAACCACGGTGCGAAGAGAAAATCTGGTGGCCATCTCCAGCTCCGACATGCCGAACCTTGCGGAGCGTCTCGTTTCCAGAACGGAGATCGCCGCCGCGAAGGGCATGCATACGGTCATGAAGTTTTCGACATTCTCAAAGCGGAAAAGGGATGCAGTGACCACGATGAGCATGATGAATCCGGCAAAAAGCCATACGGGGATCCGAATATAGGCGAACTGCTGCAGCACCACTTCCGGGGTGGAGACTTCGCGGGGCTTCAGATTTTTTAAAAAGGACTGTTTCATTTCGGGCTCCGGTGCGGAAAAGGCTTCCCGGATCAGAGGCCCCAGATCGTTGTTTTTCATGCGTCCACCTCCAATCTCTTTCGCAGATTTTCCTCGGCTGCCTGAAGCCGCCTGCGAACTGCAAATCTGGAAAGGTTCATTATCTTTGCGATAGTACCCACGGCCTCGCCGTTGACGTGTCGAAGGAGCAGAAGCTCCCGGTCCTCCGGGGAGAGCTCGGACAGTGCCGCCCTAATGATGGCGGTGTCTTCCGAGGAATCCGGAACGGCGTAGAGACTGCCGCTATCCTCCTCCGGCAGGGGCTCGGGCTTGATCCGCCTGTATTCATCGATGCACAGGTTTCCGGCGATGGTGTAGAGACAGCGGATGTCTCCTTCCCGAAGCGTTCCGTATTTTGCGAGGAACCGGAGAAAGGTCTCCTGGGTGATGTCTTCTGCGGTGGCCCGGTCTCTTACCCGAAAATAGGCGTATTTGTAGATTTTGTCGTATGCGTTTTCGTAATCCATGGATTGCGGTACTGACTCCCTTCATGAGGATAAACGAATGAGGATCACAAAATGTGCGGGCGGAATAAAAATTTTTTATTGAGCCCGAATAAGCCCAAGGGGCTTATTCCTTTCAAATGCTGACAATAGAGCGCGAAGCGGTCTATTGTAGAGAAAAGGAAGTCCCTTTGCGGGGCTTCCTTTTTCTTCAGAGAGATTTTTATGAATAAGCGCTGACGGTGAGCCAGCTCCTTATTGCTTATTGTAGGTCCTGCTGATGGCGTCCATGAAACGCTCGATGAGGACTTCGTCGGGGTCGTTTCCCAGAGCCTGCACTTTTTCGATAGGGAGGAAGCCACCGGCCATGAAAGCGTGACCGCCGCCGGAGCCTCCCAGAGCGGTGAGGGTGGTGGAGATGATGGCACCGCAGTCCACCGTGGAGATGTAGTCCTCACAACGGACGGAGAATTTGTATCCGTTGTCCCGCTTGGAATAAACGACAGCAACGTCAATTTCCTCAATGGAAAGAATGAAGTCGCAGGTAATGGCAATGAGAGCATCCTGGCAGGGGAAGGGAATGTGGGCGAAGCCGGCTCTGTCATAGAGCTGAATGTTTTCAATGGCTGCGCCGTAAGCCTTCAGGTCCTGGAACTCCATCTGGTTCTGCTCCAGGCGTCCCAGGATCGCCGGATCTGCCAGGCTGTAGAGATAGCCGAAGGCGGTGATGTCCGCATCGGTGACACCTCTGGTAAATCCGCTGGTATCCATCTGCATGCCGTAGACGAGAGCGGTGGCGGTCTTGCGATCCACGGGGATCTCATCGTTCATAAAGTACTCTGTGATGATGGAAGCACAGGAGCCTACTTCCCGGAGATCCTTGTAGAAATAATCCACCTTTTTGGTGGAAGGATGGTGATCGATGCAGGCGATCTCATCACCGATGAGATCGAAGAGGTTTCCTTCGGCTTTCTGGGAATCTACGCAGATGATGGGATCGTTCTCATCCATTTCATCACCCAGCTCTTCCTTGGAGAAGATCTCGATCTCCAGCAGGTCGATCATTTTCCGGGTGTTGAGACGATCGATCTTACCTACGTAGCAGATCTTGGAAGGAACGCCGTAATGCCGCAGGAGACTCTGCAATCCATAGGCGGTGGCAATGGCATCGGGATCCGGAAAATTGTGGGTCTGGATATAGACATTTTTGCCCCTGAGCAGATTGACCAGTTCGTCGAAATTGCGGTCGTTGTTCCGTTCGATGTTCAGCATGGAAACCTCCCCCTGTGCGGCATCGGATGCGACGTTGTATATGACACTGTATGCATGTATATTCATTATATAGTAAGGAAACTTTGTTTTTTCGTTTTGAAATCATTAAATATTCATAAAGAATTGCAGTAGTTTGAGGATCAGGCGGGAGAGGAAACCGTAAGAAACAGGGTTCGGGGGAGAATATTCGGATTCATGATGTTGTATAATCAGAAGGTGAAGAAGCTCAGAAGTTAGCCTCAGAAGTTGAAGAAGTTGAAGTTGAAAGGCGATAAAGCGATTCGCTGTAGCAAGTGTACATGACCTCAAAGGGCATCTGACGGGAGGAATGATGATGGGAACAGTGGCATACTACGTAAATCAGGAGAAAAAGGAGGCGCTCCTTGCGCTGATCGAAAGGCTGGGACTAAGCGCGGAGGAACTGCGACCGGCGGATCTGAAGAAAAAAATGGATGAGATCCTGGAAGAGCGCGGCCGGGGGAAGGAACTTCCGCCGAAAAGTCCTTTGGGGGAGATCTTTCCCACAAAGGCGGGAGACAGTGATGTGCCGCCCCTGTACCGGATGCCGGAGGCGCTGCTTTTCTGCGGCGTGGAGGATAAAGTGCTGGATGCGTTCCTGGCAGGATACAAAAAGGCGGGGCTGCAGCCCATTGCCGACAAAGCGGTGATCACCCCTACCAATCGCGGATGGACGCTGTATCAGCTGCTTACGGAGATCAGGAAAGAGCATGATGCCATGGGTTGATGTGAAATCACGGCTGATGCGAAAGTGCCTTAGACGGAGATAAATCAAAGCGGGAGAAAATGAGATAAGACAGGTTACCATAAATCAATAATGGATCATTCTGCTCAATAATATTTCTCAATAGTGAAAAGCAAACGATAATTGTAAAAACTGAGAGAAAACAGTGAAAACTCAAGGGATTTTGAAAACCGGGCCTGAACAGCCCGGTTTATTTTGGTTAAAATAAATCAAGAATGAGTATAATAATGCTCTTGTATCATAGGCAATAGAGTGCTATTCTTATAAGCAATCGAAACCGAAAAAAGGCATGATCCGAGCCGATGTGCCAAAGGCGCCGGATGGACAGGCCAAAATTATTAAGGGAGTGAAAAAATGAGTAAATCAGCCATTTCCGAAAAGTATCAGAAGAGTTATCACCTTCCCCCGGTTATGACCTATGACTGGGTAAAGAAGGACACCATCGAGAAGCCCCCCATCTGGTGCAGCGTGGACCTGCGGGACGGCAACCAGGCCCTTATCGATCCCATGAGTCTGCAGACGAAGGTGGAATTTTTCAAGATGCTGGTGGAGATCGGCTTTAAGGAGATCGAAGTGGGATTCCCTGCTTCCTCCGATACGGAGTATGCCTTTATCCGCAAGCTCATCGACGATGATCTGATTCCGGATGACGTGACCATTCAGGTGCTGACCCAGGCCAGAGAGCACATCATCCGCAAGACCTTCGACGCAGTGAAGGGTGCCCCCAAGGCGGTGGTGCACCTCTACAACTCCACTTCCGTGGAGCAGCGGGAGCAGGTCTTCAAAAAGAGTAAGGATCAGGTGAAGAAGATCGCGGTGGATGGCGCAGAATTGCTGAAGAAGCTGGCGGACGAGACGGAAGGAAACTTCATGTTTGAGTACAGCCCCGAGAGCTTTTCCCAGACGGAGCCTGAATTTGCACTGGAAGTCTGCAACGCTGTGCTGGACGTATGGAAGCCCACCCCGGAGAAGAAGGTGATCATCAACCTTCCTTCCACGGTGCAGGTTGCAATGCCCCATATTTTTGCAGCGCAGATCGAGTATATGAGTAAAAACCTGAAGTACCGCGAGAATGTGGTACTCAGCGTACATCCCCACAATGACAGAGGCACCGGCGTCAGCGATGCGGAGCTGGGCGTTCTGGCAGGAGCGGATCGTGTGGAGGGAACCCTCTTCGGCAACGGCGAGCGCACAGGAAACGTGGATATCGTGACTCTGGCCTGCAATATGGCAACCCACGGTGTGGACAGCGGACTTGATTTTTCCAACATCATGTCCATCCGCGAGCGCTACGAGGAATTCACCAATATGAAGGTCCACGAGCGCACGCCCTACGGCGGAGACCTGGTGTTTACCGCATTTTCCGGCTCTCATCAGGATGCCATCAGCAAGGGTATGGCCTGGAGAGACGAGGGAAAGACCGGCAAGCGCTGGGATATTCCTTACCTGCCCATCGATCCCACGGATCTGGGCAGAGAGTACGAATCCGATGTCATCCGCATCAACAGCACCTCCGGCAAGGGCGGCGTTGCATTTGTGCTGAAGAATCAGTTCGGTATGTCCCTGCCCGCACAGATGAAGGAAGAGGTGGGGTATCTCATCAAGGGCGTGTCCGACAGACGCCATCAGGAGCTGCAGCCCAAGGAGATCTACGCCATCTTCGAGGAAAATTACATTCATCCCAGACAGATCTTCGATGTGCCCGAGTGCCATTTCCGTCAGGAGAGCGGCATCGAAGCCACCGTTACCGTGGAGCAGAAGGGGGAGAAAAAGGAAATCTCCGCTCTGGGCAACGGCCGTCTGGATGCGGTGAGCAACGCACTGAAGAACTATTTCGGCATCGAGTATGAGTTGACGGTATACGAGGAGCATGCGATTTCCCGTACCACCTCCTCCAAGGCAGCCGCTTATGTAGGCATCACTCAGAGCGGCAAGATGTACTGGGGTGTAGGCGTGGATGAGGATATCATCAAGGCCTCCATCGCGGCCCTGACCAGCGCAGTCAACAAGCTGACGGGAGACCAGCACATCGTCAGCGGAAGAGATGACAGGATTGTCGCAATTGTGAATTTCGTCCACAAGAACTATAAGACTGTCACGCTGGATGAAATGGCAAAGGAGTTCCATCTTTCCAAGCCATACATTTCCAAATACATCAAGGAAAAGGCAGGCATGACCTTCCAGGATATGGTCCGCACCGAGCGGATGAAGCGCGCCCGCACCCTGCTTCGTGAGGGAACCCGCAGCGTGGAGAGCATTGCAACGGAGGTGGGCTACGAAAATGTGGAGCACTTCAACCGGCTGTTCAAGAAGAGCTACGGCATGACTCCGGTACAGTATCGGAAGGGCTGAAATCAAGGGATTTCACACAAAAATCACTTTTCTTTTTCCGCAAAATACAGTAGAATGTGAGATTGTGAGAAAGAGAAAGGAGATCTGTTCCCATGGCAGATAATGCAAATACCCCTGAGACTGTGGAAGAGCAGGAAGTTCAGCAGCCTCAGCGGAAGAAAACCAAATACGACGAGAAGATGGAGCGCCGCGCCGCTCAGAAGAAGAAGGAGAAGAGAGACGAGACCGTATTTACCGTATGCGGCATCGCAATCATCCTGGCGCTGGTGGCGTTCATCGCGTACTTCCCCATCCGCTCTCTCGTAACGCTGAACAAGAGCGTTTGCACCGTAGCCGGTGAGAAGGTTACTAAGGTAGAGTTCGATTATTACTATAATAATATCAAGAACAATTACCTGGACAGCTACAGCAGCTATCTTTCCTACTTCGGTATCAACGATGCATCCGATGTGGATACCGCAAGCTATGACGGTACCCTGACCTTCAAGGATTACTTTGAGGAGCAGACCATCCAGCAGATCCGCCAGTCCAGAGGACTGCTGGCAGAGCTGACCGCTGCAGGCTTTACCTACGATACCTCCGCTGAATATGCAGAGTATCTGGAGAATCTGCGGGATGCGGTGAAGCAGGCAAATGTCACTCAGAAGGAGTTCTATCAGACGAATTTCGGCGAATTTGCTACCGAGTCCAGACTGGAGCCCATCGTGAAGGAGTCCATTCTGGTAAATGCGTACTATGAAGAGAAGATCAAGGAATTCCTTCCCTCCGACGACGAGGTGAATTCCTACTACGAGGAGAACAAGGCAGACTACGATGTAGTCACCTATCGTCTCCTGTCCGTGGAAGCAGAGCTTCCCACCGAGCCCACTGAGCTGGCTGACGAAGGCGCAGCAGTGGACGAGAGCGGAAATTACACGCCCAACGACGCGGAAGTGGCTGCAGCCATGGAAGTAGCAAAGGAAAAAGCGGATGAGGCGGAAGGCACCGTTGCTACCGACGGTGATCTTCATGAGAAGGAAGACCGCAGCACCGCAAGCTACTACATCCGTGACTGGCTCTTCGACGAGGCTCGTCAGGCCGGCGATACCACCGTTCTGGAGAACACCGTCAGCAACCTTTACTATGTGGTGGCATTTGAGAGCCGCATCAGAGACGATGCGCCCACCTATGATTTCCGCCTGATCGTTACCCAGCAGGACAACGGCGAGGCAATCAAGTCCGAGTATCAGAGCGCAGGCGCTACCGAGGATGCGTTCCTGGATCTGGTGAAGAAGTACTCCAAGGACAGCAATACCGAGGGCGGTCTGTATGAAGGCCAGGATGCTTCCATGATCAACGATGAGATCGATGTATGGCTTTCCGACGCTTCCAGAAAGACCGGTGATGTGGAGAGCTTCTACCTGGCAAACAGCGGTGTTACCTATGTCTTCTACTATGTAGCACCCAACAAGCCCGGCTGGTTCCTGGACATCCGGAACATGAAGCAGAACGATAAGGCAACCGAGTATCTGGAGCAGGTTGCGGATTCCGTTGATTTTGCGGATCCTGAAGGAAACCTGGCATTCGTGGCACTGCGTGCACAGCAGGAAGCTGACGCAGCTGCGGAAGGCGCAGAGTAAGAAATAATGAGCAGTAGGAGGGCGGGACAACTTCCCGCCCTCTTTTCTTAAAAGAGCAGGAATGATAGACTATGAACAGAACAGATAAAAAAGCGCTGGTCCTGGACATTGACGGGACGTTGACCACCTCCTCCAAGGAGATCACGGATGTGACGAAGGCTGCCATCTGGGAAATGATGGACCGGGGACATGCCGTGGTGCTGGCGTCCGGCAGACCTACCCCCGGCACGAAGCGTTATGTACAGGAACTGGAGCTTGAAAAAAGGGGCGGGTATCTTCTGAGCTACAACGGAGCTCATGTGGAGGACCTGCGGACGGGGGAAGCGCTTTTGGATCGTTTTCTTCCGGAGCAGATCCCTGCTGAGATTTACCGCTATGCGAAGGAGCGGGGCTGCGGCCTCATTTCCTATGAAGGCGCGGAGGTGATCTCCGCTTTTGAGCCAGACGAGTACATTCTCCTGGAGGCGAGGATCAATTTCCTGCCGGTACGCCGGGTGGAGAATTTTGACACCTATGTCAATTTCCCCGTGAACAAATGTCTGCTGACGGCGCCGGACGAGAAGGCTTACGCCATGGAGCAGGAGCTGATCTCCATCTACGGAGACACTTTGAGCATCTATCGTTCGGAGCCCTTTTTCCTGGAGGTGATGCCCCGGAACATCAGCAAGGGAGAGACCATTCTCTCCGTGCTGGACCGCATGGGTGTTACGCAGGAGAACCTGATCTGCTGCGGCGACGGCTACAACGACATCTCCATGATCGAGGTGGCAGGTGTGGGTGTGGCCATGAGCAATGCCCAGGAAAAAGTGCGAGAGGCTGCGGATTACGTGGCGCCCACCAATGATGAGGACGGCATCGCAGATGTCATCCGTAAGTTTATCCTATGACAAACACCGGCAAAGAAGCAGTTTGCCGGGATTTCGGTACACTGCATGAAGAAAGACTTGAAGATCAAACTGCCCTCCAGAGTGGGGGAGATCATACAGACCCTGGAACAGGCGGGATTTGAAGGCTACGCCGTGGGAGGCTGCGTTCGTGACAGTCTGCTGGGCAGGAAGCCCCAGGATTGGGACATCACCACTTCCGCCACGCCCCAGCAGGTAAAGAAGCTGTTCCGCAGAACGGTGGATACGGGCATCAAGCACGGCACCGTGACGGTCCTTTTGGGAGACGAGGGCTTCGAAGTCACCACCTACCGGGTGGACGGAGTCTACGAGGACGGGCGGCACCCTAAAGAGGTGACTTTTACGCCGAATCTGGAAGAGGATCTGCTGCGCCGTGATTTTACCATCAATGCCATGGCCTACAACGAGACCCGCGGGATCGTGGATCTCTACGGTGGTCTGGAGGACCTGGATCGGGGCATCATCCGCTGTGTTGGAAACCCCGGAGAGCGTTTCGGCGAGGACGCCCTGCGCATGATGCGGGCGGTTCGTTTTTCCGCGCAACTGGGATATTCCATCGAGCCTGAGACCTTCGCAGCCATCGGTGAGCTGGCGAAAAATCTGGAAAAGATCAGTGCCGAGCGGATCCAAACCGAGTTGACCAAGCTGGTCACCTCCGATCATCCGGACTATCTGCGGATGGCTTACGAAGCGGGACTGACGGCGGTATTTTTTCCGGAATTCGATGTGGCCATGAAAACGGACCAGGTCCATAAGCACCATTGCTACACCGTGGGGGAGCATCTGCTCCATGCCATGCTGGAAGTGCCGGCGGATAAGGTGCTGCGGCTGTCCATGCTGCTCCATGACATCGGAAAGCCTGCCACCATGACGGTGGGGGAAGACGGAACCACCCATTTTAAGGGGCATCCCGCAGTGAGTGCGGAAATGGCGGAGAAGTTCCTCCGCAGATTAAAATATGACAATCAGACCATCCGGGAGGTATTTCTCCTGGTGCGTCATCACGATTACGGCATGAAGGAAGACCCCACGCCCCGTCTGGCAAGGCGGGCGCTGCGGCGGATCGGACCTGCTTACCTGGAGCATTTCCTTCAGGTGCGGCGGGCGGACGTGCTGGCCCAGAGTGACTATCTCCGGGAGGAAAAACTGCGAAACGTGGACCTCTGGCGCAAGGAGATGGAAGCAGTACTGGAGCGGGGAGAGTGCACGGATCTGTCGGGTCTGAAGATCGGCGGCGCAGAGCTTATGGCGCTGGGGGTTCCCAAGGGACCGCAGATCGGGGAAGCATTGCAGTATCTCCTGGATCTGGTATTGAACGATCCGGAGATCAACACGAAGGAACGGTTGGCCGAGGAGGCAAAGCATTGGCTGGAAAGCACCGGACGATAATTTCATATGGAAAGAGGAGCCTGCGATTTCTTCCCGTCCTTGCTGCGGCGTTTCTTCTGGCGGGCTGTGCGGGATCGGATCCCCTGCCCTCCGTCATCGATCCGGAGGATTCGGAGCTGATCGAGGACTACGGCCCTCTGGACTATGATTCCGAGGACGCGCCTCTTCTTATTGATAAAAACGTGGTGGAGAAGACCCTGACCTTCCTGAACCTGGACCTGGGGAAGGAATACACCCTGAACTATGACGGCACCAGTTGCTTCTATGACAAGTACGGTACGGGGCTGAGTCTGGACCAGGTCTCCGTTGGAAATCTGGTGGATGTGCGGTTTGTGAAGGACAGCAAGCATCTGACAAGTCTGTCACTTTCAAAGCGGGGCTGGAAGGCGGACACCACGGATAAGTACCTGATCAACGCCTCCAAACAAGAGATCACCATCGGGGAGGATGTGTATCGCATCAGTTCCAACGCCAGATTTTTTTCGGGAACGGAACAGATCCATCTTCAGGATATCAATTCTCTGGATCAGCTGAGTTTCCAGGGAGTGGACAATATGATCTACGCCGCAACGGTGGAACGGGGGCATGGATATCTGCGTCTGTCGGGCCAGCAGTATTTTGTCGGCGGATGGCTCCAGGTGGGGCTTAAGCTGGTGCAACAGGTGACGGAGGACATGCTGATCCCCGTGGCCGAGGGCGCCTATGAAGTGGTCATCAGCAATAACGGAATGGTGGCGGATCGAAAGATCAGCGTTTCCAGAAACGCGGAAACTACACTGGATCTGAGTGACGTGCAGCCCGAGGCGCCGAAGGTGGGTCAGGTGATCTTTACGGTGACGCCGGAGGAGGCTGAGGTTTACGTGGACGGGAAGCAGATGGATGCCACCCGGCCGGTGGATCTGACCTACGGCATTCACCAGCTGATCTGCAGGGCCGCGGGATATAAATCCGTGACCCGCTATATCAGCGTGGGACAGGCTTCCGCAGGCATCAGTGTGGAGTTGGAGGTGTCTGACGGAACCGACGATGAAGAGGATACCGGCGACATCATCGCTACCTACTATCAGGTGCATGTGGATGCGCCCGAGGGAGCGGAACTCTATCTGGACGGCAGCTATGTGGGCATTGTGCCCTGCAGCTTTAAGAAGGTTTCCGGCACCCATGTCCTGACCTTAAGCCGGAAGGGCTACATCACCAGAAGTTACACCGTCACGCTGGATACGGAGGAGAAGGATGCCTCCTATTCCTTCGAGGACCTGGAGAAGGATGGGGATGTCTCCGGCAACGACGACGACGATAAGGACAAAGATAAGGACAAGGACGACAGCGACGGAGAAGACGGCGACGGCACCACGGATGATTCCGGCGAGACGGATGATGACGACGACCTGGAAGGCGGCGGAACCGTGGACGATGACGGCACTTCCGACGATCCCGACGACGATCTGGGATCCGGAATCCAGGAGTCGGTAAAAATGACGGGAAACCCCCGATTTTTCGGGCTTGTGGGATACATAACCCCGAAATACCGCGATTTTCGAGCATTTTTTTGAATAAAATGCCCAATTATCGCCGTTTTTGACATAAAAATTCTTGACAAAGAGCCCAAAAGACATTATAAGTATTTGTAGTGGCTCACACAGAGCCGAAAAAAAATCATTCTTTCATCACAGGAGGAAATACAAATGAACAAGACTGAGTTGGTTGCAGCTATTGCTGAAAGCGCAAACATTTCCAAGAAGGACGCAGAGAAGGCTGTTAAGGCTTTCACTGAGGTTGTTACCAAGGCTCTGAAGAAGGGCGACAAGGTTCAGCTGGTTGGCTTCGGTACCTTCGAGGTTGTTAAGAGAGCTGCAAGAGAGGGCAGAAATCCTCAGACCGGCAAGACCATGAAGATTAAGGCTTCCAAGGCTCCTAAGTTCAAGGCTGGCAAGGCTCTGAAGGATTCCCTGAACTAATCGATAGATCGATATACTGTTTAGGTAATAAGGGGCGCGTCCGTAAACGGACGCGCCCCTTACGTTATATGAGGGACTGCAAAATGCGACTGGACAAGTATCTGAAGGTCTCGCGCCTGATCAAGCGCAGGACCGTGGCAAACGAGGCCTGCGACAGCGGCCGCGTTATGATCAACGACAAGCCTGCCAAGGCTTCCTCCAACGTGAAGGTGGGGGACATCATCACCATCGGCTTCGGCAACAAGGAAGTGAAGGTGGAAGTGCTGGACGTGCAGGAGACTGTGAAGAAAGAAAATGTGGGAGAACTCTTCCGTTACATTACGTCGGAGAGTTGACATAATCCCGAAACAGGGAGTAAAATGGCTCTGTATAGGGCTGTTTGGCTTGTTTAAGGCCCTCCCGGAGAAGGAATTTATGGCTGGAAAGAGAAATCGAAGGAGAAAGACTGCTCCTTCGGCCAATTTGAGCGGCTATGTGGCCGTGGCGGTATTGATCCTCCTGATCGGCGGCATTATTTTTGTGCAGAGCAACAGCGTAAAAGCCCGTCTGGACGGATACAATGAGCAGCTGGAAGAGCTGCAGGACGGCGTCAGCAGAGAGGAAGTGCGTTCCGAAGAGCTGGACAGCCTGGAGAAGTATGCAAATACCAAGGCTTATGCTGCAGAGCAGGCCAGACTGAAGCTGAATCTCTTAGGAGAGGATGAGCTGATCTTTATTCCGGAGAAATGATCGCCAAAGCATTCGAATCAAAAGTGATCTCCTTTCTAAAGGAGCAAAAGATGGTACGCCCCGGGGAAACGGTGACCGTGGGCGTGTCGGGAGGGGCAGACTCTGTTTGCCTCTTATTTTTGTTGTACCGGTGCAGGAAGGATACGGGGATCCGGCTGCAGGCGGTCCACTTGGATCACGGGATCAGGGAGACTGCCGAGGAGGACGGCGCTTTTGTAAAGGCACTGTGCGACAGGCTGCAGGTGCCTTGTACCATCGTAAAAAAGGACGTTCCCGCTTTGGCAAAAGAATGGAAATGCACGGTGGAGGATGCGGGCCGCAGAGTCCGTTATGAGGCCTTCAGGGCCGCCGGAGGAGACCGGATCGCCGTGGCCCATCACCTGGAGGACCAGGCGGAGACGATGCTGCTTCATCTGTTTCGGGGAAGCTCCCTGCGGGGGCTGGGCGGTATGGAGCCTGTCGCGGGAGAGATCATCCGGCCGCTGCTTTCCTGCAGCAGGCAGGAGATCGAAGATTATCTGAAGGAATTGGGAGAGACCTGGCGGGAAGATGAGACCAACGAAAGTGACACGTATGCCAGAAATCGGCTGCGGCACACGGTGCTTCCCGTAGCGGAGGAACTGTTCCCGGGGGCGGCAGAGCGGATGAACCGCTGTGCGGCAGAGCTTCGGGAGACGGAGCGCTTTCTGGAGGAGGAGCTGGAACGCCGCATGGAAGGCGTGGTCACCGGCAGCCCGGAAGAGGACTATGAACTGGATGCGGAAAAGTTTACGACACTTCCGTCAGTTTATAAAGGGCGGCTCCTGCGGCGTCTCTTAGAGAGCCTGACGCCGGGAGGAAGGGACATTTCCGGGACTCACATCGCACTTCTGTCGGAGCAGATCCTGACGGGAGGGAACGGGCGCCTGGACCTGCCCTTCGGGATCCGGTCGGAGCGCTCCTACGGAAAGGTCCGTATCGGCCGCGGGCTGACGGATCCGGAAAGTCAGGTGCCGCAGTATGAACTGCGTTTCCGGGAGACGGATGCATCCCTGCTTTCCCCGGAGGAACTGGCGCATCTTGCTGCGGAAAATTTCTATACGAAAGCAATGGATTGTGCTAAAATAAGTCAATCGCCGCTCCTGCGAACGCGAAAAACCGGAGATTATCTGATGATCCGGGGGGCGGACGGTGAGCTCCACAGGCAGTCCGTAAAGGACTACATGATCAACGCCAAGATTCCCGCATCCCGGCGGGACGGCTTACAGCTGGTGGCGGACGGAGATCATTGTCTGTGGCTGATCGGCTTTCGAATGAGCGATGCTGTAAAACTGGATGAGGACACCCGGCGGATCCTGGTGCTGGAGGCTGTCCCGAAAGAGTGAGGGAGTGGAAAAATATACGAAAGAAAGCGCTAATGCGCTTTTTTTCTCAAATCAACTACTTGAATTTTTACATCGGAGGAAACTACAATGGCAGAGCGTGTGGAAGTAATGTTGACGGAAGAGGAAGTGGATCGCAGGATCCAGGAGATCGGTGATCAGATCAGCAAGGATTACGCGGGTAAGCAGGTACATCTGGTCTGCGTACTGAAGGGCGGGAGCTTTTTCATGTGCGAGCTGGCAAAGCGCATCACGGTTCCCGTGAGTCTGGATTTCATGTCTGTTTCCAGTTACGGCGCAGGCACCAAGTCCAGCGGCGTGGTCAGGATCGTGAAGGATCTGGACGAGCCTCTGGAGGGCAAAGATGTGCTGGTTGTAGAGGATATCGTGGACAGCGGACGTACCTTAAGCTATCTGCTGGACATGCTTTCCGATCGCGGTCCCGCATCCCTGCGGCTCTGCACCCTGCTGGATAAGCCGGATCGCAGAGTGGTGGATGTGAATGTGGATTATACGGGATTTCAGATCCCGGATGAATTTGTGGTGGGATACGGTCTCGATTACGATCAGAGATACCGGAATCTCCCTTTTATCGGCGTAGTCAGATTTGATGACTAAGTTTTCGCCGAAGATCTGACAGGTCTGGTTAGGAGGAAATGTGAAAAACGGAAATTCCAGAGGGTTTCGCGGCTATGTCAGCTTTTTACTGCTGCTGCTTTTGGCCGTATTTTTCCTGAGCCTGTTCCGCAGAAATACGGATCCCTACACCTACAGCAAGCTGCAGGCCGATGTGGAAGCGGGGAATGTTCAGGCCGTAGCCATCACCCCGGATGTGGGGGCTGATACGGGCTATGTGGAGGTACAAAAGAAAAACGGTGACCTGGAGCGGGTGTATGTGACATCCACCGCGGCTGCGGAAGAGGAGCTGCGGGAAGCGGGTTTTGACCCCGTGGTCAATGACGCTTCCATGAAGTACTGGGTCATGAATGTGCTGGTACCCGTGGCGGTCATGGCGGTGGCACTGGTGTTTTTGTTCCTCTTGTTCTTCTCCCAGGGGGCTTCCTCCGGCGGAAACAACAAGATGATGAACTTCGGAAAGAGCCGCACCACCATCACCAACGGCGACGGCAAGATCAAGTTCGACGATGTGGCCGGGCTCCATGAGGAGAAGGAAGAACTGAAGGAGATCGTTGATTTCCTGAAGGATCCCGGGAAATACTCCAATCTGGGAGCGCGGATCCCCAAGGGCATCCTGCTGGAGGGTGCACCCGGAACCGGTAAAACCCTGCTGGCAAAGGCAGTGGCCGGGGAAGCGGGCGTTCCTTTCCTTAGCATCTCCGGATCGGATTTTGTGGAAATGTTCGTGGGCGTGGGTGCGTCCCGTGTGAGAGACCTGTTTGAGCAGGCTCATCAGAATGCGCCCTGTATCGTGTTCATCGACGAGATCGACGCAGTGGCAAGGCGCAGAGGCACCGGCCTGGGCGGCGGCCACGACGAGCGTGAGCAGACCCTGAACCAGCTCCTGGTGGAGATGGACGGTTTTGAGGAAAATACGGGCATCATCGTGATGGCAGCCACCAACCGTGTGGACATCCTGGATCCCGCAATTTTGCGCCCCGGGCGCTTTGACCGGAAGGTGGCGGTGAGCCGCCCCGATATCCGCGGCAGAGAGGAGATCCTGAAGGTTCATTCCCGCAAGAAACCTCTGGCGGAGGATGTGGATCTGAAGCAGGTGGCGCAGACCACGGCGGGCTTTACCGGCGCGGATCTGGAGAACCTGATGAACGAGGCAGCCATCGGCGCAGCCTCCAGGGGTAGCTCCTTTGTAACGCAGGACGATGTGAAGAAGGCTTTTGTGAAGGTGGGCATCGGTACCGAGAAGAAAAGCCACCTGATCTCCGACAAGGAGAAGAAGATCACGGCTTATCACGAGGCCGGACATGCGATTTTGTTCCATGTACTGCCGGATGTGGGGCCTGTGTACTCCGTATCCATCATTCCCACAGGCGCGGGTGCCGCAGGCTATACCATGCCGCTGCCCGAGCGGGATGACATGTTCCTGACCAAGAGCAAGATGCTGCAGGATATCATGGTTTCCCTGGGAGGACGCATCGCGGAGGAGATCATCTTCGGCGACATCACCACCGGCGCATCCAGCGATATCAAGAAAGCGACCAAGGAAGCCCGCAGCATGGTGACCCGCTTCGGTATGAGCGACAACATCGGCGTCATCTGCTACGACGATGATGATGACGAGGTGTTCATCGGCCGTGATCTGGCGCACGCGAAAGCGCACAGCGAGGAGGTTTCCGGTCAGATCGACCGCGAGGTGAAGTCTATCATCGACGACTGTTATCGGAAGGCCAAGGAGATCATCCTGGCTCATGAGAGCGTTCTGCACAGATGCGCGGAACTCCTGTTGGAGAAGGAAAAGATCGGCCGGGACGAGTTCGAAGCGCTTTTTGTTGAAAATTAACAAAAACCGGCAAAGGCTATTGTATATTTTGTGAAATGTTAGTATAGCGCCTGTAGCGGGGGTTTGGTAGTATATAGACGTACCCCCAATACATTTCGTTTTTTGACATACCCCAAAGAAATACCTTCTCTATGAAAATGGACAGCTCCCCGGCTGTCCTTTTTCACGTTTATGGGGAAGTCGTGAAACGCTTGAAAATCCGCACTTTTTTCGCTAAAATACAGTCTGATGGAGTACTGGTGTACCGATTGGAGGCATCCGAATGGATCTTACCCACAGAAAGCGTGTTGAAGCCAATCAGCACTATATTTTCAATATGCGGCCGGTGTTCAATCCCAGAGCCCTCTTTACGGACACCACTGCGGAATATGTTTCCCCTCAGGAGCCGGGAGCTCACGAAAAGGTCCGGGTCCGTTTCCGCACCGCCAAAAACAATGTGGACTACGTCTTCCTGATCTGGCGGGGGAACCGCTACGTGATGGAGAAGGTGGACACGGCGGTCCATTTTGACTACTACGAGGTGGAGATTCAGCTCCAGGAAGAGAAGTTCTGCTATCATTTCGAGATCATCACGGGACATGTATCCTGTTTTTACGACCAGAGAGGTCCCGTAAGAGAGGCCAACGAGTACTACGATTTTACGATCTTTCCCGGGTTTAAGACCCCTGACTGGGCCAAGGGCGCGGTCATGTACCAGATCTATGTGGACCGGTTCCGGAACGGGGATCCCACCAACGACGTGGAGAGCCGGGAATATGCTTACATCGGCCAGCCGGTGCACCGGGTGACGGAGTGGGACAGATACCCCGAAGCCATGGACGTGCGCTCCTTCTACGGCGGCGATCTGCAGGGCGTTCTGGAAAAAATGGACTATCTGCAGAATCTGGGGGTGGAGGTGATCTATTTCAACCCGCTGTTTGTCTCCCCCTCCAACCACAAATACGATATTCAGGACTACGACCACATCGATCCTCATTTCGGCGTGATCGTGGATGACGGCGGAGAGCTGCTGCCGGAGGGCTGTACTGAAAATGCCCGGGCGGAGCGCTATATCCGTCGCGTGACCAGCAGGGCCAATCTGGAAGCCAGCGACGCCCTTTTTGCCCGTGTGGTGGCGGAAGCCCACAGACGGGGCATGAAGGTGATCCTGGACGGCGTCTTTAACCACTGCGGTTCCTTCAACAAATGGATGGACCGGGAGCGGATCTACGAGGGTGCGGAAGGATATCAGAAAGGCGCTTTTATCAGCGCAGACAGCCCTTATCGCTACTTCTTCCAGTTCTTTGACGATTTTGCGTGGCCCTACAACAAGGCCTATGACGGCTGGTGGGGACACGATACGTTGCCGAAGCTGAATTACGAGGGTTCCAGAGAGCTCTACAACTATATCCTGCGCATCGGGCAAAAATGGGTTTCCGCCCCTTACAACGCCGACGGCTGGCGTCTGGACGTGGCGGCGGACCTGGGACATTCCCCGGAGTTTAACCACAAGTTCTGGAAGGATTTCCGCACAGCGGTCAAATCCGCAAATCCTGACGCCATCATTTTGGCGGAGCATTACGGGGATACCAGACCCTGGCTTCAGGGAGACGAGTGGGACACTGTCATGAACTATGACGCATTTATGGAGCCCGTCACCTGGTTTTTGACGGGAATGGAGAAGCACAGCGACGATTATCGTGAGGATCTGATGGGAAATGCGGATTGCTTCTGGGGCGCCATGCGGCACCACTCCTCCAGCTTTTCCATGCCCAGCCTGCAGGTGGCAATGAACGAGCTTTCCAACCACGACCACTCCCGCTTCCTGACCCGGACCAATCACAAGGTGGGCAGAACGGGCACTTTGGGCCCCAGAGCCGCTGAAGAAGGAGTCAATAAGGGCGTTTTCCGCGAGGCGGTGGTGATCCAGATGACCTGGGTGGGAGCCCCCACCATTTACTACGGAGACGAGGCCGGCGTGTGCGGATTCACGGATCCGGACAATCGCAGGACTTATCCCTGGGGACATGAGGACCGGGAACTCATCGATTTTCACAGGGACATCATTGCCCTGAGAAACCGCTATCCGGAGCTTCGCACCGGATCTCTCAAGGAGATCGATGGCGGGTACAATTACCTGGCTTAC
>JAEETA010000069.1 GCA_016286555.1 Lachnospiraceae bacterium | reverse complement strand
AGATCGCTCAGAGAAAGGGCGACGGTGCGCTTGAGGTTGTTCTCGCGCTGGTATAAGTTCAATAAAATGGCCCGGGCTTAATGCCCGGGCTTTTTTGTACCCATTTTTTATCGCTTGCATCGATTTATTCCGGCACCTTCTGGAAATGCTGGTAATCCTTGGTCCATTTCCAGTTGCCGCCCCAGAAGAACCCATGCTCCGTAAAGAGCTGATAGCAAAGGTCGTTCTCATCGATCTTGTGAGGAAAGTCCTTGCTGCGGTCTGCGTAGGGGTCAGCCCCTTCCGGCGAGACATACCAGCCTCCTGCGGAATCCGCACGCACGTAAGGGTTGTAGAAGGGATTGATGTCCAGGGCCAGACCGTAAGCGTGCTTGGAAAGGGATGTGGTATCATCCACCACCCGGTAGTTGAAGCAGGAGGTGTTGTTGTCCGCCATGGACAGATGATCGTCTCCCAGGTACTCATCGATGAGCTTTACCTTTTCCAGCTGATACTCATTCCGGTAGAGCTCATAGAAGATCTCCACCAGATCCTGTGCGATGTACTCGTTGCAGATCAGCTCCCCTTCCGTGACCTTTCCTTCAAAATCATAATGCAGGATGTGCACATACCGCAGATCATTCAGGGAAACCTCCGCCGTATCCGCGTCCAGAGGATAGGAGATTCCGGTGATATAGTGGATCAGCTCTTCTGAGAGAGGCTCGTAGTAAAAGGCATCCTCTGGTCGCTCGTAGGAATCCTCGGGATTTAAGCTTTCCTCCGGATCCTCCGGCAGGGATGCATCCTTGCCCTGATCCCCGGTATCCTCCGCGCCGGCTTCCGAATCTCCGGATTTCAGATCTTTGCCATCCTCGGAACCCGTTTTATCGCCCGTATTCGTCGCATCAGCGTCTCCGGAAGCGTCAGCCTTCGTGTTATCCGTTTTCCCGGCTGCACCCTCTTCTGAAGCCTTCTGCGCCCCTTCTGCGGGGTCCTCCTCGTGGGTGGCATAGGCGATTTCAGGATTTGCCGCCGCGTAGTCCGCCAGAGTGGTTTCATTTGTTTTTTTCAAATGTGTCAGGATCCCTACGATCAGGATGATGCCCATGATCGTGAGGACGGTTTTTAAGACGGTTCTCTGATCGTTATTCATACAGTCAGAATAGCACAAATTGAGCAGGAAAGCAGTACCCTATCTGTTGCACCGGGGAATGTTTTTTAGTAAAATAGGTAAGATGTTTTGATGGATAGAAAGGACAGACATGGACATCGTTAAGGCCAAAGATCTCGTATTTGAATACATCCGCCGGGACGAAGAAGGCAATGTGGAGGGCATCAGCACTGCTGTTGACCACGTTAGTCTACAGGTCGCCCAGGGGGATTTTGTGGCCATTTTGGGGCACAACGGCTCCGGCAAGTCCACGCTGGCCAAGCATTTGAATGCCATCCTTTATCCCACGGAGGGCACCGTCTGGGTGGACGGGAAGGATACCTCCGCGGAGGAGAATCTTTGGACCGTTCGCCAGAATGTGGGAATGGTCTTTCAGAACCCTGACAATCAGATCATCGGTCAGGTGGTGGAAGAGGACGTGGGCTTCGGTCCCGAGAATCTGGGAGTCCCCACCAAAGAGATCTGGGAACGGGTGGAGGAGAGTCTCCGGGCCGTGGGAATGTACGAACATCGCAAGCATTCTCCCAACCGTCTCTCCGGCGGACAGAAGCAGCGTGTTTCCATCGCAGGCGTCCTGGCAATGCATCCCAAGTGCATCGTGCTGGATGAGCCCACTGCCATGCTGGATCCCAGTGGTCGCAGGGAAGTGATCCGGGCCGTTCGCGGACTGAACGATGTGGAGGGGATCACCGTGATCCTCATCACCCATTACATGGAGGAAGTGATCCACGCGGACAAGATCTTTGTCATGGACAAAGGTCAGCTGGTAATGGAAGGCACACCGAAGGAGATCTTCTCCCGGGTGGAGCGCCTGAAAGAACTGCGACTGGATGTTCCCCAGGTAACCCTTCTCGCTCATGAGCTGCGCAAAAAAGGTCTTCCTATCCCTGAGGGAATCCTGGAGCGCAAGGAACTGGTAGAAGCACTGCGGAATCTGAAATGATCCCCGGTCTGTGACCGGATACGCATAAAGCAAAGCGAAATCTATGGCAATCATTGTTGATCATGTGAATTACATATACGGTCAGGATACGGAGCAGGCGGTGCACGCGCTGCAGGACATCAACCTGCAGATCCCTGACGGCCAGTTCATCGGCATCATCGGCCATACGGGCTCCGGCAAGTCCACCCTGGTGCAGCACCTGAACGGCCTGTTAAAAGCCACCTCCGGATCCATCTATTACAACGGACAGGACATTTACGACGAGGGCTACAACCTGAAGGACCTTCGGAGTCATGTGGGACTGGTGTTCCAGTACCCTGAGCATCAGCTTTTTGAAGTGGATGTATTTTCCGATGTATGTTTCGGACCGAAGAATCTGGGACTTTCCAAGAAGGAAGTGGAGCTCCGTGCCTTTGACGCGCTGCGGCAGGTAGGGTTCCCTGAGGAGCTTTTTTACACATCGCCCTTTGACCTTTCCGGCGGACAGAAGCGCCGGGTAGCCATCGCAGGAGTGCTGGCCATGAAGCCCGACGTCCTCATTCTGGACGAGCCCACCGCAGGCCTGGATCCCAAGGGCCGCGAGGACATTCTGGACATGGTAAAGCGTCTGCAGCAGGAGTCGGGCATGACCATTCTGCTGGTGTCCCATTCCATGGACGATGTGGCGGAATATGTGGACCGGATCCTGGTGATGGATCACGGCCGCGTGGTATTTGACGACGTACCGAGACAGGTATTTTCCCATGTGGAGGAGCTGGAGGAAATGCATCTGGCTGCACCGCAGGTGACTTATATTTTGCGGGATCTGAAGAAGGCCGGCATCGAAGTGGATGAAAACGCCACCACGGTGGACGAGGCCGCAAGCACCATCCTGCAGGCATTTGGCAAGAAGTAAGAGCAAATGATTCGAGATATTACCATTGGACAATATTATCAGACGGACAGCGTGCTGCATCGACTGGATCCGCGGGTAAAGCTTCTGGGAACCTTAGTGTACCTGGTATCCCTGTTTTGCTTCCACAATCCCGCGGGCTACGCGGTGGCGCTCCTGTTTTTGATCCTGTGCATCCGACTGAGTCATGTGCCCTTCGGGTATATGATCAAGGGTATGAAGAGCATCATGTTTATCCTGATGATCACCATTCTCTTCAACCTCTTTCTCACTTCCGGTACGGTGCTGGTGAGCTTCTGGAAGATCACCATTACCGTGGAAGGACTGAAGCTGGCCATTACCATGGCCCTGCGGCTGTGCATGCTGATCATCGGAGCCTCCCTCATGACCCTCACCACCACTCCCAATCATTTGACGGACGGACTGGAGAAGGGACTGCGATTCCTGAAGGTTATCAAGATGCCGGTGCATGAGATCGCCATGATGATGGCCATCGCACTGCGCTTTATCCCCATCCTCCTGGAGGAGACGGACAAGATCATGAAAGCACAGCTGGCCAGAGGCGCGGATTTCGAGAGCGGCGGACTGGTGCGGCGTGCAAGGGCTATGGTGCCACTTCTGGTGCCCCTGTTTGTATCCGCCTTCCGCAGAGCCAACGACCTGGCCATGGCCATGGAGGCCAGATGCTATCGCGGCGGGGACGGACGGACCAAGATGAAGCCATTGATCTACGCAGGCAGGGATTATGCGGCATACATCATTCTCCTGGCCTATCTGGTCATCAGCATCTTCCTGGGACGCTGGAGCGTGATGACAGAGCTCCTGACCTCTCTGTAACGTTACAGCTTCAAAGCGGCGGATTATGCTCCGCCGCTTTATACACTATTATGGGAAAAATATGAGCAGACGCATCAGACTGCGGGTGGCCTACGACGGTACCGAGTACCACGGTTGGCAACTGCAGCAAAACGGAAATTCCATAGAAGCGGAACTGAACGGTGCCATTGAACGGATCCTGGGAGAGCAGACCGAGGTCATCGGCGCCAGCAGGACCGACGCGGGAGTGCATTCCTACGGCAATGTGGCGGTGTTTGATACTGAGTGCAGGATTCCTGCGGAGAAGGTCTGCCATGCCCTGAACACGGCGCTTCCCCGGGACATCCGGGTGCTTTGCTCAGACGAGGTCCCCGCGGACTGGCATCCCAGGCACGTGGATTGCAGGAAGACTTACGAGTACCGTATTTTGCAGGCACCGATCCCCTTGCCCGACATGAGCAGATATTCCTGGTTTACCTATCACGAGCTGGATGTGGAGGCCATGGATGCAGCGGGAAAGCTCCTATGCGGAGAGCATGACTATGCCGCCTTCTGTGCGGCGGGCAGCCAGGCCCAAAGCACCGTGCGCACCGTATATGACATCGACCTGGAGCGCAGGGAACTTTCCAAGGCCCCATTTTCCATGGAGCCCCTGATGGAAGGACCGGAGAGGAGCGTGAAACAGCCCGCCCTCATCACCATCCGCGTCACCGGAAACGGCTTCCTTTACAATATGGTGAGGATCATTGCCGGCACCCTGACGGACGTGGGCATGGGGCGCAAAACCCCGGAGCAGATGCCGGAGATCCTGGCGTCTCTGGACCGCAGACAGGCAGGCCCCACCCTTCCCCCCGAGGGACTCTTTCTGATGGGGTATGAGTACTTATAAAAATGCTTGACTTGCGCCTGTGCTTGTTGTAAAATGTCCAAATGTGGCGGTATGGGTGCTTACCCGTTAAAATCTCAGACGAGTCAGTACCTTCGCATCATATACTGTGGCCCGGACATCCGCAGTAGTCGCGAAAATACCCCGGGTACGGCAGAAGCGCTCGAAGCGGCGCAGTCGTATCGCAGGACCCGCAGCGGTGTGGGAAATGCCGGATCGTATGCTTCGAATGAATAATAGAGGGATGAATAACATGAAAACTTATATGCCTACCGCATCCGCTATCGAGAAAAAGTGGTACGTTGTGGATGCAACCGATATGACTCTTGGTCGTCTGGCATCTGAGGTTGCTTCCGTGCTGAGAGGCAAGAACAAGCCCATCTTCACGCCCAACCTGGACACCGGCGATTACGTAATCATTGTGAATGCTTCCAAGGTAAAGGTTACCGGTAAGAAGCTGGATCAGAAGGTTTATCATCATCACTCCGATTATGTCGGCGGTATGAGAGAAGAGACCCTGAGAGAGAAGCTGGCAAAGAACCCTTGTGAGGTTGTTGAGCTGGCAGTCAAGGGAATGCTCCCCAAGGGACCCTTAGGAAGACAAATGTTCACCAAGCTGCACGTATATGCGGGTGCTGAGCATGAGCATGCTGCTCAGAAGCCCGAAGTGCTTACATTCTAAGGGAGGATAGTATAAATGGCTAAAGCATCTGAGAAGTTTTACGGCACCGGCAGAAGAAAGACCTCCGTTGCCAGAGTATACCTTGTACCCGGTAAGGGCCAGATCACGGTTAACAAGAGAGACGTTGAGGAGTACTTCGGCATGGAGACTCTGAAGACCGTTATCCGTCAGCCCCTGGTTGCTACCGATACCCTTGGCAAGTTTGACATCATCGTTACCGTTAAGGGCGGTGGTCTTACCGGCCAGGCAGGCGCAATCCGTCACGGCATCTCCAGAGCACTTCTGGAGGCAGACGCTGATTACAGACCCATCCTGAAGAAAGAGGGTTTCCTTACCAGAGATCCTCGTATGAAGGAGAGAAAGAAGTACGGTCTGAAGGCAGCAAGACGTGCGCCTCAGTTCTCCAAGCGCTGATCGAAGTTTCGAAACATCATACCCCTGGAAGCGAAAAGCTTCCGGGGGTTTTTTCATGCCGATGAGAGAGCGCTTTCTGTTGAAATTGTCAGGAGGCAATGGTATATTGACCTCGAACTTAGGGCAAATACGTCCAAAGTTATTGTATTATTCGGGGCAGGATTATCATGGAGAAGGCAACAAGAAAATACCTGGCGGAGGTTGCGAAGAAAGCGGCTCAAACCCCTTTTCATGGTTATATTGAGGGGAAGGAATCAAATCTCGAGCCGATCATTCGGTTTTTCCCGAAGTGGACGCTAAGAGAAGCCGACGGTTTATGGTGTGCGGCATTTGTATATTATTGCTGCCGGGAAGCGGGATTTGAGATCCCCATCAGACCGGATGCATGTAAAACTTGCCATCTGGCCGGTTGTATCGCCTGGGAGGAACTTGCACAGGGCGATGTTAAGATAGGGTATCACAAAGGAGAAGAAGGCTTTGTTCCTGAAGCCGGCGACATCGTTCTTTATGACCGGGTTTTTGAAAACAAGGAACATGATCATATTGGCATTGTCCTTGAAAACCGGGGAGATATGATCCTCGCTGCGGAGGGGAATGTGAATAACGTATCTGAGCTTGTCGAGCGCCCGAAAGATGAGCATATCAGGGCTTATATCAGGATTCCGGACGGATACAAATACCAGAGGATTATTATGGATTATCAGGATTTTCAGGCAGAAAACTTGATCCTTCATTTCGTCACAGAAGACGATTTGGCGGAAGTCTCCCGGACCTGGCCGGCTGATCATCATCCGCTGTCTGATACGAAGGCTCGCGAAGCGATTGCCTATATGCGCGGGAATTACGAAAAGAATACGAAAGGCAGTATCCGCCACCTCTGCCTCGCGGTATGCGGGAAGGAGCGTCCCGGAACCATTATGGGTTGGTGCGGACTGGACGGAGGCCGTGATCCGGCAGAGCCGGAGATCTTTATTCTGTTGGATGAAGAATACAGAAACCGGGGATACGGGACGCAGTGCGTAAAGGAACTGCTCCGGATCGCCGCGGAGGACTATGCGCTTCCCGGCGTACACGGCGGCTGTGCCAAAGAGAACATTGCCTCCGCCCGAGCCATGGAAAGGGGCGGCATGGTGCAGTATGGAACGGAAGAAAACGGAGATCCGCTGTTCAGATTTTCGGCAAAGGAAAGCGGTGTAGAA
>JAEETA010000028.1 GCA_016286555.1 Lachnospiraceae bacterium | reverse complement strand
CGTACCATTTTTGGACTTCACATTTATTTACACCCATAATTCGCGCGCTTCTTGTCATTGACATTCCATCCACAACGCGCTTAACAGCTTCGCATTTTTCCTCAAAACTATATTTAGACATAAAATCACCCCGAATGTTTTGTCTAACATTCGGGGTGCAGTTCAACTGGATGTCCTTTTTTTTATGCGGAAGGGGGACTCAGTTCGGCTTTTTTCCACTCACCCCCTCACGGAATTTGCAAATGCTTCCGATACCGTGCGGAAATTCTTAAGAAGCTTTTCGATGCTCTCCGTTTCCTCCGGAGACTCCTCTCCATCGATCTCTACAAGTGTTTCCCCGAAATGCTTGAAAAAGAGGATGATCTTATCCGTAAGATCCGTGATTCCCGACCCCATTGGATGAGCAAGGTAATAGCGGTCAGAAATCAATGCAATGTTCAAGGACTTCAGTGCGGAACTCTCATATTTTTTCCTGTCCTCCTCGTCCACAATTCCGGAATTCTGAATCAGCTCCAGAGTGAACTCCTGGGGCAATCCCATATTTAAGACGCCTTCCATAAACTGCGTTTCCGCCGACGCGAGTTTCCCATCTGCGGCTGCCAGGTAAAATGCGAATTTCATTACATCCCCGCCAAACTTTGGCTATTACAGCTCACCATACGATAACGCGATCGCCCACCCGTTTTTTATCTCAGTATCAGGCACATAATACCGGAAAGTGCAACCGATATGACGGCCATTCCGACAGTGCCCATAATCCATTTTTTCTGCTTATCCTTTGCCGTGATATAGGGTTTCAGATCCTCAGTACCCGAAATATTCCAGGCATTTGTATGACCTACCCAGTATCCGTCCACAAGGATTCTGTCAATCACATTCATGACAGAAAGGATGACGAACATCTGCCAGAAACCATCGATAAACCCTCTCGCACCGTTGATTCCATATGCGCAGACAAGTACATAGATGAAATATCCGGGGATGCATATGCATTTAAACAAAGTGCTCCTTCTTTTTATCTCATCTGCGGTGGTAAGCCCGTTCTCAATCACACGCTTCTGAACTTCACTGCTATAGAGATGCACCATCCCGATGGCACCGTTTCTAATGCCGAAGGCACACATCAGGTACAGCAAAAATCCAAGTCCGAGACCTTCTATCAGAACTTTTATGACTATCATGTCAGATTACCTCTTTTCTTAGAATAAGGAGCAAATCCATGCTGCAAGTGCAGATGCCGCAGGAAAGATCACCAGGAGCTTCAGCAGCTGGCTCTTTATGTTATAGCCGTACTTTCTGTTCGCATATACGCTCTCCACTTCCGGAAAATAGAACTGAAAAAAGTGATACTTCATCAGCGTGATGGCCACACAAAATACGATTGCCAGAAATATCGTCAAAAGCATAATCGTCTCCTCCTCTTCGCACTGTTCATATCTGTGTGTTATCTGTCCTTAAACGCTATATTCACGATGATCATCTTCACCAACCCATCACAAAACCGGATCATCAGCTTGTGCAGGAAGCTGACATCCTTATAGATGTCCCGGTAGCCTCGCATATAACTTTTTGCTGAAACACGGGAGAAATCACCGCTCCAGTTTTCGAGCTCCGTATGGCTTTCCAGAGAAAAAAATGCTTCCACATCACTGATCCCGGCTTCTTTGAGCCAGGTCTTGGTCATCATCTTTGCACCGCGTTCATTGCAGGCATCAAATACAAGCACCGCTCCAGGGAAGCGTTTTGCCAACTTGCAAAAGAGCGTTTTCACATCTTCGGTCTTGAAGTAATAGAATACGCCCGTGGCATAAAAGATCGCCCCTTCCCGGGCATCGATCTCATCCATCCATTTTTCATTATTCAGATCAAAGCCGAGATTTTTCTCCCGTTCTTTTTCAGGAAGAAGCTCGTTTCTGACTTTTATCACATCCGGCATGTCGATGTTGTAGCCCTTACAGGTTCCGTTATCACACTTGCGGAAAGTGTCATCCAGGCCACAGCCGAGATTAACTACTGCCGCATTCGGGTGTGCTTTCAGATACTCCTTCACTTCGCATGCAATATCATACTGACGCTGTGCAACCTCAAGAGCACCGAATAACCCCACTCCGGACTCCATCCGCTTACCCTTTTCTGCAAAATCATAATCAAGCATATTACAGATGCGCTCCGCTTCCGAATCTTTAAAGAGATTCGGGAAGCGTTCGGAGCAGACTTTCCTGCCATACAGAGGTATGATCAGTGTCTCTTGGACTGTATTCTTCTCAATGTGATATTTCTGCATTTTCTCACCTTCTTTTCCAGGGAATGCACCGATTCACATGCCTCTTATACTCTGCGTATTCATCGCCATAGAGATCCAGCAGCCATTTCTCCTCCGTATGGATCAAAGCGAAGGTCATGATTGCCCAGTCGATCAAAGGGAGAATCAGCATTCCTCTGAGATTCACCATCGCCATTCCGTAAACAATATAAGGTCCGACTCCGAACAAGGGCAGCTTCTGACCTTCTTTCATGTAATTCTTCAGCATGCGGTAACTTAAGTCCTTTCTTAATGCGCACCGGTTAGATAAAACTAACCCACCTGCTATCATAAACAGGTGGGTTCCGATTTTCAAGTATTATTTCATCTCCTGCTCATCCGATAAAGTTCCTCGGTGGCAAGTCTGGTTTTGGCCACCACATCCACCCCGGGCTCGGTGAAGCAATAATACAGCGCCTTCCGGTCTCCGATGCTGATGACATCGCCAATCTCATACCAGTAATAATCCGCGTTCAGACTGTAGGAAGCCGTGGGCTTCTGCACGTAATCCAGTGCCCCATCGCAACCCGTCAGATGAAATCCTTCAGCGCCGTGGGTCAGGCGCCCGGTGCCCACCCGGTACAGGGCGGAGTAGTCCACCATCATGTAAATACTGACAGGAATGTCAAGTGCATAGGTTCCCTCTTCCAGTTCCTTCCTGACGCATTCTCTCTCCCACCGGTACCAGTCGGGGATGTGCGCGTACTCCGTCTCTCCGGAGAGGGCCTTTATTTCACCGTACTCGGTCAGTTCATATTCCTTGCCGCAGGCATGGCAGGTCAGGCGTGTGCCTTTTCCTTCCATCTTTCCTTCCGCCAGGCAGTGAGGGCATTTGTAAAGCACGCGGTTTAAGTGATCCGCACGGAAAGGCTCATTTACACAGATATGGTTCTCCTGCTGCCACCGGAAATTGTCGAAGGAAAAAGCCTCCCGGATGGCGGCATTCAGCTCCTCCGTACTCTTCTCCCGGATCTCCTCAGGGCTCAGGAAATAGGACACTTTCGCACTGACCTTCACCTTCCGAAGCTGCAGCGCATTGTAGAGAGGATCCCTGGTAAAAGCCCCGTAGGTCCGCACCATCAGCACGGGCACATTCAGGAACTTCAGGCATTTTCCCAGACTGTCCGGCAGCACCGTTGCAGTGCCGTCAAAGGAATACCCCGCCTCGGGAAACAGCAGCACCGAGGAACGGAGCTTTTTCAGCGCATAGTCCATGTCCTTCAGAAGCCCCACATCCATCACGAACTTCCGGGTGGGAATGCAGCCGATGGACCGCATGAGTCCTGCCTTCCCCACCAGGGCGTCCAGGGTGCAGACGATCTGCAAGGGCCGGTCCCAGAACAGACTCTGGGCGATGGGGAGATCCACGAAGCTGGAATGGTTCATCAAAATGAGACAGGGCTCGTCACCCTGCAAACACTCCAGTCCTTCCGTCTCGTAGGAAAAATCCACCTTCTTCATCTCCCCGTCCGACAGGGTGCGAAGGAGCCAACGCATGGGCTTGGACGGCTTTATAGGTTTCTTGCGGGCCGGCGTCTTCCGGGCCAGCACCTCCGCGCAGGAGGCATCTTTGATCTTGATCTTCAATCTGTACCCCTCACAAAAATGATTGATCATCCGAACACGTGATACCTGGCAAGAAGATATCCCGGGATCACCACAATAACAAAGAAGATCCAGCTCACCAGCGTAAAGACCTTCAGGAAGTCCTTCCCCCTTCCGGGGTATTCCCGCACGTAGATGCGGTAATTGATGATGGATGCCAGGGAGCCGATGAGAGAACACAGTCCCGCCGTATCGGCGCCGTAGATCAGTCCCGCGAAATTCTCCGAGAAGGGATAAAGCACGATGGAGGCAGGCACGTTGGAGATCACCTGGCTCAAAAGCAGAACAGCCACATACTCATGCCCCGTCACTACCTTTTGCAAAAACGTACTGATGGACGGATTTGCGGCAATGGAGGAGGAGAATACGAAAAAGCACAGGAAGGTCACCAGCAGCACATAGTCCACGGACCGCAGGAGTTTCCGGTTCACGATGAGGATCGCAGCCGCGAAGATCACCAGCGAAGCCACCCAGTAGCCGGTACGGCTGACAATCACTGCCAGCACCATCACGAAGAGGCAGATGTAGGTAATGCGCCGCACTCTTCCCTCCGCCGTCAGGGGTTGGTCGGGATTCTTCGCTTCGATGCGGCGCCCTTTCTCCTTGCGGAAATACACCAGCACGAAGATGATCAACAGGATCCCGGAGCTGACGCACAGAGGCAACATCAGCCAGATAAAGCGCAGGGCGCTCATGCCGGATTTTTCAAACAAAAACAGGTTCTGGGGACTGCCGAAGGGCATCAGGAGCGACCCGCGGATAGCCGCGATATTTTCCATGGTCAGAACGGGCAGAATGTCCCGCTCCCTGCCCGCGCTGCGGAACAGGATGATGGTCAGGGGAACAAAGATGATGAGGGACACATCATTGGTCACGAACATGGAGGTAAAAAACACTCCAAAGATCAAAAACAGGGAAAGGGATGCCATGGTGGTAAAGCGGGAACCCAGCCGGAGCAGAGGCCCGAAGAGATTCTCCTGTTTAAATCCCTCCAACACCGTCAGCATCATAAAGAGGATGCCCAGAGTATGCCAGTCAATGGCGGTAAGGAGGTCCCTGCTCGGGGGTGTGATGATAAGGGATACCAGCGCTGCCAGAATTGCCACCGGCAGCATGGGGTCTTTTTTGATTCTTGTGATCAGTCGATTCGTCATGCCTTTTTCGCTCTTAAAAATATCTTAAGAATATCTCAAGTTTTCCTTCCTAGGATAGTGGGGCCACTCATGTTACAATAATGGCGGCTGTTGCATAAGTATAACAGAATCCTCGGAGGAAAACTATGACTCTGACTATTTTTTCCGCACTCTACATCCTCTGTGTATGTGCGCTTTTTTACCTGATACAGAGCCGGTTTCGCGTCGGCTTTCTTGCGCTGTCCGCCATCTGCTATGTCTTCCTGCTCTCCGTTCCCGCAGGACTCACGGTGACGGCGGTAACGCTTTTTGCCTGGGGCTTCGGCCTGCTCATCGGCATCCCCAGACTGCGCTCCATCTTCTCTACCCTTGGGGTAGCGCTTTGCGTGGCGTTTCTGCTTCTGATGAAGTCCTACGCCCGCTTCCCCTTCCTGCAGGACGAGACTTCGCCCCTGCACCGGTTTATCCTGCCCATCGGCTTTTCCTTCTACATCTTTCAGGTCATCAGCTATTTCGTGGATCTGCACCGCGGCACCCTGACGCCGGAGAAGGATCCTCTGAAAATGCTGCTCTATCTGGCATGGTTCCCGAAGTTCATCAGCGGTCCCATCGAGCGGAAAGCGGATTTTGACAAACAGCTGGAAAATGTCCGTACCTTGCGCTTCTATGAGCCCGGCAGATGGAGCCGGGTCTTCCAGTACGTGCTGATCGGCGTCTTTTACAAAGTGGTGATCGCGGACCGCTTGGGGATCTATGTGGACCGGATCTGGGAATCCTACACGGAAATGGGCAGTATATCCCTCCTTTTCGGTGCACTGCTCTACTCCTTCCAGATCTACTGCGATTTCGCAGGCTATTCCTACGCAGCCATCGGTTTTTCCCTGCTCTTCGGCATCCGGCTGACGGACAATTTCCTGCTTCCCTATCAGAGCAAAAACATCTCGGAATTCTGGCGCAGATGGCACTATTCCCTGAGTTCCTGGCTACGGGACTATCTCTACATTCCCCTGGGCGGGAACCGCAAAGGAACGGCACGAAAGGTGATCAATACCCTCATCGTTTTCTTCATCTGCGGACTGTGGCACGGTGAGAGCCTGAATTTTGTGGCCTGGGGCATGCTTCACGGCTTTTTCTCCGCAGCGGACGTTCTCCTCTCCGATGCTTCCGGATGGCACGGAAAGTTGCGCAGCGGCCTCCCGGGGCAGATCCTGACCTTCCTGGCGGTGACCTTCGCCTGGATCTTCTTCCGTGCGGACGCACTGAAGGTGGCGATAGACTACATCCTGCACATGCTGTCCGCCGGCATTTCTCCCGGTGGCATCGGCGCGGATTTCCGGGTGCTGTTCCCCGCCCACATCACGGACCTGGTGATCATGTGCTGCTCCATCCTGCTGTTAATGATTGTTGAATACCTGGCGGAGCTGGAGAAAAAAAGCGTGCCCGCCCTCATCATCGGCAAGCCCTACTATGTCCAGTACGCCGTGGATTTTCTGCTCATCACCGGCATCATGATCCTTGGCATCTACGGCCCTGCCCACGACACCGCCAGAATGATCTACATGCAGTTTTAACGATCGGAGGAGATCATGACGAAGAAACGAAAGCAAATCCTGGCTTTTTCCATATTTTTCCTGATGTGCGTCCTCTCCTATGCCTTCTTTGACCGCCTCCTGAGCATCAAAACGGAGCACGGCATCGCCCAGGCCAGAGACCTCTATGCGCAGCCCAGGAATTCCATTGATGTGGCCTTCATGGGCTCCAGCCATATCCACTGCGACGTGAACACTGCCCTGCTGTGGGAGGAATACGGCATCGCCGCCTACGACTACAGTGCGGCAGAGCAGCCCCTCTGGATCACCTACTACTACCTGAAGGAGCTCTGCAAATATCAGGATCCGAAGCTGGTGGTCATCGATCTGTACTCTCCCGCCCGCTTTAAGGAGGACTATCAATACAACTGGCTGGAGGACAATCTGGCGGGGGTCCGCTTTTCCCTGAACAAGGTGCAGATGATCCTGGACAGCTGCGAGTACGATAAGATCTGGGAATTCTGGCCCTCCATCGCCAGATACCATCTTCGGTTCGACGAACTGACGGGGGAGGATTGGGACTATCTGACCACCACCCGCAGAGAGCGTGCGTCCTTCAAGGGGTACACCCCCTACTATATCGTGACGCCCCAGGAGGAGCCTCTCCTGGATCAGGAATACAGCGGCGGCATCACGCTGAAGTCCGAGATCTATCTGCAAAAGATCATCGAGTATTGCAAGGAGAAGGATATCTCCCTCTTTCTCATGGTCTCCCCCTACATCACCACCCAGGAGGATGAGCTGGTCTACAACCGCGTCCATGAGATCGCACTGATGAACGGCATTGCCTTCAACAGTACCAACTATTTCTACAATGCCATGGATTTGAATTTTGAAGAGGATTTCAATGACAACTCACACCTGAACTACAGCGGAAGCTGCAAATTCACGGAGTATCTGGGAAGTGAGATCAAAAAGAATTTCGACATTCCGGACAGACGGGGCAATGACAAATGGGAATCCTGGGACCGGCACGTACAGGAGATCAACGAGAAGGCGATTGAAGCCGGTTTCCCGGTAAACTAAGCACGATGCGACATCCCGCAATCCCGCACAGGACGCCCAAAACCATCCCTGCCAGCACATCGGTAGGGTAATGAACCCCCACATACAGCCTGGAAAAAGCGATCAAAGCGGCCAGTACCACAGCAGGGACAGCGGCCGCTTTTTTCGTTGCCATTCGCAGGATCACGTACGCGCATGCGAAGGAAGAGGCCGTATGGCCCGAGGGGAAGGAATAATCCACCTGGGCCTCGATGAGGCGCTCCAGCCCTTCTATGGCTTCGTAGGGCCGGATCCTGGCCACGGCATTTTTCAGGATCAGGTCGTTCACCACCACCATGATCAGCAGGGAAAACAGGCATGCCAGCCCCATTTTTCGGGTTTTGGGGATCAGCAAAAATGCCACGGACAAAACCAGCCACACAATGCCGGCATCTCCCAGATGGGTGATAAAGATCATAGTCGGATTCAGGAAAGAAACCCGCAGGGTCTCCTGGATCCAAAGCAGAAGGGCGCTATCCATCCGCAATCTCCTTTTTTATAAATTCTCGTATATTCTACCAAATCTCTCCCTTACAAAAAAGGCATAAATTGTAATACAATTTTTATTATTTTCAGACGGATTTTGGGGTAAAATCGGATATAAGGAGGGCTATTCTATGGCAGATCAACCTCAGAAGAAAACCAGAAAGATCCCCGAACCCACACCGAAGCCCGGTTACAAGGGCCGCTCGGTGCGTAAGCCCGAAGCGGAACACAATTCCAACAACATGCCCGCCACCTATCAGAAGTACCATCTGGTACCTTTTGATCACGTGGACGGCTATGATATCCGGCCCGGCTTCTATGACATCAACGGCGCCACCGCTATTCCCGGCGGTGTGAACTTCACGGTCCATACCACGGGCGGAACATCGGTGGAGCTTTTGCTCTACCCCAGAACGGAGTCCGAGGACAAGCCCTTTGCGGTCATTCCCTTCCCGGCCCATTACCGGATCGGAAATGTGTATTCCATGATCGTGTTCGGCATCAATATCTACGATTTCGAGTACGCCTACCATGTGGACGGCCCCTACGATCCTTCCAAAGGCCTGATCTACGACAAGACAAAGCCTCTGCTGGATCCATACGCCAAGGCCGTGGTGGGGCAGAGCGTCTGGGGTGAAAAAGGTCCCATCGGCAACAGATACCGTGCCCGGGTGGTGAAGGACGATTACGACTGGAAGGATTTTGCGGATCCCTGCTTCCCCGTCTCGGACCTGATCATCTACGAGATGCATGTTCGGGGCTTTACCAAGGATCCTTCCTCCGGTGTGCAGTTCCCCGGCACCTTCGACGGCATCCGTGAAAAAATCCCCTACCTGAAGGAACTGGGGATCAATGCCGTGGAGCTGATGCCCATCTTCGAGTTTGACGAGACCCTGGATCAGCGGGAATACAACGGAAAGACCCTGTACAATTACTGGGGTTACTCTACCTTAAGCTTTTTTGCTCCCAACACCAGCTACACCGCCCATGTGGAGTACAACCGGGAGGGCAATGAGTTAAAGCAGCTGGTAACGGAACTGAACAACAGCGGCATCGAGGTAATCCTGGACGTGGTGTTCAATCACACCGCGGAAGGCAACGAGCAGGGCCCCTTCATCTCCTTTAAGGGCTTTGACAACCAGCTCTACTACATGCTGACCCCCGAGGGCTTCTACTACAATTTCAGTGGCTGCGGCAATACCATGAACTGTGCCAATCCCGTGGTGCAGCAGCTCATTCTGGAATGTCTGCGATACTGGGTGGTAACCTACCGTGTGGACGGCTTCCGTTTCGACCTTGCATCCATCCTGGGACGGAATGTGGACGGCTCTCCTCAGGCAAATCCTCCGCTCCTGCAGTCCCTGGCCTACGATCCCATCCTGGGAGACGTAAAGCTCATCGCCGAGGCGTGGGATGCGGGCGGACTCTATCAGGTGGGTTCCTTCGCCAGCTGGAATGATCGCTGGGCGGAATGGAACGGAAAATACAGGGACGACATCCGTTGCTTCCTGAAGGGTGATCCGGGCTCCATCAACGGAGCGGCAATGCGCCTCATCGGCTCCCCCGACATTTACGGCAGCGGGTCTCTCAACTCCTCCATCAATTTCATCACCTGCCACGACGGCTTCACCCTCTACGATCTGTATGCGTACAATGAGAAGCACAACGAAGCCAACGGCTGGAACAATACGGACGGCGCCAACGACAATAACAGCTGGAACTGCGGTGCGGAAGGAGAAACAAATGACCCTTACGTTATGTCTCTCCGGAAGCGGATGATGCGCAACGCCTTTACCACTCTGATGTGCAGCCGCGGAACCCCCATGTTCCTGGCGGGCGACGAATTCTGCAACACCCAGTTCGGCAACAACAATCCCTACTGCCAGGACAACGAGATTTCCTGGTTGGATTGGGGCAGGCTGAAAAAGAACAAGGATCAGTTCAATTTCTTCAAGAAAGCCATCGCCTTCCGCAAGGCCCATCCCGTTCTGCGGGTACATCTGGGACAGTGCGGATTCGGCTTCCCGGAAACCTCCTTCCACGGAGTCACCCCCTGGAGAGATTATTTCGAGCCCTTCGATCATTACCTGGGAGTGATGTTCGCGGGCAAAACCTCGGAAGGACGGGATGATGTGGTCTATGTGGCCATCAATTCCTACTGGGAGGATCTCTGGATCGAGCTTCCCCGCCTGCCGGAAGGACACCTCTGGAAGGTGGCGCTGGACACCTGGGACGAGCCCATGAAGGAAGGCACCATCGTGGGAGACGGCTTCCTGTGCAAGGCCAGATCCGCGGTAACGCTGGTATGCTCGCATTGATAGATCAAAGAATAAAGAACGCTGTGGGTGCAGAGCCCGCAGCGTTCTTTTTGTATCTTTCAGGTATTCAGTTACCGCTTCCCCGGTCAAAGAACAGCACCGATCATGGAAGTAAACCACACCATCAAAACGGTGATGGTGACCATGGATACGATGGTACTGACAGTGATGGCACCGGACAGAAGCTCCGTATCCTCTCCGATCTTTTCCGACTGGATCAGGGGCAGATTTCCCACGGGCATGGCTGCCATGAGACAGACTCCCAGGATGGCCACGGGATCGCACTTTAACGCCCGCAGCACAAAGAAGGTCAGGATGGGAAGCAGGATCATCCGCAGCAGGATATAGCCCCAGATCCGCCCGTTTTTAAATCCTTTGGACAGATCGGATCTTGCGATGGATACCCCCAGCAGAGTCATGGACAGAAAGACCGTGGCGTTTCCGATATGGGTCACGCTGCTGGCGATGATGGGCGGCGGTGTGATCCGAAACCAGCACACCACCAGGGACAGTACCGCCATGATGGTTCCGGCACTGAAGACTTTCCGAAGGTCCATTTTTTCCCTGCCGTTGCTCAGCACGGTGACGCCATGGGTGTAAAAGAGCAGGCAGTACATTACGTTACACACAATGACATAGAGGATGGCTTTATCCGGCAGAATGGCTCTGGCCACGGGGATACCGATGAAGCCCACATTGGTATAGACCGTCATCAGGTTGTAGAACCTGCGCTGGGACTTTTCCGCTGCCAAAAGGAATGGAAGCAGGGTGCCCAGCACCATCAGTGCAAAATAGAACACCACACCGATGAGAATGGCTTCCAGAAGCTCTTCGTGGCTCGCATTCACGTTCCCCGTCAGGACGGAAGCAAGGGTCAGGGCGGGATTACAGAACATCATAACGATGGCGGACAGCTTCCGGGATACGGTATTGTCCACGATGTCCTTGCGATACAGATAGATACCGATGGCAACCAGGATGACGATGACACCCATTTGTTGCAGTACGACGGATGCGCTCATTTCTTACTCCTCGGACAAAAACACTCGAACCAGACGCTCCAGCTCCTCACAGTCGGGCAGAGATGCCAGCTCTCTGGCAGAATGCATGGCCAGCATGGGGATTCCCAGATCTGCCGCCAGGATGGGCAGGTAGGAGGAAGCGATGGGCCCCAGGGTCTGGCCGCCGGGAGCGCCGGAACGGTTGGCCTGCTCCTGGAGACGGATCCCGAATTTTTCACACAGACCCTTCACAACGGCCGCCGCCTTGGCATCCGTCACATAACGCTGGGATGCACTGCTCTTTAACACGACACCGCTCCCCAGAACCACAGTGGCAGTGGTGTCACTTTTTTCTCTGTAATTGGGATGAACGCCATGGGCGCCGTCCACGGAAAGCATCATACTGCATGCATACTCTTCCGTCATACGGTCTGCCTTCCCCAGTCTGCGGTAAATGTCCTCCGCCACATCCTTCAGAAGCCCCGAATCCGCCCCCTGTTTGGTGCGGCTGCCGATCTCCTCGTTGTCGAAGCATGCGATGAGGCTGATGCCAGCACGGGATCCTTGGGTCTGCAGGATGGCCTCGGTAAGTGCTGCCACGGAAGCCACATTGTCAATACGGGGAGACAGCAGGAGCTCGCCCTCCGTGCCCACCTCCTGTGCGGGGTCCGTGTTATAAAGGTACAGCGTATAGGACAGGATCTGGTCAGCTGCCACATGCAGCTTCTCCGCCACCTTTTCCAACAGGGTAGGAACTATCTGCTCTTCCGTCTTAACAGGGGCAATGCACCGGGGATCCGGCGCCATTTTGATCCCATACAGGGGCAGCATTACCTTCTGGGGATCAATCTTTTCCGTCTCGATCTCCCGATCCAGATGGGGCGCCAGGGAAGGGATCACGAACCAGGGCTCTTCGCTGTCAAAGAGCACCTCCTTCGGAGAAAAGACATCACTGTCATTTTTCAAAAGCACTCTGCCGGCAAGGCCCAGGGGTCTGTCAAACCAGGTATGCTTTAACATCCCGCCGTAGGGCTCCGTGTTCACCCGCAGGTAGACTCCCTCGGGCATTTCCGGATTGGGCTTTAACAGGAAGGAAGGCCAGTCGGTGTGAGCCATGGCGATCTGCATGCCTGCCTTCTTGGGGTCAACCCGAAATGCGAAAAAGGAGGAAGGATAAGGACACATAAAGTAGCCCTTCCCGGGTTCCAGTGCCTGTCCGTCTCCCAGAGCCACCTCCGTAAAGCCTTCTTTTTTCAATACTTCCGTGGCTTCCTTCACCACATGAAAGGGGCTTACGCCCCGGTTCAGATATTCTTTCAGTTCCATGTCTGTTCCTCTCATTCTCGTTGTCTGCTTGCCTACCGTCACCATCCTCTGCCCTAATAGAGCACCGGCAGGTCTTCCTTCGTCACGGCATAGGGACTGTCGTACACAGCCTTCAGATACTCGCCGGTGGTGAACTCCTCCGTCAGGCAGAAGGCCTTGGACCAGGTCATATAGGTCGTCCAGCCCACCCGCTTCCGGTGCAGCTCCTCCGGATCCGGCAGGGTTCCGATCTCACCGATGAGAGCGATCTTCGGCTGCTCCGTGATCTTCAAAAGGCCCTGATATTCCTCCTCGCGGGCGGTATGGGAATGCTTTTGGGGATACATGTCTCTGGAGATGATATCCACCACATCATCCCCGGGATACCGATCCGGCGCAGGGGAGTTCCACACCCAGATCAGATTGTGCAGATGATGCACCTCGGTGAAGCGCTCATACATGATGTGCCACAGCTTTTTTAAGGGCTCCGGGCCCTTGGCTCCCCACCAGAACCATTCGCCCTCTCCCTCGTGGAAGGGACGCCACAAAATCGGGATCTGCCGCTCACAGAAAGGCCGCAGGATCCCTGCCATCACATCCAGATCCGACAAAAGGGCCTGATGCTCCGGCGTTCCCGGGATCACGGCCTGCGCCGCATCAAAATCCGTATGCTCCGTAAAGAAAGCCTTGGATCTGCCCCCCAGCGGAGAAAACCAGTGCCAGGTGAAGGTGATGAGGCCCTTGCGCTCCGCCCATTCCCAGGCTCTGCGCAAGGTTCCCAGATTCTCCGTCACCTCCGTCATACATTCCTCATCCGTGTCCAGATAGTTGATGTTGGGGGAGTAACTCAGAAGCTCAAAGCCAAGCAGCGCAGGCTCCTTCCCCGTCACCTCCCGGATATGCTCATATTCTTCCATCGCAAGGGTCTGGGTATGCTGTCCCGTGACGATACGGTCTCCCGAAATCTCCGCCAGATATGCCATCACCCGCTTTACGCATTCCTGCGCCCGTGGATCGGAAGGTGTGATCCATAAGTCTTTCATTTTCATTTCTCCTTGTCCCGGTGATCGCCGGTTGCATGCCCCACCCGGGAGCAGACGAAATATTTTGAAACAACAACTTATTATACTATATCTGCCGGAAAAGCAAGAAAAAACTGCAGCAAAGCGCAAAAAAGAGAACCATCCCTCGCGCTGAGGAATGGCTCTCCCTGTAATCATCCGTTACACGATCCTGCCTTTAGTCTACGGCAATGTCGATGTTCTTGCCGGTCAGGCCCACATAGGCGCCGTCTGCAGCTTCGCTGCTCTCAGGATGAGCGATGAGCCACTTGTTGCGGGCCCAGAGAAGTTTATCCTCCTCATCTGCAACGCGGAGCGCAGGCTTCTCGGTATTGGTTCCCTTGGGAAGAACGACACAGACGCGGAAGTTATCCTTGCCTTCGCCGTTGCAGGGAGCGTAGTGAAGAGTGTCCTCATAGACCACTACCACTTCGCCTTTCTCTGCCACAAAAGCCTTCACCTTGGAGGTATCCAGCTTGCCATCCTTGATGTCATCCAGCTTTGCCAGCAGCAGCACGAACTGAGAGGTGCCGATGTTCAGCTCGCATCCGCGGTGATACTCCAGGCAGTTCAGCTTCGTGTTGGAACCCCAGCACATACCTACCTGAACGGGCATTCCGCCGTAAGCTCTGTCGGAGAACTCCTGATGAAGTGCCTTGCATGCCTCCAGGCTGTCGATGGCAGGCTCGTAAGCCACACCCTCTGCGGGAAGCTCGATCCTCTCCATGGCATCCAGAAGGGGTGCCACATCATAACCGGTCAGAACGCTTCCGTATCTCTTGAATTCTTCGCTGTGAACAGATATCAATTGCATTTTTCTACCTCCGTGAACATGATCGTTTTTGGTAAAAACCCAATTATCATAATAGCACCGGGAGGTTACTCTTTCCTACCATTTTCTGTCAGAAATCCGTCACTGATTCTTATTATTGATCAGGGTGCGGAATGCCATCTTGGACATCTCCTCCTTGTATACCATCCGGGTGATGCCCCATGCTGCGGCAAAGCCCAGGGTGATGAGTACGTAGGAAATGGCAATGCAGGTTCCCATGGAGGAATAGAGCGTTTCGCTGAAGGGACCGTGAATGGACAGGCCGCCCATGACCATCATCACAGCCATGCACATCACGATCATGGAAACGATGAAGTACTTATAGGCAAAGGCAAAATAGATCAGCACGATGCAGAGCAGTACGCCCAGGGTGAGGATGGTGGAGCACTGGTTCATATAGTCCTCCTCGGTGCCGTGGGTGCCAAAGTAGGAATGAATCAGAACGATCACCGTCATCATGCCATAGACCCAGGGAGCAACGGCGATGAGGGGATAAGTGCACTGGATCTTTTTCTTGTAGGGCGAGGACTGGATCAGGGTGGACATGTCCACGGAGATGATGAGCTGATAAACGAACATGGAGGACAGGATCACGTAAAATCCGCCGATGAGGGAGGAACCCTTTCCAACGATCTCCAGAGCGATCCCCAGGATACCGAAGAATGCCGCAAATCCCAGCTGCTTCTTCATTGCCAGTCCGTATTGCACCAGCTTGTATGCATTCACCAATTCTTTCATCATAGTTTTTTCCTCTTTCAAACTTTCTCCATACTGCAGATCGAAGGGATCTTCAGTATTTTATGCCACTGCTTCCGTCTGAGGCACTGCGGCTTCCGCATTCTTCTTCTCCCGGAACACGGGACTGAAGATGAATACCCAGAAGACGGATGCGCCGATGACGGACAGGGGGATCATGCTCCAGGTGACGGTGTTGCCCTGCATCACTGCCAGGCTGGTGTCACCGCTGATCACCATGATCAGGTTGTTGTTCAGGAAGTGCATGAACACGGGAACCCAGATATTGTTGGTCTTGATATATGCGTATGCGAAGAAGATGCCAAGCGACACGCATGTCACAATCTGCTGCACCAGCATCTGAATGCCGGTACCGTCAGAGTAGAAGTAAAAGTCAGCGCCCACATGCCAGATGCCCCATACCACGCCCAGCAGGAAGGTTCCGCCGATGCGGCCGAAACGGTCATGCAGGATGGGCTGCAGGAAGTATCTCCAGCCGTACTCCTCTCCCAGGAACATGATAAAGGTGAGGGGAGCATTGATCAGGGTCATGAGCCAGATCACAAGTCCGTCCTTTGTTGCAAACATCCGGGCGAAGGCATCCGTCAAAATGCTCATATCTCCTTCCGTCATGGCGGAGATGCCGTAGAGGATGGCGATGCGTCCGAAGTACAGCACCGTGAAGAGTAACAGCATCAGGATGGACAAACCTGCTTTGTGGAACCTGAAGCCTGCATTTTCCCGCTTTTCCCTGCCTGCGGCGCAGACAAGGATGAAAAACAGGATGGAAGTGACTATAACTGCGAGATTTGAAATCTGCAGCACCGGGTCGGACGTTGCATCTCCGTCCGGGAAGATTCCGGTGATCTTCACGAGGCAGCAGACCATGGTAAGCACTCCTGCGATGAGGATGGTGGCATAGGCACCCACGGGAAGCTTTTTCTCGTCTCTGGCGAATATTTTTGCCATGACCACGCCGCAGGCGGGATACATCATCTGCGCCACGAGGAAGACGCTCAGATCCTTCCCCTGGTTGTAACCGATGATCATGACGGGCACCATGAGAAAGTCCACACCGAAAGCGATGAGCAGGAACACGGGAAGCTTCTTCCGGTCCTCGGTGATAAATCTACTCTCCTCACGATTGCCGCGGGAGGAAATGAAGTGCAGGAGGATCCGCTCCTCGGAAAGATAGGCGTTGCAGATTGCCAGGATCAGCAGCACCATGGCCCAGGGCCAGGGATTCATGCCGGGGGCTTTGCCGATGACGGTCACCAGGCAAAAGTCTGCCAGGACCAAAAGGATGGAGACCAGCATATAGGCCAGGATGCCGTCGGAGTAATGCACAAAGCTTCTCATGACACTCAGGCCGATGAGTTCTGTAAAGAAGAAGCCGAAGGCCAGGCAAAGAGCGATGCCTGCCAGGTTTTCAAATCCGACATAAGTACCTGCAGCTGCAAATTCTCTTCCCAGATGGAAGGCACAGAAGGCAGAGATCACAAGGTACTGGATCATTCTGCGCAGGAAATCCACAAGCACGCCTTTTCTCAGAAGGCTCTGTCCGTGGACGGACATTTTCATGATCCCGAAGTCAAAATCCTTTCCAAGGATTCCCTGGAAAACGAAGAAATCCGTCATGATATCCAGAGATGAGAAAGCCACCAGGGAAACCAGCGCTCCGATCACGGCCCCGAACATTCCGTTAAACAGGAAGGTCGCGAGGGCAAATACGGGGGTTCCCACCAGGAAGAAAAGGATGGCATATAAGTCAGGCGTAAAGAGCCTGAAAGTACGAACCAGGTTTTTCATCTTAGCCTCCAATTGTTTCGCGTTATTTTACCTGATAGAGCTTCGAGTTCTGTTTCATGACAGCGACACAGATCTGGGAAAGGGTCGGAGTCTCGGTAACAACCTTGATGCCTGCCAGCTCGTTCAGGCGCTCCGCAAGACAGACGCCCTCAAATCCGTAAGTCCCGGAAGACATGGAGTAAAGCACCTTGGAGGCTGCTTCCTCATCAGCTTTCTCACCCTTTACGATGATGTATTTTTCCTTCAGGTCTTCCACAAAACCCTGCTCCACGATGGTGCCGTTCTCAACGATGATGGCGTAGTCCGTAGCCGTCTCCATATCCGCGATGTTGTGGGTGGAGAACAGAACCGAACGCTCTCCTTCCTTGCTGCTGAGGTAAGAGCGGATCATATCGTTCAACTTATCTCTCATGAGAGGATCCAGGGGAGATGCGGGCTCATCCAGAATCAGCAGATCCGTGTCTCTGGCCAGAACGCCTGCCAGCTTGATCTTCATCTGATTACCGTCGGAGAGATCGTTGATCTTCTTGGTAGGCTCCTTGGGAACTGCCAGCTGGTCACAGATCTCGTCGTAGCGCTTCTCATCAAAGGTGGAGAAAAGCAGGTTCTGCACGTCTCTGCCCTGACGGAGGGTCCAGCCGGGGAAGTAGTAGTTGCCGGTGCCTTCGTAGCCGATGCGCTCCTTCACCTCGGGAACGTTCTCTCTGTCGCGGTCGTTAAACTTACCGAAGAAGGTCAGGTTTCCTTTGTAGTCCAGGCGGATACCTGCCAGGATGTCCAGCAGCGTGGTCTTGCCGGCGCCGTTCTCACCGATCAGGGCGGTGGCGAATCCCTTAGGGATGTCCAGGGTGGGGATGATCAGGGAAAATCCCTTGTAATGCTTCTCAATCTGTTCTCCGTGGATCACACTTTCAAATTCCATTTCAAGCCTCCTTTAATGTGAGCAACGCTTTCAGCGTTTCAATCAGTTCCTGTTCGGACAGTCCCGCAACCTTAGCGGAATCGATGGCCTGCATCAGCCCCTCTTCCACCTTGCGCATGTACTGTTCCTTCAGCATGTTGCCATCCTGGGCATTCACACTGTAGCCCTTGCCCTGGACCGCAGTCACCAGCCCTTCCTGTTCCAGCAGTTCGTATGCTTTCATGGTGGTGATGACGCTGATCTTCAGATCCTTTGCCAGCCCCCGAATGCTTGGCAGGTATTCCCCCTGAGGGATCTGCCCTTCCAGGATCCGGGTCCGGAAGTCGTCCGCGATCTGCTGATAGATGGGGACGCCTGACGTTTGAGATATGATCATATAAACCTCTTTCCAACAGTTTGTTTAACTGTTCATGTGTTATATATACACCTTATACAGTTTGGAGTCAACAGGTTTTGCAAAATTTTTTTATCCGCGCAAAAAGACCGCCTTTCCGCGCAGGAAAGACGGTCTCTCATTTCATAAACAGTGATCCTCAGGCCTCCGGCATTTTCCGGATGACCTTGCGATCGATCAGGATATAGAAAAATACCGTTGCCATCAAGGACATGACTTCCGCAATGGGGAAGGACCACCATACCAGGTCCACGCCCCCGATCCTGCCCAGGATCCAGGCTGCGGGAAGCAGCACCACCATCTGTCTGGAGATGGAGGTGATAAAGCCGTACATACCGTTCCCCAGGGCCTGGAAGAGACCGCCGGTGAGGATGCAGTACCATGCAAAGAGATAGTGCACACCGATCTTCCGCAGAGCGGGAACTCCCAGGGTCAGGAGTGCTTCGTCTCCCGTGTTGAAGATCATGATCAACTTATCCGGCATGATCTCAAAGAGCAGAAATCCCACAAAGATCAGGGAAAATCCGTAAATAAGCGCCAGCCGGTAGGACTTTAACATCCTGTGCTTGTTTCCGGCACCGTAATTGTATCCGATGATGGGCACCAGCGCATTGTTCAGGCCGAACATGGGCATGAAGAAAAAGCTCTGGAGCTTGTAATAGATGGTAAACACCGCAACGGCGCTGGTATGAAGCCCCAGCAGAATGGAGTTCATACCGAAGTTCATGAAGGAACCCACTGCCTGGAGACAGATGGCGGGAGCACCCACCGTGTAGATTCCCTTGATGATATGGCCGTTCAGGCGGAACTTCCGAAGGCTTAAGGTAATGTCCGGATTTTTCTTCAGGTTCAGGAACAGACCGATGAAGGTGGCTACGGTCTGACCGAAAACGGTGGCCAGTGCAGCACCGGAAACGCCCAGCTTCGGCATGCCGAAGAGACCGAAGATCAGGATGGGATCCATGATGACATTGATCACCGCACCCGTGATCTGGGGAATGATGGACAGGGCCGTACGTCCCGTGGACTGAAGAAGTCGCTCCATCATCACCTCCATGTAGATGCCGATGGAACAACAGCAGATGATCCGCAGGTAAGCGGTTCCGTACTCCAGCTGTCTCCCCACCGCGCCCTGCATGGAGATGAGCCATTTGGCCCCGAACAGGCCGATGCTTAAAGACACCACATAGCTGCAGAGCATGAGAAAAATGCCATGCATGGCAGTACTGTTCGCCGTCTCCCGGTCTCCCTCTCCCAGGCTTCTGCTAAGTAACGAGCTGACACCCACTGCGGTGCCCATACAGAGGGCAATGATGACCATCTGAATGGGAAAGGCCAGTCCCAGGGCGGAAATGGCATCCGTACCTGCGGGAACGGGATTCCCCAGAGCGTCCTGCACCACCTCATCCGTGGTGATCCTGGACACAAAGATACTGTCCACCACGTTATACAGTGCCTGGACGAAATTTGAGATCATAAGCGGTACCGCCATGGAGATCAGGAGTTTGTTCTCCGGCATGGTACCCATTTTGTTTTCTGCTACTGCTTCCGACATAAAAAAAACTTCCTTACTGACTTTCATTCACAACAACAGTGCTTATTGTACCATAGTTACGGCTTCCTAAGTCAATGACACATTCCACAAATCAGGCCCCGAAAAAGCGTCCTCTTCGTTAGAAAAATGCCCCTGTCACAGGCACTCCAACGTCCGTGCTCTCTCCGCCCAGGTGTGACGGGCAGCCGCGGTCTCATACCCTGCAACGGCCAGGGCATAGGTCTGACCGGGATCCTCCAGCATGGCGGCGCAGGCTCTCGCAGCGCTCTGCATGTCAGAAGGGTCATAGATCCCGATATTTTTCCCGTCAGCGTAATCTTCCTTCAAAACAGGGGTAGGATCCGTGAGCACAGCGCACCCGCAGAGCTGTGACTGGAAGATCCGGTCGTGAACTCCCTGCTTAAACCAGGGCATCAGATTCAGGGAGATCCTGCTCTTCTGCAGCCATCTCAGGCACTCCGCAGAGGTGATCTCGTGCCCGGTACTGCGCAGATTTTCCGGATGGTCACAAGGGAGCAGTTCCCAGTCTTTTCCTGTCAAAAATACCGGGATTCCCGCCTCCGCAAGGGTCCGGATCAGCCGTCCCCGATAAAGAGTACGAACAGAGAGATCCACATAGCTGAGGGAATACAACGCTTTCAGATCCTCCTCCCGGTTATGTGCCTCCCCCGGATCGTAGAAGGTTTCATCGATCCGTCGCAGGAGTCCTTCCTCCATGGGAAGGCTCGGATCCTTTTCAAAGTCCCCGATGCAATCCTCCAGAAATTCCACATATTCCGGCGCCAGATGCCGGATCCCTTTCCGCAGCTTTTCCTGCGGCACGAAATTCCCCGTAAAGATCACGGGGATCTCTCTGTGACACCACTCCTCGTATGTGGGAAGGGCAGGCAGGGTAAACCATTTCTCCCGCGTGCTTTCCGCTCTGAGGAGCCCCGGAAAGATGGTCTCACCTTCTATCCTTCTGCTTACGGAAGGCAGCAGATTTCCGGCGGAAGGAAGAAATGCGACCTTTCCGTATTCCGGAAAAAAACGCTCTGTAAAAGCCGCATGATTTCGATCGATGCACACGGGGCGCAGTCCCCGGATGCCGGAAAGCAGGTGGGGCACATAATAGATGGGCGAATCCACGCAGATATTCAGGATCTCCAGACCACGCTCCTCAAAGATCGTCTCCCCGGGGCGCTGCTCTTCTTTTTCCGAAAGAAGCGTCTCATCCTCATTGCAAAAGCCGGTGAAATTAAATGACACGATCGTCGTATTTTCCGGATCCTGCAATGCATCGAACGCTGCCCGTGAGAATTCGCTCCTGCGCAGATCCCACACAAAAACATCCCTGCCGCCGGACAGAAAAGCATCTGCCAGCTGCAGGGAAAAATAATCCAATGTCTCAACGGAACCGGTAAAGATCAAGCATCTGTTTCTCATCCGAATATCTCCACAGCGCCCTTTAACCACAGGGCAGCAAACATCAGGATCTCAGCCCAGCTCACCAGGACCTCGGGCTCGGTGGAATCGTAACGTCTCACCTGCTCCCAGGAATCGCTGATGATGTACACCAGGATGATGGCGATCATGTACTGGGACAGATTGATAATGCCGGAGAACAGGAACATCAGTGCCAGGAAAATGCAGGCCACACCCAGAAGCACCCAGTAACGCAGGGGGAACTTCTTCTGCTCGCCGCCGTTCATTTTCCGGGCCCCAAGCACCAGGATCATCATGGGCACCAGGAGCTGCAGGTATCCGCTCCAGTCAGCACTCCACAGCGCAAACAGACCGCTCCACTTGTGATTTACCAGATCCTCCCGGAACTCAAAGAGGTAGGAAAACTTCACCAGTTTGGAAATGTAACCGATGGACAGATGAGGTACGAAAGCCAGGTAAAAGATCACAAAACGGAAGTACCCGGCAACGCTTCTGCGGCTGGTGAGCAGACAGATAAAGAAGGTCACTGCTTCAAAGATCGTGGCCCCCAACACCGCCTCCAGGAGCTGGAAGGAATTGTAATCATGCCCGAACTGCCAGCTCTTCAGGAAATAAGTGGCAACGAAAAACAACAGTGCCAGAGGAGTCGTGAAGCGGGCGAAATATTCAATTGGCTGCATGGTCAGAAAGCCAGGTCTTCTCTCGCGCATCAATACACTCCCACACTCTGCCCCAGCAGAGTCATCACGCTGTAAAGGATCATCACAAAGGACAGAAGGTACGCATAGCGCCAGTGTCCCGGATGACTTTTGTTCATATGATTCAACAAACTGGTAAACATACAGACGCTCAGGATCAACGTCGCAACGGACAGACCGTTTACGGCAACGCCGGAAATGGGAAGCAGCAGGAAATCAAAAAGAACGGCACCACCCAGCGCCAGAAGCATCAGGATCTGGGAAGGGGTAAGGAAGCCGCCTGCCCGCAGCAGCACAGCCATCATGATGAGGGACAGGGCCACGGAGGGGAAGATCCCGAAGCTTAAGTAGATGCCGCTCATGATCGAGTCCGGCTTGTAATTCCCCGGGGCGATGACGTAAAGCAGGAACCCTGCCAACGCACAGAGTCCGGAGATCACCAGATACACCGGCGTCCTACGGCGCAGGATGAAATAGTGGAGTAAAAATGCACCCAGGAAAATTCCCATGCATACCAGGCCCACGCCCCCGTTCCACCAGGAGCCCAGGAAGCCGCACAGACACACCAGGAGCACTCTCCTGCGGGAAGGTTCCCAGGTAAAATCATCCATGACACGGATGAACAGACGAAGATAAAAGAGTAAAAAGACGGAAGGGATCATGTATTGCGTGAACCCGAACTGCCAGAAATAGGTGTTCAGCCAGTCCGTGTTCAGACAGATGATCAAAGCCATGGAAAGGGAAACGAAAAATAACCTCTGACGCCGGACCCCCGATACATAACTGATCAGGACCGCCACCAGAAGGTAGACGATGGTGTTGATGAAATTGGAAAAACCCTCACCCAGAAGAAGAAGGGTCTGATATATCGTTCCCGCAAGGAAGCTACCGCCGCGATTTTTGAAAGCCCAGAACTGGCTCTGGAACACATCCTTCAGAGAGGCCAGTTTCTCACCCGTGGCCAGATTATAGGAAAAATCCGTATCCTCGAGCATAAAAGTCACTCTTCTCTGCAGGATAAAGATCAGGATCACCTGCACCAGGATCAGGATCGCGGGCATTACGCGTCTCCAGGGAAGAACGTTTTTTCCCTGTTCCATGGATCGTTGTTCTCCATATGAATTAAGAGCCTGTTGCCTTCAAAAATGAAAACAACAGGCTCTTAAAATTTTACTTCTTTTGGTACTTTATGTCAAATCAGCGTTTCCGCTTAAGCACGGTTTTTCTTAACGATTTCGGCTGCTTCCGCCACCAGGGAACGGATCTTGTCGAACTCGCCTGCCTTGATGAGGTCGCCCTTCACCATCCAGGAACCGCCGCAGCAGAAAATCTTATCGGACTTCAGATACTCAACAACGTTCTCTGCGTTGATGCCGCCGGTGGGCATGAACTTCAGAGCGGTGAGAGCAGCGCCGATGGCCTTGATCATCTTCAGGCCGCCTGCGTTCTCTGCGGGGAAAAACTTTACTCTGGTCAGGCCCAGCTTCAGAGCTGTCATCATCTCGGATGCGGTCTGGGTGCCGGGGCAGACGGGAATGTCCTTGGAAAGGCAATACTTCACGACTTCCTCATCCAGTCCGGGTGCAACGATGAACTTTGCACCTGCTGCCACCGCGCGATCTACCTGATCGGTGGTAAGAACGGTGCCTGCACCAACCAGCATGTCAGGGAATTTCTCAGCCATGATACGGATGGACTCCTCTGCTGCCGCAGTACGGAAGGTTACCTCCGCTGCGGGCAGGCCGCCCTCCATCAGGGCTTTGCCCAGGGGCTCTGCGTCCTTTGCATCATTGAGAACTACAACGGGGATGATCCCCACTTCTTCAAACTTCTGAAAAACAGCATCAGTCTTTGCGCTCATTATCTTCTCCTCTTATCTCTTCACTCTGGCACCTGCGCCGCCCATGATGGCCTCAACCTCTTCCTTGCTTGCCATGGAGGTATCGCCGGGAGTGGTCATTGCCAGCGCGCCGTGTGCGGCACCGTAGTTCACCGCCTTCTCGGGATCGCCGGTGGTCATCAGGCCGTACACCAGGCCGGATGCAAAGGAATCGCCTCCGCCGACGCGGTCCATGATCTCCAGTCCGTCATAAGCCTTGGACATGTGGATCTGGCCGTCTGCCCAGCACATAGCCTTCCAGTCATTTACGGTTGCGGTCTTTACGGTACGAAGGGTGGTAGCCACCACCTTGAAGTTGGGATAAGTCTTAGCTGCCTCGTCAATCATCTTGCGATAGCCGTCCAGGTTCAGTTCCTTCAGGTTGGCATCGTTGCCTTCCACCTGGAAGCCCAGGCATGCGGTGAAGTCTTCCTCGTTGCCGATCATGACGTCTACATACTTGGCAACTTCCTTGTTGACTTCCTGTGCCTTGGCCTGGCCGCCGATAGCACTCCACATGGAGGGACGGTAGTTCAGATCGTAAGAGATGACGGTGCCGTACTTCTTTGCGATCTTGCATGCTTCAATGACAGTCTCGCATGCCTGCTCGGAAAGAGCTGCATAGATACCGCCGGTGTGGAGCCAGCGAACACCCAGCTCGCCGAAGATGTACTCGAAATCAAAATCAGCGGGAGTAGCCTGGCTGATGGCAGTGTTGGCACGGTCGGAGCAACCTACAGCGCCGCGGATACCGAAACCTCTCTCGGTAAAGTTCAGTCCGTTTCTGCACAGACGGCCGATACCGTCGGTCTTCTTCCAGTTAATGAGTGCGGTGTCAACGCCGCCCTGCTCAATGAGATCCTTCATCAGTCTGCCGACCTCATTGTCCGCAAAGGAAGTGATCACTGCGGTGTTCAGTCCGAAGCACTTGTGCAGGCCGCGGATGACGTTGTACTCTCCGCCGCCTTCCCATGCGCGGAAGCTTCTGGCGGTGCGGATGCGTCCCTCACCGGGATCCAGGCGGAGCATGATCTCGCCCAGGGATACCGCATCATACTTACAATCTTTGCTGTCTCTCAAATTCAAATCCATTTCTATCCTCTTTCCGGGGGCTCTGCCCCCAATGATAACAGTTACTGCAACACTTCCCGAACTGCGGCTGCGATCTTCTCATCCTTGCAGTCAGCGTTAAACAGCTCAAGGAAATGCGCTCCCGACAGGGCACCCTTCACCAGCTCCCGGTCCAGTCCCTTCAGAATGGTGACAAGGTCGGTGTGGGTGATCTTCTTCACCTCATCCAGGATCTTCTTATTGCGCTGCTCCGGAACGACTCTCTCCGGGGGATATCCCCCACCGCCGGGCGCACAGAAAAGCTTTTCAAAAATGTATTCCAGGTTCAGCTCACCACCCCAGCCGAAGTTCTCGGCGAAGGGGATCGCCACACAGTTGCCGTCGTTGACCTGGGTGAACAGATAGGCATCCAGCGGGCTCTCGATATGTCCGCACAGTACCCCGGGGAAAGCGTTGCAGGCCAGCATGGCACCCTCGCCTGTTCCGCAGCCCGTGACGACAAAGTCCGCCGCACCGGAATTCAGCAATACTGCTGCCAGGATCCCGCACTGCACGTAAGTGAGAGGATTGGGATCCTCGGCTCCGTACATGCCGTAATTGACCACGGTATGACCTTTGGGCTCCGCTGCCTTTTTCAGGCAGCTTACGATGAGCTCGTTCTTGGCCGCCTGGCTGTTTTCATTGATCACCGCAATTTTCATATTACACCTCTCAGTCATTTACCTTGATGGTGTCATCCTCTTCCTCGGCAGCAAACTTGCTGGGATCCAGATTGCCGGGATCCTGGCCGATGTATGCGGAGATACCGCCGTCGATATAGACCACCTGACCGTTGATGAAATCGGATGCGGGGGATGCCAGGAAGATTGCAAGTCCCATCAGGTCCTCCGTCTTGCCCCAGCGCTGTGCGGGAGTCTTGGAACGGATGAAGCGGTCGAAGGGATTCATGGAACCGTCCTCGCCTCTCTCACGCAGAGGTGCGGTCTGAGGGGTTGCGATGTAGCCGGGTCCGATAGCGTTGCACTGAATGTTGTACTGACCGTACTCGGAGCAGATGTTTCTGGTGAGCATCTTCAGGCCGCCCTTTGCAGCAGCATAGGCGGAAACGGTCTCACGGCCGAACTCACTCATCATGGAGCATGCGTTGATGATCTTACCTGCGCCCTTCTCCATCATGTCGGGGAGAACTGCCTTGGAGCAGATGAAGGGACCGGTCAGATCCACGTTGATCACCTGATTCCACTGATCCACCGCCATCTCGTGCATGGGGATGCGCTTGATGATGCCGGCGTTGTTTACCAGGATGTCAATGGGGCCGTATTTTGCCTTAACATCCGCTACAAACTTCTGTACCTGATCCTCTTTGGTCACATCACAGACAGCGCCGTAGGCTTCGATGCCCAGCTTCTGATACTCGGCCATGCCGCGATCCACCAGCTCCTGGTTGATGTCGTTGAAAACGATGGTTGCGCCCACCTCTGCATAGGCGGTGGCATATGCCAGCCCCAGTCCGTAGGATGCACCGGTGATCCATGCTACCTTGCCGTCCAACCTGAATTTGTCGATCATGCCTGCCATAAAAATACCTCCTGTTTTTGTTGTTTATTGTTCCCGCAAATGACTTCCGGTCCCCTACTACCGAAGGTCCTGATTGCGGACATCGTCCATATCGTCAAAGTCCTGATTCTCTCCCACCATGCCCCAGATGAAGGTGTAGGCTCTGGAGCCGCAGCCGGAATGGATGGACCAGCTGGGAGAAATGACTGCCTGCTCGTTTCTCATGATGATGTGGCGGGTCTGCTGAGGCTCGCCCATGAAATGCATCACGAACGCATCCTCGGGAATGTCAAAGTACAGATAGACTTCCATGCGGCGGTCGTGGGTGTGGCAGGGCATGGTATTCCATACACTGCCGGGGCACAGAGCGGTCATGCCCATCTCCAGCTGGCAGCTCTCCACCTGGCCGGGAAGAATGTATTTATTGATGACGCGATGGTTTGCATCCTCCAGCGTGCCCAGTTCCTTTTTGTTCTCCGGTTTTACGATGACCACATCCTCGGAAGGCGTCCCCTCCAGCTTGATGAGAACGGTGGGACAGGTGCGGTGCGCCGGTGCGGAATTCAGGTAGAATTTCGCAGGGCTGGACGCGTCATCGCTCTCAAAGACGATCTCCCTGCTGCCCATACCGATGTACATGCCGTCCTTATGGCCTACCTTGAATGCTTTTCCGTCAACGGTGACTGTGCCTGCGCCGCCGATGTTGATGAGTCCCAGCTCTCTGCGCTGGCAGAAGTACTCCGCCCTGAGCTCATCGCCTGCCGTCAGGGTCAGCGGTGAAACGGGGGTAGCGGATCCGGTGATAATACGGTCGATGTGACTGTAGACCAGCTTGATCTCGCCGGGCTTGAAAAGATCGTCGATGAGATATTCCTCACGCAGTCTCTCTGTAGTGTAATATTGCATATCCTTGGGTGATGACGCTGTTCTGAGTTCCATGATCCGCCTCTCTTTCGGTCTTACGCATCCGGCGCATCTTTCATGAAAATGACACTCCGGAAGCTTGATTTATGTAAGTGCTTACATTGTTGAATTATAAACTACTTTCGGAATTCTTGTCTACTGTTTTTCTATGATTTTTTCATGAAAAATTACAAGCCCCGACAGTTTCCTGCCGGGGCTGCGTGCACTGCCTTATATTGCTGTCATCACTGCTCCGTTTTCCGGGCGGTTCCGGGATCCTTTCCGCGCAGATTCATCAGCGCAAGGATCCTCGCCGTATCGTACTCCCGGATCAGTTCCTTGCCCTCAGGCACCTGCAGTTCCTTATTGGTCACCACCACATCCGCTTCTTCCACCGTCTCCACTGTCTCGGTGGACATCAGCCGGAAGAAGTCCTCCAGGTTGAAGACCAGGGCGCTGCGCAGATAGGTCAGCAGGAATTCCATACTCGACATTCCAGCGACGGTGAGCTGGCTGTCTCTGGCGATGTTCAGCCAGACAAACTCCCGGGTCTGAAAATCAATGCCGAAGAGGTAGGCAAAGGTGCTGTCACAGTCCACAAGGAAGGAGGACTGCACCGTCTTGGGCTCATAGACTTTACCGGAAGTCTTCTTGTCCCGGATCATGAAGCCCGCCTTACAGAAGCACCTGTTAAAGGGAGTCCCGGAAAACACATTGTCACAGAAAACCATGTAACGGTACTCGGGATATCTTTCCTTTACCTTCTCCAGATTCACGTCAAAATACTCGGAGCCGCCGTCATAGCCGCTGGTCTCATCCCCGGAGTATGTGATCTCCTTCTGGGAGTTGAACGCGTGGGTGCGCCAGGAAAACTCCAGCTGCTCTCCGCTCTCGTTAAGAAGAAAGCAGGACAGATCGATATCATTCACCCTCTCCCAGTAGGTAAAGCCCCGCAGGACCTTCCCCTCGGGGATGGGAATACGGGTTCCCTTGGGGAGGACGCCAAAGCCCTCCTGAGCAGTGGTTTCCTGCAGTGGAAGCGCATAACGCCGCATCTCGGGATCGATATAAACCTTCCCCAGACGGTTCTTCAGAGTCCGCTCCAGATTCTCCCGGATCCGCTTAGCGATCATCTTGCCCTGACCTTCAGAAATAGCGGATTTGCGCCGCTTTACCTCATCACAGGTCTCTTCGTGGGCACGGAGTTTTTCATACTTCGTGAACTTGAAGGTTCGGGGACCGCCGCTTTGATTTTGCGCATCATATTTCTGCATCAGCTGGATCAGCATGATCACATTGTCGGATTCGATATGATCCAGCACATAGGACATGTCCTCCAGGCTCTCGCACCGGCTCAGCAGGTAATCCAGTCTGCGGAGCAGTGCTCCGGCGCCCTTGCCTTCCTTCAGATGATCCACTGCGGCCTTCACATCGCCACGGGCAAGATCCGCTTCCACGACGGAGTAGACGGAATGGTTTTCCTTTCCCCGCATGGCGGTCACAAACTCCTCCCCCGCTTCACATTTTGCCTTGTAATGGATATGGTGAAGGAGGCCGTTCCAGATCTTCTTTTTCTCATAGCAGTTGGTGAGGTCGATGCGTCCCGCCTCTGCCAGTCGGTCAATGACCGCAGTCAGGAACACGCGGTCATGGTTATTAAGGTTCAACTTTTTGATGTTATCATTGCCGTAGATCCGATAGTTCATCTCATCCACCAGCTTGATCACATCGGACATCTGCAGGAACCGGGTGAGGCTCAGATTCCGGCTGTCCAGCAGGAGCTTCGCACAGGTATTTTTCGATGCGATACGCTCCACTTTGAAATCATAATCCCTAAGGAAGCCGCTCACCAGCGCATACTGGTGAAAGCTCAAAGGTCTGGTGGCAGTCAGCAGATCCGCTACGTCCTTTGCCAGAAGATCGATGGCCTCCCCCTCTGTCACCACGGAAAACTCCTTGATCGTGTACCCTTCCCGGAAGACGGTCCGCACCACATCCTCCTCCGTCTCGAAGATGGAATGACCGGGCTCGGAAAAATCTCCCTCCACGTAGGTTCGCTGATAATGACAGATCTGATCCACGAAGAGCAGAAAGCTGTCCATGGCCTGAACGCTCTCGGGGAAGCCGCGGTAAAAAGGCTCGGGAACAGCCTCTCCCAGGAGATCTGCAGCCTCCTTCAGGATCTCTTCAGTCACCAGCTCCGCGCCACGGGTGATCTTGATAGCGTAGGTATTTGCAAGCAAATAACAGATCTCGTAGGGATGCGCGGAAACGGCACCGAAACTCACGAAGATCCGTTTGTTCATCAGATGGTCTTTGTATACTTTTTTCATGCTGATCCCCCCTCCCCGAAAAAACAAAATGGCAGCGAAATCGCCGGACTCTATACGCCCCAAGCGTTAAGAAAGTAAGCCCGGCTAGCTGCTGCCGTGATCACTGACGATATCAGTACATTATTCACCAAAGCCGGCACTCTTCCGCTGAGTTACGGACCCTACGGATCCGACGGGATTTGAACCCGCGACCACCGGCGCCGAAGTAAACATACCTAGCTGTCAGCAAGTTCATCATACCATAATTGCCGCCTTGCTACAATGCAACCCGTAGTTTAAAATGGTTTCAAACGATCTCAAAAAAGGAGGTTTCCATGGACAAAAACACCTTTGCGCTCCGGGCCCCCAGGGGCTGGAACAGCTACGACTATTATGACACCACTGTCGATGAGAAGGCGGTGAAGGCCAACGCCGACTACATGGCAAAGCACATGAAGGATCTGGGCTGGGAGTACATCGTCATCGATATCGAGTGGTTTGCTCCCGGTGCGGGCAGCAGACGCTCCGAGTACCAGTACATCCCTTTCAATGATCTGGTGATGGACGAGTACGGCAGACTCCTGCCGGACCCCAAGCGCTTCCCCTCTTCCAAGGGCGGCAAGGGCTTTGCCCCCCTGGCAAAATACGTCCATGACAAGGGACTGAAATTCGGCATTCATATCATGCGCGGCATTCCTAGAGAGGCAGCCCATCGCCACATTCATATCCTGAACGGCGCGGACGCTGCGGAAGTGGCAAACGCTTCCTCCATCTGCGGCTGGAATCCGGATATGTACGGCGTGAAAAATACTCCCGACGGACAGGCCTACTACGACTCCATCCTGCAGCTCTATGCGGACTGGGGTGTGGATTTCATCAAGTGTGACGACATCTGCACCACCAACATGTATCCCCACAATCCCTACTCTGCCGCCCACGAGATCGAGATGCTGGCGAAGGCCATCGATAAAACGGGCCGCCCCATCGTTCTCTCCCTCTCTCCCGGACCCGCTCTCATCGACAAGGCATGGCATTACGAGCAGCACGCCAACATGTGGCGCATTACCGATGATTTCTGGGATGAGTGGAGACTCTTAAAAGACATGTTCCATCGCTGCGAGCTGTGGCAGGATCACGTGGCCGTGGGCAATTACCCCGACTGTGACATGCTTCCCGTAGGCGAGCTGGGCAAGGGCTTCGGCACAGGCGGCTGGCATACCCGCTTTACCAAAGATGAACAGATGACCATGATGACCCTCTGGAACATTTTCGGAGCGCCTCTCATGATCGGTACGGACCTCACCACCCTGGACAAATGGACCTTTGATCTGCTGAACAATGCGGAAATCCTGGCCATGAACGATCCCGCGTTCCGGCCTGCGCAGCTGATGCTAGGCGATGATGAAGCCGCATGGCTTTCCACCGACGGAAAAGACTATTACCTGGCACTCTTCAACCTGTCGGACAAACGCAGGAAGGTGACCGTCTCCGCTGAGAAAATCCTGAACGGTCTCTGGCACAGAGGCATGAAGGAGCCCACTCTCTCCGGCAGCTATCTGTCCCTCTGGACCGGGAAGACGGTGGAGTCCAAGGACGGCTCTGTATCCGTAACATTACCGGCCCACGGCAGCGTGGCGCTGAAGCCTCAGTAAGATTTTGACGAAGGTTTGATTTGATCGCGGGAAGAGAAATTCCCCGGGAAGGAACTCATGGAATTACGTATCATACCGGGAGCGGACCGCTCCAGAGAAGGCGTTTTTGCAACATTAACGGAAGGTGTGGAATGGCTGGCAGATTGGGATAAG
>JAEETA010000068.1 GCA_016286555.1 Lachnospiraceae bacterium | reverse complement strand
CATCCAGAAAACACATCGAGAAGATCAATCAGGTCATCCGGATAGCACTGGACGAGGCGGGGATCTCGCTCCGGGACCTGGACGGGATCGCAGTCACCTACGGACCGGGACTGGTGGGAGCGCTTTTGGTGGGCGTTGCGGAGGCAAAATCGATCGCCTTTGCGACCGGGATCCCGCTGGTCGGAGTGCATCACATCGAGGGGCATATCAGTGCCAATTACATCGAGCACCCGGATCTGGAGCCTCCCTTTATGTGCCTCGTCGCGAGCGGCGGGCATTCCCATCTGGTGATGGTCCGGGACTATGGGGAATACGAGATCATCGCAAGAACCCGGGACGATGCGGCGGGGGAAGCTTTTGATAAGGTAGCCAGGGCCATCGGCCTCGGCTATCCGGGCGGACCGAAGATCGATAAGGCTGCGCGCGAGGGCGATCCGAATGCCATCGATTTCCCCAGAGGAAAGGTGGAGGGCAGCCCTTACGATTTCAGCTTCAGCGGGCTGAAAAGCGCGGTGCTCAACTATCTGAACGGCTGCCGGATGAAGGGGGAAGATTTTTCCCGGCCGGATGTGGCGGCGTCCTTCCAGCGGGCGGTGGTCGATGTGCTGACGGAGCACAGCCTGTCCGCAGCGAAGGATCTGGGGGTGAAAACCCTGGCCATCGCGGGCGGTGTGGCTTCCAATTCCGCGCTGCGTGCTTCGATGCAGGCGGCCTGCGAGGAGGCGGGGATCCGCTTTGTGTATCCCTCGCCGGTTTACTGTACGGACAACGGCGCCATGATCGGTGTGGCGGGATACTATGATTTTCGAAACGGCTACCGCGCGGGGTATGATCTCAATGCCGTGCCCGGACTGCGGATCGGGGAAAAACAGGGAGTCAGCCGATGAAAAAGCACTGTACGGCCATTGTGCTGGCCGGAGGAAAAGGGACCCGCATGGGAGCGGATGTGCCGAAGCAGTACCTTCCGCTCGCGGGCAGACCGCTCATCTGGTACAGCCTGCAGGCGGTGGAGCAATCGAATATCCTGGACGACTGCATCCTGGTGACGGCTCGCGAGGACATGGAACTTATGCGCACGAAGGTGCTGGAAAAATACGGATTCCGAAAGGTTCTGGCCATGGCTCCGGGAGGAGCGGAGCGCTATGAATCGGTCTTAAGCGGCCTGCGTATGCTGGAGGAGCTTCAGTCCGGCTGCGATGCGGGGCTGGGGCGGACGGATTACGTGTTCATCCAGGACGGCGCGCGTCCGTTTCTGACGGAAGAAATCCTGCGCAGGAATTATGAGACCGTGCTGGAGTGCGGCACGGCGGTGACGGCGGTTCGTGCCAAGGATACCGTTAAAATCGCGGATGAAAGGGGTTTCGTTGTCCGGACACCGGACCGGAACCGGGTATGGAACATGCAGACGCCCCAGACCTTCCGCTATGACGAAATACGAGAAGCCTACGAGAAAATGATGGTACGGGTGCAGGAGGAAAAAGCGGCCGGACGTACCCTTCCGATCACCGATGATGCGCAGGTAATGGAGCTCTTCGGCGATCTGCCCGTGCGACTCGCGGAGGGCTCCTACGACAATTTCAAGGTGACGACGCCGGAGGATCTGCGCCTGGCGGAGAGCATGCTCGCAGGAAACTGAAACCGGATTTCAAATCTAAACGAAACGGTAACAAAAAATGAAAAAACGATGAAAGCATTTTCAAAAATCGTGTAAGCAAAAATGTAAGAGAGAGGTCTTTCTTTCATGAAGGACCGCTCTCTTCTTTTTCTTTTTAACAGTTTTGCACAACTTATAAACCTTGATTTTGCGCATTTTTCATAATAATTTCGATGTGAAAAAAGTAACAAAGAAAAAATTTGTAAGTGCTTTCAAAAATTTCGGTAAAATGCTTGCCTATTTTCATCAATAATGTTAGAGTACAGATATGAAAGTAAAGCGCTTTCATAAGAAACATTTTTCATTATTCTATGGGAGGAAAAAAATGAAGAAGAAAGTTTTATCTGTACTGCTTGCTTCTGCCATGGTTCTTTCTCTGGTCGCCTGCGGCTCTGAGGAAGGTTCCGGCGATGCGGCTTCTACCGGAAGCGGAGCGAGCAACACGACCGATTCCGCTGCGACCAGCACGGATACCGGAAGCAGTGACACTGCAACCACCCCTGCGGCTGAGGAGTTTGTTCTTGACAACCTCTACATCGTAGTCGATGGTACTCTGACCGCAACGGTTGACAGCGGCCAGGCAGAATTCGAAGCTCAGTGGGAGGAGGCTGTAGGCGAGAAGCTTGGCCATGCCATTGACCTTCACATCAATCAGATCGATCACTCCGGATACACCAGCACCGTATCTCAGCTGCTGGCTACCTCCACTCCCGGTGAAGAGGGATATCCCGATGCAATGATCATGAGCGCATCGATGTTCCGTGAGTATTCCACCACCGGCATCCTCTGGGATATGGCAGATGCTTACGCAAATGCTGAGTTCCAGTCCCGCGTAACCCTTCCTTCCGTCAACGAGAACATGAAGACCGCTGACGGCAAGCTGTATGGTTTCGCTCCTACCTATGGTAACGGATGCGTTACCTACGTCAAGCAGTCCTGGCTCGATGCAGTCGGCATGAGCATTGACGACATCAAGACCTTTGATGATTATTACAACATGCTGAAGGCATTCACCGAGCAGGATCCCGACGGCAACGGCTCCGATGGCACCTATGGTGTGATCGCTGCAGGCTTCGGTAAGCTCGACGAGGCTCCCTTCATCAACTACATGCCCGAGTTCTGGCAGGGCGCATATCCTTCCTTCTATGAGAAGGACGGTCAGTGGGTAGACGGCTTCACCGAGCAGGCTACCGTTGATGCTCTTGCAAGACTGGCTCAGGCTTATGCTGACGGCGTCATCGATCCCGATACCGAGGAGGCCGGCACCAAGCAGGCTCGTGAGAAGTTCTTCTCCAACGACCAGAGCACTTCCGAAGGTGTCTTCACCTACTGGGCAGGCACCTGGCTCAGAACTCTGACCAACAACATGTCCAAGAACGAAGTCGACGATGATCTCGGCGATGACAGACTGGTTCAGCTTCCTCCGATCAAGGAGATCAAGGATACCTGGGGCGGCTACATCAACCGTGAGGCTCCCGTTTGGGTTATCACCGATGACGGCGATGGCAACAATGCACGTGAGCAGGCGATCTTCGATGCACTCCTTGAGACCATGCTGGACGGCGACAGAGTACAGACTCTGTGGACCTATGGTGCAGAGGATGTTCACTGGTCCATCCATGCAGAAGAGTTCTCCACCAATGCGGATGATCCTGAGAAGAAGAAGGATTACTCCTATGAGGAGGGCCAGTTCCATCTGAAGCAGTCCCCGAACGATCCTAACAGCGTATGGAAGAAGAACCATCTGGATGCAGTCCTTGTCATTGCTCCTCTGACCAACGGTTATGTTGACAATGACGATCTGGTAACCAAGGGCAACCAGTTCTTCACCACGAACTGTGTCGATGCTCCCGCAGCAGCTGCTTGCGAGACCCTGACCAATGTTCAGTCCGATCTGGTGGATTACAAGAAGGCTCTGATGAACTCTGTTGTTGCAGGCGAGATGACTCCCGAAGATGCAATCGCTGATTACATCGACGAGTGGGGCGACACCGTAGAGCAGATCCTCTCCGAGCTGAACCAGTAATCGTCTTTTCCGGTTGCTACATCCGTAAAATTGTACTAAAATAAATACAAAGTCCTGCCCGGGCGGCAGACGCCACCGGGCAGGACATTCTTTTGAAAGAAACCGGAACATTAACAAATTTTTAGAAAGAGATGGGATGCTATGGGTAAGCAGAAAGTGGCTACAACATCAACGGGGGCACCAATCAGGAGAAAACCGCTGAGTACCAGAATGTGGAATGCCAGAGGGTATTATCTCATGTTTCTTCCGGTATTCATCTATGTCCTGATCGTTTATTACTGGCCGATGCTTGGTGTGCGATATGCATTCTACGATTATTCCATTAAGAATTTCGAATTCATCGGCTTGGAGAATTTCAAGTCCATGTTCAGTACAAAGGATTTCTGGAGAGCTTTTTCCAACACACTTCAGATTTCCGTCATTAAGTTGCTTATAACGACCTTTACCTCCGTCCTCGTATCTGTATTTCTGAACGAGATGGGAAATATGTTTGCAAAGAAGACGCTGCAGACGATCATCTATCTGCCCCACTTTATGTCCTGGGCAGTGGTCGCTGCCATCTTCACGCTGTTTTTGTCCAAGTCCTCTTCCGGCTTTATCAACGAGACGCTGAAGAGCTGGGGCGTGATCTCGAAGAGCATCGATTTCCTGCACAGTAAGGACTGGTGGAGGCCGATCTACTATATGATCAATATCTGGAAGGAGACCGGCTGGGGCACCGTTATTTTCCTTGCCACGCTGTCCGGAATCAATCCGGAGCTGTATGAGGCAGCGGATATCGACGGCGCTTCCCGCATGCAGAAGATCTGGAATGTCACGGTTCCGGCTCTGGCCAATACCGTCCTGATCGTATTGATCCTGAACCTCGCCAAGGTTATGAACCTTTTCGAGTCGGTATTCGTTCTTTACAATACCCGTGTTTACAAGGTGGCGGATGTTATCTCTACCTATATCTATCGTGAGTCCTTCATGAGTGCGATACCGAACTACGGATATACCACCGCCGTCGGTCTGTTCAAGAGCGTGGTCGGCTGTATCCTGGTCCTGATCTGCAACGAGGCATCGAAACGTGTCCGCGGACGCGGAATCATATAGGAGGGCTGAAGAGATGGCAAACGAAAAGACAGCATATAAAAAGCCCAAAAAGAAGATCCGCGTATTTGATATCGTCAATTACATTATCTTTATCATCGTCGGATTGATCGTTATGATCCCGATCTGGAAGGTGGTCGTGGATTCCTTTAACGCCGTGGGCGTCTACCAGTTCAAGTTCTGGCCTTCGCAGCCGACGGCGGCAGGTTACCTGACGATCTTTACGACCTCCAAGCTGTATAAGCCGTTCCTGAATTCCGTTATTACCACACTCATCGGAACGCTGCTTGGTCTGGTCATGTCCACCCTCGGCGGCTATGTGCTCTGCCAGGAAGATATGCCGGGACGGGAACTGTTTTCCTACTTCCTGCTCTTTACCATGATCTTCTCCGGCGGAATGATCCCTGAGTACCTGGTCATGAAGCAGCTGGGTCTGGTCAACAGCATGTGGATCCTGGTGGTCAAGCATGGCATGAATGTGTACAATCTGGTGCTGATGCGGAACTTCTTTGAAGGAATCCCGAGCTCTCTGTATGAGGCGGCCCGCATCGACGGATGCTCCCCGATGGGCGTGTTCTTCCGCATTGTGCTTCCGCTTTCCAAGGCGGCGCTTGCTTCCATCGGTCTGATGTATGCCGTCACCGTATGGAACGATTACAGCACGGTTCAGATCTATATCACGGACCGCGATCAGGTGAACTTCCAGTACATGCTGCGCGTCATGGTCATGGACGGAGATACGCCGACGACCGCGTATAAGGTTTCGCAGAGCACGCTGTATTATGCAGCCATCGTCTGTGCGATCCTTCCTTTCATGGTATTGTATCCCTTCCTTCAGAAGTATTTCGTGAAGGGCGTCAACGTGGGTGCAGTCAAGGAATAAGTTCTTTCCTATACAGAGTTTGTAAACCGGCAGGAGATTCTTCTGCCGGTTTTTTGTATCAAAAAGACCGGCAAGCGGATGCATGATCGCGTGCTGATCCGTAAACCGGACGCAAGAGCATAGAAAAATAAGATGACATTTCCGTATGGCTGAGATAGAATACAAACATGAACAGGAGACGGCCTTCATGGGATTGACAGAACAGGAACTGGGTGAATTAAGAGAATATCTGAAGGACATTTTGCAGGATCCGGTGGCGAAGCGTATGGAGCAGTATATGCAGCACGGAACGGTCAGTACCTATGACCACTGCAGGCGCGTCGCGAGAGCCAGCTTTTTCCTGAACCGCAGGCTGCACCTGAAGGCGGATGAGCAGGCCCTGGCTGTGGGAGCGATGCTGCATGATCTGTATCTCTATGACTGGCACCACCACGAGCGGACCGAGCGCCTGCCGCACGGCTTTACCCATGCTGCGGAGTCGCTGCGGAATGCCAGAAAGTATTTTCGGATTGGCATCATCGAGCAGGAGATCATCCGAACTCATATGTGGCCGCTGAATCTGACGGCCGTGCCGACCTGCCGCGAGGCGTTGATCGTATGCCTGGCCGATAAATACTGTTCTTTGAAGGAAACGCTTTTTATGAGAAGCTGATCCTGATGCGGGCCTGAAGAAGTGCGAAGAGAAAGGGGGATTCTGTGGCAGATATCGCAACCTTGCTTGAACATCCGGAAGACCTGAAATTTGCGTTTCAACCGGTGATCCATGCGCATTCGGGTGACCTCTACGGCTATGAGGCCCTCATGCGCCCCATGCCTTTTTCTCCGGTGGATGTGGTGAATTACTGTATCCAAGAAGGATTTGTGGACCGGCTGGAAGAGATTACCATGATGTATTCCATCAAGGCTTTTTTGCGGAATCGTCTGGAGGGCAAGATCTTTATCAATTCGTTCCCCGGGGCCTGTATGTCCAGAGACTTTTCCACCCTCTGGCTGGAGGAGGTCGGACATGTCATCGCCGGGCGGATCGTGCTGGAGATGCTGGAATACACCGATCTGGATACAACGGCGTGGAATCGGAAACTGGAAGAGTTTGAACGCGGCAATCAGGGGACGGGCAACACCTCCCATATCGCCATCGACGATTATGGTGTGGACTCCGATATAGATCTGGCACGGATCGCGATGTACCGGCCGACGATGATCAAGATCGATCGCAGCCTGATCGAACATATCGATACGGACCCGGAAAAGCAGGAGAGGGTGAATCGCACCATCCGGCTGATGCAGGAAAAACACATACTGATTTTGGCGGAAGGTGTCGAGACCAAAGAAGAGTATGACTATTTTCGAAGCCTTCCCATTGATTATATGCAGGGATATTACATCAAAAAACCGGAAATATACCCCTGAATCCGGGGCCGTAAGATCACGGAAAGAAGTGTGCACCGCTGCGAAAGTGGCGGTGCTTTTCTTTTGGGTGAAATTTTACGGAAATTTGTAAAAAAACGTTTGACTTTGTCTGAGTCTTTTGCTAGAATAATCGTTGCCGCTGTGAAGTGGCAGCTTTGAAATAATCTGTTTCTGGAGAGATATCGAAGCGGTCATAACGAGGCGGTCTTGAAAACCGTTTGTCCGAAAGGGCGCGTGGGTTCGAATCCCACTCTCTCCGCTGGGATCCTTGCGGAAGAAGGGGATTCTAATTAATTTCATAAGAGAAATTGATTCAAGCATTGGAGAAGTACTCAAGTGGTTGAAGAGACACCCCTGGAAAGGGTGCAGGTCGTTAATAGCGGCGCGAGGGTTCAAATCCCTCCTTCTCCGTTGTTTCAGCCCAG
>JAEETA010000067.1 GCA_016286555.1 Lachnospiraceae bacterium | reverse complement strand
AACGGGCAGGAGCGTCATCGAGCTGGCCGAACGTTTCCGGCCGGACATCGCCGTGATGGATATCCAGATGCCGGGCATCAACGGCATCGAAGCCATGAAGGAGATCCGCCGCTTTTCCGTGGGCACGGTCTTCATCGTCATGAGCGCCTATGACAAGTTCGATTACGCCCGGGAGTCCATCAAGCTGGGCGTCCTGGAGTACATCAACAAGCCCATGGACAAGACCAAGATCGTGGCGGCGCTGCGAAAGGCCATGGAGATCATCGACAACGAGCGGACCAAACGCAGCAACGATCTGCTGATCAAGGAGAAGCTGGAGAGTGTCGAGCCCATCATCGAGAACGGACTCATCTACAACATCCTGTTCCACGAGCATTTCGACGAGGATGTGGACAATTACAGGACCATGCTGGACGTGAACGTGGATTACGGCTACATGATGTGCGTGGTCTGCGGTGATTCCCAGGAGGGGAACCACATGACCAACGCCGTGGGAAGCTCGGTGCGGATGTCCAATCAATACACCGAGGTCCGGGAAGGGTTGAAGGAATTCTTTCCCTGCAAGGTGGGCTCCGTCATGGCCAACAAGATCGCGGTGCTGGTGCCCTGCGAGACGGAGGAGCTGGACTATAACGCCCGCATCGAGCAGATCGACAAGGGCAGGGAGCTGGTGCGCTATCTGCGCAGAAAGCTGGATATCAGCTTCCGACTGGGCATCGGCGGAGTGAAGCCCTTACGGCAGCTGGAAAAATCCTACCGTGAGGCGGTGAACGCCCTCATCGCCACCACGGATCCCGTGGCCCATGCGGACGATCTACCCATCGGCTGCGATTACGAGAAGGACTACCCCGTGGATCTGGAAAAGGGGCTCTTCGAGAGCATCCAGCGGGGGGACTATCCGGAAGCCGCGGTCTATGCGGACAAATTCGTCGCCTGGATGGAGGACTACGACGGACAGAATCTGATGGCCATCCGACTGAAGCTTCTGGAATTCACCCTTTGGGCGGAGAAGCTGGCCTATGAGAACGGCGGTATGACCTACCGCTTCGGCTCCCGGGACTCCTATCTGCCGGAGATCATGTCCATGGAGTCCGTTCCTTCCTTAAAAGAATGGTTCCTGGGAAAAGTCAGGACCTCCTGCGAGAACATCGTCTCCAAGCGGGAGGAGAGTTCCTCCGACACCATCCGGACGGCGAAGGAATACATCCAGCAGAACTTTGCCAAGGAGGTCTCCCTGGATGAGGTCTCGCGGGTGGTGAACATCTCTCCCTACTATTTCAGTAAGCTTTTCAAGGAGGCGGTGGGAGAGAACTTCATCGACTATCTGACGGGGATCCGGATCGAGAAGGCGAAGGAGCTGCTTACGGGCTCTGCCCTGTCCATGAAGGAGATCTGTGCCGCCTGCGGGTATCAGGATCCCAATTATTTCAGCAGGAATTTCAAGAAAAAGGTAGGACTTACTCCCACGGAGTATAAGGAAAAATATGCATAAGTTCATTCGAAAAATCATGTGCCTTCTCCTTGCGGCAATGATGCTTGCTTTGGTTCCCGGCTGCGGCGCTTTGGAAGAGACCGGCGACGCTTCCGGGGAGGAGGAGGTCAGCACCATCGAGATCGGAATGTGCTTTGACTCCTTTGTCATCGAGCGGTGGCAGAGGGATCGGGATATTTTCGTTCAGGCGGCCAAGGATCTGGGGGCGGAAGTCAATGTCCAGAGCGCCAACGGAGACATTGAGGAGCAGAAAAAACAGATCAAGTATCTGATCCAGAAGAAGGTGGATGTGATCGTCATCGTCTGCATCGACTCCGACTCGCTGGCGGAGAGCGTGGCGGATGCCAAGGAGGCGGGGATCCCCGTCATCGCCTACGACCGCATGATCAACAATGCGGACCTGGACCTGTACATCTCCTTTGACAATGAAAAGGTGGGGACCCTTATGGGGGAGAGCATGATCGATGCCGGCCTCGCCGGAGGCAAGGTTATCATCATCGGCGGCTCCCCGAAGGACAACAACGTGTCCCTGGTGGAGAACGGCTTTACCGCGGTCATGGAGGAAAACGGGGTGGAGGTCCTGGATACCACCCATTGCGACGGCTGGCGTGCGGAGCTGGCATCGGAGTATGTCTATGAGAATGCGGATCTGGTAGCGGACTGTGACGCCATCATGTGCGGAAACGACAGCCTGGCCGGTCAGGTGGTCAGCGCTCTGGCCGTTCAGATGCTGGCAGGGAAGGTGCTTGTGACGGGGCAGGATGCGGATCTGGAGGCTTGCCAGCGGATCGTGGAGGGCACCCAGCTCATGACCGTCTACAAGCCGGTGGAGACCCTGGCCCGCCGGGCCGCGATGTGTGCCGTGCAGCTGGGGAAGGGAGATCCGGTGACCGGCGACGATGTGGGCAGCATTTCCAACGGCGCCTATTCCGTGCCTTACGTTCGCCTTGAGCCCGTGAAGGTGACCCGTGAGAACATGGACGAAGCCGTGATCGGCAGCGGTTTCCACATGAAGGAAGACGTCTATATAAATGTAAAGTAGTTTCCGAAAAGGACTTTATTGCGATAAAGAAACCGTGCGATGGCAAAAAATTGCTAGCACGGTTTTTTTGTAAAAAAACTCTAAACAAGAAAGTGCTGTATTTCGCAAACATCTTCTACCGAAGCTATGATACCATCGGTCTTGCAAGGGGCTGAGAGCCTCAAAACAGTTTTTCACTTTGGAGGGAATAAAATATGAAAAAACTGACTAGTATCTTACTTGGGATTGCCCTCGTGGCAACCCTGCTCACGGGATGCGGATCTTCCGGTGGAGCAAGCAACTCTGACGCACCCAAGAAGATCGGCGTGTCCATGCCTACCAAGGATCTCCAGAGATGGAATCAGGACGGCAGCAACATGGAGAAGGAGCTGAAGGCTGCAGGCTACGAAGTAGAGCTTCAGTTCGCAAACAACGATCCTCAGACCCAGCTGTCCCAGATCGAGACCATGATCTCCAACGGATGCAGCGTTCTGGTCATCGCAGCAGTCGAGGGTAACTCCCTGGGCGAGGCTCTGGACATGGCTAAGGCTGCCAACGTTCCCGTGATCGCTTACGACCGTCTGATCATGAACTCCGATGCAGTTTCCTACTATGCAACCTTCGATAACTACAAGGTTGGTGTGGTTCAGGGAACCTACGTAAAGGACGCTCTGGATCTTGACAACGCAGCAGGCCCCTTCAACATCGAGTTCACCGCAGGTGACCCCGGCGACAACAACGCAGGTTACTTCTTCAACGGCGCTTACGAAGTTCTGAAGCCCTACATTGAGAGTGGCAAGCTGGTGGTCGTTTCCGGCCAGTCCACCTTCGAAGAGGTTGCAACTCCCCTTTGGAAGTCCGAGACCGCACAGAGCAGAGCTGAGAACATCCTCTCCTCCTTCTATGCAGACGGAACCAACGTAGACGTATGGCTTTGCTCCAACGACTCCACCGCACTCGGTGTTGAGACCGCACTTGCTACCAACTACAACGGAACTTATCCCATCATCACCGGCCAGGATTGTGACAAGGAGAACACCAAGAACATGATCGCCGGCAAGCAGTCCATGTCCGTGTTCAAGGATACCCGTACTCTGGCATCTCAGGTTGTTAAGATGGTTGGCCAGATCGTCAAGGGCGAGACGGTTGACGTCAACGACACCACTACTTACGACAACGGCGTGGTGGTTGTTCCTTCCTTCCTGTGCGAGCCCGTATTCGCAGACGCTAACAACTACAAGGCTATCCTGATCGATTCCGGTTACTACACTGAGGACGATCTGAAGTAATTCAAGCTATAACGAACTTCTCAGGGCAGGCGGGGCAAAACCCGCCTGCTTATGGGTGAAACGAAAGTGGAGGTGTGACCTTGGGCAAAATCCTGCTTGAAATGAAGAATATCACCAAGACATTTCCCGGCGTAAAAGCGCTCGACAATGTCAATCTGCAGGTGGAAGAGGGCGAGATCCATGCACTGGTAGGAGAGAACGGTGCCGGAAAGTCCACGCTGATGAACGTGCTCAGCGGCATCTATCCCTACGGAACCTATGAAGGCGACATCGTATACAACGGCGAGGTGTGCTGCTTCCAGAAGATCACCGATTCCGAGAAAAAGGGAATCGTTATCATTCACCAGGAGCTGGCACTGGTGCCTCAGATGTCCATCGGCGAGAATATGTTCCTCGGCAACGAGAGAGGAAAAAAAGCCGCCATAAATTGGAATGAAACGTACAGCGAAGCTGACAAGTACCTGAAGATGGTAGGCTTGTCGGAGTCGTCGCGCGTGTTGATAAAAGATATCGGAACCGGTAAACAGCAGCTGGTGGAGATCGCCAAGGCGCTTGCAAAGCACGCAAAGCTCCTGATCCTTGACGAGCCCACCTCCTCCCTGAACGAGACGGACTCCAGAGCATTGCTGGATCTGATGCTGGAGTTCAAGAAACAGGGTATGACCATGATCATTATCAGCCACAAGCTGAATGAGGTGGTCTACGTGGCGGACAAAATCACGGTGGTCCGCGACGGATCCACGGTGGAGACCCTGGATTGCCATACCATGGAGATCGATGAGGATCGTATCATCAAGGGCATGGTAGGTCGTGAGATCACGGACCGTTTCCCGAAGCGGAGCGGCGTGGACATCGGCGACGTGAATATGGAGGTCCGGGACTGGACCGTATTCCATCCCCTGTATGCAGAGCGCAAGGTGGTGGACAACGTGAGCATGAACGTGCGGAAGGGCGAGGTCGTAGGTATCTACGGACTCATGGGCGCCGGCAGAACCGAGCTGGCCATGAGCCTGTTCGGAAAGAGCTACGGCAGCAAGATCACCGGGCAGGAATTCATCAAGGGAGAGGAAGTTCATTTAAAGAACGAACACGATGCTATTCAGCACGGTCTGGCGTATGCAACGGAAGATCGTAAGGTGAACGGCCTGGTATTATCCGACTCCATTGCCTGGAATACCACCATGGCAAAGCTGGAAAAGGTCAGCCACAACGGTATCATTGATGTACAGGCAGAAAACCTGGCGGCAGAAGAGTTTGCTCAGGCCATGAAGACCAAAACCCCCAGCGTACAGCAGCTGGTAGGCAATCTTTCCGGTGGTAATCAGCAGAAGGTTCTGCTGAGCAAATGGATGTTTGCGGAGCCGGATGTTCTGATCCTGGATGAACCTACCAGAGGTATCGACGTAGGTGCAAAATATGAGATCTACTGTATCATGAACGATATGGTGGCTCAGGGTAAGGCAGTTGTCATGATCTCGTCCGAATTACCCGAACTCCTTGGTATGTGCGATCGGATCTATGTAATGAACGAAGGCGAAATGGTTGCCGAGTTCACGGCGCAGGAAGCTACCCAGGAAAAAATCATGAGCGCGATTCTTTCTTCCGACAAGAAAGAGGCTAAGGAGGCACAGGCATGAATAGTACAGAATTCAAAGCATTTATAAAAAAATATACAATGGTCATTGCTCTGGTCGTGGTATTTATCTTCTTTACCATTCTGACCGGACAGAGACTGATCCTGGCACAGAACGTGTCCAACCTGTTGTTACAGAACGCATACGTATTGGTTATGGCCTGCGGTATGCTGCTCTGTATCCTGACCGGCGGTAACGTGGATCTGTCCATCGGTTCCACCCTCTGCTTATCCGCAGCGTTATCCGCAAAGCTGTTATCCAGCGGCTTTTCCGCGCCGGTGGCGATCATCGTATCCCTTCTGGTTTCCGCCATCATCGGTATCTGGCAGGGCTACCTCATCGGTTATGTACACATCCCGCCCTTTATCTGTACCCTGGCAGGTATGTTCCTGTTCAGAGGTCTGGCTCGTGTTGTACTGGATTCCAAGACCATCAGTATCTCCAACGAAGGATTCCTGAATCTGTTTACAGCCTACATTCAGATCCCCGGTTTGGATCAGAATAAGAACTGCGTATCCGCACTGATCATCGGTATCATCGTGGCCATTGTAGTAGCGCTGTTATTCTTTACCAGCCGCAGAAAGCAGTTAAAGAACGGTTATCCCACCGGCTCCTTATCTTCCATGATCGTGAAGCTGGTGATCATCGATGCACTGATCATCCTGTATTCTGTAAAGCTTATGCAGTATAAGGGTGTTCCCGTAATGCTCATCTGGATCCTGGCGGTTGTCCTGATCTTTGCATTCATTACCTCCTCCACGGTATTCGGCCGTTACTTCTATGCAGTCGGCGGTAACGAGAAGGCAACCAAGTTATCCGGTATCGATCCCAGAAAGGTTTACTTTGTTGCTTACTTCTTAATGAGCTTCTTAGCCGGTCTGTCCGGTCTGTTAATGGGCGCCCGTATCGGTTCCGTAGACGGTTCCATGGGTCAGTCCTACGAAATGGATGCCATCGCATCCTGCTTCATCGGTGGTGCTTCCGCATACGGCGGATCCGGTACCGTTCCCGGCATCATGGTTGGTGCGATCCTCTTAGGTGTTATCAACCAGGGTATGTCCATCTACGGTCTGTCCGATCAGTGGCAGTACGTGGTTAAGGGTGCCGTTCTCCTTGCAGCGGTTGTATTCGATGTAGTAAGTAACCACAAGACCGGTAAGTCATAAGTTACGAAACGGTGTAAGGGGGAGCATGGATGGATCCACAGAACAATAAAGAGGCCATAAGAGTGGTCCTTCGGGTGATCGTCAGTGCCTATCTGATGTATCTTGGATATTCGCTGATGAAAGCAGAACTGACTACCAAAGAGGTCCCTTCGGGAATCTTTATGGCTTTTGCAGTGATCATGATGGCAGGAGGTGCAGGCTTTATCGTTTATTCGCTGTACAAATGGTGGAAAGATCACCACAGGAGTGATGAGGAAGACTGATCCCTTGCAAACGAGCAATCAATAAAACTCCCATTTCAAACAGTTTTCATGATAACAAAAAAGCTCCGGATCATCGGCACGGCTGATGACCCGGAGTTTTTGAATGGTTATATGACAGTTTATCCTGCCGCCAGGCAGGGGCCGTGAGAAAAAGCTTACTCTTTCTCAGGCGGCATATTGATGAGGATGTGTACATCGTCCAGCTGTTTCTGGTCGACGGTGGTGGGAGCACCCATCATAACATCCTGTGCGTTCTTGTTCATCGGGAAGGTAATGACTTCACGAATGGACTCTTCACCGGTCAGCAGCATGATCATACGATCAACGCCGGGAGCGGCACCTGCATGAGGGGGAGCTCCGTAGGTAAAAGCATTGTACATGGCAGGGAACTTGGCCTTTACGGCATCTTCGCCCAGACGGACCAGGGAGAAGGCTTTTACCATGATCTCGGGATCGTGGTTACGAACCGCACCGGATGCGGATTCATAGCCGTTGATGACCAGGTCGTACTGGAAAGCAGTGATGCTTAAGGGATCAACTTCGCCTTTTTCAGCCTTTTCCAGGATCTCTAAACCACCGTTGGGCATGGAGAAAGGATTGTGGCAGAACTCCAGCTCGCCGGACTCT
>JAEETA010000027.1 GCA_016286555.1 Lachnospiraceae bacterium | reverse complement strand
TCCACGATCACGATCTCGTCCACCAGATCCGCCACGGAATCCAGACATCTGGCCAGGACCGCTTCTTCGTTCTTTACGATCATACACAAGGAAACTGTGATCATGCGCACCTCCTCTTGCCGTCGCACCGGGAATAGCCACGCCGGGAAGGGCCATCCTTCCCGACCTTTTATTCTATCAGAAAAATCGGGCCGTGAAAACAGTGGTTCCTGCGCAAAAGGAAACGCTCCCACCCTTGCGGGTGAGAGCGTTTGTATGACAAAGAAAAACAGGTTAGAGCTGACAAATGCATCTTACGATGCCCCCAGCAAACGTCCGAAACGTAATAACCTTCACTAATATAGTACGTCAATCCTTTGCCTTTTTCAAGTATATCGTTGATATAACATTTCTGTTTTTACTCGAATCACTTACAACCTCAATAATGTAATATGTTCCGTCAATTCTCTTCTTCACGATGATTTGTGGAGCCTTTTTCCCATCTTTGGTTTTATAGTGTCCGGATACCCCTCCATCCCATTCTATAGAGTCATATTTTTCCAATACGTAACATAACCTTGCTATGTCATCAATGTCCTGCATGCTATGATCAGCCTTTCCTGTTACTCCATGACGCTTTATTATATGACGTATATCATCAGCACCTATGACAATTCTATTTCCAAGAGTTTTCAAACCGGTTAGCGCTTGTATATCCTTGTCCATCCTTTCGCTGACAACCCCCACAGTCATTGGTAAAACATCACAGCCGGACATCACATTCTGGATATATGTTTTTAATTCCATATCAACGGAATTATAATATTCTGCTATGATTGTCTGCATTTCCGGAGAATGTTTTTCTATTTGGCATAGGTTTATCATTTTCTGCTCTCCTATGTTATTATCTACCTCTAATATTTTTACAATCTGCACTGAACACCCCCATGAAAGATAATGATCGTGACGAAAAATGCAGGGACGATTACGGGGAGGAAGGGAACGGGGGTAATGAGGCGGAAGGCGCGGATATTGCGGGCATGAGCCTCTCGGAAGATCAACGCCAAAAAAGAGAGGCCCATGTGACACACATAGGCCTCGGGGCCGAAGCCCAGGGCGGCAAAGAGGATCCCGCAGCTGCAAAAGCAGTGGGCATCCGCCTTGCCGTAGCTCCTGCCCAGGATGCACTCCTGCATCACGAGGTACAAGAGTAATATCCTGATCTCGTAGGGGGATGGAGACAGGCTTCCGGAAAGGAGCCGCCACCACAGGAGGCTGCCCGCCAGAGCCAGCGCGATCCACCAGTACAGGTCATAGACCAGGGCGGTGCGACGGTCCATGTGAGCAGCTGACAGAAGCACGCAGCCGAAGCCTGTGAAAACCACGAGATTACTAATCACAGATCTTCACCACACGCAGATTCTTGGAATCCATTCCCATATAAAACTCCTCCACATCCCCCTTGCTCAGGTAGATATTGTACCTGCTGCCACCACTGCCGGAGCCCATGAGTTCCCCGCCGGAAGCATCAAAGGCATTGGCGATGAAGAGATTGCTCCAGCGCAAAGTGGTCTCTCCCAGGGCCTCGTCCACCTGATAGATGTGCACACGGTCCCCGGGGCGCAGGATACCTCCCACCACCTGGTAGAGGTCCTCTGCTTTAAAGCCCACCAGAACGGGTTCCGTCAGTCCCTGCATCCCTTCCTCGGGAGATACGAACATTCCCCTGGTCAGCAGCGTCCCTGCCTCGATGGGATACCGGGAGATCATTCCGTCGATTTCCTCAGCAGATGCCAGTGCACTTTCCGGCACGCAGCCCGCGTCAACGGAACGGAGCTCCGCATGATCGAAGAGATTCTCCTCAGTCAGGATCATGCCCTGAGGGATGGGCTCTGTCACCACGTAGATCTCCCGCTTCTCGTATTTGGCCAGCACACTTCGCTCCATGCTCACCATGATCCCGAAGATCGCCAGGGCGGAGGCAAAGGCAGCCACCACCGCTCCCGTCAGGATCCGCTGCCGCTTCCCCTTTCCCGGGGTGTAGGGCTTTCTTTCTTTTCGTTCTTTCATATTTCCTTGCATTTTCACTTCTATCCTTCCTTTCATGGATTGCGGACCACCTCCGCCAGATTTCCTTTTCGGGCGGTAACCTCCGTCCCCAGCCATCCCTTCACGGGATAGGAGATGCGGCTGTAGACTCCCGTGGATGAGACGATCTGCCCTTCCGGCGTCCTGATCTCTCCCAGACGTCCCGTGCGAGTGCCGGCACCTTCGCCCACCACCCGGATTTCCGTTACCGTTCCATCCGATACGTTGTAAACGATGTAGCTCTCCACCTGCACCCGGCCGGAGATCAGGGCAGCGTTTCCGCCCTCTCCCGCGGCATTCAGCCCCAGGTTCACCGCCAGGGCATCCCGGTAGATGCGGTAACTGTCCGCAGGATCTTTGATCTGCATAATGCCGGTCTTGCCGTATTCCCGCAGGTCGATGACGGCGGAAGCCAGGTTCCCCGCTGCCAGGGCGTCCTCCATGAGGTCGGAGGATGCCCGGTAGCTTTCGATCTGGAGTTCAAAACAGATCACCATCACCAGAAACAATATTCCAAAGATCCCATAAGCCCATTGCACCGCACCGGGGCTAGTATTTCGCAGTAGATGTCCGCACTTCTTCAAATGCATTTTCTCCTCCCAATATGCCCCGGATCCGGAGAGTGATCACGGTTCCGAAAGGCACCGCAGAGCGGGTGGTACCGGACAGATCGACTTCCGTCACGCCCGCCTCCGCCAGTTCCTGCAGGAGCTGTGCCTCATCTCCTGCGCTCAGGTACCCGCAGGTCTCCATTCGAAGGATGTATTGCCGGCACAGTTGACTCACCTCGCTTTTGGAGGACAGGAGGGCGGAACAGTCCAGGAAACGGATCATGAGCACTGCCATGGCGATCATGAAGAGTCCCACCGTCATCAGGTCTCCGATATTACCCGGAGAAACCCGTTTTTTCCCGCTTCCGGTGTGAACCTGTTTCTCTCCAGATACCACCACCACAGCCCCCAGCTCAGGGCTAACCTGTATTTCTCTTCCGCCATTCATAGAACCGCCTTCCCATGGGATGCCACAATAAAGGCTCCCTGCAGGATGCTCTTTGCTCTTGCAGTCATATCCGTCACCAGAGTCTGGATGAAGCCGGTCATGCTGTCCTTCATCACAACGCAAAGCAGCAGTGCGATGATGCACAGGCCGATGGTCACCAGGATCCCGTCCAGGCCCGCCTCCTTTTTCAGTGCGGCTCTGCGGATCATATTCCCCGCCTCCGCCGCTTTCTCTTCTGCCTTACATACCCATTCCAATACTGTATTCTTCATTGTTTTCTCCTTTCGGCGCCTTGCGCCATTCCCTTGTGTATTATTTTGCGGCGCTGTTCGCGCCATGTTTGTTTGCAGCCTTCGCCGCGTTTTATCGGAATCCCACCGCCTCCGTCAGCATGTATCTGACGCAGGAATACAGGGCCACGCCCAATACCGCGGACAGGATTCCCAGCTGGTAAAATGTGATGCTGCGGTCCAGGCTCACTTTCCGCTTTTCCATCACCGCTTTTTCCATGTCCCGGATCTGGTCTCCCAGATCTCCCAGCAGCTCCACCGCCTGGCCGGATTCCATGGCCTGACAGACGGTGATGCACAGGGAATCGATATACCGGTTGTCAAAGCGCTGCTGAAAGCGGTCCAGAGCCCGGTACACATCGCTCTTTAAGACAATGTCTCCTCCCAGCTCCATGAGCCCGTCCCGAAGTCTGGGAGTCTCTACTCCGGAGTAGCATTCTGCCAGGGCATCGCTGACATAGATCCCGGAACGGATCTGCATGGCCAGAGCGTGGTAGATCAGTTCCAGCTCCGGCAACATTCGCTCGTTGTCCCTGCGATTCTGCAGGGGGATGTAGATCCACAGGAGCCCTCCCAGGAAGATCCCGGCGACCCAGCCGATGGCAGGCCCTGCCAGGACTCCTATGGGAATCCCCAGCAGGAGCAGCAGCATGGACATTGCCAACAGGGTATCCGGTGCAATGCTTTTCCAGAGATGGTATGCCGCTCCGTTTTTGATGAGCCATCCTTCGGTTCTGTCGTACCATCGCTTCTTCCGGGCCTTATCCCGGAGCATACCTTCGAATTCCATCACATTTTTCAGGATCTCTCCGGGAGGAAGTCTCCCCAGCGCCAGCATCACCAGCCAGAAAGCCAGTGCGGCACTGATCCCCGGAAGCCAGTTTCTGGATCCTTCCAAAATTTCTGTCATCATATTCATTTCCATTCCTTCCTTCCAATCCGTTTTCACCCGCAGTGCGACTCTCTGTCGCCTCCGGCCGTTGCCTGTTCCGGTACCCGGTTACCTGCTCACGGACAGCGCCTGCGCGGCGAAGATGAGCACGATGCCTCCCACCACTGCCAGCCCCAGCTTTCCCACGGGATCCGTGAGCATGACACCCAGGGGCGTTTCAATGAGTCCCGCCACTACGATGAGCACCACAGCGCTCATGAGAAGCAGCAGTACCATGTTGATGAGGGCTTCCCGCAGCATCCCCTTCCGCTCTCTGGCGCGGCTCAGGTAATCCCGCATGCTCCGGCGGGAGTCCGCCACCAGCGGTGCAAAATCCGTGCTGTAGCGGGTGGTCATTTCCAGGTTCCGGACGAACTGCTTGAACTGGGGATGCTCAATCCGCTCTCCCATGGCCAGCACCGCCGTTCCCACATCTCCCGTGAGACGGCATTCCGCTTCGCACTCTTCCAGTGCGCCGCGCAGAGGCTCGTCCAGGTATCTGCTGATCTGCCCCAGGATCCCCGCCAGCTCGCCTCCCGTCAGATTGTAATTCCCGAGGAAATCCAGGAATTTCAGCAGGTTCTCATCCACGCGGCGCTGCGCTCCGGCCCTGGCCAGGATCAGGGCGAACTCCTCTGCGGCCAGGAATCCTGCGGCAATCCCCACCCCGGGGAGAAAGCCGAAGAGCAGTCCTCCACCCGCAATGCAGATCCCCGCAAGCACCAGGTTCCCCGCAAGAAATCTGGTGGGGGTAAGCCCGGGAAAACGGCGCCTTAAGCCACTGTACTCCAGGGTCCTGCCGATCCGCAGCCAGACCGTATTTTTTCGCTCGATCTCCTGCAGCGCTTTCCGATTCTCCAGCAGGAGCCGGCGGTCCTTCTCCGCCATGTCCGCATTCGTCCTTCGCAGAAACCGCAAGATGGCGGTCAGAAGAGATGCCCGCAGATACAGACACAGGAAGCCAGCTGCCAGCAGTACGAAGACCGCTCCCCACTTAAAGTATTCGTTCATAATCCAGCTCCTTTCGTTCCTCGTTCCAGCCCTTGCAGAAAAAGATCTGCTCCACGCGGTAGTCTTTCATGAACACCAGGGTCCGGAAGCAGTCCATCATGCGCATCAGCTCATTTCTGGAATACCGGCTCTCATACATGGCGTAGTCCACTAATTTATCAGCTGCGCGATCTGCACTCAAACTGTGGATCGTTCCCGCGCAGATCTGACCGGTGCAGGCGGCGTTCAGCAGATACAGCGCTTCCTCTCCCTTGATCTCTCCGATGATGAAGCAATCCACATCCATGGTGAGTCCGGCGATGGAGATATTTTTCAGGTCGTAGGTGACCTTGCTCTCCGCCGTCCCGGGGATGCTGTGAAGAAACATCATGTCCGGATGGAACATGGTAGTGAGCTCATCGGCCTGCTGGGCCACCAGAATGGACATATCGTCCGGCAGAGTCTCCTTCAAAGCATTTAAAAGGGTGGTCTTCCCGGAGGAATTGCCCCCGCAGATCAGAGTGGATCCACTGCGAAATCTGCTGATGAGGAGCTCCGCCGTCTCCCGGTCCAGCATCCCCGCCTCCACCAGCGGCAGCATCCCGGGAAAGTCCTTCGGCACCTTCCGGATACACAGATAAGGCTGGGTGTAGGTGTTTACGATGGGCATGGACAGGGTAAAACGCAGGATGAAGGCGGGATGCGATTCCGTATCCGTAAAACGCTGTATGGCGTTCAGGTTGGAAATGCTGACCTGATTGCGGGTGGCGATGTAATCGATGAACTGCCGGTACTCCCGCTCCGAGGAAAAACTCACCCCGGCGTCCATCCTTCGTCCCTTCTTTTTCACCCGGATGCTGTCAAATCCCACCACCCGGATGTCCGAAACCTCCGGATCGTCAATGAGGGCCGACAGCCTGGAATACCCGAAGATATATTGTTCGAATTCCTCCAGGAGCTGTTTTTGCTGTTTCGGTTTCAGACCGTAGCTCAGGCGGATATGGTCCCCTGCGCCCTGCAGGAACTCCTCCCTGCCCAGCTGACCTTTCTTCAGTTGCAGGAGCTGGCTCTGCTTTTGGGTGATGTAGTCTCCCACCAGGCGTTCCAGAAGCGTCCCCTCCTGCACTGCGCCGGTGTCTCCTGCGGGCACCTGGCCCCGGACCGTCACCGGCTTTTCCGGATATGCGGTTATTGCTTTTTCCATAGTTACCTCCTAAAGTGCCCGAAAGCCACAGAGCTTCCCGGCATTCCTCCATGCGCAGAAGGCGCAAAAACAGACCTCCCCGTTTGCGGGCACGCCAAAAAAGCGCATGAAGATACAACAGTAAATGCGTCAAAACATTCGTAAAATGGGTATCTTCGGCTGAACCGCCGAAAGATGAAACGGCGAAGCTCCGATGGAGCTCGCTGATGTGATTGTCAATTTATCACGCAGGTGATCTGCGGTCAAGAACTTTTTTTCAAAAAAATCCTTTTCGTCACATTCACGAAAAATTGCACAAAGAAAAAGGCTCCCCATAGCGGGAAGCCCCATAAATACTGAGAAAAAATTGACGAAAGTTAATCCTCTCCCTCGTCATCCACCTCGGCCGCAACTGCGGAAACCACAGAAGAAACCACGGAAACTACTACTGCAATGATGATGATCAAAAGGCCGCCGCCCAAAACCACAAACATAAGCTATCCCTCCGTTCCTTGCGACTTCGGTTCTATTACTTTTTCATCCTAACACAAATAAAACTATTTGTCATCCAGATGTGCGTAGACCACAGCCTTCAGCGCCCGCATCAGGTCAATCTTCCAGGCGCCCCGCAGCTGCGTAAAGTACAGGAACACCAGATCTTCCTCGGGATCAATGGAAACGTAATTGCCGGTCCAGCCGTCCCAGCCGTACTCTCCGGGCGCCACCGGGATTCCTGCCTTGCCCGGATCCAGAAGGACCCGCATGAGGTTTCCGTAGCCGTAGCCCATATTGTTTCCCCAGTTTAAGGGAGCGCGCTGCACTTCATCCAGACGGTTCTGCGTCATAAAGCGCACCGTGGCACCGCCCAGGATCCTTCGTCCCTCGAAAGTGCCGCCACCGGCCAGCATCCTCGCAAAACGGCTGTAGTCATCGATGGTGGACACCAGTCCCGCACCGCCGGATTCAAAAGAAGGCTCGGAGAGGTACCACTCTCCCAGATGGGTATCGTCCGCAGCATGGAGCTGCCCGTCGCCCCAAAACTCATAGCTCATGGCAAAGCGGTCCCGCTTCTCCTCCGGCACCCAGAAAGCCGTGTCGGCCATCTGCAGCGGATCAAAGATTTCCCGTTTTAAAAACTCTCCGAAACGCATACCGGAGACGACCTCGATGACGGCACCCAGGATATCCGCACTTTGGCCGTAGAGCCAGCGGGTACCGGGCTGGAAAACGGTGGGAACCGCACTGATCTCCCGCACCCACTCTCTGGTGGAAGGCCCCTTGCCCTCCCGTACCTGCTGCAGGAGCCGGGCAAAAAGCGCGTCCATCTCCCGGCCACTGCGGGTGCAGCCCTCCCAGTTCTCTGGGTAAGGGATCCCGGAGGTCATATTCAGAAGGTCGGTGATGGTGATGGGGCGCTCCGGGGGAACGGGGGTGTCACCCTCCGCATAGGTCCGGAGGTCAGCGTATTCCGGAAGGTATCTGGACACGGGGTCCAGGAGCCCGATCTGTCCGCGCTCAAAGAGGATCATAAGCGCTGCGGCAGTGATGGGCTTGGTCATGGAATACAAACGGATGATGGTATCCCTGCGCATGGGGATATCCTTCTCCCTATCCGCCTTACCGGCCTCCAGGTACAGGATCTCCTCCCCGCGGTGAAATACCAGCAGGGAATCCCCTGCGGATTCGCCCTTTGCGATATCCTCATCCAGCAGATGCTGAAGCAATGCTCTGTAATCACCCATTTTTATTTTTCCTCATACGAGAAACACATCAGCCCTTTTTGTGCTTGCGGATCATGGGCACCACCATGGCGGAGCAGATGATCAGCACCAGGATCACACGAAGGGCGAAGGGTACGTTGTTGATGTTGTAGCAGCGCACATTGATCCACATCCGGTTGATCTGCGCGTTGGAAGCACCGTCAAAAAACCGCATTAGGGCGCCGCGACGGATCACATCCTCCGGCGGGTACTGTGCGAAAAGCTGCCGTTGCAAGGATTCTTCGGGCACGATGAGGGTGTAGTCCTCAGGAGCTCCCTCGGGATCGAAGAAATACCCTACATTGTACGCGACGGTATCTTCCTCGTCCTCCTCTGCGCCGTAGTTCCAGTCCAGATACTCAAAGACCTGGTCCCCGTCCTCGCCGCCGGAGATCACGGAAGTATAGCCGATGTAATACATGTTCCGGACCGCATTGTCGGGTCTGGAAAGGAAATTTACAAAGGCCTCCGCAACCTGCTGCTTCTCGGGATCTTCCTCGATGCCCTTCTTCAGCATGCACCAGCCGTCAAACCACAGGTTGGTCACCTCGTCGGGCACCGCAAAATTCAGGTAAAAATCGTCCTCCTCGGCCTGATCCATGGCATAGACCGCATCTCCGGACCACTGGTAATTGGCCAGCACCTTGCCGGTGATCATGTCCGCCTTACCACTGTCGGTCTCAAAGGAATAGACATTGTCCTTCACGCTCTGCAGGTATTCCTGCACCTGTGCCACGGTTTCCTCAGAGGTATCGTTCATCAGCTCCTCCAGGGCCTCTCCGTAGTTCTCGGCTCCGGTAAATGCAGGATCAGTCAGCTCGCTGCTGCGCAGGGCACCCAGAGCCGCAAAATAGGAATCACGGACATTGTCCTTGATGGTGACCTGTCTGAAATACTCGGGATTGTTCAGGATCCCCCAGGTCTGCACATCCTCCGCATCCACCTCCTCGGGATTGTAGAGAATGCCCGTAACGCCCCACATATAGCCTGCGGCGTATCTGCTCCAGGGTTCTCCCCCGATCTGGTGGTTCTCAAAGGTATCGCGGATGAAGGGAGACAGGTTCCGCACGTAGTAATTGTACGGGTTCTCCTCATCGAAAAATTCGTCGGAAAATGCCTGAAGCTTATTTTCCGTCATCAGCTTCATGAGCATGTAATCAGAGGGGCATACAAGGTCGTACACATCGCCCAGGGTCAGCATGTTGTAAAGCTCCTCGTTGGTACCGAAGCAGCTGTACTCCACGATCACTTCCCGGCCGAAGGTCTCCAGGTAGTACTCCTCAAAATCCTCATACAGGGCATTCTCGCCCAGAATATCGCCGGACTCCAGATCGATGGTCTCCTCCTCGGGATCCCACTCCCCAAGGTCCATATACTCCTCCCAGTTGCACACCCGAAGGACAATGGGCTTCTCGGAAGCAGCCTGCGCTTCCTTCGCATTTTCTCCGGAGAAAAATGCGCCGGCAGAGGTAGCTCCCAAGGTCAGCGCCAGGAAGAGAGACAGGTTTTTCAGGGTCATTTTTCTCATGCCGCCTGCTCCTCCTTCCTTGCGTTATTTCTGTTCTTTCTCGCATTCTGGAAAAGAGCGAACAGCAGCACCAGAGCAAAGATCACCGTAGACAGCGCCCAGAGAGCCGTCTTGATCTGGGTCTGGGAGCCCTTGGTGGCATTCACCACATAGGTACTGATGGTATCAAAAGTGGCGGGCTTGGTGTAGGTCGCCACAAAATAATCGTCCAGGCTCAAAGTGATGGCCAGTGCAAAACCGGAAAGCACGCCGGGCAGGATCTCGGGCAGGACCACTTTCCGCAGTGCGTAGGAAGGGGAAGCACCCAGATCCAGCGCCGCCTCATAGAGGGCGGGATCCATCTGCTGGAGCTTGGGCAGCACGGAGAGATACACAAAGGGCGTGGTGAGGGTCATGTGACCGATCACCAGAGGCAGGAAGGTATCCTTGGACATGCCGAAAAACACCACCAGCAGGATGCAGATGGAAAAGCCGGTAACCACGTCCGCATTTACCACAGGGATCTGGTTCACGGTGCGGGCGGACTTTTGCAGGACCTTGTGAGAATAGAACATGCCGATGGCACCCGTGGTTCCCAGAAGGGTGGACAGCACGGAAGAGCCTACAGCCAGAGCCAGGGTTCCAATGATCATGGAGCGGAGCTCTTCGGTGGTGAAGAGCTTTGCGTAATTCTCAAGGCTAAAGGAACCTGCGGCACCGATATTGGCAGCATCCGTAAAGCTGTAGACCGCCAGGATCAAAATGGGTGCATAGATGAAGAACAGCACCAGGGCGATGATAATGATGCCCGGGATCATGGATTTCTTTTTCACAGCAGTGCACCCCCTCTCTCCTTGCCGGCGGATTCATCGGCGCCGGTGAGGAAGGTAAAGATACAGATGATGACCAGCAGCAGGAGCGCGATCATGGAACCGCCGTTCCAGTCGTACGCGGAGAAGTAGCTGCCGATGAGGCTTCCCATGATGTAGGTACTGTTGTAGAGCATATCCAGCACCACATAGTTGGTCATGGCGGGAAGGAATACCATGGAAACACCGCTGACGATGCCGGGTGTGGAAAGTGGCAAGGTCACACGAAGGAAAGCCTGTACGGAATCTGCTCCCAGATCGGAAGCTGCCTCCAGGAGGCTCTCATCCAGACGCTCCAGGGTATTGTAGATCGGCAGGATCATGAAGGGCAGAAAATCGTAGGTCATGCCGATGACGGTATTCAGGAAGGGATGGAATGCCAGGTTTCCCTCGATGAGGGTCAGGATCTCCTTCAGTGCGGTGATGCGCAGGGTAAAATTGATCCACATGGGCATCACAAAGATCAAAAGAAGAATGCTCTTTCTCTTCCACTTGCTGCGAGCCAGCACATACGCCACGGGATAGGCGATGAACAGGCATACCAGCGTGGTGACAAAAGCCAGCACCAGGCTGTACAGCAAGGTTCCCATGGTATTGGGATCCGAGAAAAAACCGACAAAATTCCCTAAGGTAAGGTGACCCGTTCCGTCGGTGAAGGCAAAATACGCGATCACCACCAGAGGGGCTATGACAAAGAGTACCAGGAAGAGCCCGTAGGGGATTCCCAGTGTCTTTCTGGAAATTTTCATGGCTCCTCCTTATTTCTTCAGTGAGAAATTCATTTTTTCTTCGGGCAGGATCAGGCCGACACGGTCGCCCATGTTCCACAGGTACTCATCGTCCACGATGAGGTCATGCTCTTCATCGGTACGGACCACGTAGCTGTAGTGGTCGCCCTTGTAGATCAGGTTGATGATCCTTCCGCTGATAAGACCTGCTTCCTCGTCATCACTCATCTCAATGTCGCCGGGCTTGATGGAAACCTCTACGCGGATGCGCTCGGGATCCACCACCTCACCCGCATTGTTGATGAGCTGACCGTTCTGCATACGGGAACCGGGAATAAGCTTCGTCAGGTCGCAGTGAATGGTCTCGTCGTTGAAGGTCAGGTTGTACTCGCTGTCCGCCACCGCGGTAAAGCGGGTGGTATGGTCCTCTGCGATCATGATATGGATGCCGTCGGGATCCAGCGTCATGCCTACCTTCTCTCCCACTGCGGGAGTCTTCGTGGACTGGATCACCATCTCGTTCTTGCCGGACTCCACGGTGATCTCATAGTGGATACCCTTGAAGATCACACCGGTGACCACTCCGTCGATGACGCCCTTGCCGGGAGGGGTGAGGATCACATCCTCGGGACGCACGACCACGTCTACCAGAGTTCCCTCCTCCACGTCATCCACACAGGTGAATTCTCCGCCGCAGAAGCGAACCTTGCATTTTCCGGTCATGATGCCGCCGAAGATGTTGCTCTCGCCGATAAAGTCGGCAACGAAAGCATTTTTCGGCTCATTGTAAATATCCTCGGGAGTGCCGATCTGCTGGATCTTGCCTTCGCTCATGACCACGATCTTGTCGGACATGGTCAGAGCCTCCTCCTGATCATGGGTCACGTAGATAAAGGTGATGCCCAGACGCTGGTGCATGCTCTTCAGCTCCAGCTGCATCTCCTTGCGCATCTTCAGATCCAGTGCGCCCAGAGGCTCGTCCAGAAGCAGGATCCTGGGCTCGTTCACCAGTGCTCTCGCAATGGCGATACGCTGCTGCTGACCGCCGGACAGGGTGCTGACCTTACGGTCCTCAAATCCCTCCAGGTCCACCATCTCCAGGACATGCTGCACCTTCTGACGGATCTTGTCCTGAGGCATCTTCTGGAGCTTTAAGCCGAAGGCGATATTGTCATAGATATTCATATGGGGGAACAACGCATAACGCTGAAAGACCGTATTGATCGGTCGTTTATTCGGCGGCAGCTGTGAAATGTCCTTACCGTCCAGCAGGATCTCCCCGGATGTGGGCAGGTCAAATCCTGCGATCATGCGCAGTGTGGTGGTCTTACCGCAGCCGGAGGGGCCCAGGAACGTAACGAACTCCCCGGGGGCGATCTCCAGGTTAAAATCATCCACTGCAACAAACCCATTATCATCAAACTGCTTGATGATATGCTTTAGCTCGATCAGGTTTGTTTTTGCTTCTCCCATTCTTTCTGTTTCCTCCTAAAAAACATAAATATATATATACAAAAGACCTGCGCATCGTACCTTTTGCAGGACAATGCGCAGGCCTTGTTTATAATATCATACTTTTGCCAGAAAGAAAGAGTTTTTTATGCGAAAGGATTCTCGGTAGGATAAGGCAGGCTCTTGGGCTGGTTGTAGTTCAGATCCTCGATGGGAACGCCCACATACTTGAATACTTCATAGAGTGCCTTGCCGAAGTGGCCGAATGCAACGGCGCCGTGGTGAGGATAGTTCTTCTCCAGGAGCACGTGGCGATAGAAGCGGCCCATCTCGTGGATAGCGAAGACACCGATTCCACCGAAGGACTTGGTAGCAACGGGAAGGATCTCGCCCTGTGCGATGTAAGCGCGAAGCTTGCAATCAGCAGTGGACTGCAGACGGAAGAAGGTGATGTCGCCGGGAGCGATGTCGCCCTCCAGGGTTCCGTTGGTAACCTCGATGGGAAGGTTTCTTGCCATGATCTTCTGGTACTTCATGCTGCAGGAGCTCATCTTGCTGGAGCAGGTGTTTCCGCAGTGGAAGCCCATGAAGGTGTCGGTGAACTCATAAGGGAACTTGCCCTTGATGGACTCATCATACATATCATGAGGCACGGAGTTGTTGATGTCCAGCAGAGTGACAGCGTCACGGCTGACAACGGTGCCTACGAACTCGGACAGACATCCGTAGATATCAACCTCACAGGATACGGGGATGCCGTTTCCGGTGAGACGGCTGTTCACGTAGCAGGGAACGAAGCCGAACTGAGTCTGGAATGCGGGCCAGCACTTGCCGGCGATGGCAACATACTTACGATAGCCTCTGTGAGCCTCAACCCAGTCAAGCAGGGTCAGCTCATACTGAGCCAGCTTAGGCAGAACCTCGGGTTTCTTGTTACCGACGCCCAGCTCTTCCTCCATCTCCTTCACCTTAGCGGGAATGCGCTCGTCATTTGCATGCTTGTTGAAGGACTCGAACAGGTCGAGCTCGGAATTCTCCTCGATCTCAACGCCCAGGTTGTACAGCTGCTGGATGGGTGCGTTGCAGGCAAGGAAATTCAGAGGTCTGGGACCGAAGGAAATGATCTTCAGGTTGTTCAGACCGTAAACAGCGTTTGCGATAGGCAGGAAGTCGTGGATCATGTCCGCACACTCCTCTGCATTACCGACGGGATACTCGGGGATGTAAGCCTTAACGCTGCGCAACTTCAGGTTGTAGGAAGCGTTCAGCATTCCGCAGTATGCGTCGCCGCGGCCATCCTGCAGATCGTTCTGGCTCTCCTCTGCTGCAGCACAGAACATCTTGGGGCCTTCGAAGTGCTTAGCAAGCAGGGTCTCGGAGATCTCGGGACCGAAGTTGCCCAGGTATACGCACAGAGCTTCGCATCCGGCCTTCTTCACATCCTCCAGAGCCTGAACCATGTGGATCTCGCTCTCAACGATGCAGATGGGGCACTCGTAGATGTCCGCTGCATCATACTTGTCGGCGTAAGCCTTTACCAGGGCCTTACGTCTGTTGACGGAGAGGCTCTCCGGGAAACAATCGCGGCTGACTGCCACGATACCGATTTTTACTTTCGGCAGATTAATCATTTCATTTCCTCCATACTTTCCCAATTTTTCAATTTATTTTGAAGCCCTATTCAAGGCTTCCGCACAAAGTGTAACATTCGCTTTCGCGTCATCCTAGCCAAAAACTCGCAGGATCTTATTACATTAACTCATAGAGTGGCTTACATGCAGGATAGAGCTGCTTGAACACCTGATAACGCTTCTCATACTTTGCCACCAGCTCGGGATCGGGCTCCACGGTCTTCTTCACGCGGACCACCTTGGCTGCAATCTCCTCCACGGAAGCATACTCGCCTGCGGCAACCGCTGCCAGCATTGCACCGCCGAGAGAAGGACCTTCCTCCACTTCCAGGATGTCCACCTTCATGTTCATGACATTGGCGATGATCTTCTGCCACAGGGGAGACTTTGCTCCGCCGCCGCAGATCTTGGTACGGTCGGGTGCCACACCCAGGGATCTGGCCACTTCGATGGAATCTCTGAGGCCGAAAGCAACGCCTTCCAAAACGGCCTGAGTCATATCGGCTCTGGTGTTGTCCATGGTCATGCCGATAAAGGTACCTCTTGCGTTGGGGTTATTGTGAGGAGAACGCTCTCCCATGAGGTAAGGCAGGAAGTAAACATGGTTCTCGCCCAGGGCGGTGATGTTTTCCTGCTCCTTTGCATATTCCTTGGTGCCGATGATCTCGTCCATCCACCACTTATTGCAGGAAGCTGCGCTGAGCATGCACCCCATGAGGTGATAGGTGCCGTCTGCGTGATCAAAGGAATGCAGGGCATTGTACTTGTCCACGCCGAAGCTCTTGGAAGAGATAAATACGGTGCCGCTGGTGCCCAGGGAAATGTTGCAGGCGCCGTCGCCCACGGTACCGGTTCCCACGGCTGCTGCTGCATTGTCGCCTGCGCCTGCTGCCACGATGGTGGTCTCGGGGATGCCCAGCTCTTTTGCAACGGAAGGAAGAACGGTGCCCACCTTCTCGTAGCTCTCGTAAACCTTTGCCAGCCACTCGGGCTTCACATCACAGATCTCGCACATTTCCCTGGACCAGGTGCGGTTCTTCACATCGAAGAGCAGCATGCCGGATGCGTCGGAAACGTCGGTGCAATGTACGCCGGAGAGACGATATGCCAGGTAATCCTTGGGCAGCATGATCTTTGCGATCTTGGCGAAATTCTCGGGCTCATGTTTCTTTACCCAGAGGATCTTGGGTGCGGTAAATCCGGGGAATGCGATGTTGGCGGTGTACTGAGACAGCTTCTCGCGACCGATCTCATTGTTCAGGTAATCGGTCTCCTCACCGGTACGGCCGTCATTCCAAAGAATAGCGGGACGGATCACATTGTCCTGCTCATCCAGGATCACCAGCCCGTGCATCTGTCCGCCGAAGCTGATGCCGGCCACCTTAGATGCATCCTGACCCTGAAGCAGCTCTTTCATACCTGCCACGGACTGCTCATACCAGTCGATGGGGTTCTGCTCGGACCAGCCGGGCTGCGGGAAGGACAGCGGATACTCCTTCGATACCATGTTGACGATCTTGCCTTCGGAATCCATCAGCAGGAGCTTGACTGCCGAGGTTCCCAGATCAATGCCGATATAATACATTGGTTTCCCCTCCTGTAAATGTTTGATGTGTTTGTTGTTTGGGATTGGTTATTTGTAAACGACCTTGTTCTTGCCGGTCGTTTTGCCCTTGTAGAGGTTCTCGTCCGCCATCTTGATGAGCTTGCTGAGATTGTAGCCTGGAACGTAGGTAGAGACGCCGAAGGTCATGGTGAACCTGATTTCCTGGCCCTGGTACTCCAGCACCTGCGCTTCGATGTGAGAACGCATGCGCTCTGCCACCGCAACGGCATCCGCCTGATTGCCGATGATCAGCACCAGGAACTCCTCGCCGCCCCAGCGGCTGACGATATCATTGTCACGGACACTGGCCTGGAAGATCTCGGAGACGGAGGTCAGGGCCTGGTCGCCGCAATCGTGGCCGTAGGTGTCGTTGATGCGCTTGAAGTTGTCGATGTCTCCCATGATCAGGCTGAAAAGTCTGCCCTTGGACTTCGCCATGGCCATGGCATTTTCCAGAGAAACCTCCATGCTGCGGCGGTTCTTCAGTCCCGTGAGAGGATCCACGCTGGAAGTGTGCTCCAGCTCCTCGTTCTCCTGGTTCAGCTCCTTCATGGCTACCTGGCCGTCCATCACGAAGAAGAAGGACATGATGGCCAGCAGTGCGAAGGAAAAGATCAGGTTCACCAGGAAGATCACATGGGCATCCGCACCGATCACATCAAAAGGAATCTTCCTGATAAAACGGGTACCGATGTAGGTGCCGATGCTGACCAGCATGGCAGCCACATCCAGGATAAAGGGAACGTGATGTCCCATTTTCTTGGTGCTCTTGTCATTTACCGTGGGAAGATAGTGGAACATGGGAACGATGGCCAGCACGTAAAGGAAAAATCCGCTGTCGAACCCGATGAGACACCCCGTCAGGACGGACTGCAGCGTGATCTCGCCGAAGGTAAGAAGATATCCCTTCCTCACTTCGCCTCCGTGCACCAGCCGATAAACCCAGAGATAGTAAGAAACAACGAAAATGTTATACAGGATCAAAGGCCATACGCCTACCATGGCGAACAGCCAGATAAAGATCAGATGCACCCCAATGACCGCAATAGAGAGCGCTTCCGTACGCTCCTGTTGCGTCATCACGATCTCCCCTTGGAGGAGCTTTCTGATAGTTTCAAAAAAATGCTTCATGATACCCCTTGATACAAAAACATACTTTAAAAAATTATATCACTAAACACTCAATTCTCAAAGATTTTTGACAGGTCCGAAAAATAATTTTCGTAGGTCTTCCGGCAGCAATACGGGTTGTCGATAACGACTCCCGGCACCCGCAATCCCACCAGGGAAAATCCCATGGCCATACGGTGATCCTCCAGCGTATCCACCACGCCGGCGTGAGGCTCTCCGGGATGGATCAGGATCCGATCCTCCCCTTCTTCGGTACGGATCCCCAGGCTCGCATGCGCCTGTGCGATGCCGTGAAGGCGGTCGCTTTCCTGGAGGCGGATATGGCCGATGCCCGTGATCTCGGTAGGTCCCTCCGCAAAGGGCGCAATGGCCGCCAGGGTAATGGCCTGATCCGAGCAGGCACTCATATCGACGGAAATGCCCTTCAGCGCGCCTTCCGGTGGCATCAGGCAGATTCCCTCCGCCGTATCTTCCGCTTTGCATCCCATCTGTTCCAGGATCCGCAGGAACGCAATATCCCCCTGCAGCGAATCAAAGTGAATGCCCCGCACCAGCACAGGGGTCCGGAGCAGCGGGCACATGGCATAAAAATATGCCGCCGCAGACATGTCCGGTTCAATGGCGTAGCGGATAGCTCGATACTGCTGTCCGAAGGGGATCACAAAGGTTTCTCCCTCCGCACCCGTCTCGCTTTCGGTCTCCACACCGAAACTGCGCATCATCTCCCGGGTGATGCGGATGTAGGCGCCGCCGTGGGATCCCAAAGCACGGATCCTCACGCCCTCGCCGGGATCGGTCACGATCTCCGGTCCGATGAGGGGCGCACTCATGAGCAGACCACTGAGAAACTGGCTGCTCTGGCCGATCTCGATCTCCAGATCGCATGTATCACACCCTTTGCCGTGAATGGTAAAGGGAAAATGGTCTTCTTCCCCTTCGCAGGTGATGTCACATCCCAGATCCCGCAGGGTACGGATCAGGGGCGCCATGGGACGACGACGCATCTGCTCGGAAGCATCCAGATGAAAGGTTCCTTCGCTGACTCCCAGAACGGCGGTAAGGAACCTGGCCGCAGTACCTGCGCTTCCCACGTTCAGGGAAGCTTCCTCCCTGGGAAGCGCTCCGCCCAGGCCGCGCAAAGTCACCTTCCGGGCTCCTTCGTCGATGCTGACATCAAAGCCCAGATCCGTTGCGCATTGCAGGAAATGTCTGGAATCGTCGGAAAAAAGAACACCGGAAAGTTCCGATTCCCCATCCGCCAGCATAGCCATCAAAAGGGCTCTGTTGGTGATACTCTTGGAACCAGGAACGGTGACGCCGGCGCGAAGCACTGCGGCATAAGCTGCGTCCTCTCCGCTCTCGGATGTCGGAACGCAGGGAATCTCCAGCTGCGGCACATAGAGTCTGAACTGCACCGTATCCACCCATGCGCCATCCAGAAAGGCATCATGCTCTATGGTGCATTCCTCGAGAAATCCCGCACGCTCGTGGAGCTTGCGGCTGGCAATGTTGTGACTCTGGACTCTGGCGATGGTCTGATGCAGTCCCAAAACGCCGAAGGCATAACCGAAGTTCAGGAGTTTCACGGCTTCCGTGCCGTACCCCTGTCCCGCAGGAGCCTCCGGATCAAAGAATACGCCGGACTCGGCACAGCGGATCTCCGGCTCAAAATGCTGGAGATACACACAGCCGATATCCTGCCCTGTCTCCTTCAGAAACACGACAAACTGGTGCACCTGTCCGGATGCGACCTTCGTGCGGATCCAGTTCTCCTGCTCCTGCCGGGTGATGGGCTTGCGATAATAGAAATTCTGTACGGTCTGCGGCGCATTCCGCCAGGAGAGGACCTCATCGATATCCTCTTCCGTGATGGGGCGCAGGCAGAGCCTGTCTCCCTCCAGCCGGTATTCCGGGGAAGGGGCGGACAAAGAAAGCTTCATGGACTCCACCTCGTACCTAGGCCGTGATGACGGTGCCGGTTTTGCCCTTCATGGCACCTGCGGCATCGCGGATGGATGCGATACGCACACATCCATCGGGAACCTCTTCCAGGTAACGGATGGCTGCTTCAATCTTGGGAAGCATGGTACCCTCTTCAAACTGGCCCTGGGCGATATACTCTTTCGCCTGTGCCACGGTCATGGACTCGATGGGCGTCTGTTCGGGAGTTCCGAAATGCAGGAACACATGGTCCACACCGGTAAGGATCAACAGCTCGTCGGAGGAAAGTTTTGCCGCCAGGAGCCCTGCAATGGCGTCCTTCTCGATAACGGCGGAAGCTCCTTTGAGCTGTGCTTTCTGTTCGATAACGGGGATGCCGCCGCCTCCGCAGGCAATGACTGCCTGATCGGCGTCCGCCAGCAGACGAATGGCATCAATCTCAATGATATCCAGCGGTTTGGGCGCTGCCACCACACGGCGGTAGCCCTGGCCGGGGAATTCTTTCACATAATTGCCCTTCTTGGTCTCCATCTCTGCGTCTTCGGGGCTCATAAAGCGGCCGATGACCTTGGTAGGCTCATAGAATGCCTCATCGTAAGGATCCACGGAAACCTGGGTAAGAATGGTGCTCACGGGAGTGGAATTTCCTCTGGAAAGAAGCTCGCTCCGCAGGGAGTTCTGCAGGTCGTATCCCACATAACCCTGGCTCATGGCGGAACATACGCACATGGGCGCGGGGGTGTAATCAATATATACTCTGTGAAGCTCGGTCATTGCCTTGTGGATCATGCTGACCTGGGGACCGTTGCTGTGAGTGATGGTCAGCTGATATCCTGCCTCCACCAGATCCGCCAGTGCCGCTGCAGTCACACGGACCGCATCCTTCTGTGCGTTGGTGGTGATACCCAGCGCTTCGTGTCCAAGGCTTACTACGATCTTCTTCTTGCTCATGTTATCTTTACCCTCCCGAGGGAATATTTTTCCGTATCTTACTTTACCACATATTTTGCAGTGAATCGATAGCAAAAGTTTGGGACAATAAAATGCGGTGGAACCCATCGGATCCCACCGCAGAAACTGGACATTTTTGCTATTTTTATTTCTTTACGGACAGGCATCGCACCGCGTTCAGCACGGCGATGACCATGACGCCCACATCTGCAAACACCGCCACCCACATATTGGCGATGCCCAAAGCGCCCAGAATGAGGCAGATGCCCTTCACTCCCAGCGCAAACCAGATATTCTCGTGAACGATCCTGAGGCACTTCCGGGAGATCTGCATAGCCAGGGCAATCCTGCGGGGATCGTCGTCCATCAGCACCACATCCGCAGCCTCAATGGCAGCATCGGAACCCATAGCTCCCATGGCGATGCCGATATCCGCTCTGGACAGGACGGGAGCATCGTTGATGCCGTCTCCCACGAAGACCAGTTTTTCCTTGGGATTCTTGGATGCCAGCAATCGTTCGATCTCATCCACCTTATCACCCGGCAGAAGCTGTGCCCGGTATTCGTCCAGGCCCAGGCGCTCTGCCACGGACTTTGCCACGGCTTCGTTGTCGCCGGTAAGCATGACGTTCTTACGAATGCCGCTTTTTTTCAGAAGCTTCAGCGCCTCAGCGGCGCCCTGTTTTTCCACGTCCGCAATGAGGATGTGACCGATGTATTTTCCGCCCTCCGCCACATAGACGGTGGTGCCGGCCTTCTCCGGCGTCGGTACGGTCAAATCCAGGAGCTTCATGAGTTTGGCGTTACCCACGGCCACTTTCCGTCCGTCCACATTTGCCTTCAGGCCGTGTCCCGCGATCTCTTCCACGTCGGTGGTACGGGCCGGGGAAAGGTCCGCATCAGGGTTTTGCTCCGTCAGAGCTTCCTTCAGGGATTTGCTGATGGGATGGGAAGAATAACTCTCCGCCAGTGCCGCGATCTCCAGAAGATCCGCCCCATCGATGCCTTCGGCGGGGCAGATATCGGTCACGCGGAATACGCCTTCCGTCAGGGTACCTGTTTTGTCAAACACGGCAATGCCCGTCTCGGAGAGGGCTTCCAGGTAATTGGAACCCTTCACCAGGATGCCGTTGGAGGATGCCGCTCCGATGCCTGCGAAAAAGCTTAAGGGGATGGAAATGACCAATGCGCAGGGGCAACTGATGACCAGGAAGGTAAGGGCACGGATGATCCAGGTAGAAAACCTGGGATCATATCCTGCCAGCAGCAGTACCACGGGAGGCAGCACCGCCAGGGCCAGTGCGGCATAGCAAACCGCAGGAGTATAAACTCTCGCAAACTTGGAGATGAAATTCTCCGAGCGGGATTTTTTCATGCTGGAATTCTCCACCAGATCCAGGATCTTAGACACGGTGGATTCGCCGAATTCCTTGGTGGTACGGATCTTAAGAACGCCGCTTAAGTTGATACATCCGCTGATGATCTCCTCGCCCTCGCCGATCTCTCTGGGAAGACTCTCGCCGGTAAGTGCGGCAGTGTTCAGAGTGGATGTACCCTCTTCCACGATGCCGTCGATAGGAACCTTCTCTCCGGGGGATACCAGGATGAGGGATCCGATCTCCACATCATCGGGATCCTCTTTGGAGATCTCGCCGTCCTCTCCTACCAGGTTGGCATAGTCGGGGCGAATGTCCATGAGAGCGGTGATGTTGCGTCTGCTCTTGCCCACGGCCACGCTTTGGAAGAGCTCACCGATCTGGTAAAAGAGCATGACAGCCACGCCTTCCTCAAATCCGCCTTCCTGTCCGTTGGTAAAGAGGCCCAGGAGGATAGCACCCACGGTGGCCACGGCCATGAGGAAATTCTCATCGAAGACCTGGCGCTTTGCGATACCCTTCACTGCCTTCCGCAGGATATCGTACCCGATGACAAAATAGGGGATCAGGTACAGGGCAAAGAGGAGGAGTGTGGGGAGCTCCACGAGGCGCTCCGTCACCGCCAGAGCAATGAGGAGAGCTGCCGAGATGAGGATCCGATATAGGGTTGTCTTCTGCTTCTTGTTCATTGGGTATCTTTCCCGTTATCAATCAAGCTCAATACAATAGACCGCTTTGCGCTCTATTGTCGGCATTTAAAATGAATAAGCCCATTGGGCTTATTCAAGCTCAATACAATAGACCGCTTCGCGCTCTATTGTCGGCATTTAAAATGAATAAGCCCATTGGGCTTATTCAAGCTCAATGTCGCAGTCGTCCTCAACGACCTTGCATGCCTTCAGAACTTCGGGCATAACCTGTGCGGGATCTGCGCCTTCTTCAAAGACGACTTTCATCTTCTGGGTCATGAAGCTGACGGTTGCCTCGATGACGCCGGCCACGGTGTTGGCTGCATCTTCCATCTTCTGAGCACATGCTGCACAATCTACTTCGATGTTGTAAGTTTTCTTCATATTCCCCTTCTTTCCGAAGCTGTGGGCTTCTATGTGGTATGTTCGTTTTGAACATATGAATAACTGTTCATATGTTCATTATATGGACAACACTTTCACTTGTCAACATAGATTTCAAAAAAATGGTACCGGGGCCGGCGGGCGGATCTGTCCCTAAGGCGAAAATTTGAGTCGACACTTAGCGAGCGGCGCGAAATGCGCAGCCGCAGCAGGGCGACTGTTTGAGCGTAGCGAGTTCAGCCCTGCAAGGCTCGAATTGGCATGAGCGGTGGCGAGGTTAGTGTTCGAGCTCATTCGCCGTGGGACAATCCGAGCCGCCGGCCGGATTCCCTTTTGCAAAAGAAAGACGGCAGATCACTCTACCGTCTTTTCAATACATCTACACTTTATTCTGCCTTGCTAAACTGAATGGACTCAAGATTGAAGTTGCTGCCGGGCAGGAACACGAGCTGAATACGCTGGGCGCCTGAAATAGCTGCGACAGGGAAGTCCGCAGAGGTACTGCCGCCCGGGAACTCCAGGATCTCCCGGCGCTGCCCCTCCCCTTCTCCGATGAGCAGGTGGATGGTGTTGACCTCGTTGGGAGTACTGCCCTCGATGCGCACGGAAGTTGCGCCCGCATCCCCGAAATCCAGCACACCGAAGTCCACGGTCACATTGTTTCCGATGCCGCGGATAGCGCTGCCCGCCTTCGTGAAGCTGTCACCGTAAACGCTCTCGCAGTCCGCTCCCGTCAGAAGCGCAAACGCCTTCTCGGGCCGGGTGAAGGAGAATCCCTTCAGGTGGATCTTCTGCTGCAGAACGAAGCAAATGGTGGTAACGCCCTTCACTCTGCGCTTCAGCCGGTAGGTCTCGGGCTGGTAGGTGTTCCAGATGCTGGGCTTGTGGTAGACCACATCCGCTAACAGCTCGCTTCCCTCCTGTTCCGGGATACCTTCCCAGATCTGGATGGGTGTGGGATCACTGCCCAGTTCAAAGATGGGGAGCGTGATCTCGTCGGAACCGAAGTCTCCGAAGTTCACATTTTCAAATCCGATGACACTGCGTGCATCCCTTGCGGAGGAGACGCCGTGCTCATTTCCGTTGCCCAGGTCACCCTCGCCGTAGCTGTACATACCGCCTGCCACGAATCCGTAAGGATCCAAAAGCGCCTGGCCTAAACCATCCGCGGTAAACTCCAGCTGAGAGATCACCTTCACGGTGCGGGCTCCGTTGCGGGTCATGCAGCGCACACGGAAGGAACCGTCTCCCAGAGCTTCCACAATGGCGGAATCGTCATCATGGGATGCGATCCGCCCGATGGGAGACTCGATGCCCGTATCCGTCACCACTTTCCAGATGAGATCATCGGGTACGAAATCCGCATTCTCTGGAAGCACCTTCGCCTTTACGCAGATCCGCTTTCGGTCCGCCGTAAAGCTGTGCTCCGCTGCGGTAAGCTCGATCTTCCGGATCCAGCGCTTTTCGGGAGGCAGCTTATCCGACATTCTGTCGGTCTCGTAGCTCCTGCCGATCCTGGGAGGCTCGTTCATCACCTGCATGGGAAGGGAAAATCCCTGCAGTCCGTCGGAATGGGCTTCCACGATCAGTGCACCGGGACGATTGTCCGACCGAGCAATGATCAGGAGTTTTCCGTTAAAGAGCCTGCGGGCCTTGCCCTTGTATTCATCCGTGTCGGTGGAGTCACCGTTGTCCAGTCCTGCCAGATAGCCGGCACCCTGCACCTTCACATGGATGAGGTTGTTGGCATTTTCCACGGGATATCCGTCTGCGTCCACCACGGTGGCCACCACAAAGATCAGGTCCTCGCCGTTGCCCATGACACCCATGGTATCACCAAAGCGCTCCAAAACGATCCGGGCGGGCTCACCGAAACTGTGCCTGCTCTCCCGGGCTGCTTCCCCGCCGTCGGGTCCGTAGGCCACAGCCGTGATCTCACCGGGTTCGTAAACCACGGAATAATCCGCCAACAGCTTTTTTCCATGGGCATGATCCAGCTGCACTCTTCCCTGAGAAACGCCGTTTACAAAAAGCTCTACCTCGGGGGCGTTGCTGGCAATGCGCACATCCACGGTCTGGCCGGGATTAAAATCCCAGTAGGGGAACACGTGGACGAAGGGCTCCTTCTCGAAGGGCACCCACATGGACTTGTAAATGTAGTAAGTATCCTTGGGGAAGCCCGCCGTATCGATCTGGCCGAAATAGGAATTTCGGGTGGAATAGGGCGTGGGCTCTCCAATGTAATCAAAACCGGACCAGATGAACTGACCTGCGGAGAAGGGCGTATCCCGCTCCGTGAGAAGCACATACTCAGGGCTGGGGGCTCCCCAGCTGGTGGTACAGTTCCCCAGGGTGGAGCACTGCTCGTCATCGTCTGCCAGCAGGGACTGGGACAGCGGGAAGTGATAGATCCCGCGGCTCTGGACCGTGGAGGATGTCTCGCTTCCGAAGATGTACCAGTCGGGATGCTCCGCATGATGACGCTCGTAGCATTTTTCACCGTAATTGTATCCGGCAAATTTCAGGATATCGGCACATTTCTGCGCACCTTCCCAGGGCATGTAATTGGAGCCGATGGTGATCTCCGCATTGTGATAGGGATCGTGGCTGCGGGCTTCCTCCATCAGCATTTTCGTAATGACCTGTCCCATCTCATCCGCGTGGGTATCGTAGATCTCGTTGCCGATGCTCCACAGGATGACGCAGGGATGGTTCCGGTCTCTGCGGACCCAGCTGGCCACATCTCTGGCCTGCCATTCCGGGAAAAACCGGGCATAATCGTACTCTGTCTTGCTGCGACGCCACATGTCAAAGGCTTCATCCACCACCAGGAATCCCATTTTGTCCGCCATTTCCAGGAAGTCGATGGCAGGCATGTTGTGGGCGGTACGGATGGCGTTGACACCCATCTCCTTGAGGATCATCAGCTTCCGGGTCATGGCACCGTGGCTGTAGGCCGCTCCCAGAGCGCCCAGGTCGTGATGCTCGCAGACACCGTTCAGCTTCAGATGCTGTCCGTTCAGGAAAAATCCGCCGTCAGGGGTAAATGAGATGCTGCGGAATCCGAAATCCGCGGTCATACGGTCCATGCTCCTCTGCCCCTTTTGCAGGCTGAGGCCGATCATATACAGATGAGGATCCTCCACGGACCAGAGCATGGGATTTTCGATGGGGATCGATACCTCGGCCAGGATGGGATCTTCTCCCTCATGGCGCCAGGGCAACGCCTCCTCGGCTCCCTCGATCACGGGATCCTGCAACTCGCGCAGGCATTCATCCAGTGGGAAACTGACACCGATGTCAAGTTCCGGGATCTGCAGCAGCAGACTGTAATTGCTCACGCCTTCGGAATCAGGATCCACTCCCAGGATCTCTCCGCTGACCTTCAGTTCCCAGATGCCGTCCAGGGGCGTATCGGGTGCGGACATTTTGCCGTGCATTCCCGCAGGGTGCGCGGAAACATAGAGACTGTCCGTCACAAAACGGGTCTCCTCCTGCTCGAAGAGATATACGTTCCGGTAAATGCCGGCGCCGGAATACCAGCGGGAATTGGGAGAAAGGAACCGCACCTGCACCAGGATCTCGGTCTCGCCGCTCTCCATTTCCTCCGTGATATCGAAGTAGAAGCTGGAGTATCCGTACTTCCAGTCTCCCACCTTTTTCCGGTTCACGTACACGGTGGAATCCATGTAGACGCCTTCGAAATACAGCTGATACACCCGGCCGTATTCCTTGCCTCTGCGGATCACCTTCCGATACCAGCCGGTGCTATTTTCGTACAGATCCGTTCCCTGATAAATGAGCCAGTCATGGGGCAGGCGCACAGGCCGAAAGACGGCGCTGTCTACATCGGACAGTTCCGTACCGGGGGCCGTCTTTGCAAATTCCCAACCATCGTTGAACAAATACTTCATGAAATGATCCTCAAACGCGATTTACTTTTTTAAGCGTTTCGGCAAAGGTCCCAGATACCCCTTCGCCCATTCCACATCCTTCCTGCGGATCATGAGACGCTCCACCACCAGGCCCGGATCACATGCATAGATCTTCAGGCTGTGCTTTCCGGCAGCTGCCGTAAAAGCAGTCTCCCCGATATGGATCTGATTGATAACACCCACGCTCCAGGGACGGTTGGAAGTAACTCCCGCCCGGAAGGACTCCGGGATGGTATCCACGAAGGATGCACCCTCCCGATCATCTAATTGTACCCCAAGACGCAGATGATTGCTACCGTCTGTAGGATTGGATGGAGCGGAAAGTACGGTCAGGAGGTATTCTCCCTCTTCGGGAAGCAGTATCTCGTAGGTGGCTGCGGGCGCCCCTGCAGTGCCGGAAAAATGCTCCGTCACGGGGAAGGCCTTCAGAGCACCGTCGTATTTTCCGTAAGGAGTCATAAGTACCCATGCGGCACCGTCCGCGCCCTTCTCGTAGGAAACAGCACTGCCTGCTTCCAGAACAAGGCCCAGGTCATCGGGGATCTGAACCCGCTCTCTCCAGGCTGCGGGAAGCACGGGAACCACATTGCCCGCCTCTTCCTCGGGAGTAAAGCTGCAGGCGTAGATCTGTACCTTCACATGTCTTCCTTCCGTGCGGAAAATGAGTTCCGTTCTGACATATCTGTCGGAAATCACCTCTCCGAAGGAGGATGCCTTTCCATTTGCAAGTGCCTCCTGCAGTGCCTTCCGGTCCAGGGTGATCGCTACTCTTGCAACGCTGTCCGTAAAGTCTGCCCTGCCGGTGCCTTCGGTATCGGGGCAGGCCGCCAGAGAAAGCTCCGTGGTCCCGACCTTGATCCAGGGAGCATTTTGCTCTACGGTCACGTTCATATCTTCATTGCCTGCGTTCTCCAGCTCGATCATAGCTTCATTAACGCCGGGCTTGCAAAATGCGGTGAGGTGCAGATCCTTCCGGGTCCAGTCGCCGCCCATGGAATACTGACCGCTGTCGGGAATGCTGACAACAAGACGCTTTTTCTCTGCGCGCCAGATGAAGCGGCGCTCGGGATAGCGATTTTCCTCCTCGTTCCAATGCTGAAATCCCACATGCTGGGACAGCATCATGCCGTTCCACTTGCCGCCGCAGAGGCTGTGGTAAGCATCCCGCAGTTCGTCCTCCCTGCGTCTCGCCTCTGCCACCTGCACTGCCAAAGCGTTGCCGGAGGGCTTGCCCTGTGCAGCCAGGAAATGGTTCTGTCCCGCCAGCAGCATGAGACGGTGCTGGGTAAGGGTTGCGCAGACAGGGAAGGTTACCAGCTGGAAGTACGCATCTGCCAGGGCTTTTGCGCTCTCGGCGCCTGCTTTCAGCCCTTCGTAGATGCGGGTAGCCGCCTCCGCCAGGGGTGCTGCATAGTCCAGGACCCCCTGAGACTCTCCGTAGTGGACGGGATGATAGGTGTCCGTCTGCAGAGACTCGGGCTTCTGGGTGCTGTTCAGCCAGGTGTAAGCATCCACGGCCGCGAAGGTCTGCGCCTGCTCTTCTTCCGTCAGGGCGCCGCCGAACTGGGCAGCGATCCAGCGCTTCGTGTACTCGTCGGTGGTATTGGGCGCGGCGGTGCCGTATTTTTCAAAATCGTATGCCAGATCCAGGAAGTAGGAAAGGGGCAGCTCCTGGGGCTTCAGGTCGCCCACGTTCACGATCCAGATCTCCCGGATCCCGGCTTCGTACGCCTCTCCCATCTGCTCCCAAACCTTGGGCAGGTAGGTGCTGCCGATCCACTCGTAGGAGAAGGGATCGCCGTGATAATCAAAGTGGTAATACATTCCCCAGCCGCCCTTACGGTTCCGGGTAGCCTCCTCGGGAAGGAGGCGCATATTGCCCTGGTTGTCCTCACAGAGCATGCAGGTGATGCCGTCCAGCTCCGGCCACTCCTTCAAACCGACAGTCGTGTCATCTCCCTTGAAGTAAGCCTCCACCTCTTTGTAGATGGCCAGCATCCGGGGTACGTCATCCAGGTTCTCGCTGATGGTCTCCCGGATCAGACGGTTCTGGGTGGTGATGACTTCCTTCAGGTAATCAATGTTCTCCTGCAGGGTGGCGGTGCGGCCCAGGATCTCGGAATCCCGCTCGCCGCGCATACCCACGGTGATGATGTTCTCAAAGGGAGCGTTGCGCTTCAGTCCGTCTCTCCAGTAATTGGTGAGGCCTTCCTTGTTGCGGTCGAAGTTCCAGGCGTTGCCGTAAGGGGAATCGTCGCCCCTCACCAGATCCCACTCCTCGCTGTGGCGGGAGCAGGGCTCGTGGTGGGAATTGCTCATGACGATGCCGTATTCATCCGCCAGCTCCGCATTGGCCAGGCCGGGGCCGTCCAGGGAAAAATTGGAGGTCCACATTGCGGGCCAGAGGTAATTGCCCTTCAGACGCAGGATCAGTTCAAAGACATGATCGTACATCTCCGCCGTAAAACCGCCGAAATGCTCGAAGGTCCAGTTGCCGAAAGCAGGCCACTCGTCGTTGATGAAAAAGCCTCTGTATTTGACGCTGGGTTCTTTGGAAACCAGCTCGTCCTTATCCGTAATCACCAGCTCATCCATGGGAACAGGCGCCACATCTGCAAAATACACCCAGGGGGATACATGCAGCAGCTCCGAAAGATGGAAGAGGCCGTAGATGGTTCCCCGCTTATCGCTGCCCAGGATCAGAAGGCTCACTTGAGAGTTTCCGGGAAGCTGCCGCAGCAGGAAGACATAGCACTCTCTCTTGCCTCTGATCTGCCCGATCTCGGGAAGCTCTCCCGCCAGGCTTTCCGCCAGCTCGCTCTTGCCCAGGGTGGCCGCCACAATGGTGATGGCTTCCGCAGGGCTGCCTGCGGTGGGATTTTTCACATCCGTGATCTCTGTGAGGGATACATCTGCGCTCAGGACCTTCTGCAGATCCTCCGCCACTTTCCCCGCCACTCTGCGCACGCCGGGAAAGGCACTGTTTTCCGTCAGGATACTTACTTTTGCGTGACTACCGATACGAAGTTCCATACTTCCTCCAAATATTTTGCAGGGGCGTCGCAGATCCGACGCTCCCGATGATTGACAACTGCGGATTCCGCACCCGCCCTCTGTTTACTTCACTGCGCCGAAGCCCAGAATGGTTGCTTTCTTTCCTTCATCGCCGGCATCCATACCGATCTCGATCTCGTGGACTGCACTCTCCTTTTCGTTCAGGAGCAGCATGGGATTGCAGTGAGTCCAGCCGTTGGCCATGGGATCGATGACCCGGACCTGTTTGCCGTCTACCTTGCATGCGATCTTGCCGAATTCCGGAGAACCGGAGTCCTTGTTAATGACGAAAAATGCCTTGCAGCGGAGCCTCACCCGGAAAGGCTCCTGCTTGCTGCCGTCGTAATACCAGTTGTAAGGGAACTCGGGAACGGGCTGCAGCACATCGTCCATCTCCACCCGCTGGAGATCTTCATCGGTGCCGCTAAAGCCGCCCTCGGAATACTCCATCTCCAGGGGCTGCGTTTTGCGGTCGATGAGGACCACATCCTCAAACTCGCCGCCGATGATGGGATCCATATCCAGGTGGCGTTCATAATCCGCCGCTTCGGGAGCCGCACTTTCCGCCGCCCTGCACAGCTCCAACAGACAGTCTGCCATGATGCGGTGTCCGTTGTTGCTGGGGTGGAACACATCGTAGAAATACTGGTTCTTGGAAATGATGCGTCCCTCTCCGGGGGCCAGGTAGAACTGATCCGTCACCGCGTTCTTCAGGCTCACCATGGGCAGGTTGTAGTGGAAGCCCACAGGGCCCAGGCGCTCCTGCAGATTGTAATCCGTAGCAAAGACGGCAAAGAGCAGTACGATGGCGGGAGGCTCAGGCAGTGCCATGGCCTTGCGGATCAGGCTCTCGTAGCATTTTCCCTTGGTCTCGTCTCCCTCGTCGTTCACAGCGAACTCTATCACCAGAATGTCGGGATTTACCGCACCGTCCCGCAGGATATCCCGCTCAAAGCGGAGCATTCCCAGCTCGGAAGGGGTGCCACCCACACCGGCCTTGATGAGCTTCACCTTGCCGGGCTGCGCGTATTTTTTCTCAAAATCCTGTGCGAAGAGTCTGGGATAACATTTTTCATGGATGGGCACTGCGCCTGCACCCTGGGTGACGGAGCCGCCGATGAATGCGGTGACGATCTCCTCTCCTCTGCGGGCCTTCTCTATGACTGCCGCCAGAGGTCCCATCTCGCCGGGATTCATAAGGCACTTTCCGATCATTGCCTTATACCCTTCGGATCCGAAATCCACCTTCTGATCTGCAGCCATCTCAGGCACGGTGTAGCCGTCATTTAAGTAAAAACGAACGCTGACCAGACCTTTCTGCTCCGCCTTGGGGAATTCGAAGCGGATCTGGCCGGGCTGATCGTCCATATCGGACCAGGTCTGATTTTCCAGCACCATCTCCATCTCCTGTCCGTCGGTGGGCAGGTCGCAATACAGAGTGGTCCCGGTTACCAGGGGGTCTTCCTTACCATACATCTGGAAAGCAAAACGGACGGAATCCGTGTCCTTGCAAACCAGGGAAATGCCGATGCTGTACACCAGCTTCCGGAAGCCTTCCGTGGTCTTCATGAGATCCAGGATCTCCTGATCCGTCACACCTCCCACGAAGGATGCGGAATTGATCAGTCTCCCGCTGTCTTCAAAGATAAACTGGGTACCGCTGCCGTCCGGCATCGGAGCACCGAAGATATCCTTGTCCAGCATAATGTAAAAATACGGCTTTTTGACGGTGGGATCCTTGGGAGCCACCGGTCCGCTCATTTGTTTCATGTCCTCTCCTTTCGGCCCTTGGGCCCGTTCCCCACAGGCGCTGGAACGCATAAAAATCTATTCTTATCCTAACACAGCCGCCCGTTTTTGTACTTCTTAAAAAAGCCACAAAATCTGTCAGAAATTTTATTCAAAAAATAATATTGAAAAATTTTTCGGCAAGGGGTTAAGTTTTGAATTTTCCCATCCGATATACGGAATAAGATAACCATACATGTCTTGTTTTGCTGCATTGATTTATCGAGGAATAGCGCACGCCGGCTCCCTTTGAGCACCCCGGATCCATCGGCAAAACGGACGAGGAAACGGATTTCCAGGGGATGCTGGTCGTCCCCGGACAGTGCAAGGAGGTACTGGTATGAGTTCTGAATTTTATGGCGTATCCGCCTATCAACAATCATCTTACCTAAGTAAGACCGGACCGGCCACAGAGGCCAAGGAAGCGCAGCAATCCGCTGCCGCAAAAAGGGACGAGGCACTTGCAGGCGCTGCCGGCAAGGTAAAGACCACGCCCTTTAAACCTATCTCATCCGGCAGTTCCCTCATTCCCCAGAAAACCGAATACGGTTTTGCCGTCGGCGACGTGAAGCTCTCCGACAAGGCGAAGGACTATTACGAGCAGTTGAAAGCAAAATTCCATAATATGGATTTCATTCTCGTAAGCTCGGATATGAAGGATGCCGTCAAGAGAAACGCTGCCGCTTACGGTAACGTGAACAAGACCGTGGTCCTCATCGATGAGGAAAAGATCGAGCGCATGGCTACGGACGAAGCCTTCCGTAAGAAATACGAAGGCATCCTGATGATGAGCCAGGCAAAGATCGAAGAGATGAAGAATTCCCTGGCCAGCAGCGGTGCCAATGTAAAGAATTTCGGCATCTCCGTGGATGAGAACGGAAACCAGAGCTTCTTCGCAACGCTGGAGAAGTCTTCCGATGCGCAGAAGGCCCGGATCGAGGCAAAGCAGGAAGCAAAGCGCGCGCAGAAGGCCGCTGAAAAGAAGGCCGAGGCAAAGCAGGCGCAGCAGGAGCGCATCGAAAAGCGCAGGGAAGAGCGGAGGGCCGAGAAGGCTGAGCAGGCAGAAAACCTGGAGAAAGCCCGCTTAGAAGGCGCCGAAGAGGTCACGGAAGGGGAAGCGATCGAAGATCCCAGAGAGTATGTGACCATCCGTTCCGGCTCCCTGGAGGAACTCCTCTCCAAGGTGCAGAGCTACGCATACGATCAGTCCGCAAACAGCGTGCTCACCGAAGGTGAGAGAATGGTCGGACAGTCCATCGACTTTAAAGGTTAGGTATCCAAATTGAAAGGACCGGCATATGCCGGTCCTTTCTTTTTAATTCTTTCTTTTTGATCCTTTATCAGATTTCCTTTACCGGATCTCTCCGCCGATCTCGATGCCTGCGTGGTGGCACTGGTCGATGAACTCGGGAGAGCCGGTAAAGCCGTTTAAGACTTCCTCTCTGGTCTTAAGCCCGGTATTCAGGTCATTTAACCAACCGCCGAAGCCGCCTGTGTCGGGCTCACGGTTAAAGATGGCGTGATACAGGTCGGTCACGTACTCTGCGTTGCTGCGGTTCAGGTTAGAGTACTCCTCGCCGTTTAAGAAGGTGTTTACCATCACGCGGGCAGTGACACCGGGCGTATGATTTGCCATATGGTTCACCCAGAAGTCCACCTCATCCTGATTTGGTACGCGTCCGAAGACCGTATCATACAGGCTGACGACCATGATCTTCACGGGAGAGTCATTGGGGCATCCCGCGATGGTGCAATGGTCCTTCTGGATGGTACCCAGGACGGGGACATTTGCAAGGCCCGTGCCGGGATTTACTCCATAAGCTTCACACAGGTTGAAGAATTCAGGGCTCATGAGGAATCCCTGTACCACCATCTCTCTAGACCAGCCTTCGTCCAAATAGAAGGTCCATCCATCCTTTCCGGCATCGTCTGCGGCTCTGTTAAAGAGACCGAGATAGAGATAATCCAGGAAGTGGGAGTTACACATATTTCTATTGATGAACTCAGGGCTGAAGATAAAGCCTGCAGCCGCTTCGCCTGCCGTCTTCTGCCCGGAAACGATGAGAGCCGTCCACGCATCTACCTCCTCCTGCTCAGGCGTGCGATCCAGGAAGACATGGTACAGACGGGTCACGAAACTGCTGACCGTCCCGTCGTCGATCCAGTCGTCGTCGGGATCCGGGGTAGGATCGGGCGTCGGGTCAGGTGTGGGACTAGATTGTTTTCGATGTAAGACAATTGGTTCTTCTCTATTTAACGGCATTTCATAGTATTCATTTCCCGCTGCATCTACATATAAAAATCTTTCCATAATGTTATATGGAAGCGGGATGATCTCTTGCAATTTAATCGGAGTAATGATTGTTTCTAATTCAAAGCAATCTTGAAAGAAATCGT
>JAEETA010000026.1 GCA_016286555.1 Lachnospiraceae bacterium | reverse complement strand
ACTTTCACCCCGGGAGAAGAGGTGCGGATCGTAGCTGCCGGGACGAAGGAGTTTGGGGATGCCATCGTGGTATCCTTTGACCGGGAAGCTTATGCTGCAGCTATCGGTAAACTGCAGCAGGCGCAGTTCTCCCCGGATGTGATCGAGGGCGGGCACTATTCCGGAAATGTGACCATGCCTGAGGATTCTGACCTTTTGGTAACGCTGCCCTATGAAGATGATTTCGAGGTGAAGGTGGATGGGCAGGTTGTGGATTACGGCAGTTACCGGGATGCCCTGCTTCTGATCCCTGTTCCTGCAGGAACCCATTCTGTGGAGATCACTTATGTGCCTCCGGGTGTAAAGACCGGAACGATCATTGCAGTGATCTGCGCACTACTGGCTATTCTTTACCTGACTTTGCTAAGTATCCGTATGAACTCCGGAACAGTGTCTGATACCACGTTTTTCGGTGGTGGTATTTTAATAGAACGTATGATATAATATCCTCTGTGTTAATCTGCGATGCAGATTACTTTGTGTGGGAATTTTCGGAAAGAAAGCCCGCAATGAAGGAACTCAGAGAATGTATAATCCGGATTTTTTATTGTGCGGATTCCTGGTCTACATGGTCGCGATCATCTGCGTCCTGTCCAAAAAGGGAGTCAATGCACTGAAAAACAAAATCTATATCGCATTCCTGATCGTGGGAGAGCTTGCCTGTGGCTTTGATCTTGCCGGCATTTTGCTGTGCAATCATTTTCCCAGAGGTGTTTACCAGCTCAAGTCGATCTGTTTCTTCGGGTACCATTTTTTCCATCCACTCACTGCATTTATCTGCACTCTGTTCGTGATGGAGATCACCGGTCGTATTCATGAGATTGATAAGCGGAAAGTAGCACTTCTCTGTATTCCGCTGATTCTGTTCTACATCCCGCTGTTCCTGAATCCCGCATATCATACGGTGTTTTACTTTGACGCCAACGGCATTTATACCAGAGCCATCTTTATGGCACTGGAGTATTTTGCTGCGGCTTTTTACATGGGCTTTGTGCTGTACGAGATCATCAAGTACCGGAAAGCTGTCCGGAATGATGAAGCCTGGACCATCTCACTGTTTATCGTTGTGACGATCATCGGTGTGATCATCCAGTATTTCTCCACCACGACGCCCACGGAAGTCTTTGTGATGTCACTCGGCTCCCTGACCGTGCTGTTTACGGTGGAGAACCGGGATGAACTCTATGACCCTGTCACGGGTCTCCTGAACCGGAATGCACTCATGGGAGAGCTTCAGTCCTCCATCAGTTCCGGCATCCGTTTCCATTGTTTCGGACTCTTTTTCCAGAACTATGAGGATGTTTCCACCAGACTGGGATATGTGGTCACCGACGCCATTGAGAAGAGCGTAGCCGATTTCCTGTTGAGCTTGGGGAAGGATGTGGAGATCTATGACTGTGAGGATGGTTTCTTCTGCCTCCTGCTGTATCACGCTCGTGAAGCGAGAGTGAAGGAGATTGAGAATGCGCTGATGGAGCGCTTTGACCATCCCTGGGAGATGAACGGATATCTGGTTCCTTTCATCACTACCATCGCGTCCTATCGCATCCCCGAGGCGGTGGGAACGCTGGATGAGATCTATTCCATGTTTGCCCGCAGAAAACACCATCAGGATGAGGTGGTGAAGATGATGCGGGAACAGGATCTCTCCGTTTTCAGAAGGGACATTCTCGTGTCGAGAGCCATCTCCAAGGGACTTTCCCACGGGAACTTCCAGGTCTACTATCAGCCCATCTGGGACTCTCAGAGTGATCGCATCCACTCGGCGGAGGCTTTGCTGCGGCTGTATGATGAGGAGCTGGGCTGGATCTCTCCCGACGAGTTTATTCGCGTCGCTGAGGAGACCGGATCCATCTACGATCTGGGAGAATTTGTTTTCGAATCGGTTTGCAGGGACATCGGATGGCGCGATTTCAAGTCCATGGGAATCGATTTCGTTGAGGTGAATCTGTCACCTCTGCAGTGCATGCGCAGTAACCTGGTGGAGCGTTTCCGGCAGATCATGGAGGAGTATCAGGTCAGCCCTCAGCAGATCAACCTCGAGATCACCGAGACCGCTACGGCCAAATCCTTGGAGATGCTGCGTAATACCATGTTAAGATTTCAGGAGATGGGCATTACCTTCAGTCTCGACGATTTCGGAACCGGGGCTTCCAATATGGAGAGCCTCGTAGATCTGGACTTCGAGATCGTGAAGATCGACAAGAGCATTCTCTGGAATACGAAGGATCTCACCGCAAAGGGAACCTTCCTGGAGAACACCATCCAGCTCCTGAAGGGATCACAGTTCAAGATCGTGGTAGAGGGCGTGGAGACCCAGGAGCAGAAAGTGTTCCTGGAATCCCACGGATGCGAATTCTGCCAGGGTTATTTCTTCCACAAGCCTGCGTCCATCTTTGACTTCATCACCTATGTGAAGAAGTTCAATAAGATCGAGGCCCAGGAACATCTGGAAGAGATCGTCTGATCCCGACATCTGGAAAGGATTGGAAATGGCTTTGTTTGGAAGGCGTGCGGCTCAGGCAGAAGAGCCCGTGCGCGAAGAGGGACATGTGTATCTCATTGATACGGAAAATGTCCGCTCTGTTTGGACCCTGCTGCTGGATAATATGACAGCGCAGGACAAGATTTATGTGTTTTTTACCATGAACTCCGGGAATGTGTCCTATGAGAACCTCAATGGGATCCTTTCTTCCGGAAAACAGGTGGAGCTGATGGAGTGCTTCACCGGCAAGAACGGACTGGATTTTCAGCTGGTATCCTACCTGGGATTCCTGATCCGGGATAACGAATCCGCTGAGTATATCATCATCTCTGACGACGGAGGATATGACGCAGCCATCCGCTTCTGGGAGAAGAAGGGCTTTAAGGTCTCCCGCAAGACGGCTGCGGAGGTTACCGGCAAACCGGCAAAGACCGGAAAGAAGGGCGCATCCAAGAGTCGCGGCCTGCTTCATACCAAGAGTACGAAGACTGCAGGCAGTGCTACCAAGGCAGGAGAGACCGCTACGAAGAAGTCGGATCCTGAGAAGAAAGTGGTACGGCGTACCGTGACCACGAAGAAACCTATAGAGAGCGCCACTACTGCTGAATCGCCTGTGAGTGCTGTGATAGATGCAAAGATTGAAGAAGTTGGGAAAGCTGTTGAAGCACCCGTGAAGGTGGTTGAAACTGCTAAGCCTGATGCAGAAGTGTCTAAGTCCGTTTCTGAGGCTGCTCAGTCTGCGGTTGAAGCTCCGAAGGCAGAACGCCCCAAGGCTTCGAAACCCAAGAGCGAGAAACCTAAGGCTGGTGCTGCTGCAAACGACAGTGCCAAGACTGCTCCCGAGAAGGAAGCGGCTCCCAAGCCCGCCCTCACTCCCAACAAGGAGAAGCTCACCGCCCTCCTTCCCGAAGAGGACGCCTCCCGCATTTCCCAGATCTATGACCTCCTCGTGAAGGCCGGATCTCCCGAAAATCTGGCGGACATCCATGACGGCATCGAAAAGATCTACCGGGATGAGCACGGCACGGAAGTGTACCGCATTTTGCGGCCGAAAATGAAGGATATTTTCAAAGCGTAAACATTGGCAGAGTTTCCTTGAAGGAAATCTTGCAAGCTTTAACATATTCTTAAGCAATCTTAAGAAACACCTTGAGAACATTCATAAATTCTTAAGGTGTTTTTTGCTTTATCTATGCTATGATGGGTATGCAGGTTTTCTGACATTTGTATCATCTACCATTCATTTTTTGAGGGGAAATCCAATGAAAAGAAAAAATCATATCCTGATAAAAGTGTTGGCATCTCTCCTGGCAGTTTCCATGCTTACGGGATGCGGCGCAGGGAAGGACGGCTCCACGGGATCCGCAGCAGGCGCTTCCGAGACCATGAGCGCTGTGGCAGATGCGAACCTTAGTGAGTTTGCGTATGTGGCTTCCTTTGCGGACACACCTGAGAACTCGGATTTTTACAGCTGCCAGATCGCTGACGGCCTCCTCTGGAGCCAGTCCTACGAGGAAAATGGCGAGAATGAGTCCACCGCTGTGTTGAAAGGCATGGATCCCGAGACGCTGGAAACGAAGAAGCAGTTGAAGCCTTCTGATTTCGTGGAAATGCCGGAAACGGCAGATGGGGAGCTTGTAAACACCTATCTAAACGATTTCGGATTTGCGGCTGACGGTACCATTTATGCTGTGGTCTGTGTCTATCAGTACACGGAAGGCACTGAGGATTATAAGAATACCTTCTATCTGGTGCATGTAACCCAGGACGGTGAGGTGCTCTTCGTCAATGACATCGGCAGTATCATGGGAGAGGACGGCTACATCAGCTATCTGAGCGTCGATGAAGCCGGAAACATCTATATGGCCGGCGATTCGAAGATCTACCTGGCAGACAGTGAAGGAAATGCCGCAGGTACCATCGATCTTTCCGACTGGCCTAATGGCATGTTCCGTTACAAGGGCAAGATTTACGTGATGATCTACGGGAACACTTCCCTGGAAGCATTCCCCATTGATTTTGCCGGTGCAAAGCTGGGCGGCAAGCTGAACAATTTCCCCGTGAACCGCGGTACTTATCATGCGGCGGAAACCTCCGACGGAAAGCTTCTGGAGTACGGCTCCACGGAGGTGTATCTCAATGATCCCGAAGCCGGTAAGAGCGAAGTGCTCTTTAAATGGACGGATCTGAACATCGCAGGAGATCAGGTCCAGGCCATGGCCCAGACCGGCGAAGATACATACTTGGCTGTGATCTACGACTGGAACAGCGGAGACGCCTCCGTTGCCACGATCCATAAGGTGGCTCGCAGTGAGGTACCCAACACCAAGACACTTACCCTGGGGATGCTTTATGAGGACCAGGATGTGACTTCCACCGCCATTAAGTTCAATAAATCTCAGTCTGACTACCGCATTGAGATCAAGACTTACTATGACTGGAATACCGAAATGTCCTACGATGAGGCCATGACCAATTTCCAGAATGAGCTCCTGGGAGATAATCCTCCGGATATGGTTTACCTCACCAATTACGGCCAGGAGACCATTTCCTTTAATACGCTGCAGAGCAAGGGCGTTGTGCAGGATCTGACTTCTTATTTTGCAAACGCTTCCGAGATCGATCTGAACGATTACGCTCCCGAAGCGCTGGAGGCCTTCAGTGTGGACGGACAGCTCTACGGCATTCCTACCGTGGTCTATGCCAGCGTTCCTACGGGTAAGAAATCTATTCTGGGTGATAAGGCCGGCTGGACCATCGATGAGTGCATGAACATCATCGAGGCACATCCCGAAGCAGACATTCTGGACTACACCGACAGATCCTATACCGCAAGACTGCTGATGGGTTATTCCCTGGATCGCTTTGCAAACTTTGAAACCGGTGAGGTGAATCTGAACAGTCCTGAGTTTAAGAAGGTTCTGGAGATCCTGAAGCAGCAGAAGAGCGAGATCGATTACACCGAGTACGAGTCCATGGAGTCTTCCCCCAAGCGGATGGAGAAGGGCAAGATCCTTCTGATGGACAATACTTTTTCCGGTCCCGAGGACATTCAGATGTACGAAGCTATGACCGGCGGTGCGGCTTTCATCGGATATCCCACCATGGATGGCAAGCCCTGCTACGGACTGAACTTTGACGGTGCTGCCATGATCACCACCAAGTGCGCTGATCCGGATGCGGCTTTTGCCTTTGTGAAGTTCTCGCTGATGCAGGAACCCGGCGGATGGATGTACGGCATCCCTTCCAACCTCACTGCAAGAGAGCAGTACTTTGAGAAGTTCTTCACTCCCGAAGGCAGTGTCAAAGGAAACGGCATCGGCTGGGATGACTGGGAGTACACCTATGAAGATGTGACCCGTGAGGATGTGGCAAAACTCAATGAGTTCCTTGCTAATGCTAAAGTCATGGATCCTCACTTTAACGAAGTATACGAGATCATCGACGAGGAGGCCCAGGCCTTCTACAACAACCAGAAGTCCGCAGAGGACGTGATGGATATCATTCAGAGCAGAGTTTCTCTCTACATCAAGGAGAATCGCTGATCCGGGAAGGATGAAAAATGCCTCAGACAGGCGAACAATCAGTAAGTGAATACGGTATCCCGAAGAAGCGCTTCCCGGGAAAAAAAAGGGAGAATGCCCGCACGGCTCACAGCAGGCGGCCTCGCATCAAGCGGAAGCGTACCAAAAGGGATCTCATCGCCCAGTGGGGGTCCACCCTTTTCATGGCCCCCAGCGTCATCGGCGTGTTGCTTTTCTTCGTGATCCCTTTTTGTGTAGTGATCTATTACTCCACCCTGAACAATCCCATCGCCAAGGAATTTGTTGGATTGGAGAACTTCAAACTGGTAAGCAGCAACGAAGCTTTCCGAAACGCGGTGCGCAACAGTGCGTTGTTTTCGGTGATCGCGGTGCCTCTGGCAGTGGTCTTAAGCCTTATCCTGGCCATCGCCCTGGATAACAAGATCCCGTTTAGAACTCAGTTCCGCAGCTTTTTTCTGAGCCCCATGATGGTGCCTGTGGCATCCGTTGTGCTGATCTGGCAGGTGCTCTTTGATTACAACGGCGCCTTCAATGAGCTGATCGGGAAGTTCGGCCTGGAGAAGGTGGATTACCTGAAATCGGACAAGGCCATTTTTGTGGTGGTGGTGCTGTTCCTATGGAAAAACCTGGGGTACAACATGATCCTGTTCCTGGCGGCCCTCTCCAGTGTGCCGCAGGACATTATCGAGGTGGCCACCCTGGAAAGCGCCACGCCCCGGCAGATCTTCTTTAAGATCAAACTGCGGTATCTGGCCAGCACCATGGTGTTTGTGACGATCATGTCACTTATCAATTCCTTTAAGATCTTTCGTGAGGTCTATCTGCTTACCACCGATTATCCTTACGAAACGATTTACATGTTGCAGCATTACATGAACAACAAGTTCCGCAAGTTGGACTATCAGGCGTTATCAGCCGGGGCCATCATGATGAGCCTGGTGATGATCGTCATCATCCTGATCCTCTTTGCTGCGGACCATCATTACGGAAAGGACCTGGAAGGATGAGCGCGCGTATGGAAAACAAGGGCCGCCATTCCCGCAGGGCCCTGCATATTTCTCCGAGAAAACTGAAAAAAGCGATCTTTATGACACTGGCGACAGGGGTGTGTACCTTCTTCGCGATCCTGTTCCTGACTCCCATCGTGCTGACCATTACCAATTCCTTTATGGCACCTTCGGAGATCAGCGCCAACTACGGTTCCGTTTTTGCAACCACTTCTTCCGGCGGCAGGCAGTTTGTGGCGGAGCGGGTGAATCTGAAGTTCATCCCCGACATGGTGTCCTTCAGCCAATACATCACGGTGCTCTTTAAGAGTCCCGAGTATCTGCTGAAGTTCTGGAACTCGGTATTTCTGGTGGTTCCCATCATGATCTTCCAGCTGCTGATCGCAGCGCTGGCGGCTTATGGTTTTGCCAGATACGACGGGAAGATCCGGGGCGTGATCTTTTTCGCCTACATCATTTTGATGCTGATGCCCTATCAGGTCACACTGGTGCCCAACTACCTGGTGAGTGAGAAACTGCAGATCCTGGATACTTACTGGGCCATCTGGCTGCCGGGAATCTTCAGCCCCTTCTCGGTGTACCTGATCACGAAATACATGAACCGCATTCCCACATCTCTCATAGAGGCTGCCCAGATGGACGGCGCGGGAGAGTGGAAGATCTTTACCGGCGTGTGCATGCCGCTTTGTAAGGGCATCATTTTCTCCACCGGCATTCTGGTGTTCATCGACTACTGGAACATGGTGGAACAGCCCCTGATCCTTTTGAGCGATCCGGAGCGGTATCCTTTAAGCGTGTACTTGAGCAAGATCAACGCAGGCGAGATCAGCCTGGCTTTTGCGGTAGCCACCATCTATATGATCCCCACACTGCTGGTGTTCCTCTATGGCGAGGAATATCTGGTGGAAGGAATCACATATCAGGGCGGCGTCAAGGCGTAAGCGTGTTATACTAAAGATGTATGTTTTTCCGTTCGAAAACATGAGATAAAGAGGAAAGTATCGTGGACAACAAAGAAATCATGAACGAAGACCAGAGAAAAGCCGAATCCTCCGAGCAGGAGCGGATGTTTCAGAAGAGAAAGGACTGGATCAAAAATGCCATCATCATTTTCCTTGCGGTGATGCTGATCCTGACCTTCTTTTCCGACACCATCCTGAACTACTCCCTGCCCCAGGTGGTAACGCAGTATGTCATGAGCGGTTCCATCACCACCAAGGTTCGGGGCGAGGGCAACGTGGAGAGCGGCGATCCCTACAACGTGATGGTGAAGCAGTCCCGCAAGGTGGCCGGTATCCCCGTAAAGGTTGGACAGACGGTCATGGCAGGGGACGTGCTGGTGTACCTGGATGAGAAAGAGAGCACCGAGCTGAAAGAGGCACAGAAGGCTCTGGAAGCAGCGGAAAATGCCTATGATAAGGCACTGATGGACGCTGAGATCTCCGAGGGCGCCATCACCGACTCCAAAGGAAATCTCTCCGCAAGCTCCTTCCGTGCACAGATCACTGCCCTGAAGAAGGCAGTGGATGCGGCTGAGGAAGAACTGAAAAATGCGAAGAAAAATGCGGCAGCCATTCAGAATCAGATCGATCTGCTGGGCACCGCTTACGTAGATACCACCGCAGAGCAGGAAGCGGTGAACAATGCAAAGAAGGTGAAGGACGCTGCGGATGAGCAGCTGAGCCGCACCACCAACGAGCTGGCTGATCTGGAAGCCAGACTGGAGTACTTTACTACCGTTTCCAGCAACGATGAGAAAGCAGCCGAGCTGGAGCAGCTCATCGTTGAGACGAAGCTTCTGCTCATCGAGCATACCAAGGCAGCCAATCAGGCTGCGGATGCCTACACCAAGGCACTGAACGCGCTGGAAGCTAAAAAGGCATCTCTGGATACCACCGGTCAGGCAGCTGCACTGGCAGCACAGCTGGCCGTTGCAAACATTGCAGTCAGCAACGCCCAGACCACTTACGATGACAAGAAGGAAAAGTTGGACGAGCTGGTGGCCCAGATCAACAACCGTTACAACCTGGGATCTCTCTATGACGCCATCGTCGATGCAAAGGAGACCCTGGACGAGCAGGAAAAGGATTCCCTGGGCGGAGAGATCACCGCTCCCATCAACGGTACCGTGACCGCTATTAACGTACAGAGCGGTAAGGAGACGGATCCTTCCACCGCAGTGGTGGTGCTGCAGCCTGAGGGACAGGGATACTACATGTCCTTCTCCGTAGCCAATGACAAGGCAAAGCTGGTATCCATTGGCGATCCCGCTGAGCTGGTGAACAACTGGTGGTACAATGATATGACCGCCTCCGTCACCGCCATCAAGCCCGATCCTGATCAGCCTTCCAAGAATAAGCTCATCGTCTGTGAAGTGAAGGGTTCCGATATCACCGTAGGCCAGCGCCTGACGGTTTCCATCGGCTCCAGAACTTCCAATTACGACCTGATCGTGCCTTCCAGTTCCATCCATGAAGACAACAACGGAAAATACATTCTCACCATCGAATCCAAGTCCACCCCTCTGGGGAACCGTTACATGGCAAAGCGTACGGAAGTGGAAGTTCTGGCAAGCGATGATACCCAGTCCGCCATCAACGCAGGACTCAGCGGATGGGGCGAGTACGTCATCACCGGCTCTACCAAGGACATCCAGCCCGGTGATCAGGTGAGACTGTCGGAGAACTGATATGGCGGCAAAGCAAAAGAAAAAGCACAAATTACGGCGTTGGATGCTGGTGCTGCTGATCCTCTCCGCGGTGAGTCTGGTGCTGTTCCTGATTTTCTGGAGATGGCATTCCAAAGTGGCTCATTCCTATCCGGATGAGCTGGCTGCGGAACGCTGGGGAGATCCCGCAGATACGGCACAGATCGATGCCTTCTTCAGTGTGGATGCCCCCGTCTCGCCGGAAACCTTCCTTGCAGCGGAATATGCGCTGAAGTCGGAGCTGGAAAATGCAGGCATCACTCCTCCGGAAGGGAGCAATGCGGATCTCTTTAAGAGCGCCTATTGCGCCACCGGCAAAGTAACGTTAAACAATCAAAAGAACAGCATTGAGGTGAAGGCCCTGGGCGTTTCGGGAGATTACTTCTATTTCCATCCCGTTGATCTCATCACCGGATCCACTTTCTCCTCGGCAGATCTGAATGACGATTATGTCATTCTGGACCAGACCAGCGCATGGCAGCTCTTCGGTGGTACGGACATTGCAGGTCAGATCCTGGAATGTGGCGGCAAGACTCTGATCATCCGGGGCGTTTACCGTCAGCGGGAGGATAAGCTTGCAAAAGCTGCAGGTCTGGATGCACCGCTGGTATTCCTGGGATATGATTCTCTGGTGGAAAACGGGATCTCCTACGGCATCAATTCCTACGAGATCGTGATGCCCAATCCCATTCGGGATTACGCCCTTACCAATGTGCGGAAGCAGATGGGGCTCGAGGATGTGTATGCACAGTTCGTGGATGTGACGGGACGCTTCGGCATCCTGCCCGGGATCCAGGTGCTGCGGAACTTTACGGTGCGGTGCATGAACAGTAAGGCCATCATTTATCCTTACTGGGAGAACATCGCAAGGGCACTGGAAAATCGATGCGCGCTGCTGCTGGTTCCCACGGGAGTATTCCTGCTGTGCGCGGTGGTATTTTTCCTGATCCCGCTGCTTTATACCTGGAATCATAAGGGATGGAAATTACAGGAGCAGATACCGGTCTGGATCGGACGGATCCGTGACCGTATCTATACCGCTCGTGTCAATCGGGCGGAGAAGAAAAGGTTGCACTGTTCCAAGTCTCCTTCGGAGCCTATGGAACCATCACATAGCAACAAGAGCAAAGGGAGTGGCCGCAGGCGCGGCAGCTCTAAGGAGGAAGAAATATGAAAAAGAATGATCTGAAGAAGGCCTTATGTGTAGCGCTGGCCTGCCTGATGACCGTTTCCCTGGCTGCTTGCGGCAAGGGCAAGGACGGCAACGGCGGTGGCGGCATCGGCGGTAACGGCGGCGGTAAGGGAGGAGATTCCTCAAGCGCTGTGGCTGCTGCAGACCCTTCCAAGGCCAAGGAAGGTGTGTTTAAGGAGCAGAAGATTGACCTGGGCACCGGTGAAAACGAGCCCAACATGGTGTATGCCGGAAACTTTTCCGACGGCGTGGGAATGATCTACAGTGTTTATTCCTACAGCGATGACGGATCCTCCAGCAATACCTACTATCTGCAGAAATTTGATGCAAACGGTAATCCTACTGCAAAATCCACTCTTGCTGATGTGGTTTCTTACAACAACAACAACTATGACCTGATGGATGAGACCTATTACGGTGAGGAAGTTGGAGAGGGCATTGCCGAGGATACGGAAGCGGCTTCCGAAGAGGTGAGCACCGAGGATGTGGACATCCTGCCCGAAAACGAAGAGCCTATGGTGATCGCTCCGAACCCCGGCGCAGAGGATCCTGATCTGCCCGAGGTGGACTTTGACTACGAGGCAGCTTATACCTACAAGAACTACAGCAGTTTTGCCACCAACGGCACCGGCGATATCTACGCCGTCTATTCCCTGAATGCTGACTATTACGATGAGTACAGCAACTGGGTTGGCAACACCTACTCCTACACCCTGATCTGCATGGATGAGAACGGAAATGAGCAGTTTAAGGTTTCTCTGGATGATTATAAGGAAGGGTATGTGAATCGTCTGCTTCCTACCGCTGACGGCTGCTACTTTATCGCAACCAAGGACTACAGCAGCTGGGTTGCAGGATTTGTGGACAAGAACGGTCAGGTTTCCATCAAGAATGACAATCTGCCCGAAGCGTTCCAGGATGTGAACGATTTCCTGCGGATGCCTAACGGTTCCATCGTGATGCTGTATTATACCTACGGTGAGACCTATGCGCTGAATGCGGCTACTGTGGATCTGAATACCTTCAGCATCGGAGAGAGCATGACAATGCCTCCTTCTCTTACGGTTACCGGATTCAACAGCCTGATGGCAACTTCCGACAACAAGATCCTGCTTTGCCGTGATACCGGTGTCGAGACCTTTGCACTGGGCGATACCGAGATCACCAACTACATGAATTTTGTTAACTCCGACTTTGACGGCGCTTACATGCGGTATGCAATCCCTCTGACGGATGAGAGCTTCATCGGTATTTACTACTCCGGCGAGGATTATATCACTACAGCAGGTCTCTTTACCCATGTGGATCCTTCCACGATTCCCGACAAGGAAGTCATCACCATCGCATGCTACTACATGAGCGGCGATCTGCGTACCAAGGTAAAGGAGTTTAACCAGAATTCCACCAACACCCGTATTGTCATCGAGTCCTATGAGCAGTATGCAAGCAATGACGATTACATGGCAGGCTACACCCGCCTGAACAACGAGATCCTGGCAGGCAATATGCCCGACATCATCTATGTCAACGATCTGGACAGCATGGACTATGTCAGCTACGCAAAGAAGGGCCTGCTGGCTGATTACGCGCAGCTCATCGCCGGCGATCCCGAGTTTGCTAATGAGTCCTTCCTGACCAACGTCTTTGATGCCTTTGCCGTGGATGGGAAACAGGTGGTCATGGTTCCTTACTTTGATCTTTCCACCTACACCGCAAGACCTGACATGGCGCAGTACAAGAACTGGACCCCTGCTCAGTTCCTTGATTTTGCAAGAAGTCTGCCCAAGGATCGTTTCCTTTTCGAGGATATGACCAGAAATGACTTCCTGATGAACGTTATGTGGTACAACGGATCCCGTTTCCTGAACCAGGCTGAGGGCAAGTGTGATTTCAACAACGAGGACTTCATCTCTCTGCTGGAGTACTCCGCAAGTCTTCCCGAAGAGATTGACTGGTCCAAGTACGACGAAGATTATTATGCAAATTATGACACCATGTTCAGTTCCGGAAGGATCGTGCTGAAGTCCGGTTATCTCTACAACGCAAGAAACTTCTACGTGAACAATTACAATACCTATTACGGAGACTACACCACCGTCGGATTCCCCAGCAGCTCCGGCAACGGCGCTATGATCACTGCTTATATGTACTTCATGATCTCCGCAAAATCCGATCACGTACAGGAAGCATGGGACTTCGTGAAGAGCTATCTGACTCCCGAGTTCCAGGATGCGCAGGAGTGGGATATCCCCGTTCTGGAGAGCTCCTATAAGAAGTGGCTGGCAAAGGCTACCGAGAAGCCCAGCTACGAGGATGAGGACGGCAACATCGTTTACTACAGCGACTACTACTATGTGGACGGTGTGGAGCATGAGATCCCCGAGATCTCTCAGGCATACATCGATGAGATCGACAGCCTGGTCCGCGGTGTTACCGCTACGAGAGTCTACAACGAGGATGTGCTTTCCATCATTTCCGAGGAAGCTTCCGCACTGTACTCCGGACAGAAGAGTGCAGCGGATGTGGCAGCCATCATTCAGAGCCGTGTACAGCTCTTTGTGAACGAGAATTCTAACTAAGGACGATTGATCCGCAAGGGCGGGGAGCATTCTCCCCGTCCTTTTTTTCGAAATCCCTTCAGAGGGGTTGAATTCTCCTCGTAGATATGATATAAAAATATGGTTGCTGTAAGATTTTTCGTTTCGAATATTTTGTAAATGAGGTTTTTTATGAGCGCACTTCGTATTGTTTTGACAATTTTATTTATTATCGTTTGCATCGTACTGACCGCTATCGTACTGATGCAGGAGGGTAAGTCCGCAGGCCTGGGCGCTGTTGCGGGTGCTGCAGAGACCTACTGGGGCAAGAACAAGGGACGCTCCATGGAAGGCCTTCTGGTGAAGCTGACCAAGGTTTGTGCCGTATTGTTTATGGTGCTGGCTGTGGTGCTGAACCTGAACGTATTCTAAACAGGATCGTATTTTCAGGGCATTCCCTCCACACGGAAGGGGATGCCCTTTCTTTTTGTCAAAAGGGGCGCTTTGATTCAGAGGTAGATTTTTTGAAGAGGAAAGACACGAAAAAAACAATCAAATTGATGGGGAAATATTCCATGAATGCCCGGGGCTTCGGATTTGTCACCGTGGACGGCATGGAGCAGGACCTCTTTATCCCTGCGAGTCAGACCATGAACGCTTTCCAGGGAGACCTGGTGGAAGTGGAGGTTCTTCCCGGGGATTCCCACAGAGTCCGTTCCTCCGGCAGGCGCCTGGAGGGCTCCGTGGTGCGGATCGTGGAGCGCGCTATCACGGAAGTGGTGGGAACCTTCGATCGCAGAGGGGACTGTGCATTCGGCTTTGTGATTCCCGACCGTATCCGCCTTCCCCAGGATATTTTCATCCCTGCGGAAGGAATGAAAAATGCGAAAAACGGGGATAAGGTCATCGTAACCATCACCGATTACGGGGATGACCGGCATTCTCCCGAGGGAGAGATCACACAGGTACTGGGGCATGTGGGAGATCCCGGTGTGGATGTGCTTTCCGTGATCCGTGCCTACGGACTTCCGGAGGACTTCCCTGCAGATGTCCTGGAAGCTGCCCGGGAATCCGCTTCCCGCGCTGTATCGGCAGATGGTCGTAAGGATCTGCGGGACGTGCTCATGGTCACCATCGACGGCGAGGATTCCAAGGATCTGGACGATGCGGTAAGCCTGGCCTATGACGGGCAGTTTTACCATCTGGGAGTTCATATCGCCGATGTGGCAGAGTATGTGAAGGAAGACAGTGTTCTGGACCGGGAGGCCCTGGAAAGGGGCACCAGCATTTATCTGGCGGACCGTGTCCTTCCCATGTTGCCTCAGGAGCTTTCTAACGGCTCCTGCTCCTTGAACAAGCGGGAGGATCGTCTGGCTATGAGCTGTCTCATGACCTTTGACGGTGCCGGACAGGAGGTGGATCACGATATCACGGAATCCGTTATCCGCACCGCTCATCGCATGACCTATACGGGCGTACAGTACCTGCTTGACCATCCCGAAGCTGTGGAGACGGATCCTGCATATAAGCAGTACGCTGATGTGCTTACCATGCTGCAGGAGATGGCTTCTCTGGCACAGATCCTGCGGAATCAGCGGCGCAGGCGCGGTAGCGTGGATTTTGATCTGCCGGAATGTAAACTGACTCTGGATGAAAACGGCCGCGTTCTGGATGTTTGTGCTTATGAGCATACTCCTGCAAACGACCTCATTGAGGAGTTTATGCTGGCGGCCAATGAGACTGTAGCGAAGCATTTTTACTGGCTGGAAGCGCCCTTTGTCTACCGCGTTCATGAAGAGCCGGACGGAGAGAAGATGCGGGCCATCGTTCCCACCATCGCAGCCTTCGGCTATTCCATCAAATCCGTGGGAAAGAAGGGCAGCAAGGGACATCAGAACGAGATCCATCCCAAGGAGATCCAGAAGCTCCTGGCCGGTACTGTGGGTAAGCCTGAGGAAAAGCTCATTAACCGCCTGGTGCTGCGCAGCATGAAACAGGCCCGGTATGCCACCGCATGTCTGGGGCATTTCGGTCTGGCCAGCGAGTATTACTGTCATTTTACTTCCCCCATCCGCAGATATCCGGATCTGCAGATCCATCGCATCATTAAGGAATCCCTCAGGGGAAGCCTGAATGCGGACCGTGAGGAACACTATCGTTCCATTCTGGATGAAGTGGCGGAGCATTCCTCCAAGCGGGAGCGCAGGGCTGCGGAGGCGGAGCGTGAGACGGATAAACTGAAGAAGGTGGAATACATTTCCGGTCACCTGGGAGAGTGCTTTGAGGGCATTATCTCCGGTGTCACCAAGTGGGGCGTCTATGTGGAACTGCCCAATACGGTGGAGGGAATGATCCGCATCAATGACCTTCCCGGCGGAAAGTACATTTTCGACGAGGAGCGGATGCAGCTTTTCAGTTCCCGGAGGGGAAACATTTATACTCTTGGAATGCCCATGAAGGTTCTGGTGGCAGCTGCGGATCCGGTGATGCGCACCATCGATTTTGTGCCGTCACCGGCGGAAGAAGAGGAATAGGTCATTGCTTTTTTTGAACCGTGAGTTCAAACCGGAGGCATTGACTTTTTGCCCCCGGATGCCGATAATTCTACTGTAGGGCGAAGACGTAAAGGAGAAAGAACAATGGCCGCAAAGAACGAGGCCGGCAAGCTGATTGCCAACAACAAAAAAGCATTTCACGATTATTTCATCGATGAGATGTTTGAATGCGGGATCGCCCTGCACGGTACGGAGGTAAAGTCTCTTCGCCTGGGAAAATGCTCCATCAAGGAGTCCTTCGTACGGATCGAGAAGGGAGAGGTGTGGATCTACGGGATGCACATCAGCCCTTACGAGATGGGGAACATCTTCAACAAGGATCCCATGCGGGTCCGGAAGCTCCTGATGCACCGCGCGGAGATCCGGAAGCTGGAGCAGCAGGTGAAGGAGAAGGGGTACACCCTGGTTCCTCTGGATGTGTACTTCAAGAACGGTCGCGCTAAGGTAAAGATCGGTCTTGCTCGCGGTAAGAAGCTCTACGACAAGCGTGAGACCATCGCCAAGAAGGACCAGCGCCGTGAGGCCGAGAAGGAGTTCAAAGTCAAAATGAAACTATAGTTCATCTATAGATTTCAGATATACAATTTCATAAGGGGCAGTCAAGGTTTCGACAGGGATTTTGAAGCTGGAGAAGCTATCCGTTGCGACACGTTAATCGCACCCTAAATTAAACGCTGAAGATAACACTCAGTACGCTCTGGCAGCCTAACCGCTGTTAGGGACGCCGTTTTTACGGCTCGTCAGTCCGCTGCACTCACACAGCGGGGCACTGGCGTCATGAATGTGAGAAACGGTATGCATTAAGCTTTGCGTGCATATACGTAAGATGAAGCTACCGAAGTGAAGGGGGCGTTCGCCACCCCCCGCGGAGGGAACGTTGCTGAAGAAGCAAGAATCCGGCGGACTATGATAGTAGAAGGACAGGGGATGGGTTCTTGGACACGGGTTCGACTCCCGTCTGCTCCACGCACAAAAGAGGGGCCATACGATGTATGGCTCCTCTTTTGCTTTTCCCGAAAATATGGTATAAGATTGTTAACTATACATTTGATTTTGGGGACACAGAAAATGAATCTTCACAGCTTTTTACTGATCCTGCAAAGCATTACTGTAGTTTTCCTTTTTATCGAAACCGTCATCGTTTTTACCAGATGGAAGAACTCTATCCATTCCTATCTGTTTCTGGCTTGTATTTCCTCTTTTATCAGTAATCTTGGATATCTTATGCAGCTCCGCGCCACTACGGAAGAGGGTTATCTCTCTGCCCTGAAGCTTTCCTATGCAGGGCGGGTCTGGATCGTTCTTGCATTTTTTCTCTTTACCGCCAGGCTCTGCAGGGTTAAACTCCCCAGAGGGCTTGTGACCTTCCTGTTACTGCTGCAGATTGCCATCTATCTTTCCGTTGTCTCCATCGGCAGTAATACGCTCTACTACTCGACCTATTCCTTTGTGCCCGATCCTGTATTCCCGAAATTCTATCATACCAACGGCACCATGCATGATATTTTCATGGCGACCAATGTGTTGCTGGTTTTCTTTGCCATGACCTGGATCATCCGGGAATTTCGGCATGAGAAAAATGCAAAGTCCAAGAAACGTCTCTTTATCCTGATCTCTTCTTTTGCTGCACAGATTTTATCCTTTATCCTTCATGTTTCCGGCGTGTTCGGCATCTCCGGATTCTATGACCTTACCATGACAGGGGCTTTGTTCGGCACTGCTTTGATGCTGGTTGCTATCCTGCGCTTTGATCTGCTGGGTACCAGAGAGATTGCCCGGGACTTCGCCATCGACAGGATCTCCGAGGGCATCATCGCCGTGGACAATGAAGGCAGAGTTCAATATTTTAACGAGCCTGCTGCCAGGATCTATCCTGAGTTTAAGGCATTTTTCTCCGGAAAGGAGGGCTTTGAGCCTACCGGATTCGAGGAAGAAGGAGAGGAAGAAAAACCGCAAAACCGCCCCGCTTCCAGAACCAATTACACTCCCTATGACATTATTTCCTTTATCTCCGAAGCTGTGGAGAAGGGCGAAAACCTGCAGGTGGGAGATCGGGTTTATTCTCCCGAGGAGAATGCACTGGTTTACCACGGAGAGCAGTATGGAAAGCTCTACGCTCTGGTGGATGACACGGAACATTTCCACTATATGGAGGAACTCCAGAAACAACGTGATATCGCAGACCGGGCAAACGAAGCCAAGAGTAAGTTCCTGGCAAACATGTCTCACGAGATCCGTACCCCCATCAACGCCGTGCTGGGTATGGATGAGATGATCCTCCGGGAATCCTCGGAAAAGCCCATTTTGGGCTATGCCACCGACATCATGTCCGCAGGTCGGACCCTTTTGTCCCTCATTAACGACATCCTGGATCTGTCGAAGATCGAGGAGGGGAAGATGGAGATCCTGCCGGTGCAGTACGATCTCAGTTCCCTCATCAATGACCTGGTGAACATGACCCGCCCCAGAGCTATGAAAAAGGGATTGCAGTTTCATGTGGAAGCGGAAGAGCATGTGCCCCATCTGCTTTACGGCGACGAGATCCGTGTCAGACAGTGTGCCATGAACATCCTCACCAATGCTGTAAAGTACACGGAAAAAGGGGATGTATGGCTGAAGATTTCCTACGAAAAAACGGATGAAGAGCATATTTGCCTGCGATTTTCCGTGAAGGATACGGGCATCGGCATGAAAAAGGAGGACATGGAGCTCCTGTTCTCCCCCTATAAGCGGATCGAAGAAGAACGGAACCGTACCATTGAAGGAACCGGTCTGGGTATGAGTATCACGAAGCAGCTGCTGGATCTTATGGGCAGTTCTTTACAGGTGGAGAGTGAGTACGGCTACGGCTCCGTCTTTTCCTTTGCGGTTTCTCAGAAGGTCATTAAGTGGGAAGAGCTGGGGGACTACACTGTCAGATTTGATAATGCCACCAATCGGAATCAGGTATATCATGAGCTGTTCCATGCACCGGATGCAAGGATCCTCGTGGTGGACGATACGGAAATGAATCTGGCGGTCATGCAGAGTCTGCTGAAGAAGACAGGAATCCGGATCGATACTGCCACCTCCGGCAGGGAAGCTCTGGTCATGGCGGAGCAGACCCGGTATGATCTGGTCTTTATCGATCATATGATGCCGGAGATGGATGGCATCGAGACTCTGCATCATATGCGGGAAAGCGGTGCATGCAAGGAGGTACCGGCTGTTGCCCTTACCGCCAATGCGGTATCCGGCGCAAGAGAAATGTACCTGGAGGCAGGCTTTGCGGATTATCTCTCCAAGCCTGTGGACGGGGAACGCCTGGAGCGTTTGCTGGCGGATATGCTGCCTGCGGAGAAAGTGCTGTCGCCTGATACGGGTGCGTCTCCGGAGCACAGCGTTGAGATTTCAACTGCTGCCTTCGATTCTGACTCGGAGGAAGCTTTGGAACATCTGATGCAGCATCTGCGTGAGATTCCGGAGATCGATGAGGAGGCCGGACTGAAAAACTGTGGTGACATGGAAGGCTATGCCAATGTCCTTGCCGTATTCTATCAGACGGCTGCGCCGAAGGCGGATGAGATCGAAGAACTTTATCATAACGGAGATCTGCCCGGCTATACCATTAAGGTCCATGCCCTGAAATCCTCCGCAAGGATCATCGGTGCTACGGAGCTTTCTGCCCTGGCCAAGGCGCTGGAAGATGCAGGGAAGGATGAAAATACCGGATTTATTTCGGAACATACGGAGCGGCTCCTTTCCATGTACCGTAACCTGAACGAAAAGCTCCGGTTCCTGGATCCCGAGAAATCTGATTTAGCGGACATCAGTCCTGCGGAACTGGAAGAAGCCTATCGCACCATCATTGAGATCGCAAGCTCCATGGATTACGGTCTCCTGGACGATCTGCTGAAAGACCTGCGGGGGTATCATCTCCCTGAGAAGGACGCGGAGCGGCTTCGCAGGATGGAAGCGCTGCTGACGAATCTGGATTTTGACGGAATCGCTGAGATAGCAGCTGAAACTGAAGGAAACCAAAGAGGATGAAAGAACGGATCAAAGCAAAGTCCATACTGACAACAAAAGTAATCAAGTCCAGTCTGGCCATGGTGATCCCGATCCTGTTCATCGGCAGCTTTACGGTGCTCTTTAACGGGATCCCCATCGTGGCTTACCAGGACTTCCTGGATACCTTTCTGGGAGGCGCACCCCGTAACATTATTCTTACGGTGCAGCGCGGTACTGTGGGTATCTTGGCCATTTATATCACCATTGCCCTGAACCTGAGCTATATGAACCGAACGGATGAGGGCTCCAGACTGGTGTTTCGCTTCGGAAGCCTCCTTGCCTCCCTCACCGGATTTTTCATTCTGGTGGGATTGTTTACCGGCGGAGAGGTTAATGTGGCACTCCTCAGCGGACAAGGCGTCTTCAGCGCCATGGTGGCCGGCATCATGGGCTCCTGGCTGTTTAAGAAGTTTGAGTCCCTCACCAGAAAGCGCAAGATGGTCTTTGTGGACGGTGCGGATTCCGAGTTTAATGCAGCGCTGCATGTGGTGCTTCCCTTCCTGGGTGTCACCCTTTGCTTTGCTGCGGTCAATTACTTTATCATGATGGTTTTCCATGTGGACAGTGTTCAGCACCTGTTCATGAAGGCCATGGATGCCCTTTTTGTCCGGATGCATCGGTCCTATTTCAGCGGACTGCTTTACATTACGCTGATCAGTGTTATGTGGTGGTTCGGCATTCACGGGAACAATGTGCTGGATCAGGTATCGACGGAACTCTTTACCTCCATTATTCCCGGAGAGATCGTATCCAAGAGTTTTATTGACACTTTTGTCAACATGGGCGGTACCGGGTGTGCCATCGGTCTGCTGTGTGCCATGCTTTTGTTCGGAAAACGCAACTCCACCAAAAGGCTGTCCGAGATGGCGCTGATCCCCGGGATCTTTAACATCAGCGAGCTGATGGTCTTCGGATTTCCCATCATTTACAATCCCATGATGGCGATCCCCTTTTTGCTGAGTCCCATTCTGTGCTTTTCCAATGCTTTTTTTCTGACAAAAGCAGGGCTCCTTCCCTATGTCACCAATTCCGTGGTTTGGACGACGCCTCCGCTCATGAGCGGCTATATGGCTACGGAATCCTTCATGGGCGTGCTGGTGCAGATCTTTAACATCGCCATCTCCACTGCCTGCTACGCACCTTTCGTGCTGCTCAATGAGAAAAAGTCCTATGATGAATTTTCTTCCTCCCTGGAGGCTCTTTTGGGCGTCTTCGGCAAGAGCAAGGAGATGGGAGAGGAACTTACCCTGACGGATTATGAGGGCAACATTGGACGGCTGGCTAAGCATCTGGCCAATGATCTGGAGGTGGCGCTTGTGCAGTCTACGCCCGACACCACCACAGAGAAGGCGGAAAATCCTTTGCTGATCTTTTACCAGCCGCAGTACAACCGTGCCGGCAAATGCATCGGTGCTGAGGCGTTGCTTCGCTGGAATCACATGCAATACGGCGTCATCGCGCCTCCTTTGGTGATCGAGGTGGCCAAGGAAAGCGGAGATCTCTATGATCTGGAAACTTACATCATCGAGCGCTCGGTGTATGATTCCTTCGCCCTGCGGCGCCGCTTCGGGGATAAATTCATTCTCAGCATCAATGTCACCGTCACCACTCTGTATGATAAGCGTTTTATCGATTTTCTCCGGGATCTGGCGGATCGTTACAAGCTCCGTTCCGGCAATATCTGTCTGGAGATTACGGAGGATACGGACCTGGTGACCACGGAGGAGACGGCGGATCTCATGGGAAAGATCCGTTCCTTCGGCTATACCTTTGCCCTGGATGATTTTAATATGGGTCATACCTCTCTGCAGTATCTGCAGTACAACCAGTTTGATATCGTGAAGCTGGACGGCAGCCTGGTGGGAGCTATCCTGGACAACGACAGAGCCAAGGAGATCATCAACTCTATCGTATATCTGTCCCAGTCCCTGGACTTTACCATCATCGCGGAATATGTGGAAACTGAGGAGCAGCGCAATGCCCTTGCGGATATTGGCTGCGACCTTTATCAGGGATATCTCTACAGCCCTGCCGTTTCCAGAGCCGTTCTGGTCTCCGGACCACAGAGTTCTTGATGGATAGGGATTTTTAAGGTAAAATATAATATGGTTTTTGGTTGTTGAAACTGTAAACCCCGCAACAGTTTGGATAGCATTTCATGAAAAAGAAGATTGCCGTTTGCGGAAACGGATGGAATATGGATTCCCTCCTGGCCGCATTAAAGGGAATAGAAGAATACGCATCCAAAGAAGACTTCGACGTTTTTGTCTTTATCAGTTTTGCCTCCTACAGCGATCAGCACCGGCTGGTGGAGGGGGAACTGCATATCTATGAACTGATCGCACCCGACGATTATGACGGTGTCATCGTTTTTTCCACTGCACTGAATTCCCCCGAGACTGCGGTATCCATCTGTCAGAAGGCAAAAGCCAAAAATGTACCCGTGGTCAGCGTCGGCATGGAGATTGACGGAATTCCTTCCGTAAGCTGCAGCAATGACGAAGGCATGCGGGAACTGGTGGATCATCTCATTGAGCATCACGGGGTGAAGAATGTCTTTTTCATCGGCGGTACGCCGGATCATGTGGACAGTATTGCCAGACTTCGTGTGACGAAGGAATCCCTGGAAGCCCACGGCCTTTCTCTTCCTGAGGAAAATATCGCCTATGGCAGGTGGACCAATCGTCACACCATTAAACTCATTGACAATCTGGTGGATTCCGGAAAGCCTATGCCGGATGCCTTCATCTGTGCCAATGACATCATGGCCATGGCAGCCTGCACAGGACTGGAGGATCGGGGCATTCTGGCGCCCCAGGATATCATAGTTACCGGTTTTGACAGCAGCCGCGAGGGGAAGAGTTTTTATCCCGCCCTTTCCTCCGTAGAGCAGAATTATAAGAATATCGCAGAAAAAGCCTGTGAGATCATTTTTCGGCAGATCCGTGGAGAAGAGACGGGTGTTCCCAGAGAACTGGTGAAGTCCACCTTCTCCTGTGGTGAGAGCTGCGGATGTAAGGGAGAGATCGATTACGAAGCTGCCAGGATCCTGTATTGCCGGCATTCCTACAGACGGAATATCGACGCAAAGCTCCTGGAGCAGAATGAACGTGTCATGCGTGCATACCTCACAGATATGCCCAGCTACAGCGTTCTGAAGGATACCGTTTCCGAGCATTACACCCTGAACCATCAGTTTGAGGGAGAGGGATTTTATATCTGTGTCAGCAAGGATTATTTCCGGGATGTAATGACCAGTGAAGAGGGCATCTGGAATCATGGAAACATTGCAGGCATGGAAGAACTGATATGCCTGGTCAATGGAAAAGTAGTTCGCGGGCTTCCCATCAGTCCTCACATGATCGTTCCCGGGTATGAAAAGAAGGAAGGCGAGCATCATGTCTACTTCTTTATGCCTATGCATTATTTTGAGAACAACTATGGATATGTGGTCCTGATGGATTTCCCTTATCTCATTCAGGAGGATATGCTTTATCCTTACATGGAGAAACTTCAGCAGTCCATCCGCCTCATGCGGACGAATCTGCGACTGAAGACCCTCTATGACAAGGATCAGATGACGGGTCTCTATAACCGCTTCGGATATGAAGCCAAAGCATTGCCGCTCTATGAAGAGAGCCTGAAGGATCACTCCCAAGTCACGGTAATGTTCGTGGACATCAACTACATGAAGCGGATCAATGACGTGCACGGGCATCTCCACGGAGACAATGCCATCCGTACCGTTGTGGCCGCCATCAATGAAAATGTTTCCGAGAATACCATTGCGGTGCGTTTCGGCGGTGATGAGTTCCTGATCATCGCACCGGATTGCGACAAAGCGAAGGCCTCTGGAATGAAGGAAGGGATTCTGGGATATCTGGAGAAGGTCAACGGCGAGAAAGTAAATCCTTATGACATCTCCGTCAGTATCGGTTATGTGGTCAGTGATCCCGATACCCGTCCTACCGCAACTCTCCAGGATTACATCCGTGAAGCCGACAAGGAGATGTACGAGATCAAGAAAGAGATGCATATGCGCATCGACCGCAGAAAGCCTCGTGGGGAAGAAGCGAAAAAAGAAGATTGATCATGATTGTATGAGAGAAAAAGACCTCTGTCCGGATCGGACGGAGGTCTTTTTCAGCTTCATTTGTTCTTTCTGAGAATTCTGTTTTCCTCAATGCAGGATCTCGACAGATGCAAGGCTGGGCGTTCCGCTTCCGCGATAGGTGAGGTAGAGGGGCAGTGTTCCGTTTACGGGTGCGGTAAAGGGAGTTTCTCCGGGCGTCCAGACATTGTAATTTTCTACCCGGATGCGGCCGATGACTTCGCCGCCGATGGAAGTGCTGATCTCAAAGACACCGTTGCAGTAAGCTCTGGATCTGATCCTGAGCCCCGTTGCATTTTCAAAAGCAAAGTATTTAAAGCCGATGACAGTGCCGTCACAAATGCCCTTGATGTATCCGGGCTTCTGTACGTCATCGCCGCCTTCCTGCACCACTCTGGGACAGCCGGGCTCTACGTAGATCATATGCTCTTTCGTGAAGAGATGGCAGGCGATGTATGCGGGATACTCACCGATGTCGGAGAGAGGACCTCCGTTCAAGCCGCAGGATGTGATCTCTGCCTGAGGGATGGCGCCATCCTCGGTAAAGGTGATGGGTTCGGCACAGCCCTGTCTGGAGAACCAGGTGCCGTTCGTATGTCTGTGGTAGAAGATGTACCATTTTCCGGCAATCTCCACGATGCTGCCGTGGTTGTTGGCGCCGAAAGCAGCGGGCATGGATGGATCCTTGTAGGTATCGATGTGCAGGTCGCAGTTGCTGACGATGACACCGCCGTAGGCAAAAGGTCCCTCGGGGGATTTACTCGTTGCATAGCACAGCTCGTGCATGACCTCGGAGGAGTAGATGAAGTAGTAGGTGTCGTCGTGCTTTCGGATGGAAGGTGCCTCAAAGAAGGCATGACCTTCGTATTCAGTGCCCTTGCTGTAAACGTCTCCGGGCACGACGATCACGGGATCTTTCTTTACGGTGAGCATGTCCTTGTCCAGAAGGGTAAGCATCGCACCGTGTCTGGAAGCGTCACCGTGGCCTGCAAATCCGGTGAAGAGATAGGTGGTATCCCCTTCCGTGAGAACACCGGGATCAAACTGAGGCTCATCGCCCGCTTTGTTACCCAGCTTTGTGCCGTCTGCGTAATGGACGTAGCCGTAGAAGGAATAGGGACCTGCAGGAGTGTCTGCCACAGCAACGGAGACTACACTGACCTTATCCAGTACGTAGTAGAGGTAATATCTTCCGTCGGGACCAACGGTGACATCCGGTGCATAGAGGCACATATGACCGTCTTTGTTCAGTGGATCTGTAGTCTTGGGATAGATCACGCCTTCGTATTTCCAGTTCCCCAGATCATTTACGGGTGCGGACCAGCACACATAGTCCCCCAGACAGAAAGTCTCTCCGCCGAAGATATCATGAGAACCGTAGACATAGACCCTGTCGCCGAAGACATAGGGCTCGCCGTCGGGAATATATTCCCAGGAAGGAAGATAAGGATTCACAGCCTGCTTTCTGGTATTCTGCCGAATGCCACCCTGTTTTTTCGGAACAGCGCCGTAGCCCAGGAATTCCATCTCATTGGGATCGGATGTGGTGTAGGGGAGCCATGCGGGAAGAGGGTTTCCATCATTCCCTGCGCCGTTGGGATCCCCGGTTTTGATGAAATGAACGAAGTAATCGCTCATTTGCTCTTCCAGGTCAAAATGTCTGCCGGTGTAAGGCCTGTGGCATTTTTCCAGGTTGTGGAACCAGAACCACAGGTCACAGGAGTGGAAGGTACCGGGATAGGAATCGCCTTCGTGTCCGTCTCCGGGGATGTCGGGATCAAAACGATAATAGTAAAACTTTCGGTCCGTGCCCTTTTTGATGGCTTCGTCAAAGACGTATTTGACGCTGTTTTCCACCAGATTGATGCCCATGGGGCTGAACTCGTCTGCGGTATTTCCCGCAATGATGGGAAACTGTGCACAGTCACCGTTCATCAGTCTGTCGTGGGGATCTCCCTTGCAGAAGACGCCGTCCACCATTGGAAACATTCTGAAGTTCTCTGCCGTAAAAGCATTGTATTTGGACAGGAGTTCCTTCGTCTCGATCTTTCTGGCTTCCTCGATGGAGGAGACACCCAGGAAATCCAGGAATTTTGCTCCCAGATCCTCTGCCTGGGAGAGGGTTTTTGCCTTGAAGATATCCGCTTCGGAATCGGGGATCCGAATGATACCGCTGAGGATCACGGCCCCCTTGATGATGTTAAAGTTTTGCTCATGGGTCAGCTGATGTAGCACGCTGGCACCGCCTGCACTCTGGCCTGCGATGGTGATCCTCTCGGGATCTCCGCCGAAGGCTGCGATGTTCTCGTATACCCAGTGCAGTCCTGCACGCTGGTCCAGGAGACCGAAATTGGAGGGCGCCTCGGGATCTTCCTCAGTCAGCTCCTTGTGGGCCATGTAGCCGAAAGCACCGAGACGGTAGGCAATACTCACCACCACAATGCCTTTTTTTGCCAGAGCTTCGCCGTTAAACTCCATTTCTGCGGTATAGCCCCACTGGAAGGCACCGCCGTAATACCACACCAGAACAGGCAGTTTTTCGTCATTGGCTTTAGCGGGCGTCCAGACGTTCAGATACAGGCAGTCCTCGCTGTTTCCGATTCCTGCATCCACATGCCATTCTCTGCAATAGATGTCGGTGCCCAGTCCGGGCTGATCCTGAGCGGAGATGGGGCCGAATGAAAAGGCATCTCTGGTGCCTTCCCAATCGGGACAGGGCTGGGGCTTTTTCCATCTATTTTCTCCGACGGGGGGCGCGGCAAAGGGGATTCCCTTATATGAAGTGATCCTGGGATCATTTCCCGGAAGGCCCCGCAGGGCGCCGTTTTTTACTCTGGTTTCTCTCAACATGGCAACCTCCTGTGAAAGTAGCGATTGATACTTTGATTATAGACTTTTTGCGGTGTTTCTTAAAAATCAAAATCTGCTGAAAAATGATCAGATTTTTTTACTTTCCCGCAATCCGGCAGGATAGCAAAAATCATTGAAACTTCGGGGGAAAGAAAGTAAAATAACTTTGTATGCAATGCGGCGGACAGCTGCAGCAAAGAAAAGAGATCGCTATGGCGAAAAATAACGATTCGAGGCGCGTGGAAGTCTGCGGTTACTCCTTTGCGGAGCCTGCGGATGCGGCTCTGGCAGAGAGCGAGCGCAAGAAAATCGAATATCTGAAGACCCATTTGGACTCCAGATCCCCGGAGACCGTTCTGGTGCTGTATCGCAAGGCAGTGACGGAGAAGCTGTTCAAGACTCCGGTGGGCATTGAGTTTTTGCGGGAGCTTCAGGATTACCTCATCAATCAGGCGGATTATTCTCCTGAGGAAGTGCCAGCCATTCCTTTGTATCTGTCCTATGCGGATCCGGAGGTGGTGCACCACGAGAAGGTGACCCGCAGGGTAAAGCCTCAGGAGGATGAGAAAAAGGTATCCCCCCTCTTTATCTCCGTGGTGCTGAATATCGCACTGGTGGCAGGGGTGATCCTCATGTTCTGGATCGCATCCACCTCGGACAATCCGAACATCATCAATTACGAGAATGCCGTTACCAACCGGTATTCCTCCTGGGAACAGGAACTGACCCAGCGGGAAAATCTGGTGCGGGAGCGGGAGAGAAATGTTTCCAACAGGGAGCTGGAGCTGGGGATCGACCCGGATGCTGCTTCCGAGTAAGGATTTGAGATCTAACGAATGCACCGGCCATGAGCCAAAATGGGAGGATCTATGGACAAGCTGAAGATTCTGATCGCAGACGATGAAGCGAGAATGCGCAAACTCCTTCGGGATTTCCTGGAGAAGAGCAATTTTACAGTGATCGAAGCCGCTGACGGTAAGGAAGCGGTGGATCTGTTTTTTGAAGAAACCAACAAGGACATCTCTCTGGTGGTTCTGGATGTGATGATGCCCCGGATGGATGGCTGGGATGTGTGCCGTGAGATCCGGGAATATTCCAAGGTGCCCATCATTATGCTCACGGCAAGAGGCGAGGAGAGAGACGAACTGAAAGGCTTCTCCCTGGGTGTGGATGAATATCTGACAAAGCCCGTAAGCCCCAAGATCCTGGTGGCCCGCATCGAAGCCATCCTTCGCCGCTCCAATATGACGGATGAGACGGAGGTGCTGGAATGCGGCATCATCCGTGTGGACAAATCCGCCCATCAGGTCTATGTGGAAGGGGTTCCCGTGGAGCTGAGCTTTAAGGAGTTTGAACTCCTGACCTATTTTGTGGAGAATCAGGGCATCGCACTTTCCAGAGAGAAGATCCTGAACAATGTGTGGGACTACGATTATTTCGGTGAGGCCCGCACCATTGACACCCATGTCAAAAAACTCCGTTCCAAGCTGGGGGACAAGGCCGGAGAAATGATCAAGACCATTCGCGGAATGGGCTACAAGATGGAGGCGTAGTTTTTCTTGGCAAAGTCAGACAGAGCAGAGAAAAAGAAAAACAAAAAGAACTTCCGGACATCCATCCGCTTTCAGTTTGCGCTGATCTTTACTGCGCTGATGGCAGGAGTCGTGATCCTGTGCATTGCTTTGTGCGGCATTTTTTTGCAGAAGTATTACATTGCGAATAAGACCAAACTCCTGAAGGATGTGTACCGCAGCAGCCTGTTGAACGGCGATATCAGTGATTACTCCACGGAGTCCTTTGAAGAAACCATGCGACGTCTGTCCCATGATTCCAACATTTCGCTTCTGATCGTGGGCTCCGATTCCGAGATCGTCTATTCCTCTGCTGATCGTATGGGAATGGACCGCATCATGATGCACCTCTTCGGATTTGTGCTGAACAAAGAGGAAGAACCGGCCAAAGATCAGCTCATCGAAGTGACGGATTCCTATGTGATCCGGCGTTCCTACGGCATGGACGGCGGGAATCTGGAGATGGTGGGGCGCCTGAACAACAGTGATTCCTTTATCCTGTACACACCGTTGGAAAGTATTCGGGAAAGCTCCAATTATGCGATCCGCTTTTTTGCCATGATCGGTATCATCGGAACGGTTATCGGCGGCATCATCATTTATTGTGTGACCCGTTCCGTGACCAAACCCATCCTGCAGCTTTCCGAGATCTCCAAGCGGATGGTGGATCTGGATTTCGATGCCAGATACACCGGACGGAAGCAGGATGAGATCGGCCGTCTGGGTGAAAATATGAACCTGCTGTCGGAATCTCTGGAGCATTCCATTTCCAATCTGAAATCGGCCAATCTTGAGCTGCAGCGGGACATTGAGAAGAAGGAAAAACTGGATGAGATGCGCCGTGATTTTATCGCGGGCATTTCCCATGAACTGAAGACTCCCATCGCGCTGATCTCCGGGTATGCGGAAGGACTGAAGGAGGGCATTTCCGATGATCCCGAGAGCCGGGATTATTATCTGGATGTCATTCTGGACGAAGCCTCGAAGATGGACCGGATGGTGAAAAATCTCCTGACCCTTAACCAGCTGGAGAGCGGAGATGAGATGATCACTCTGGAGCGTTTTGATATCGCAGAGTTTATTGATGAGTATCTTGCGAATGCCAGACTCCTGCCCGACCAGGCGGAGATTCCGGTAAGCTTTGAGCACGATGGTCCCGCTTATGTCTGGGGAGATGAGTTCCGGGCGGAGCAGGTCTTTACGAATTTTTACTCCAATGCCATTCATTATTGCAAGGAAACGGCTGAGGGAGAAAAATACATCCGCATTTCGGCTACTCCTCGTGGAGACGAATTGCGGATCTCTATTTTCAATACCGGCGAGCCCATTCCGGAGGAATCTCTGGAGCGTCTTTGGGATAAATTCTACAAGGTGGACAAGGCCAGAAGCCGTGAGTATGGCGGCAGTGGCGTGGGTCTTTCCATCGTAAAAGCCATCCAGGATTCCCTGCATCAGGGATATGGGGTGGAAAACCATGAAAATGGTGTTGAATTCTGGTTTGAATTATCTTCTAAATAGCTTAGGCTCTTTGGAGCAAGGAGGCAGTAAATGCGTTTTACAACGGTTCGTGAACAATTGGAGTATGAACTTTCGTTTCTGCGGAAGGATACTCTGGATCCGGATTTCGTAGGATATCTGGATATGACCAAAGGGCAGCTTTCGGAGACGCCTGATGAAGCGGTGGCCGATCTGAGGCTGAAGGTCATTAAGAATTATCAGAAGTATTGCAGTGTCATGGCACAGAAAGGTGTGAATCTGGATTCCCGTTATGCCATCGCTATTTACGGAGAGGATCAGCCCGAGGTAGGACCTGCGCCCGTTCCTGCGCCTTTGTATTCCAATGAGGATGAAGAGACGGAGACTCCTGCAGCTTCTTCTGCTGCTGCACCGGCAGAGGCGGCCACTGCTGTATTGGAATCTGCTCCTGCTGAGCAGATCGAAACCCCGATTCAATCCCCTGTGGCAGAAGAACCTGTGACCGTAGCGCAGCCGGAAGCGGTTGCTGTACCTGTCACTCCTGTTCAGCCTGCACCCGTACCACAGCCTGCACCTCAGCCGCAGCCTGCACCCGCATCACAGCCTGCAACTCAGCCGGCTCAGTCTGTACCTCCCGTACAGCCCGCACCCGCTCCGCAGCCTGCATTCACTTCTCAAGCCGGCCCGGCACCTGCCCCCGGCAATGTTCCGCCCTACACATACGGCGCAGCGCCCCAGGAACCGCCCAAGAAATTCGGCGGTGTTGAGTTCGCTCTTGGCGGTGTGGTCCTTGCAGTCATCGGTGCCTTCCTGGTTCTGGCTGCCGGCATGAAACTTGCCATTACTTATCTGAATGATTTTGCACAGGGCATGATGCTCTATGCATTTTGCGTCGTATTGTTCCTGATCTCCGAACTGCTGGTACGGAAGAAGATCCCGAAGTTCTCCGCGGTGCTCAGTGCCATATCCTTAAGCGGTTTGCTCTTGTCGACCCTGGCCTGCCGTATGGGACTGAAGATCTTCCCCATGAATCTGACCATCCTGATTCTGGCCGTTCTGTCGGTCCTGATCTGTATCTTCAGTTTTGTCAGGAAGTCCGCATTGTTCTCTGCGGTCGGCTTTGTGACTTCCTTTGCCTGCTTTGTTGCTTTGGGTACCAGCGCAACTCCTGACATGTTCCTTGCCCTGGTCTGCACGGCTCTTGGCATCAGTCTGTTCTGGGCCATCCTGCCTGCCAATGACAATTCCGTTGCCCTGGTATGCATCGAGATGACCGCCAATGTGATCTTTTTGTACCTTTGCTCCTATCGTACGCTGAACGGAAACGGTACTCTGGGCGGTGATGAGGTTCGCCTCATCTTTATCATCGCCAGCTGGCTGATCTTCCAGATCGTTTATCTCATCGGTATGATCCGTTCTGCGTCCCTGTTCTCCGAGAAGGCGGGCGGTGCCAAGGCGGCGTTCCAGACTTCCGGTATTTTCTATTTTATCGGTGCCATGTTCTACCTTGGACGGATCCTGAATCCTTTGCGGGATTACCCCTGGGAGAATCTCTTTAACGCCGACCGTCCCGTCCTTGCTGGTGCGGTAGGCCTGCTGGGACTCATTGTCCCGGCCCTGATCATTTTTGTAATCCTTCTGGCGCGGAAGGATTCCCGCTGGAATGCGCCGTATTTTTCCGCATTGGTCATCGCCATCTATATGGGCTTTGATTTCTTCGCGGACACTCTGCTCTTCGTGATCCTGATCTGTGCTCTGACTCTACTCGTTCGCGTGATGGCAAAGACTCACGCGGATGACATGACCATGAAGATCACGGACCTGTTGATGGTGATCCTGATCTCTGCTTATGGATTTATGGATCAGCAGGAAATCTGGTTTTCTCTGATCCTGGCTGCGACGGTGCTTATTGCGATCCTTCTGAATACCGGATTTACCACCGCTACACAGATCATTCTCACCGTGGGTCTGGCAATGCATGTCAGTTCCCTTGCGCCTGATGATTTCCGTGTACCTGTTGCCATGGCAGTCTGGTTTGTGATGGTTTTGTTCCTAAACGCCGTAGCTTTCGTTCGTCCGGACAGCAAAGTGATCTACAACTGGTTTGCCTTTGGCGCTGAGATATTGCTTTTGCTGGTGATCAATGACGTGGATCCTCTGCAGCCCATCCTGATCTGGGGCCTGTGCTTCATTATCGGCCTTGGTGCCATGATCACGCTGCTGCACCCTGCTTACGAGCTGCCTTTTGCCCGGAAATACATTGTTGTTTCCGTATATATGACCTACATGGCATTGATTTTCCCGGATCTTCCCGGCGGCATCTATCTGTCCGGCATCTGGATGATCATTGCCTTGATCAGCGTGGTTCTGGGCTTTGCCGCCAATCAGGTATCCATTCGCGTATATGGACTGGTGCTTGCCTTGCTGGTTTGTGGTAAAATCATATTGATGGACTTTGCTTATTTCAATTCCCTGCAAAAGACCGTCCTCTATTTTGTAATAGGAATCATTGCCCTTACCATCTCCGGCATCTACTTCCTGCTGGAGAGAAAAGAATCCAAAGAACTGCACGATACGAAGGATAAGGAAAACGAAGCGTGATGAAACAGAAAGTATGTGCATGGTTAGGTGTGATATTGCTTGGTGCGGCTGTGGCTCTGCCCGGATGCGGTGACTCCATTGTGCCGTTAACTGCGGATCAGCAACAGCAGGTGGGAGAGTATGCCGCCGTGATGATGCTGAAGTATGATGCGAAGCACAGGAGCCGCCTGGTGGACCTGAGTCTGTATCCGGAGCAGGAAGAAGTGGTGGATGTTCCAGCTGCACCCGAACCCGAGCCGGAACCCGAAGAAGAGCAACCCAAAGAGGAGCCTTCCTCCTCCGTTACGGATGTGGTGGACGTTTCCGGGGATCCTGTGAGCTCTGTTTCTTCTATAGAAGAATTCCTGCAGCTCCCCGCCGGGATCAATCTGGTTTACTCCGGGTATGATATCGACGAAGTGTACCAGGACAACGAGTTTTTCTCCCTTTCCGCTACGGAAGGGAAGACCTATGTGATCCTGCACTTCCTGCTGAACAACTCCGGATCCGATGAGACCTATGTGGATCTGCTGAACCAGAGCACCTCCTTCCGGATCTCCATCAACGGCGGTACTTCCAGGACCACGGTACTGAGCCCGCTGCAGAACAATCTGGCCGCATGGTTTGGAAATGTGGCTCCCGGTGCTTCCGAAGACGTTGTTCTGTTGTTTGAATTGGAGAAAGAAAGCGTAGAATCCGTGAATTCCATGGTGCTTAGTCTGAAAAATGCATCAGATGTATATACAATTTCTCTGTTGTAGACACAATTCAGTAAAAATACTTTGCCGCGTTAAACCGGTAACTTCGAGAAAAGCCCATTTTACGGGCTTTTCTCATTTTTAAAAAATTGTTCTAAATTTTACAAAAAAATTGTTGACAGATAAAAACCCGAGTGTTAATATTGCATTTGTCACTTGCGAAACAGCAGATACACCGTTGCAGAGCAGTGATCGGATCCTTGATAATTAAATAGTAATGCATCCCTGAAAGATTCCAAATCCGTGATGCTCATCTGAAGACATTACGGAGGATTGAATAATTCAGAGAACAAACAAACCTAGAAACAGTAAAGTTTCGGAAGCCAGTTTTAACTGGCGAGGTTCAAACTAGTCGATTGCGTGCTGCACCAGTCAATTCATAGGCCTTCGGCCTATTTCATTGACATGGCCCAGCCGGTCACTCGATCCATTCTCTCCACCGCTCGTGCGAGCACGGCGGATGTCGAGAACTGAATCGAGCGACGCAATCTCCTTATTCAACATGAGAGTTTGATCCTGGCTCAGGATGAACGCTGGCGGCGTGCTTAACACATGCAAGTCGAACGGGATATACTTTTTAGCTTGCTAAGTTGTA
>JAEETA010000066.1 GCA_016286555.1 Lachnospiraceae bacterium | reverse complement strand
GGTCACATCCACATAAACATTGTTCATAGGCCCCATTATACCACAAGGAGCCCGCCTTTCCCAAGGCGGGCTCCATCGCGTTCATTCGAGACGATTCACGAGAATTTGTAAATACTTAGACCTCAGGTCCAACCTCGATACCGGTGCGCAGGCACTGATCCATGAACTCCTGAGAGCTGGTGAAGCCGTTCAGAACCTGCTCTCTGGTCCAGCCTTCGTTATCCAGGCGGTTTACCCAGTCGCTCAGACCGCTTCCATCGGGCTCACGGTTGAAGATTGCGTGATACAGGTCGGTGACATACTCGGTGTTGTTACGGTTCAGGTTGGTGTACTCTTCACCGTTAAGGAAGCTGTTGACCATGACACGAGCGGTGACGTCAGGTCTGTGCTCTGCCATCAGGTCTACCCAGAAGTCGATCTCTTCCTGCTCGGGAACACGACCGAATACAGTGTCATACAGGCCTACTACCAGGATCACAACAGGTGCCTCGTTGGTGCAGCCTGCGATAGTGCAGTGCGCCTTCTGGATGGTGCCGTAGGTAGGAACGTTTGCAAGGCCGGTGCCGGGATTGACGCCGAAGGTCTCGCACAGGTCAAAGAACTCAGGGCTGGTAAGGAAGCCCTGCACAACTCTCTCTCTGGAGTAGCCGTCGTTGATCAGCAGAACCCAGCCGTTGAATCCGTCCTCATCGGCTGCTCTGTTGAAGAGGCCTCTGTAGAGGTACTCAAGGAAGTGAGGAGTGCACAGGTTACGATTGATGAACTCGGGGCTGAAGATGAAGCCTGCAGCAACCTCGCCTGCGGACTTAGCGCCGGAGACGATGTATGCAGCCCAGCCGTCAATCTCTTCCTGCTCGGGTACACGATCCAGGAACACATCATACAGGCGGGCAACGAATGCCTTCACCTGCTCTTCGTCAGCAACGGTCTCACCCATGGAAGGGGTACCAACAGCCATGATATTGCCGTAAGCATCCTTCGCATAGATACCGACATTAGCGGGATCCGTCTCAGGATAAGTAGCAGTAACACTGTTGCCGCCAATAGTACCGGGTACCAGTGCTCCGTTAACGACTGCGCCGGCTTCAACAGCGGTATTAAAGGAACCGGATGCGGAAGTGGAAGTTCTGTTGCCGAGAGTCACGTTGTTCTGAGGAATGGTATTGTGGGTGCCTCCCAGGTCCAAAGGATTGGAACTGAAAGAAGTAGCGGAGGTGTAGAACTTGTTGTCATGCCCCTCCAGGCTACCACCTTCCTGATAGATCACCTGGCCGGTATAATTCTTAAAAATACATCCCACCATATTAGCGGATCCGCCATATGCCAGAGTGAGCGCACATCTTGCAGTGTATGGAGCATCCTGTGCCACGGTGACATTGGTCATATCCATTGTCGAAGCCCAAAGGAAGAGGTGGAATTTCTCTCGGTCATTACCGATAGAGTTCAGGATCTTATCTCCGTTCATGGAGCCGGAAACGTTATGCAGGATGATACCATTCTTTGAACTCTTCACCTGGTTGCCCACAAGAACTGCCTTGGAAGTAAGATCGGTGCCTGTGATTGCCATACCGTTTTCAGGGCAGCCATCCGAAGTGTTTCCGCTGATGTTCATGGTGGAGTTTTCAGCGAAATAGATAATAAATCCATCACTTGCCGAAATAGCTCTGTTATTGCTTACGTCATAGGTCGTTCCGGAAGGGACCCTAAAGAAATAGTATGCATGATTGGATACATTGGTAACGCTGTTGCCGGAAACAGTCACGCTGGTGCACAGATCCGTTGTGATGCCGTCACCCGTGCCCCCGGTGATATTGCTGACAGTATTTCCGAGGATGCTGACAAAGTTAACGGAAGTAACACTGATACCTACATCCGTGCTTCCGTCACCGGAGATGACGTTGTCCTCCAGGACCAGGGAATCACCGCCCTCTGCATGCAGAGGAACCTGATCGGAAGCGCCCTCCAGTCTGCAGTTTTTCACGGAAACGCCGGAAGTATTCGTCAGTTTGATCTGCACGGGGGAGGAGCAGGACTCGATTCCGGAATTGCTGACATTCTCAATTCCGATCACATCACCTGCAGCACAGTCTTCCACAGTTACCCGGGACGCGCCGGAGAGCAGGATCTTACTTCCTGCGGAAGAATTTCTCACAGTGACATCATCGGCATAAATACCGATGGTATCGGACACGGTCGCGTTGGAGACCTGAATACTCGGCTGGCTGAGTTCCAGATGACCGGCAATGGTAGCAGTATTCACTCTGGAATTAGCACCCTTAGCCTTGAACTCCAGGAAGCCGCCGAAGGTGCATCTGGTAAAGGTCAGATTATCAGCGCCTGCAGCAATATTAAAATCAAAGGTGGTGTCGGTAAAGGTGGTCCCTGCAACAGGGATTCCGACTGCACTCTTGAAACGGCACTCAGCGACGGTGGAAGCTGCCCTTCCGTTCAGGTCGGCTCCTCCATTGACTGTCGTTTTGGAAAGGTTAACACCATTACTGGTTGCGGTAGCAGTCAGAGCAGTACCGATAGTACAATCAGTGATGGTTGGAACGCTCGTTCCGTTAATGTCCATAATACCGATCTGTCCACCGACGGTCACGCCGGTAAAACGAATGTTACCGCCATTTTGGGAAATACCAACATTTCCGCTCACGGAACCGCCCGTAACGGTAGCACCGGATCCCGTACAGCCGAATTCACAGTTGATCGTGCAGTTGACCAATGTTGCATTTGCACCCTCGATAGCGCAAACACCCGTGATGGTACAATTGCGAAGCGTGACATTGTCCGCAATGATCACCACGTTGTAGAGATTGGCGTTTTCTCTCGTCTCGCCGTCCACATCGAAATGATCGTCGCCCTGCACCACACTCTCGACGCCGTCATCTGCGGGAGCCACTGCCTGCGCGCGCAGGGTAGCGGGAGCGGATGCGATACCGAGGGCCAGTGCCAGGCTCAAAGCCAGTACCAGTCTTTTCTTCATTACCATTCCTCCTTGTCTTTCCTTTATGCCGTTTTGATGGCATAGAAGTACTTTATTCGACAGAGCTTTTGGCTCTGTTGATAACAAATGACTTACAGTTCAAATCCGTAACTCCGCATCAGGTTTCGGAACTCTTCACTGATAGCGAAGGAAGTGAGCATGGAATCCCGTGTCTCGGCGCCGGTAGCAAGCTGGTTCATCCAGTGCTTCAGGCCTTCCGCCTCAGGCTCTCTGTCCAGGAAAGCCCGATACAGGATGGTCACGTACTGCTCGTCGGTGGTGTTCTTGTTCAGGAACTCCTGAGCCCCCACGAAGTATTTTGCCACATCTGCGGGACCCTGTTCCTTGCGGAGGATCTTACCTGCCCAGTGCTCCAAACCTTCGTCCTCTGCGGGGCGCTCCATAATCTTGTCATAGAGACGGAACACAAAAGTGGTGACACCCACGTTCTGATCCCGGTAATCGTTTCTGGGCAGGGTGCCGGTCTCGATACCGAAGGAAGTGCAGGTATTGATCCACTCCATGGACTGGGAGAAACCGGAAAGGACATAGTAGCGGGACATGCCCTTATTCAGCAGCTCCGTCCAGCCTGCCAGGCCTTCCGCGTCTGGCTCACGGTTAAACATGATGCGGTAGAGGGTGGTGACATAGTCCTTGTTGGAGGTCTTCTTGTTCACGTACTCCTGGCTCATCATGAAGCCCTTGGCCACCTGGCTGCCGGTCTCCTCGCCCTTGGCGATCTTCTGATACCAGTAGTCGATCTCTTCGCTCTCGATCGTCGTGCGAGAAAGGCCAACGCGATAGAGACGATCCACGAAATCTCTGATCAGGCGGATCTGCTCTTCCGTCAGATCCAGTCCGTCCCCTTCCTTACCGGGCTCGGGCACGCGGCTCACGGGCATGTAGTAGTATACGGGAATCTTGAAAACGAAGGGATTGTTCTGGCTGCCTGCGTTTTCATAAGCGGTACGCACCTTGGTGCTCTCGGTCATGGGTGCGGTGATGTTCTGCATGTACTGGTGCTTGTAGAGGCCCAGGTACTCACTGTCCACATCGAACTTCTCCAGGTAGATGGTGTCCTGTCCGCGGAGAATGTAACTGTTGGAGATCACGGAAGCACCGCCAAGCAATGCCTTAAAACGAGTATCCCAGCCTGCATTTTTCGCATAGGTGAGACCTGCCTCGATGACTGCGGTGTTGTTGGAACCGGTAGCGCCTACGTTGAAGTAATTGTAGTAGCCCTCAAATCCGGGATAGTCCCCGGAGATCAGCTTCGAAGTACCGTTCTTGCCCTGCTCCTGGTACACACGGCACGCCAGGTGATAAGGGCTGACTCCCAGCCAGGAACCGATGTCGAAAAAGGCTACCGAGTAGGGGCGTCCCTCCTCGTCATCCGGGATGTCTCCCGCCATGAAGGAGTCGCTCAAAATGCTCTGCACAGCGTCCAGATTGTGATACTTCTCATTGTAGGTCAGCTGCTCAAACATGAAGATGTATTTTTCGTTTATGAAGTTCCGGGGATCCAGCACGTATTTTACTGCGGCCTCGGAAGCGATGAACCATTTCTCCTGAGATGCGGGCTCCGCTCTCCATGCCTCGGGGTAGGTGTAGTAGATCCAGCTGCGGTTGTTGGAATTCTCCTCCGCCACCACATTGGTCCAGTCCAGACCCGTGTTCATGGGGACAAATACCCAGTTGGGGTGTGCCACCCGCAGTGCCTTCAGGTAACCCTGATAGCTGACGGGGAAGGAAGCGATATCCTCGTCGGAGCCTGCCAGAAGCACTGCCTCTACCTGGCCTTCCTCGGCGACCTGAGCCAGATACTCGGTCTCCCATGCCAGGAAATCCGCATCCGTCACAACGATGTTGCGGGCGGGGAGGTAACCGTAGGTCTCCACATCATCCACGCCAAAAGATACATAGTACCAGGGCGTGCGACCGGCCATTTCCATGCCGTGCACCAGAACCTGGCTGCCGGAAGGGAGCTGTGCTACCACATTGCCGGTACCGGGAGCATCCAGCGCATCTGCATTTTCCGCCAGGTAGACGGTTCCCATAACGGTGCGGTCCGCCAGGATGGGGGCCAGAGCAGTCTGGGCTGCGGCCAGGAGCGCTGCGCGCTCTGCATCCGCGGTTGCTTCCGTACTTTCCGTGTCAGCATCCTCAGGGATCGTTTCCTCTGTGGAAACTCCGCCCTCGGGATCATAATATTCTTCCGCCCGTGCGGGGATCTGCACACTGCCTGCCAGCATGCAAAGGATCAGCCCCAGGGCTGCATTTCTGCAAATTCGATCTTTTCTCATTTTTCCTCATTCCTATCTCAAACTGCGAAACGGATAGCCATTTCTGCAGATAAAAACAGATACTGATATTATACTCATATCCCGTCAAAAAAGCAATGAAACAGCCCCGGAATGTACAAATCATCCCGGGGCTGTAATTCTCGTATTTTCCTATACTTCAGGCCCCACCTCAATGCCGGTGCGCAGGCACTGATCCATGAACTCCTGAGAGCTGGTAAATCCATTGAGCACGCGCTCCCTGGTCCAGCCTTCGTTTTCCAGGCGGTTCACCCAGTCATTCAGACCGCTTTCATCGGCCTCGCGGCCAAAGATCGCACGATACAGATCGGCGACATACTCGGTGTTGTTACGGTTCAGATTGGTGTACTCTTCACCGTTGAGGAAGCTGTTAACCATAACCCGGGCCGTGACGTCAGACCTGTGCTGTGCCATCAGGTCCACCCAGAAGTCGATCTCCTCCTGCGCAGGCGTACGGCCAAAGACCGTGTCATACAGTCCCACCACCAGGGTCACCACAGGCGCTTCGTTTCCGCAGCCCGCAATGGTGCAGTGCGCTTTCTGAATGGTGCCGTAGGTCGGGACGTTTGCCAGGCCGGTGCCGGGATTTACGCTATAGCTCTCGCAGAGATCGTAGAACTCGGGGCTGGTGAGGAACCCCTGTGCAACTCTCTCCCTGGAGTAACCGTCGTTAATGAGTGCCGTCCAGCCATTAAATCCATCCGCATCGGCCGCTCTGTCGAAGAGGCCTCTGTAGAGGTACTCCAGGAAGTGCTGCGTACACAGATTGCGGTCGATGAACTCGGGGCTGAAAATGAAGCCGGCAGCCACCTCACCGGCGGTCTTCTCCCCTGCCGCCAGCTGGCCTGCCCAGCCGTTAATCTCCTCCTGCGCTGCCTCGCGGTCCAGGAAGATGTTGTAGAGACGGGCCACGAAGGATTTTACCCCCTCCATATCGGCAGGCACCGGAATACTGTAGAAGGTCACATTCCCGTAATCATTCACGTACCACAGGATCTCATTTCCCACCACCACGGGCTTGCAGTCGGACAGATCCGCGGTCGTGGTCTGCTCGGGGATTACGATGTTGCCGGCATTGTCGATGAAGACGTAGTGAAGCACGGGAGTATCGGGATAGGTGTATCCGTAACCGCTTTTTACCTTCTCCTGCCAGAGCACTGCCAGGAGGTTTTCCCGCACCTTTACCAGATGGGCGTTGGAGCAGGACCGGTCACTGCCTCTTTCGTAATTTGTCAGATTGATAAAATTGTAATCCGGGACATAGCTCATATTGACGGTGGACACCCACACATTGTAGGGATCTGCGGCAGAGCCGTCTTCATAGGCAGGGATCACGGCGCCTGCAGACACCATTCTGCCCGCCGTTGCCTCCAGACCGCCGATCATTCCGCCGGTGTAGTTCACGCCGGTGGCACCGGGAAAATAGTACACGGGAACAGGAACAAAATTGCGATGGAATCTGCCCTCGTTGGCGTCAGCGGTGTAGAGTCCCAGGGTGATGGCTCTGGGATATGCATCTCCCAGATCCGCCGATACCACCTTGCCGTTATCCAGGGCAAGACGCTGATCAAAGGAGTGGCTGACATAGCCCTGGCTCACATTGCTGACCTTCCACAGGTAGTCCTTGACGGTCATATCACTCTTCTGCACCGTGAGGGTCAGGTTCGCCTGATGGTTCAGTCCATCCTTGGAGGAAGTGTACATGGTGTGGCAGGTACGGATCCAGACATAGTCCTCCGTATCCAGCATGCTGCAGGTACCCCAGGCAAACATCTGATAGGTATTGGCACCGTAAACACTGCAGACTTCCGGTTGCAGTTCCCAGTTCTTGTTGTATTTCAGGACCCGAAGGACCTCCACATCGTCGGATTCCGTCGGATTGTCAGAGCCGTAGCACAGGTAGTAGCCGTCGCTGCCTGCCAGGAATCCACCGAAGGTTCCCCATACCCAGGGCACCTCACGGGTGGCCACCAGATTCCGTGCCGCATCGTAGGTATAGACCTCCAGTCCTCTTTGGGAGGGGCATTCCACCCGGTCAAATCCGCCGTCCTCGCGGGGCACCAGGTAGGTATAGACGATATCGTTGTGCATGAAATACTCATAATGCAGATTGGTACCAAAGCCCTGTACTGTAGAATCGATATCCCCCTGCGTCATCTCCCAGACTGCGTCCGCATTCACGGACTCCTCCGTGCCTGCTGCCAGAGCGGTAGTGCCGATGCCCGCAAGAAGTGTGCAGAGCGATATCGCAGATAAAAATACTTTGTAAAAAACGCGATTTCTCATTGATTCATCCATCCGATCTCTTTTGATTTCTCTCACGAGACAAAGCGTAAAAACGCTTCGCTTTGCATTATACTCGTGTGGGTGCGGTATCGCAATCTCGGTTGCATGGGGAGCAACAAACGATCGCCCGGATTTGACGCGACAAAAAACGGCAGGTCCGAAGACCTGCCGTCTGTTTTGGTTATTCAAATGTTGCGTTGCCGCATATCGGAGGATTAAACCTCAGGTCCAACCTCGATACCGGTGCGCAGGCACTGATCCATGAACTCCTGAGAGCTGGTGAAGCCGTTCAGAACCTGCTCTCTGGTCCAGCCTTCGTTATCCAGGCGG
>JAEETA010000008.1 GCA_016286555.1 Lachnospiraceae bacterium | reverse complement strand
TTTTGGAATAATTGGGGCTGTCACAGGAAGAACCTGATGGTGGTAGTGTGCGGTAGTGCGAATTCATGGATTCTGGACAAATTAATAAATTATCATGGGGGCTTTATAACAGAGTGACCTATGAGATCAAACTTTCACCGTTTACGCTGAAAGAATGTGAAGAACTATATAAAGATAATGGTGTCAGTTTTTCAAGATTGGATAAATGAAGCAGTTATGCTTAATGAGGATTCGTTATGAATAAACCATCAACCAGGCAACTGAAAAACATCCGAAATATGATCTGTGTTGCGGGCATCGTTGTTGGTTTTATCCTGTGGAAATTCTTGCCGGATACATTTCAAAATACCCGACTATTCCATATTGGAAACGGCGAATCAGGTTCTAAGACCGGTGCACTGATTCTTTTGCTTATCCAGTTTATTGCCTTTATCCCTGACACAAACAAACCGGAGATTCATACTGAGGATCCCGGGGAACTGGTTCAACTCGAAGCGGAGCACGGGCGGAAGGAAGCATTACGACAAGTATATACGGCGATCGGCCTTGCCCTTACAATTTGGGCCATTATGGGATTTGCGGCATTGATGTTGTGACTTGGATTGCCTGGTATAACAGGTATTTCGAGATCACGTAGGAGGAGATGCAAAAAATGGAACTTTTAAACGGAAGACCTGACTCTATGGAGGGGCGCCTGCCGCGGGAGGTGCGCACCTACGATCTGCTGGATTCTCTGGGCATAGAGTATCAGCGTGTGGATCACGAGGCGGCTGAAACCATGGCGGCCTGTGAAGCGATAGATGCGGTGCTTGGTGTGACCATGTGTAAAAATCTGTTCCTTTGCAATCGACAGAAGACGGCATTTTACCTGCTTCTGATGCCGGGAGATAAGAAGTTCAAAACAAAGGAACTTTCGGCGCAGATAAACTCCGCAAGACTTTCGTTTGCGGAAGCTGAGGACATGGTGAAATATCTGGATATCGAGCCCGGATCTGTCAGCGTCATGGGTTTGATGAACGATAAGGATCACACGGTGCAGCTCCTGATCGATGAGGACGTGCTGCAGGCCGAGTATCTCGGATGCCACCCTTGCGTGAACACATCCAGTCTCAAGATGCGCGTGGATGATGTGAAAAGTAAATTTCTTCCGGCCGTAGGTCATGCGTATCAGACCGTGCATCTGGTGGGAGAAGATTAGACCAGTCTGATTTCAGAAAAAAGCTGAAGAATGGTGTGAGTATGATGAGATATGAGCTTCCGCGGATATTTTGAAAACTGGGGCATCAAGTACTGGTCGAAGACTCCGGAGTTTATGCAGTATGTGGAAGAACACGGGTAGGCCGGATCAAATGCGAAAAGAGGTTGAAAAATGATCATAGAAATCACCGATCCAAAGGAAAAACAGACCATCGCAAGAACCGTGCTTGAAGCACTTACCGACTGGTTTGGGATCGAAGAGAGCAGAGAGGAATACATTTCCGGTAGCGCAAATTGGATCTTCATGGCGGCAAAGGAAGAAGAGAAAGCGGTGGGATTTCTCTGCCTGAAAGAAACCGGAAAGGCCACTGTCGAAGTCGCTGTGATGGGAGTCCTGAAGGAGTATCACAGGAAAGGCCTCGGCAGACAGCTTATGGAGAGGGCGAAGGAAGTGGCCGCATCGAAAGGATACGAGTTTCTTCAGGTCAAAACCGTCCAGATGGGCAAATATGACGACTACGATGACACGAACCGCTTCTATCTGTCCATGGGGTTCCGGGAATTCGAAGTATTCCCGCTCCTTTGGGATGAAGCAAATCCCTGCCAGATTTATGTGATGTCTTTGAAAAAATGAAAATTGACATCTGCCTGCGAACCGGCTGCTGCAAACCATAAAGGCGGAAAAGCCCGGAACGGTACGTGGAAGCACATGTATGGAGTGATAGGGGGATTACACTATGAACAAGATCGGAACACAAACCATCGAGACAGAGCGCCTGATCCTCAGAAGATTTACGGTGGATGACGCGGAGGACATGTACGAGAACTGGGCCCACGATCCGGAGGTGACGAAATTCCTTACCTGGGCGCCCCACACCGGCGTCGAGATGACGAGAGCTCTTCTCACTGACTGGGTGTCCCGCTATGAAGACGGCGGATACTTCAACTGGGTCATGGTCCTGAAGGAAAACGGAAGAGCCATTGGCAACATCTCCGTCGTAAAGCTGAAGGAAAACACGGATTCCGCGGACATGGGATACTGCATGAGCAAGGCATACTGGGGACAGGGCCTGATGCCGGAAGCCCTGAAGGCAGTGATGAACTTCCTCTTTGATGAAGTGGGCCTGAACCGCATCGCCGCATGCCACGATGTCAACAATCCCAAGTCCGGCCGCGTCATGGAAAAGGCCGGAATGAAACAGGAGGGGCTCTTCCGCGCAGCGGGCAGAAACAACCAGGGCATCTGCGATGAGATCTGGCGCGCGATGCTCCGAAGCGATCGATAACGCGTTTTGGCGAAAAGAGGAGACAAAGGATGGAATTCAAAGAAGGCAGTGGCTGGAAATGTTGCTTTGATCCTGAGACCGGGCGCTACACCGCCCAGATCGGCGGCGGTCCCAACTGCAGTCTCTACGAGATCAACCGGGAGATCTATGATCGCGTGGACGACCCCGCTATTGAATGGCCGACCCGATTGATCACCGAAGGCCGGCATCTCTTTATGTCCGTGGACGATCGTTGCGGCCCGCCCTATACCGTGATTTTCGACGACGATTATGAGAAACTGTGTCCCTGGTCGGACGCCATCGTATCCGGCAGAACCTGGGACGATGACATGACGGATGCCGCAGTGGAGATTTTTGCTTCCGAGGAAAATAACAGGGAGCAGCGTCGCACGAAGAGAGCACAGCGCAAGTGGAAAGCGGGTACCTTCTTTCATCACATCCGGGAAGCCTCCCGGGAGCGGGGCGAGACTCTCGCGGAAACCATCGCCTGGGCGGCAGACCTGGGATACGCCGCAGCGGAGCTGGACGCAGACGATGCCGAAGGGGCCGAGCTCCTTGCGGAAAACGGTCTGCAGGTAACCAGCATTTACCGCAACTACAGCTGGCAGGAAAAAATCGACCGCGCGCAGATGGAGGACCATGTGAACATGGCAATTCGCTTCGGCGCAAAGCGGATCATGGCCATCCCCGGATTCTATACCGAGGGCGGCGATAAAGATGCGGAGCTGGCACAGATGCACGAGGGCATGCGACAGCTGGCAGCGATCGCAACGGAAAAAGGCATCACCCTCACCATTGAGGACTATGACAATGCCATGAGCCCCATCGCCACCATGGAAGGAATGGCTACATTCCTGGAGGCCGTGCCGGAACTGAAGGTTGCCCTGGACACCGGGAACTTTATCTTCAGCGCCCAGGACATTCTGAAAGCGGAGGAACTCTTCCTGTCCCGCATCGCCCACGTCCATCTGAAGGATCGTCTCTGGAGCAAAGCCGGTGACGGCGACAGCCTTACCTGTATCGACGGCCGCGTTCTCTATCCCTGCGCCGTGGGAGACGGCGACATTCCCATTCGCGAGGTGCTGGAGACCCTGGTAAAAACAAGCTATGAAGGCTACGTGGTGGCGGAGCATTTCGGCAGCCCTTCCTACGCCGACCACATGGAGCAGTCCATCAAAAATCTGCGGGCAGGAGGCTGGATCGCATGATCAAAGTGACCATCTGGAACGAATACGAGCATGAGCGTAAGATCCCTGCGATTTACGAGGTCTACCCCGAAGGCATCCACGGAGCTTTGAAAAATGGTTTCAAAACGGAGAGCGACCTGATCGTTCGCTGCGCTACTTTGGATGAGCCGGAACAGGGCCTCCCTGAAGAAATCCTGGCAGATACCGATGTTCTCATCTGGTGGAGCCATGCCAGACAGGAGGATGTCACCGATGAGACCGTAGAGCGCGTCATCCGCCACATCCACAGCGGCATGGGATTCATCGCATTGCATTCCGCCCACTACAGCAAAATCTTCCGCCGCCTCATGGGGACGCCCTGCACCTTAAGCTGGCGACACGGAGACAGCGAAAAACTTTTCTGTGCCAACCCTGCGCACCCCATCGCACAGGGCGTTCCTGCGTGCATCGACATCCCGGAGGAGGAACTCTACGGAGAACCCTTCAGCATCCCTAATCCTGACGATGTAGTTTTCCTGGGATGGTTTGCGGGAGGCGCAGTTTTCCGAAGCGGCTGCACCTTCACCCGCGGCTATGGAAAAATCTTCTACTTCCAGCCCGGCCATGAAGAGGCTCCCGTGTACGAGCACCCCGACATCCGCAGGATCCTCATCAACGCTGTCCGCTGGGCTGCGCCCACGACACGCCTCCCCGCCCCGCCGGATAATGTAGCGCTGTGAAGCATCGGTATCTAAAGAGCCCTGACAGACCATCGCTGTCTGTCGTGGCTCTTTTATATTTGACAAATCAAAAATCCGATATATAATTAGGATTATATAACGACAATTATAAAGACAATCCACCGAGAACAAAACGGAGAAAAATACGATGCCCCCCAAAGTAAAAGTCACAAAAGAGATGGTCGCAAACGCCTCCTTCGAGATCATCCGGGAGAGTGGCCACGAAAACCTGAACGCCAGAACCATCGCGGAGTACCTGGGATGTTCCACCCAGCCCGTGCTCTATAGCTTCAAGACTGTGGACGAGATCCGGGAAGCGGCCTATGAGATTGCGGACGATTTTCACACGGCATTTATCTCGCCTAAGGAAACGGATGAGAATCCAATGCTGGCACTGGGCCTGAACTACGTCCGCTTCGGCCATGAGGAGAAAAACCTCTTCCGCTTCCTCTTTCAGACGGATAAATTCGGCGGGAAAGACGTAACGACACTTATGTCAGATCCCGGACTCTCGGAGATCCTGAACATCATGGCAGCAGGCCTCGAGGTGGACGTGGAGCAGGCCCGGGAGATGTTCCTGAGCTTCTTCTGCGTGGCCCACGGCATGGCCAGCCTCCTGGCCAACAACTCCATGGAATATGACGAAGGGCAGTGCAGGAAGATGCTGGAGAACGTCTTCTACGGCATGATCGCCGCCCGGAAAGGAAACCACAATGCGTAAACTTTATGAGAAAAATGAAATCCTCTTCGCCGTTCTCTGGATCGTCGCCTACTGCGTCATCCTGGGCACAGTCCGGGGAAACTTCGGAGACGCCAGTATCTATATGCTCCTGGCGCTGATCCTCTTTACCGCAGGCAGCCTCGCATTCGTCAAAGCGAATCATCTGGAGGAAAAATACGGTCTTGCCGGATGGCCGAAGAATGCAAAAAGACTTCTCTACTTCCTGCCCATGTGGATCCTGGCCACAGGCAATATCTGGGATGGATTCGCCCCTTCTCTGCGGGGGACGGAACTGCTCTTTAATACCCTGTCCATGCTCCTGGTTGGATTCGTGGAGGAGATGATCTTCCGCGGCTTCCTCTTCAAAGCCATGTTGAAAGAGGATAAAGCCATCGTGGCCATCATCGTCTCGGCGCTGACCTTCGGCGTCGGCCACATCGTGAATCTCCTCACCGGACAGGCCACCGTTGAAACCTTGATCCAGATCGTTTTCGCCGTCAGCTGGGGATTCATCCTCACCATGGTCTATTACCGGGGCGGCAGCCTCTTCCCCTGCATCATCGCCCACTCCGTGATCGATGCCCTGTCTGTGTACGGCGCGGATAATGAGCTGGCAGACTGGATCTACATCGGAGCCACTATCGTGATCGCCATCGTCTACTCCCTCTACCTCGCCAAGCTTCCGGCAGAGGATCCGGCATAACCCCATAAGAAAGAGCGATGCTGGCCAAGGGCAGAGTGACGGCCACACCGTCATGCGCATCGCCACCAGCTGGGCCACCACCCCCGAGGACGTGGACCGGCTGATCGAGTGCCTGTAGGCAGGAATTGAAAAATCAACTAAACCCACCGAATTCGGTAGGTTTAAAAATGTATCGATTAGAAATGAGAGAGGAGCCCCGCCATGATCATTAAAAACGAGATCCCGCTTCTGGAATATGATGACACCTCCCCTGAGGTGATCGCACCGGATCACGACTGGACCGCAGCTCCCCTGCCGGAAAAATGCCTCTTCGCATTTCTCGGGGACGTGGTGCATGAGTATGCAACGCAGCACAATGCCACTGTGGCGCAGACCCTCATCACCGTCTCCCATGACATTCAGGTCTACGTCCTTCATGAGGAAAAAGAAAATATCTGCCTGGTACAATCCCCCATCGGGGCTGCCGCTGCTGCGCAGGTTCTGGATACCCTTGTGAACTGCGGATGCAAAAAAGTGATCGCGGTGGGTTCCTGCGGTGTCCTGGCAGATCTGCCGGAAAATGCGTTCATCGTTCCCACCAGAGCCCTCAGAGCGGAAGGTACCTCTTACCACTACCTGCCCGCATCACGGTACATAGACCTCGATCCGGAACCCATCGCCGTGATCGAGCAGACCTTCAAGAAACACGACCTTCCATTCGTCACCTGCACCACCTGGTCTACGGATGGCTTCTTCCGGGAGACCCGAGATATGGTCCGTTACCGTCTGGAGGAAGGGTGCTCTGTGGTTGAGATGGAATGTGCCGCCCTGGCCGCATGCAGCAGAAAGCGTGGTGCACAGTTCGGACAGTTCCTCTTCACCGCGGATTCTCTGGCCAATGTGCACGAGTATGATGCCAGAGACTTCGGCACCGGTTCCCATCAGAAAGCGCTGCTCCTGGGCCTGGACATCTTAAGAGCTTATGATTGTACTCAAGCCTAGCTTGAGGAAAAATTTGATTCTTCCACTCCCACTCGCTAAAATGAATCTGTGATCTCCTCTATGATGAACATACAAGGAGGGCTGATGTGATATGGACTTCAAAACCCTGGAAACAGAGATCGAAAAACTGAATCAGATCAACGTCAGAGCCAACTACACCGCCCGCAGAAGATACTGTGAAACCTACCGCGACATCTACGAAGCCCTGCTGGAGATGGACCGGAACGGGCAGATCACCATCGAGCCCGGCAGCAAGGGCCTGGGGTATCTGCGGGAGCTCCTCGAGAATGACGGCCCCGAGTTCAGCTATACGGTCATCTTCTGGGAGAAAGATCACCCGGAAAATAAGTACAAGATCGGCGTGTGCATCCGCGGCATCCCCATCTGCAAGAAAGAATCTGCATCCTGACCTATTGCGGAAAGGGCGAACGGATAGTATCATCAGAGAAGTGCGCTGAGAAAGCCACAAAATACTACCCCAGCGAGGAAATACGATTTGAAAATTCTGGTTCTCAACGGCTCTCCGAAAAAGAAGAGCGACACCTTCCGCCTGACGGACGCCTTTCTGAAAGGCCTGAATAAGGACGGAAAACACGACGTCACCATCATCGACGTCATCGACAAAAACATCGCCCCCTGCAGAGGATGCTTCGGCTGCTGGCAGCAGTTGGATGGTCACTGCATGATACAGGATGATCAGAATGCGATCCTGGATCTCTACCGCGACTCCGACATCATTATCTGGAGCTTCCCCCTCTACGTGTACGGCATGCCCTCTCACCTGAAGGCACTGCTGGACCGCACCATCCCTCTCGTGCAGATGAAGATGGTACAGATGCCCGATGGCACCGTCAGACACGAGCCCCTGGCAGACTTCTCCAGGATCCACACCCTGGTCATCAGCGGCTGCGGATTCCCTGACTGGGAAGGAAACTTCGACGGCCTGAAGATCCAGTGCAAGAACAGCTTCGGCAACCTGGACATGGTCTGTGTCCCCGAGACCCCTCTTCTGAACGTTCCTCACGCAGCCCCCTTCGCAGATCCACTCCTGGAGCGCTTCACGAAAGCCGGCGAGGAATATGAAGCGTCCCTCACCCTCTCCCCTGAGACCATCGCAGAGCTGGAGCGTCCCATGATCCCCGCGGAAGACTACATCCGCAACGTAAACAGAAGCCTGTAACACCAAAAGAGGGCATCTCGACTGAGACGCTCTTTTTTTATGAGCCCGTCATCTCAAATTCCAATTATAAAGTAAATTTGCCTTATAATTGGAATTATCGGGCTGAAATGAGGTAAAATTTCCAAACAAGAAGCAAATTTTGCTTATATTTGGAATTTGTGGTATCATATACCTGCTCGATAAGACGACGGGAATAATACGTACTTGACGATAATATCACGACTTCAGATATCTTTGGGAGGAAAACGAATGGTCATAGTTGGTCGTAAATCCGAGATCAGTGAATTAGAGAGATGTGAGAAGTCCGGTAAATCCGAATTGATCTGCGTCTATGGGAGGCGTCGTGTCGGAAAAACGTATCTGGTGGAACAGACCTTTTCAAGTTATTTCGCTTTCAGAGCAACCGGTCTTGAAAGCGGAAATACCAGAGATCAGTTAAAATCCTTTTTTCAAAGATTGAAGGAATACGGAGATGATGAAAAAACAATCCCCAAGAACTGGTTTGAGGCTTTTTCCAGATTGGAGAAAATCCTGAAAAAGGATGATGTCAGACAGTCCCCGCATGGAAAAAAGATCGTATTTCTGGATGAGTTCCCGTGGTTTGTAACGCCCAGGTCAGATTTTTTGATGGCCTTTGGAGAGTTTTGGAACAGATCCGGAACCGTCGGTCGTGATTATATGTTTATCATCTGTGGCAGTGCCACTTCATGGATCATCAATAATGTCATAGAAAATTCCGGCAGCCTGTATGACCGGGTGACCTGCCAGCTCTTTATCAAACCTTTCTCGCTGAAAGAAACAGAAACTCTCTTCCGCGACCAGGGATTCGGGTGGTCCAGAAAACAGATTGTAGACTGCCAGATGGTATTTGGGGGTCTGCCGTATTTCTTTAATTTGATGAATCCAAATGAAAGTCTGACGTGGAACATCAACAAACTTTGCCTGGAAGAACATGCTCTTCTGAGAAATGAGTCAAAGAAATTATTGGAAGCGACCTTGAAGGAGTCCCCTGTATATAACAGGATCATGGAATACCTGTCCCGTTTCCAATATGGTGCGTTAAAAGCAGAGTGCTGTAAAACCCTGGAACTACCTGCCGGCTCTTTCAGCAGGGCAGTGGAGGATCTGGTCAAATGCGGGTATGTCCATGAGTACAGAGATCAATATACAAGCGGGCATCCCATAAAACTGCAGTTGGTGGATCCGTTTTTACTGTTCCACTATAAATTCCTCTCCGGAGATAATGCAGACCGTTACCGCGACTTTAGCGACTATAGAAATGATACCGGGAGATACATGAATTGGAGGGGGCATGCCTTCGAGATATTATGTATGTATCACATCGAAGGGATTAAGAAAGCGCTGGGAATTTCGGGCGTACGAACGACAGAATATCAATGGAATGGGCGGGAAGCGCAGGTTGATCTGGTGATAGATCGGGATGATGGGATTACCAACCTCTGCGAGTCAAAATATACGGACACTCCCTTTTCTATCAGCCGAGAGTATGAAATCGAATTGCTGAATAAGGCAGAAGCCTTCAAGAAGGAGACCGGAAGCGCAAATGCGGTAAAACTGGTGCTGATATCTGTGTCCGGTATTTCCGGGACTGCGCATACCGATCATATTTCCAAGGTGCTTACCCTCGACGATCTGTTTGAGTGATATCCAAAATAAGAGCGCCTCGTCAGAGGCGCTCTCTTTCTATCCGGTCATAACCAATCATCAGAACACGATCTTCACACTACCCACGGTCTTCTCAGGTGCAAAATACATCTTCACGAAATCTCCGACCTTCACATCGTGCTCTTCCTTCTCAGCCTTCTTGAGGCTGGCATCCGCGATGGTGATGGTATTCTCCTCGGCGTTGTTCATCACCTTGTTGTACCACAGCAGACGGACATCGAACTTCCCGCCTTTCTCCACCATCTTAGCAACATAGGCTTCCTGCACCCACTCGCTCTCGCCCTTGAACTCCACCTCGGTGTCCATCAGACGCTGCTTCTCAGCCTCGGTCAGCTTCGCCACCATCTCGTCGCGCTCCTTGCTGTCCTTCTTCGCGATGACGTATACGACACCAACGATTGCGCCGATGATCGCGCCCATGATTACATAGCTCATTTTATTCCCTCCCTGTATCGCTTTGCGTTTTCCGGGCAGCAGCCTTCGCCTCTCTGCCCACCGAGAAAAATCATACCACATTCCCGCAAAAAATCAATTTGCGTTTCCTGACATGCGCGGAGCCCACGCAAAACCACATGCCAAACCCGGCCCTGCGCAGAACTCTGACACGCGCAGAGCGCGAGTCACGGCAAAAACTTCCCCGACGCCAGATACAGTCGGTACCACTCCTCGTGGGTCAGCTCGATCCGGTCCGCTTCTGCCATTTCCTTCAAGTGCACCGGATTCATGGTGCCCGCGATGACCTGCATCTTCGCAGGATGCCGAAGGATCCACGCGATGGCGATGGCTGCCTTCGTGGCGCCGTACTTCTCCCCCAGCTCTCCCAGCACCCGGTTCAGCTCCGGGAAATCAGGGTTGTCGATAAACATCCCACCGAACATTCCCTGCTGCAGAGGAGACCAGACCTGGATCGTGATGTCATTCAGGCGGCAATAGTCCAGTGCACTGCCGTCTCGCATAAATGACATATCCGTCGTTTTATTGTTCATGTACAGATCCTGGTCGATGAGCTGCGACTGCTCCAGGGAGAACTGCAGCTGATTGATCTGCAGGGGCTGCTTTACGAACTTTTTCAGCAGCTCGATCTGCATCGGCATCGTGTTGCTCACGCCGAAGTGCCGCACCTTCCCTGACTGCTCCAGCGCATCAAAAGCCTCCGCCACCTCCGCAGGATCGAAGAGCAGATCCGGCCTGTGGAGCAGCAGCACGTCCAGGTACTCCATCCGTAACCGCTGCAGGATCCCGTCCACACTCTCGATGATGTGAGACTTCCTCCAGTCGAAGATCTGCAGGCCCGGACGGATCCCGCACTTCGACTGGATGATCATATCCTCCCTCTTCAGACTCGTAAGCGCCATCGCCTCACCGAACCGTGTCTCTGCTTCGCCGCCTCCGTAGATATCTGCGTGGTCGAAAAAATTGATCCCCAGTTCTGCCGCCGTCTCGATCATCACCGCCGCATCCGCCGCAGACAGTGCCGGCATCCGCATACACCCCATGATCAGTCTGCTTGCCCCTTCAGGCCCTTTTGCAATACCTATCTTCTGCATTTCCTTCTCCTTTCCTTAATCCCGTTTCACTCACGCCTTTACTGCATTCTCATCCAAAACCCGCCGGATTTCTGAAACTGTCTTCTCCCGGATACCGGCTTCCTCTGCATAGTGCTCGAACCCGTCAAACTCGACAGGTTATCTACACCTTCTTTATACCACATTCCCTGCACAATAGCGAAAGTGGTATAATATCACTGTATTTACTGCAAAAATCCAACCTATTTGAGGCGCCCTATGTCGTCGAAAAGGTCTGGGAGCGGATCGAGATCGAGCCGATCAACGTGGTGATCGCAAACGGGAAGAAGTAAGGGAATATTACAGGGGTGTCGGTGGATTGAAGAAGAGAAATCGCAAGAGAGCGTTTATCATAGCTGTGGCGGCCGTATTTTTGCTCCTGCTGATCAGGGCCGTGATGCCCACGTGGACACCGCGGATCCGTGGTGAGAGGAGCATCAGTGAGTACGAAACGGTGGAGGTAAACGGCGCGGAGATCCGGTGGATGATCCGTGGCTGCGACCGGGAGAATCCTGTGCTGATCTTTGTGCACGGCGGACCCTGCTGTTCGGAGATCCCCTATGTGAGGAAGTATCAGGGGGAGCTGGAGGAGGATTTTACCATCGTTCATTATGACCAGCGGGGTAGCGGGAAATCCTATCGGTTCGGTGAGGACTATTCGGATGTGACTGCTGCGACGCATGTGGAGGATCTGATCGCCATCACGGAGCGGGTGGAAGAGCTCTTGGGGAAGGACCGGGTGATCCTGCTGGGGCATTCCTACGGGACCTATATCGCAACCCTGGCGGCGGCTCTGAGACCGGATCTGTACGCGGCGTATATCGGCATCGGGCAGATGTCGGATACGGTGGAAAGTGAACTGGATACGCTGGAGAAGTGCATCGCCCGGGCGGAAGACGAGGGCGATGAAGGGGCAGCTGCTTCGCTGGAGGCGTTGCGGGATCCCATTGCGAATGGGGAGGGAATCGTGCCCCGGAGCTTCGTGAGGAAGTATGGGTTTGCTGCGCGGGGGATCGACGAGGACCGGGACTATCTGGAGGGGTTCCTCTTTGGCAGTGAGTACAATCTGACGGATGCGGTGCGTTTCTATGTGGCGTCGGGGAGGTACCAGGACGGCCTCATCATGGAGGCACTACAGCATCCGGTGACGGAGATCGTGTCTGTGATGGAGATCCCGGTGTATTTCGTGATGGGGCGGTATGACGGGATGACATCCCCGGAAGCGGCGGCGGAGTATCTGAAGGAGATCGGAGGAGACGGGGAGCGGGAGTTTGTGCTCTTTGAGGATTCTGCGCATTATCCGCAGTTGGAGGAGGCGGATGCATTTGCCGCATGGATGCGGGAGCGGTTCGGAAGGGGGCGTGGTACAGGGTGCTTTGTGAGCGAAGGCCGGGACTTTTGACAGGACGGAGGTACGATCATGGGATTATTCGACAGAGATGTAGAGAGTTCGCTGGATGAGATGTTTGATCTGAACAGGGACGGGCGGATCGATTTCGCGGAGGAGGCGCTGGAGTTCGAGTACCTGGAGCGGGAGATAAAGGCGGAGGAGCTGGGAGTCGATGCCTCGGAGCTGGACGATCTGGATCTGGATGAGTTGCAGGATCTGGAGGAACTGCGGGATCTGGATCTGGAGGATATGGATGAGGACGAGCTCCGGGATGCGTTGGAGGATGCTGGGTATGATCCGGAGGATTTTGATTTTTGAAGTGTGTGATGTGAAGCAGCCGGCCCTGATGGGCCGGCTGTCTTGCATTTATCCTGCAACCATTTCTTTGGGGTTCAGATTAAATTCATGATTGATAATACGCGACGCGTATGATATCGTATAAAAAAGTTATACGCAATGCGACGCTGGAGGGATTATGGAGACGAAGGATTATATCATCGAGTTAAGGATGAGCACCGGCATGACGAGAAAGGAATTCTGCGAGTATTTTGAGATCCCGTATCGCACTTTGCAGGATTGGGAGCTTGGAAATCGTAAGATGCCGGATTATGTGCTCAGACTGATAGAGTATAAGATCGGAGTGGAGAAACTGGCGAAGAAGAAGTGAAGCCGGCGCAAAGTCTTGTACTGTTGACAAATCGGAAACTATTGAATATGCTTATCCATGTAAGAAGAATCTTGCCGGAGTGTCACTACCGTTAAGTGTGAGCGAGTATGGGGGTTTGTTCGCCACCCTAAGTGCGAACACAAAGGATTGAAAGGGATAAGCGTTTTTGCTTATCCCTTATTTTTTTGAAAGGATTTTTATGTCCCAAAGAACCAGATTTCCGGCATTTTATTTTGTTGATAAAGTGTATCATCGTTATATTCAAAATTTGGATCATCACGTTACAAATATCGAATATGCTAACAGGGAGAAGTTTGTGTTTGGTGTGGTTATGGAAACGCGGAACAATATTTGCTATTTTGTTCCGGTCACATCCTATTCCAAATCGAAGCAGGATAATATTCTGATCAAAATCGAGGATCACCATACTCTCAAAACAGTTGGATCTTTGCGGTTCAACTACATGTTCCCTGTGCCGCTGAATTGCTTGACCCCTGTGAATTTTAAAGATACGGGATATTTTTCCAACGAAGAAAGAGTTAAAGTTGAAAAGGAGTACCTGTACATAAAAAAGAAAATAGGGATACGAACTATTCAACGGAAAGCAAAAGAAGTATATGATGCTGTTATCTCTGGAAGGGATGCAAAATTGACTGGCAATTGCTGCAATTTTTTGCTGCTAGAGCAGGCATGTATGAAGTATATTGAGACACTGAATAAGATAGAGCGACCTGAAGATGTGTAGAGTTCGGGTATTGATTGTTTAAAGTCACAATCTGTGACTTTAAACAGAGATTTTTTTGAAGTCGCAATTTGCGACTTCAAGTTGGGGAGGACGTATATGAGTGGAATTGAAATTAAACTAATCGGGATTACAAAACTGGATACGGACGCTATTGTGAATGCGGCCAATGAAGAGCTGTGGGAAGGCGGCGGTGTGTGCGGAGCGATTTTCCGGGAGGCCGGCTCTGCGGAAATGACGAGAGCTTGCGACGCCATCGGGGGATGCCCTACCGGAAGCGCTGTGATCACCCCGGGATTTCGGCTGCCTGCACGATTCGTGATCCATGCGGTGGGACCCCGTTGGATGGATGGACGTCACGGGGAGCCGGAGCTTTTATACAGTGCTTATTCGGAGTCACTGCGCCTGGCCATGGAGAATGGGCTGCATTCTGTGGGATTTCCTTTGATCTCCGCGGGGATCTTCGGGTATCCTTTAGAGGATGCCTGGAGAGTGGCCATCCGCGCGTGCCGTGCTTTTTTGAACAAGTATTCGGAGTATGAGATGCAGATCACTTTCGCAGTACTGGATGCAGGAATCATGGCGGTGGGAGAGAAGACCCTTGAGGAATCGGAACGGGGGACTGTATGTTAACGAATAAGCCCGGTAAGAAATTGAACGAATATGTGAAGGATTACGTGATCTTCGATCTGGAGACTACGGGAATCTCCTGCAATCATGACGAGGTGGTGGAGATCTCCGCCATCAAGGTGTTGGACGGACAGGTGGTGGAGGAGTTCTCCACTCTGGTGAATCCGCAGAGGCCCATCCCTTTCCAGGCTTCCATGGTGAACGGGATCACGGACGACATGGTGGCGGATGCGCCTACGTTTGATGTGGCGCTGAAAGACTTTCTGGAGTTTGTCGGGGATATGATCCTCGTGGGACACAACATCCATTCCTTTGACATGAAGTTCATCTGGAGAGATACTCGGAAGTATTATGACAGTATTGTCGGGAATGATTACATCGACACGCTTTCTTTGGCACGGACATACCTCCCGCAGATGAAGCATCATACCCTGACGGACCTGGCCGCCTATTACGGCATTGCTACCGATGGGGCGCACCGCGCACTGTTTGACTGCCGTATGAATCAGCAGGTGTTCGAGCACCTCGGGGAAGAGATGCAGCATCCTTCCGAGGACGTGAAGGTGTGTCCCCGCTGCGGAGGTGCGCTGAAGCTCCGCAACGGGAAGTTCGGCGAGTTCTGGGGATGCTCCGGATATCCCGAGTGTAGATATACGCGGAACAAGTAACTATTGATAAGAATATTTGGAGGGAGCCTTTGTTAAGATGGTTTCTGTAGAGGTTGCTGGATAAGCAGGGAGTATTATGAAGGATTTTGACGCAGTCGTTTTTGATATGGATGGGGTGATCTTTGACTCGGAGCGTGCAACGCTGCAGTGCTGGATTGAACTGGCGGAGCGATACGGGATCGAGGGCATCGAGGAGCCTTACCTGGCCTGCACCGGCACCAACGCAGCGCGCACGAGGCAGATCATGCTGGATGCTTACGGAGAGGATTTTCCATACGATGCATATGCGAAGGAAGCCTCGAAAATGTACCACGAGAAATATGATGGCGGCCGTCTCCCCATGAAGAGCGGTGTTTTCGAGATCCTTGATTTCTTAAAGAGCAACGGCAAACGGATCGCTCTGGCATCCTCCACGAGGAAAGAGACGGTGATAAGCGAGCTGCGGGATGCGCAGATTCTGGATTATTTTGATGAGGTCATCACCGGGGACATGGTGGAGAAGAGCAAGCCGGAACCTGATATTTTTCTTCGGGCCTGTGAGGGGATTGGAGTATCTCCTGACAGGGCATATGCCATCGAGGATTCCTTCAACGGGATCCGCGCTGCCGCCCGTGGAGGTCTGCGTCCCCTGATGGTCCCCGACCTTCGCCCTGCGGATGATGAGATGCGAGAACTGGCGGATGCGGTTCTGGGGAGCCTGGAGGAAGTGGTAGCGTTTTTGAAAGAAAATGAAATGAATTGACACCCTATTTGATAGGGTGTTATAAGTATATTTGAATACTGTTTATGGGAAGAAAGAGAAAGACAATCTTTCCAAGGAGGAGCGAAACAATGTAAAGAAAGCGATTGACGCGCTTAAGAGATCCCTCGGAGGTGAATGATTATGGGAAAAAACAGCGTATACGAAAGTATCATGACAGGCTTAAATGAAGCGCTGGATGATGCAGAAAGTAAAGCACCCAAATTACCAAGACGTACCGTGACTGTGGAACCTGTGAAAATATACGATGCGGATGAGGTGAAAAGAATTAGAAAATCCACTGGGTTTTCCCAAAAAACATTTGCCGGGTTTATGGGGGTTTCTGACAAAACGGTTGAAGCATGGGAGGCGGGAACCAACCATCCATCCGGAGCTGCCAGCCGGCTGCTGCGAATGATAGAGCTGGATAAGGAAATCGTTATTCGTTTTCCTTTTGTGAAAAATCAGTTAACCAAATAGTGTCGCACAAACTTTAATATGATGAAGGTTTACGAACTTAAAGTTTCGAACACAAACACATATCTGATTGAAGGGAATCGTGGCCGCCTCCTGTTTGATACGGGCTGGGCAGGTACCTTCCCTTCTTTTTGTAAGTGCATGGGGGATTTGGGAATACCTGTGCAGGGGATTAATTATATCTTGATCTCTCACTTTCATCCGGACCACATGGGGATTGCCCAGGAGATCGCAGATCAAGGCCCGGTGATCCTCCTGCCGGAGGTACAGTGGGAATATGTGCATGCTGCGGATCCGATTTTTGCGAAGGAAGGAAATACTGCGTTTCGCCAGGTTGATGAGGGGCAGGCGCGGATGATACGGCTGGAGGAGAGCAGAAGCGTGCTGGAGGAGATCGGGATTTCCGGCGAGATCCTATACACGCCCGGCCATAGTGACGATAGTGTCAGTTTGTGCCTGGATGATGGGACGCTTTTTGTCGGGGATCTGAATCCCCTCTATGAACTGGAACTGTTCCGTGGGACGCAGGTGGAGCGCTCCTGGGAGATGCTGCTTTCCCGGGATCCGCGCGTGGTGTATTACGGGCATGCGAAGGCGGCGATATTGCGCGAAGAGGAGGATGGGCGCACCGGTATCCGGACCGGTGAAAGTTCCGGGGACGCTTCTGAGAGGGGGCCACTCGCTGGCGCTTCTATATCCTCGGGAGATTTCTACAGCCTGGTTTCGAGGATCATGAAGTACATCGACAAGGGGATGCCGCTGGAGCGGATCCGGAAGAAGACCGGAGCTGAGGCATCCTTCATCGAGGATGTGACCAGGATGTACCTGACGCATCCGGGCGTCAGCGTTCAGGGGATTTTGGACCGGATAGAGAGGAAGGGGTAGAGGGAGAAGTGATGAGGGATTTGGACAGGAGACTGGTTGCGGTCGTGCCCAGTGAGCGGCAGATTGCATTTCAACAGATGGAGTTTTACGCTTTTGTGCATTTTACGGTGAACACCTTCACGGACCGGGAATGGGGGGATGGCACAGAGGATCCGGCAATCTTTCGCCCTGAGAAGCTGGACGCCGGGCAATGGGTATCTGCCATCCGGGATGCGGGTATGAAGGGACTGATCCTGACCTGCAAGCACCATGACGGATTTTGTCTGTGGCCCAGTAGATACACGAAGCACACCGTGGCGTACAGTCCTTTCGGACGGGATATAGTCCGGAAGGTGTCGGATGCCTGCAGAGAGCAGGGGATCCGTTTTGGCATCTATCTCTCTCCCTGGGACCGGCATTCGGAGCTCTATGGAAGAGGAAAGGAGTACGACGATTATTTTGTCGCCCAGCTCACGGAGCTGCTGACCGGGTATGGAGATATTTTCTGTGTCTGGTTTGACGGTGCCTGCGGGGAAGGGGAGAACGGGAAGAAGCAGTACTATGACTGGGACCGGTATTACCGCACGATCCGGGAGCTGCAGCCCGGTGCCTGCATCAATGTCTGCGGGCCGGATATCAGATGGTGTGGGAACGAAGCGGGACACACGAGAGCAGCGGAGTGGAGTGTGGTGCCGGAGCGGACCAGGGATACGGAAAAGATCGCAGAGGAGAGCCAGAAGGAGGACAGCACGGAGTTCCGCCAGCGGAAGATCAGCGCATGGGACGCGGATCTGGGCAGCAGGGAAATCCTGCAAAATGAGGAGAACCTGGTGTGGTATCCTGCGGAGGTCAATACGTCCATCCGCCCGGGATGGTTTTGGCATGAGAGTGAAAATGATATGGTCCGTCCTCTCGAGGATCTGCTGAATGTCTACTATAACTCAGTGGGCGGAAATGCCACCTTCCTGCTGAACATTCCGCCGACCCGGGAAGGACTGTTTCATGAAAATGATGTGCAGCGTCTTCGGGAGCTGGGAGCGTATCTGCGAAAAGCCTTTGCGGTGAATCTCCTGGAAAAAGCCACTGTCACGGCCCATCCCCTGCGGGGAAGTGGGACTGAGCAGATGGAAGCTCCGGGACCGGAGATACAGTCTCTGATCCTTTCCGATGATTACGAGACCTGGTATCAGGGTACGCCGGGGGAGAGCACTGCTGCTCTGACTGTGGCGTGGAGAGATCCGGTGCGCATCGGCCACCTGGTCCTCAAGGAGAACATCCGCATGAGCCAGCGTGTGGAGCGCTTCCGGGTGCTGGCCGGGATCAGTGGAGAGCTGCAGCCGGTCTATGAAGGCACGGTCATAGGATATCAGCGGATCATTCCCTTTTTGGAGGGTCTGACCGCGGACAGGTTGCGCATCGAGATCATGGATGCGCGGATGGAGCCCACGATTTCGTTCCTGGGAGTCTATGAGATGGCATGACTCTGATCGTTTTATACGCTTCTTTCATCTCATTCTCCTATTTCGATGGTGGCTTCCGCGGTGGGAAGTCCCTCTGCGCTGACGGTGAGGGTGCAGCGCCCCGGAACGTATCCGGAGCGGAGGATGGCCATGGCCCTGCCTCTGCAGGTCGTCGCGGTATCGTCCGTGTAGTCCTCTTCCGTGATGGGCTCCGCAGAGCCGAAGCCTGCCAGAATCCCTTCTCCGGTGACCCCTGCCTGCAATGCGATCTGGGCGTTCGGAACGATGCGTCCTTCCGCATCCGTGATCCGGATCTCCACACAGACCGCATCATGTCCGTCCGCTCGCAGGGTCTCTTTCTCCGGCAAGAGCGTGATCCGTGCAGGTGCCCCGGTGGTCACCAGGGTATCTCTGCTCACCTCTCTGCCCGCCCGGTAGGAGATGGCTGTCACCTCTCCCGGTTCGTAGGTTACGTCAAAGCGCGCGCTGCAGGGCAGCGGTCTGTCCGTGCTCACGGGCTTTTTTCCGACACTTTTGTCATTGATCAGGAGTTCTACTTCTTCGGCTCTTGAGAAGACCACCACTTCGATGGGGGCTCCCTCTCTGCCTTCATAGTTCCAGTCACTGCGCACGCCGGGGAATCCCCACATGCTTACCACTTCTTTTTTTCCATAGGTATCCGGGTGCATGGAGTAGACATGGGTCGCTTCGCTCCCCCATACCACGCTCCGGTAGTCCCCCTGGGGGCGACGGATCCCCGTGATATCGATGTCCGCGTCGTTGGCCAGGCGCCAGGGGTAGGGCGAGGTGCCCTGTGGCATGAGATCCCAGGGCTGCTGCGGTGCTTTCGGATCCTCCGGATCTACGTAAGCGGTTTTGCCGATGCCCGCCTCTCCGATGTAGTCCCATGCAGTCCAGGTAAAGTCTCCGATGACATAGGGCAGGCGCTCCACCATAGGCCAGCGGAAGCCGATCTCCTTGGGAAAATTCTCGGATCCCAGGATCACCCGCTCCGGGTACATGGCATGGTCCTGCTCGTAGAGGTCCTCCAGATAATTGTAGCCCACCACATCCAGTCCGTTGGTGAAGGGCTCCGTGACATGCTCCCAGAGGAGCGAGTCGGCGTCACCCGCAGCGTTCTGGGATGCGTTCTGACCGGCAGACAGCTGATCGTCCAGTCCGCTCCAGAGAGAGCAGATGCCGTTGCTGATGGGTCTGGAGGGATCCAGTCTGCAGACGGTCTCCGCCAGGTGGGTGGCTACGGTATACCCCTGCGAGAGGCCGCCACGCTCGGTGATCTCGTTGCCCGTAGACCAGAGGATCACGCTGGGGTGGCTGCGGTCCCGCTTCACGAAGGCGGTCAGGTCCTTTTCACAGTCGGTGCGGAAGAACTGGTGATAGTCGCCGCCCCGCTTCCCGGAGAACCACGCGTCGAAGGCCTCGTCAAAGACATACATCCCCACTCTGTCGCAGGCTTCGATCAGGGCTGCGGAGGGCGGATTGTGAGCGGTGCGGATGGCGTTGAAGCCGATCTCTTTGAGCCGACGTACTTTTCGCTCCTCGATCTCCCGCAGGGAGACAGCTCCCAGCAGGCCATTGTCGTGGTGCAGGCATCCACCTTTCAGCTTCACGGTTTTTCCATTGATCTGCAGGCCGCGGACGGGATCCGCCGTGACGGTGCGGATGCCGAAGAGGACCTGCGCTTCATCGATAGTACCGTTTTTTTCCGGAACGAAATGGGTGCGGTAGTCTCCCAGATCCTGGACGGTGGCCCGGACCGTGTAGATGTTGGGGTGCTCTGCGTCCCAGAGCTGAGGGCTTGGGACCACCATGGTCATGCGGGCATTTTGACGCTCCCCGTGAGGGATCTCCAGCACGCGTCTGGTTTCTGCAGACACTTCCTCCGTGCCCTCCCGCAGGAGGGTGAGGGTGACCTCTGCCATGCGGTTGGTGAGCCCTGCATTTTCTACCTCCACGGTGCCCTCCAGAAAGGCGTGGGTGTCCGTGATCTCCCGGGTGGTCAGGTAGATGCCGTCAGGCACGATGTGGACTCGCGGTCCCCGGAGAAGCTTCACTCCGCGGTAGAGACCGGAGCCGGTGTACCATCTGGCGGCGGGCTGCATGGCGGTGTTCAGGTTGATGGTGATGCGGTTGTCGCCACCCCAGGTCACGTGATCCGTGAGATCCACGTAGAAGGGCGCATAGCCGTAGTGGCACTGTCCCACCCGGCTGCCGTTCACATCGACGGTGGCGTTCATCATGGCGCCGTCGATCTGCAGGCCGATGCAGTCCCCTGCCCCGTCTGCCGGGAGATGGATATGTTTGGTATAGCTGGTGAGGCCTCCGCTAAAGTATCCGGAGTCCACCCCTGCGGGGGCGTCCGGTGAGACGGGGGTGCCGATCATGCCGTCGTGGGGGAGGTTCACCTCGGTGCCGGGCTCGGAGAGCTGTGCCGGCGAATCCAGGTAGCCTCTGCGGAAGGTCCAGTTCAGATCCAGCAGGGTGGCTTTCATATGCGCGTTCCTTTCTATCTGGTTTGAAAACGGGCACTCCTTGCGGGGCGCCCGTTCGATGGTCTGTTTTGACGATTGTGTCAGAAATCGCAGTTTCTGGGTGTTCTGGGATATGGGATGACGTCACGGATATTCTCCACGCCCGTCAGGTACATGATCAGGCGCTCGAAGCCCATGCCGAAGCCGCTGTGGATGCAGCCGCCGTATCTGCGGGTATCCAGGTACCAGTCGATGCCTTCCTTGTCCACGCCCATCTCGTTCATACGCTCGATGAGCTTGTCCAGGTTTTCCTCTCTCTGGCTACCGCCCATGAGCTCGCCGGCCTGAGGAACCAGCAGGTCTACGGCTGCCACGGTCTTGTCATCCGGGTTCACCTTCATGTAGTAGGCCTTGATATCCTTCGGCCAGTCGGTGACGAAGACGGGACCGCCGAAGTATTCCACGATGTATTTTTCGTGCTCCTTCGCAATGTCCTCGCCGTAGTCCGGCTGGAACTCCCACTGCACATCCGCTTTTTTCAGGATGTCGATGACATCGTGGTGGCTGATGCGGGTGAAGTGGGCATTGACGATGTCGTTCAGCTTTGCCTTCAGTCCCTTGGAGACGAACTTGTCACAGAAATCGATCTCCTCCGGGCATCTTTCGCAGACGTAGGAGACCACGTATTTTAACATCTCCTCCTCGATGTCCATGAGGCCCTGCAGGTCACAGAAAGCCATCTCGGGCTCGATCATCCAGAACTCGTTGGCATGGGTCTGGGTGTTGGAGTTCTCCGTGCGGAAGGTGGGGCCGAAGGTGTAGATGTCGCCGAAGGCCATGGCGAAGGTTTCACCCTGGAGCTGGCCGGAGCCGGTGATGAAGGACTGCTTGCCGAAGAGGTCTTTGGAGAAGTCCACCTTGCCGTCCTCAGTCATGGGCAGGTCGTTCATGTTGAGGGTGGTGACCTTAAACATCTGGTCGGAGCCCTCGCAGTCCGCGCCGGTGATCAGAGGGGTGTGCACATACAGGTAGCCTCTGTCCTGGAAGTAGGTGTGGATGGCCATGGCCGCCACGCTGCGGATGCGGAAGACGGCGGAGAAGAGGTTCGTGCGGGGACGCAGGTGCGCCACGGTGCGCAGGTACTCTCTGGTGTGCCGCTTGGGCTGGATGGGATAGTCCTCGGGGCAGTCGCCCAGGAGGGTTACGGCAGATGCCTTTACCTCGAAGGGCTGCGGTCTGTCGGGGGTGAGGATCACGGTGCCGGTGACCTGTACGCTGGCGCCCACGCGGATCCTGGAGATGTCGTCGAAGTTCTCCAGTCCCTGCTCGTAGACCACCTGCAGATTTTCAAAAAACGAACCGTCGTTGACATTCAGAAATCCGAACTGGGCCTGCGAGCGGTTGGTGCGTACCCATGCGCAGACAGTCACTTCTTTGGAAGCGTATTCGGAGGTGTTTCGGAACAGTTCTTTGATCTTCGTTCTCATGGCAGTTCTCCTTATTTAAAGTGCGTTTTCTGATGAACCATTATACCATATGTTGCAAGACCCCTGTAGACTTCTTTTTTGGGGATTTGAATTTCTCCGGTGCCGGGGTACAATGGATGCACGAAATGCAGATCGGAGGTACTTATATGAGTAAAGTGTTATTGTTAAACGGCAGTCCCCACAAAAACGGGTGCACCGCCACTGCGCTGGAGGAGATGGTACGCACCTTCGCGGCTGAGGGGATCGAGACGGAGGTGATCCAGATCGGGATGCAGGACATCCGGGGCTGCATCTCCTGCGGCACCTGTGAGACGAAGGGAAAATGTGTTTTTGACGATCTGGTCAATGAAGTGGCGCCGAAGTTCGAAGCGGCGGACGGCCTGGTGGTGGGGAGCCCGGTCTACTACGGATCGCCCAACGGCACCATCCTGTCCTTCCTGGACCGGCTTTTCTACAGCACCTCTTTTTCCAAGCAGATGAAGGTGGGCGCCGCGGTGGTGAGCTGCAGACGGGGCGGCAATACGGCCACTTTTGATGTGTTGAACAAGTATTTTACCATCAGCGGGATGCCGGTGGCTTCCTCTACCTACTGGAATCAGGTCCACGGCTTTACCGCGGAGGATGTGCGGAAGGATGCGGAGGGCCTGCAGACCATGCGGAACCTGGCCCGCAACATGGCTTTTCTGATCCGCGCCATCGCAGACGGCCGGGAAAAATACGGGCTGCCGGAGGTGGAGCGGGGCGCCTTTACCAGCTTCCCCGACGGGAAGTAAGGGCAGACGCATCGAGCGAAAACGGCGCTTCCTGCGGGTTTTCCCGGGAGGCGCCTTTTCTTGACAGATTGCATTGTGCGAAATATAATAGGATAAAATGTGATTGCAAAACGATCAGAAAGAGGTGGATCATGAGCGGATTGATGGAAACGATCAAGGCCAGGAAGAGCGTGCGTACCTTTGACGGCAAGCCCCTGACGGAGGAGCACAGGAAGGATCTGGAGGCGTATGTGCAGGATCTCCCGAATCCTTTTGACATTCCTGTCAGATTTGTCTTTATGGATGCGGCGAAGGAGGGACTGTCCAGTCCTGTTTTGACCGGTGAACCCATGTATCTGGCCGGCATTGTAAAGAAGTCTCCCTACGCGGACGTGGCTTTTGGATACTCCTTTGAGAAGCTGGTGCTCCATGCACAGGACTTGGGCATCGGCACCGTTTTTATCGGCGGCACTATGAAGCGGGAGCTTTTTGAGGCGGCAGCCGGCCTGCAGGAGGGCGAGATGATGCCCTGCATGAGTCCCCTGGGATACCCTGCGAAGAAGCGCTCCCTGAAGGAAGGGATGATGCGGAAGGGCATCGGCGCGGACAGCCGCAAGGACGCTTCCGAGCTCTTTTTTGACGGCGATTTCGGAACGCCCCTCCATGCATCGGAGGACATGGCCCGGGTCCTGGAGATGGTCAGATGGGCCCCCTCCGCAGTGAACAAGCAGCCCTGGCGCATCGTGTACCGGGATGGGGTTTATCATTTCTACGAGAAGCATGATAAGGGCTATCTGGACGAGCGCGTGGGCGATATGCAGAAGGTGGACATGGGCATTGCACTGTGTCATTTCGTCATGGGCCTGGAGGAGCAGGGGAAGCGGTTCGAGTGCTGCGTCTGTGATCCCGGTCTGGCACTGCCTGCGGATACGGAGTACATCGCAAGCGTGAAGGTGCTGTAAGGACTCCACTGCGCCGGAGCCCCATGATTCCTGCGGAGGAGTACATCCGGATCGTGAACGGAGACAGGTAAACAGACGAAAAGAGAGCCTCCTGCGAGGCTCTCTTTTTTGCGCTTCCCGATTTTTTTCATACTACACGATGGGTTTGCCACTGTCTATAGAAGCGCGCAGGACCTTTCGGGCAGATTCACTCCGGTGCCCGGACGATGCTCTCCGGAGACTTACTCCAGCTCCAGGATCACGATCTCCGGGTGGTTGAAAAATCTCGGGAAGGGCATCCGCTCCCGGCAAAGCCCCCTGCTCACCACCAGATCCGTCCCGTTGGAAAACTGGTACAAGCCGTCCACGACCGTGGGGAACAGCCCCTGATCCGGTGCGGCGACGCCTTTTTGGGTGAAAGGGATCCCCCACTGGCCGCCGTGGGCATGCCCGCTGACCACCAGATCGAAATCGTACTTGGAATAATCCTTGCCTCGCTCGGGCCTGTGAGACAGGAGGATCTGATACTTGTCCGGATATTCCTCCGCATAGGCGGCGTCCAGCTGCGCCTTCCATTCATCGGGAGACAGGTAGGTCGGATCGTCGACACCGCTCAGAATGAGGGTGTTTCCCTTGATCTCCACGGGAAAGTAAGTGCCCTCCCCCACCATGACGCCGTGCGCCTTCATAAATGCCTTCACCGCGTCTGCCTTATTCCCCCAGAACTCATGGTTTCCCGTTACATAACAGCAGGGGTATTTCTCACAGATCCCCTCGATCAGAGCCTTCGCATTCTCATCATCCATTCGGTCATCAAAGATATCCCCCGCCAGCAAAATGAGATCCACGTTTTCCTTCTCAATCATCCTGAGGAGCTGAGACTGCCCCTTTCCGTAATAACAAGAGTGCAGATCGGTGATGAGTGCGATTCTGACGCGGGTGTCGATTTTCCCTTGCGCATCAATAGAGATGTTTTCTGTGACCGGATGCTCAAACCAGGCGGTGACGCCAATCAGCAGCACGAGTATGCACAGGAAGATCATCCTTCCCTTACTCTTTTTTTCTTTATCTTTTGATGTTTCCTTCAACTTTTCGCTCCCTCCACGTCCTTACTATACTATAAAGTATAGTATAAATATTCCCATAATGTGATATACTACCCTAAATACAGATTTCACGCGAAAAACGGACGTATGAGAGGAGGGGAAAATATGAAAGAAGAAATGGACATCGTACGGGATCATTATGATGTGAATCCGTTGAAAGAGTGGAACCGCCTGCAGAAGTTCCACCCTTATGAGAAGTACATCACTGTCCGCATGATGGACCGGTACATCAAACCGAACAGCACCATCCTCGACATTGGTGGCGGCCCCGGCCATTACTCCGTGCATTACGCGCGGCAGGGCCATCAGGTCACCCTCTTTGATCTGAGCGGTGAAAATGTGCGCTTCGCAAAAAAGAAAGCGCGGCAGTACGGAACGAAGATCAATGCCATGCAGGGGAACGCCCTGGATCTGTCCGTGTTTCCTGACAACTCCTTTGATGTCGTCTTTCTGATGGGCCCTCTGTATCACCTTCTGGAGGAGAAAAATCGGGTCCGTGCACTGGAAGAAGCAACCCGTGTCCTGAAGCCCGGCGGATTCCTCTTCAGCAGCTTTATCCTCATGTTCGGCGGCGTGATCTTCGGCCTGCGGGAGCTGCCGGAGACCATCATTGCAGAGAAGGAAGCGCCTTACTACGAGGTTGCAGCCAGAGGCGAAAGCCTCTCCTTCGAGGCCTTTACCTATGCCTACTTGACCACTGTACCTGACGCCAAAAAGCTGCTTGCCTCCATCAAAGGACTCAGGACCGAGACCGTCTTCGGTCAGGAGAGCATACTGGCTCCCTACCGGAAAGTGCTGGCGGACTGCCCTAAGAAGATCCGGGAGGCGTGGTATGAATACGCCCTCAGGTTCTGTGAGAAAGAAGAGTTCCTGACCCATACGGAACATCTGATGATCGTTTCGGTGAAAGAGTAGAGAGATTTTTTACGGTGCTTTCTCAAGCATTTCATCGATCTGATCCGCGGTGAAGGCGTAGTCGCCAAGCTCCCCGCGGACGCTCTGCATCTGCGTTCTGCAGGCGGATGCTCTGACATCGTCACCTTTTTCATCATAGACCCTTGCCATGAAAGCGGCATGTCCGTACTCGCCCACGCGGTAGAGATTCTCGTAGCCGGGCGCTCCTTCGAAGTTTTGATTCATTTGGAAATGGTAGTCTTCCAGGACCTCTCCGTAAGCATGATTATCCAGGAGATAATCAAAGATTCCTGCGTAGGTCTCCGCAGGATCTTCCACTTCCCGGTGTGCATATTTGTAGGAAGAGATCGTTTCAAAGAGACAGATCAGAAGGATCAGGGATGCCACAACGATCAGTGTGTTCAGGACGATCTTCAATGTTTTATTCATGTCTGAGTACCTCCCGAACTTTCACTGCTTTCTGTGCTTCACTCATGTTCAGAAATTCCTGCAGCCCATCCTCGTCCATAGCGAGGTAGGTACGGACCATTGCCCGAAGATCCTCTTCCATATCCAGGATATAGCCCAGATAGATCTCGTCTTTCTCCGAATCCTTCTGGACTTCATACACTTCGTAGAAGCCGTCCAGATACATGCAGAAGGTTTCAATGTCCGTGTCCAGTCCGTCAAAGTAATCCGGATCATCGGAGCGCAAGATCATCTGCTCCATTTCATCGATGCATTCATAGTACTCCCGCGCCACGTAGGTGACCTGGCGGAAACGATTCATTTCCTCCGGCATGGAACTGCTGAGCTGATGCGCATACAGAAGGTTCACATACTCCATATATGCGCCGCTTTCCAGGAGGCTATCTGCCTGCTGCATATAAGTTTCGATATTTTTCTCCGCGTCGCTCCGGATGGCCGCATCTCTCGCTTCATCGGGATCTGCATAGTTCATGCTGGTCAGTATGTTGCAAACGATGATGCCGATGAGCAGAGCTGCCAGGATGGCAGCCTTTTTGCCCAGGCCTTCCATCGCCTGTCCGAAGCTTTTGACTTCTTTTTCCGTAGCGGCATAGTCCTTCGCAAACTGCTGCATATTCTCCTCATGCTTTTCTGCGAAGACGTTTTTGGCACCGCATTTCGGGCAGAATTTCTGATCCGGCCCGATCTCGTGTTTACAGTTCTCACATACCATCGGTCTCTACCTCCTGCTCCGTGGTAATGCCCTGATTCTGCAGAAATTCCTGCTTCTTCCGGTCACTGCGGCTGCGCTCCTCCTTGCCGGAGAGCCACAGAACGCCGAAGACGATCATCAGAAGGACGATGATCACGATCACGATGGTCCGGACCGTGGATCCTACACCCTTTCCGACATGCTTGTCACTTCTTCCGATCTCCTGATGGAGGTCCTCACGGATCCCATCCAGCTTTCCCATGTATTCCTTTTCTTCGCCGGGGGCGTAAGCCGTCCCGCAAAAAGGGCAGCGGACCAGATCCGCATCGAACTCCGCCGCACAGCTTCTACAGATAATCTTCTGTCCCATGTTCTCCTCACTCCGGAATCGCGTTTTTTGCACTCAGATCGATCTTATCAAAAATGGGGGCATACTCCGGGATCTGTGCACGAATCTCGGAAATGCGGGCCTCACAGTCCTGCGCAGTCTGGCTCTTGCCTGTCTCTGCGAAGACTTCTTTCAAAAACAGCAGATCCGCATATTCTCCCAGGAGGAAGTAGTCCAGATCCTCCTCCGCGGGCTGATAGCCACCACGGATGGGATGGGAAAGGGTTGCGACCGTGCCGTAATTCTCCCGCTCCAGATAGCTCCGCAGGCTGTCGGGTCGGATGGTGTCCTTCTCTACGTAGGTGAACTTCAGTTCTTCGATAGCCTGCACACCCACGACCAGAAAGGCAATGGCCAGGATGACATTGATGATGTTCGCGATGATCAGGATCGGCTTCTTAGTTTTCTTCTGTTTCATGGATCAACACCTCCTCCAGATATGCACGCTGCTCAATGTCGGAGGACTCCAGAAAGGCTTCTCTTTCCTCGTCGTCCAGTCCCAGGTAAACCTTCAAAATGGCATCCGCCTCCCGTTTCATGTCGTGGATATAAGCGGCATAGGTGTCGTTTTCGATCTCATCTTGACGATATTCATATTCGTGGTAAAAATCCCGGATGGCATCCTGGCAGTACTCCACCTCCATCTCCGGACGATACCATCTGGCTTCCGGTCCGAACATCACAACGGACTCCACGTTTGCAACCAGGGAAGTGTACTCCTCGTTGATCTCCCAGAGCAGCCGCAGATCGTCATAGGGCTCCTCCCATTCTGCGATATTGTGGTTCTCTTTGAAGGCTGCAAAGCCGGTATAATCCCCGGCGTCCAGATATTTTTGGATCTCTACGGAATAGGTCTCGTAGTTTTTCTTTGCTTCCTTCCGCAGCGCATCAGAACGGAAATGGTAGGCTTCTTCATTGATGTAAGAAGCGATTCCCAGGCCGATGAGCAGCACCACCATCACCACGACGCTGATGAGCATGGGAACATTTTCGGACAGGGTTTTCGCCAGTCCCTTCTTGGTCTTCTCGCTTTTTTCCTGATACCCTTTCAGGTCGGCCCTGAACCCAGCTGTCTCCGTGATCTTCCTGCCGCAATGGGGGCAAAATTCATCTGTCAGGCCGATTTCGCCGCCGCAACCGATACATTTCATAGTTCGGATCTGTCTCCTTTCAATGTTTTCTCAGTGATTTATCTTCCCGACACGAATGTCACAACCATCATCAGACAGAAGAAAATGGTGAAGGCAATGGTGCCTTTGTCGGAATGTTTGCCGGTGCACATGGAGGGGATATTTTCCTCCAGAACCAGGAAAAAGACGGCCCCGCCGATGAGAGCCATGAGGAAAAGCAGGCTTCCCGGGAAAATGCTGCCGATGACCACCATGATCACTCCCAGAAGGGGCTCCACGATACCGGAGATGACACCCATCAGGAAGGATTTGGATTTGATCTCACCATCCGCCCGAATAGGTGCGGAGACGAAAACGGCCTCCGGGATATTTTGAAGTGCGATGCCCACGGTGAGAGCGATAGCAACGGGAAGAGAAATCTCCGCGCCGCCGTTTAAGACACCTGCATAAACAATACCCACTGCCATGCCTTCGGGCACGTGATGGATGATCTCGGAGAGTACCACCTTCACGGGATATTTCAGCTCACTGGAGGGACCTTCCTCTGCCTGTGTAAATACGTGGGTGTGCGGGATCGCTTTGTCCAGCAGATACTGGAAAGCAACGCCGATAAGGAATCCGATCGCCGCAGGGAAGATATCCCCTTTCAGGATCGCGGTGTGTAGCAGCGCCCACACAGAGCAGGCCATCATAATGCCGCCTGCCATACCGGTGAGGATGAGTTTGAAATCTTCGCGGATCTCCTCCACCACGAAGACGAGAGCGGCGCCCAGGATGGTTCCCAGGAAGGGAATCAGGAGGCCGAAGATCACGTTCTGATCGCCGATGTACTGCAGCACGCCCAGGTGTTCCAGCAGGATTTTCAGTCCGATGAAGACCAGCACGAATCCGCCGGCAGCTTCGGCTCCGGACTGAAAGCGGCTTCCGAAGGCATTTCCGATCTTCACGCCAACGGAGGAAAAAACGAAAGTGGTAGCTACGATGATAAGGCACCCCACAAGGGTATTCATAAATCCGGACGCGTTCATGATCCGGACCGGCACCGCCACGAAGGTGATGCCCACGGCCAGTGCGTCGATGGAGGTTGCTACCGCCAGCAGAAACATGGTCTTCACATCGAAGCCTGCCCTGGTTTCCTCGTCCTCTTCGGAGAAGGCTTCCCGGATCATGTTCACGCCGATGATGGAGAGAAGGATGAAGGCCAGCCAGGGGGCCACTTTGCTGATGATAAATTCCAGGCGGGAGCCCAGGAGATAGCCGATGAGGGGCATCAGTCCCTGAAATCCGCCGAACCAGATGCCGCAGAGAAGGGTTTGGCCTGCGGTGGCCTTTCTCGTTTCTATTCCTTTACAGATCGATACCGCGAAGGCGTCCATGGAGAGGCCTACGGCGAGTAAGAGCAGTTCCAGTATTCCCATGTAAGTGTCCTTTTCTTACTGCGTTTCTGACCGTCACTTAGGATACTATACCACATTATGAGATGATTTTTGACATAAATATGGAAGAGATAGGCATTTTGCGGTTTGGCGCCACTTAATCCGCACATTCGGGTGGTATAGACCTATTGACTTCTGATTTCGATATGATATCATAATGATATCAGTTAACGTTACAGAAAGGAGTAGGCAATGACTGAAAAACTTTACAAAGCAAGACCCAATGGAGCAGCAGCACTTTTCGGGATTTTCATGATGTATGTTGTGGCGATCCTGATCCTCATGAACGGTGCGTTTGACAGCCGGCTTGTGGCTGTTGTATGTGTCCTCGCACTGGTCCTGGGCTGGATCCCCCTTTGCGGATTGAAAGTCCTCAGACCTTCCGAGGCGTTGGTACTTACCCTCTTCGGTAAGTACAAGGGAACCATCAGAGAGGCCGGTTTTTACTGCGTGAATCCCTTCTGTACCGCAGTAAACCCTGCAGCCAGCACCAGACTTGCACAGAGTGGTGAAAGCCATGGAAATGCAAGCGCTCCCGTGAGCGTGTCCCTGACCGCTACCGGTGCACAGGTAAATGCAGAGTCCTTCTCCAAGAAGATTTCCCTGAAGGCCATGACCCTGAACAACGGCATCCAGAAGATCAACGATTGCCTGGGTAATCCCGTTGAGATCGGTATCGCCGTGATCTGGAAAGTGACCGACACCGCCAAGGCAGTGTTCAATGTGGACAACTACAAAGAGTACCTGTCCCTGCAGTGTGACTCCGCTCTTCGTAACATCGTAAGACTTTATCCTTACGATGTAGCGACGAACGTGGATACCACCGGCGACGGCATGGCAGATGAGGGCAGCCTCAGAGGCTCCGCAGAGCTTGTGGCCGATCGCATCAAGAAGGAGATCCAGAGCAAGGTCAACGAGGCAGGACTGGAGATCATCGAAGCGCGGATCACCTATCTCGCATATGCTCCCGAGATCGCATCCGTGATGCTGCAGAGACAGCAGGCATCCGCTATCATCGATGCCCGGAAGATGATCGTCGACGGCGCCGTCGGAATGGTTGAGATGGCACTGGAGAGATTGAACGAAAAACAGATGGTTCAGCTGGATGAGGAACGGAAGGCCGCTATGGTTTCCAACCTGCTCGTGGTTCTGTGCGGCAACCACGATGCCCAGCCGGTCGTTAATTCGGGCAGCCTGTATTAATGGCCGAGAAAAAACAGGTTCCGCTTCGCCTTTCGGAGCAGCTCTACAATGACATCGCAAAATGGGCGGAAGACGACTTCCGGTCCGTGAACGGTCAGATCGAGTACCTGCTTTCCGAATGTGTCAGACAGCGGAAGAAGAACGGAAAATATGTCGGTGAAGAGATTGACGTGCCGCCGGAATTAGATCTTCACTGAAACTGAAATTCGAGGGACGGTTTCCAAGAGGAAGCCGTCCCTTTTGCGTTTGCGAGCTCTGCGAGTTTATGGGTTTTTTTACTATGATAATCGCGTATTTTCGGGTAGAATAGTATTTGTAAAGGTCTGTTTTGACACAAGGAATTGACTTGGATTTTTTGACGCGGAGAACGGATCATGTCGGAGATCAGGATTCAGGAAGTAAAGGCGCAGGTGCTGGCGGACAATGACGCCGCTGCAGCGGCCCTGCGGAAGAAAATGGAAGGTTCGGGGGTCTTCCTCATCAACCTCATGGGATCCCCCGGTGCGGGGAAGACTACGACGCTGGTGCGGATGATAAATGCCCTGAAAGAGGACTATCGCATCGGCGTCATGGAAGCGGATGTGGACTCCGTGGTGGATGCAGAGGCGGTGGCCGCGGCAGGGGCCAAGGCGCTGCAGCTCCACACCGGCGGAAGCTGCCACATGGATGCGTCCATGACGGAGAAGGGGCTGGATGCCCTGGATGTATCGGACCTGGACATCGTGGTGCTGGAAAATGTGGGGAATCTGGTGTGTCCTGCGGAGTTTGATGTGGGGGCAGCTATAAAGGTGACGCTCCTGTCGGTTCCGGAGGGGGACGACAAGCCTCTGAAATACCCCCTGATGTTTCAGATCACCGATTGTGTCCTCATCAGCAAGATGGACACCGCACCCGTTTTTCACTTCGATGTGGATCGCTTCCGGAAAAATGTAGCTCCCCTACATCCGGATCTGCCCGTGTACCCTATGTCTGCAAAGACGGGAGAGGGATTTGATGAGTGGATCGCCTGGCTCCGGGAACGGATCGAAACCTGGAGAGGGCAACATAAGGCATAAGGGAGAGGTGAAGCGATGGCCAGAGTGATCGAACTGAACAAAAGCATCACCGACTCCAATGATCGGGATGCGCAGCAGCTGCGGGAGGAACTGAGGCGCCGGGGACTTTTTCTCATCAACCTGATGAGTTCTCCCGGATCAGGCAAGACCACACTGCTGAGTCGCACCATTACGGATCTGAAAGATGACGTGGGGATCGCCGTTTTGGAGGCGGACATTGAATCCGATGTGGATGCCGCTCATATCGAAAGCCTGGGGGCTGTGGCCCTGCAGGTGCACACCGACGGCATGTGCCACATGGATGCGGGCATGACCAGGCGGGGCCTGGAGGGCATGGACCTTACAGACATTCAGCTGGCATTTCTCGAGAATGTGGGAAACCTCATCTGCCCTGCGGAGTACGATACGGGAGCACATGCAAATGTGATGCTCCTGTCAGTTCCGGAGGGGGATGATAAACCGTTAAAATACCCGTTGATGTTTTCCATGGTGGATGCCCTGGTGATCACCAAGACAGATACCCTGGAGTATTTTGATTTTTCCATTGAAAAATGCGCTGAGCGGGTGCGCAGACTGAACCCCGGAGTACAGATCTTCCCCGTGTCCGCCGAGACCGGAGAGGGGATGGATGCCTGGGAGAATTGGCTGAAGAGCCATTTAGAATAGATTTGTTGCAGTCAGGTCGTGAGGGGTGGATTCTGACAGACAAGATGGCAGGACATATAAGGAGGACACAATATGCCGGATTATGAAAAGATGGGTTTTACGAAGCCCGAGGACTGGCCCACACCGACCAGAGAACAGACGGAGGTAACCTATCCCATCAAGCCCTATTTTGCTGCGGATAAGGGTGAGAAGCTGCGGGAGCCCATCGTGAAGCTGGGCACCATGATCACCGACCGTGCGCTGCAAAAGCTGCACGTGAAGAAGCTGACGGGAGAGGATCCCGAGTACTGGGCACTATCCCGCATCGTCACCGATGAGGAGGCGGAGGTGGCCCTGACCATGGGATGCCGCAAGCCCAGATTTTTCGAGGAGATCGCTGCGGCAAATCCCCAGCACAGCCCTGAGCATCTGCAGGAGCTCCTGGATCATATGTCCTGGACCGGTCTGGTGGAGTGGAACAACGAGAACCTGGACGGGAAAAATCCCGAGGACAAGCGCCGTTATGTGGTGCCCCGTTACGTGCCGGGCTCTGCTGAGTTCACCAACATGAACAAGGATCTCATCGATGCCAATCCGGAGATGGGTCTTTTCTTCCACATGATGACCAAACTTCCTCTGGAGGGCGTGACCCACATGGTGCCCCTGGGCGGCGCCGGTGTCGGCATGCACGTCATCCCCGTGGAGAAGGCCATCGAGATGGAGAACGAGTCCGTCGATGTGGAGCACATCTCCTACTGGCTGAAGAAGTACAACGGCCACGTGGCAAAGAGCCCCTGCTCCTGCCGCCGTTCCCGCAAGACCTACGATGAGGGCTGCGGTGATGACGAGATGGGCTGGTGCATTGCCATCGGTGACATGGCCGATTACGTGGTAGAGACCAACAAGGGCGGTGAGTACATCACCGTGGAGGAGGCTCTGGAGATCTTCCAGAAGGCCGAGGACAACGGTTTCGTCCACCAGATCACCAACATCGACGGCAAGGACAAGATCTTTGCCATCTGTAACTGTAATGTCAATGTCTGCTACGCATTGCGCACCTCCCAGCTCTTCAATACGCCCAACATGTCCCGTTCCGCGTATGTGGCGAAGGTGGAGAAGGAGAAGTGTGTGGCCTGCGGCCGCTGCGTGGAGGTGTGTCCCGCAGGTGCCGTGAAGCTGGGCCAGAAGCTGTGTCTGAAGGATGGCTCCGAGCAGACGTATCCCAAGCAGCTCCTTCCTTCCCAGGCAAAATGGGGACCGGAGCGCTGGGCGCTCAACTACCGCAACGACAACCGCAAAGAATCCTACGATACCGGTACCGCTCCCTGTAAGACGGCTTGTCCCGCACACATCGCCATTCAGGGTTACCTGAAGCTGGCTGCCCAGGGACGTTATCAGGATGCCCTGGCACTCATCAAGAAAAACAATCCCCTTCCCGCAGTCTGCGGTCACATCTGCAACCGCCGCTGTGAGGATGCCTGCACCAGAGGTTCGGTGGATCAGCCCATCGCCATCGATGAGGTGAAGAAGTTCATCGCCATGCAGGATCTGAAGGCAGAGACCCGCTACATCCCGAAGAAGGTCATCCCCAAGGTGGACGGCGACTTCTCCGCGGACAAGGTAGCCATCATCGGTGCCGGCCCCGCAGGTCTGTCCTGTGCCTTCTATCTGGCAGAGAAAGGCTATACGCCCACCATCTTTGAGAAGAATGAAAAGCCCGGCGGTATGCTGGTTTACGGTATTCCTTCCTACAAGCTGGAGAAGGACGTGATCGCAGCCGAGATCGACATCATCCGTGAGATGGGTGTGGATATCAAAACCGGCGTGGAAGTGGGTAAGGACATCACCCTGGATCAGCTCCGTGCGCAGGGTTACAAGGCGTTCTACATCGCCATCGGATGCCAGGGCGGCCGCAAAGTGGGCGTGCCCGGCGAGGATGCTGCCCAGGTAGTTACCGCAGTGGACTTCCTTCGCGAGGTTAATGCCAATGAAAAGTACGATCTCCTGGGTGACGTGGTGGTCATCGGCGGCGGTAACGTAGCCATCGACTGCTCCAGAGATGCCATCCGCTGCGGAGACATCAAGGTGACACAGGTGTCACTGGAGACCAGAGACATCATGCCCGCTGCAGAAGAGGAGATTCTGGAGGCAGAAGAGGACGGCGTTCTCTTCCACGGCGGCTGGGGTCCGAAGGAGATCCTTCTGGACGAGTCCGGCAACGTGAAGGGCGTGACCTTCAAGCGCTGCACCAGCGTCAAGGATGCAGACGGACGATTCAATCCCACCTATGACGAGAATGATCTCATGACCATCGACTGCAAGCATGTGGTGCTGGCCGTAGGCCAGTCCATCGTCTGGGGCGATCTGCTGAAAGGCTCCAAGGTGGAGCTGGGCAGAGGCAATGGCGCCGTTGCGGACGGATACACCTACCAGACCGCAGAGCCCGACATTTTCGTGGGCGGCGACGTTTACACCGGACCGAAGTTTGTCATCGATGCCATCGCTGCCGGCAAGGAAGCAGCTACTTCCATTCACCGTTTCGTACAGCCCGATTGCTCGCTGATCATCGGACGTAACCAGAATCACTACATTGAACTGGACAAGGAAAACATCACCCTGCCCGAGTACGACAGGACCGAGCGTCAGGTGCCCGGCCACAAGGCTGAAGCAAAGCCCAAGAGCTTCCGGGACGGCCTTGAGATCTTTACCGAGGAACAGGTGAAGGCGGAGACTTCAAGATGTCTGTCCTGCGGTGCATCCGTTGTGGACGAGAACCGTTGTATCGGCTGTGGCCTGTGCACCACCAAGTGCGAATTCGACGCCATCCATCTCCACAGAGAGTTGCCGGATGCGTCCACCATGCGCACGGCGGAGGAGAAGCTGAAGTACATCCTTCCCAACGGACTCAAGCAGGCGATCAAGATCAAGTTCGGCGGGCCGAAGGGAGACCCCAGACAGGATGCATGAGTTAGGTGTCGTATTTCATGTGATCGATAATATCAAAGAGGTGGCGGAGGAGCAGGGCATCACCCATGTGGAAGCCGTGACCCTTCGCCTGGGTACCGTATCAAGCGTGATCCCGGAGTATCTGGAGGATTGCTGGAAATGGGCCATCGGGCGGGAGCCCCTGATGACGGACTGCCGGCTGGCCATTGAGCCGGTGGAAGCCATCACTTACTGTGAGGACTGTCAGACGGAGTACGATACCATCGCCCACGGACGGACCTGTCCCAACTGCGGCAGTGAACACACCTATCTGTTGCAGGGGAACGAATTTGTCATCAAAGACATCACGGTGTGACCGGGAGGCGGATCGTATGAACATCTACATTGATTTTGATGATTGTCTCTGCGAGACGGCCCGGGCCTTTTCCGTGCTGGTGGAGAACCTCTTCGGGAAAAAGGTTCCCTACGAGGATATCCGCTTCTTCAACCTGCAGGACACCTTCTCCCTTACGGATGCGGAGTATGAGGAGATGATGATCGCAGGGCACACCCCGGAATCCCTCCTGGCCTACGAGGAGACTCCCGGTGCCGTAGATACGGTAAACGGCTGGCTGGATGCGGGACATGACATCTCCGTCATCACAGGTCGCCCCCACAGTGCTTTCGAGGCTTCCAGACAGTGGCTGGACGAGCACGGACTGGAGCGTGTAAAGCTCTACTGCCTGAACAAATACGGCCGGGACAGTTTCATCAAAAACAGTGACTTCAGCCTGGAGCTGGAGGACTACTACCGGATGCATTTCGATGTGGCCATCGAGGACTCCCCCCATGCCTTCCGCTTTTTCGACCATCTGCCGGAGCTGAAGGTGTGTGTGGTGGACAGGCCCTGGAACCATGAAACAGAGCTTCCGGGAGCGAATTACACCAGATGCTTTGACTGGAGAACCATCCGAAAACTGGTGGCGGAGATTGCTGAAAATCCGCTTCTGTTCGGTTAAAATGGAAGGTACAGACATCGAAGGAAAGACATGAGAAGGGAGATACCGGATTCGCGGGTGCGAAAGGGGGTTCGCAAAGATGAAAGAGAACAGGAGAAAACGGATCGGGCTTTTTGCCTCCTTCCCGGAGATCGTGCACGTGCGCAGGGTCACGGATGGCGTCCGCAGGAGATGCGCGCAGTACGACTATGACCTGTGTGTGTTTGCCTCCAGCGTTCATGTCTCGCACCCTTACGAGGATTATGTGGCGGGCGAGGCCAATATTTATGAGCTGGCGAACCTGGCGGAGCTGGACGGTGTGATCGTGGACTTTGCCACCATGAGCGGCGGCAGGGACAATTTTGCGCTGAATCGCTTACTTACGCGGTTGGAGATGTACCCGGATCTTCCGGTCTGCTCCATGGAATCTCCGCTGGAGGGCACGACCTTTATTGAGAATGACAATGAAGAGACCCTGCGGGAGCTTTGCCGCCATGCCATCGAGGTGCACGGAAAAAAGAAGATCTGCATCCTGACGGGAATGCAGGGGAATTCCGTAGCGGAAAAACGTCTCTCCATCTTCCTGGATGAGATTGAAAAGCATGGCCTCTCCGTTCTGCCGGAGCACATTGTCTACGGCGATTTCTGGTACACCAGCGGCGACCGCCTGGCGGAAGATATTGCGGACGGCAAAGTGGAGCGACCGGATGCGGTGCTCTGTGCCAGTGACTGTATGGCTCTCGGTCTCATCGACAAGCTGTCCAAGCGGGGTATCACCGTGCCGGATGACATTATTGTCATCGGTTTTGACTCCTCCGACGAGGGCGCCATCAACTTCATTACCTTAAGCTCCTATGATCCCAACGATGTGGACATGGGAGAACGGGCTGTGGATCACATCCGCAGCATCATTGATCCGGGAGCTCCCATCGTACCCAGAGCGGATAAGGTCTGCGGTCAGCTCCATCCCGGCGCCAGTTGCGGCTGTCAGTCGGATGCGCGCTATATCCTGAAGCAGGTCCGCACCCTGCTCCATTCCAGTACCTACAATTACGCGGATGAAAATTCCGACCTGCGTGTCAGTGTGGGTGCATTGATGGAGAGCTATGTGCTGGAGAAATTCACCGGTGCCAAGACGGTGATCGAGTGCATGCAGAGTATTTTCGGGAGTGCGAATCTCCTGGAACCCTACTTCGCCGTTTATCTGTGTCTGAAGGAAAACTGGCTGGATATGCAGGATGAGCGTGTTTTCGGCTATCCGGATTCCATGCGCATGTATTGCAAAACCAAAGAGATGGAAGAAGGTTATTTCTTCGGAGCGGAAGAGCCTGTCCTGTTCCCGACGGTACAGATGCTGCCCCGCCTGGACGAAGCGCGGGACAGAGCCGGCGCCTTTTATTTCTCCCCTCTGCATTTTAACGGCAAGCTCCTGGGCTACGTCGTGCTGGAGAAGGAGATCACCGAGACCCACTCCTTAAATGTGGTCAATCGTAACTGGCTCCGCTTCATCAACAACGCCCTGGAAATGATCCGTTCGAAGCAGCAGCTGGAGACCATGTCCATCCGTGACGAGATGACCGGCGCCTACAATCGCCGCGGCATGTACCTCCGCTTCAAGGAGATGATGGATGCCGCTGCTCCCGGGGACGCGCTCTACGTCAGCGTGGTGGATATGGATGGCCTCAAATACATCAACGACACCTTCGGGCACAACGAAGGGGACCTGGGGATCAAGACAGTGTGCAGCGTACTGCAGCACACCGCCCGGGATAACGAGATCGTGGTCCGCAGCGGCGGCGACGAGTTTTTCCTCATCGGCATCGGCAAGTACGAAAAGAGTGATGAGGAACTTCGGGCCAATGAGTACATGGAAGCCATCGAAAAACGCTCCGAGGGGCTGGAGAAACCCTATAACGTCTCTGCCAGCATCGGCTGCGTGGTCTATGAGGATCTGCACTCCATCAGTCTGGACAATGCCCTGAGCGAGGCGGACGAGCGGATGTATCATTACAAGTTCCGCAAGAGAAGACATCGCCGTGTATGATGGGGAGAGGCTCTATGAGAAAAAGTGAAACACAGGCAAAAAAGAATATAGAAGAGACCCTTCGTCGCCTCTATCTGATGAAGCGGAGCGGCCCCGACTGGGTTTTCTGGGCACTGGTGGCGGGTTACCTGCTGGTCAGCGGCGTCATCAGCTTCATTGCGGGATCCGGTGCGGTACTGATGATCTCCGGGCAGCCTGTTCCGGTCTACACCTTTGCGGGAGTCCTGTCCTCCCTTTCCAACATCATGGTGATCCTGCTGGCGGTGTTCTATGAAAAGAGAGGGTATCTGGCGGCGGTGGTCCTGCTGGTTGCGGAGCTTCCCATGATCCTCATGGGGATTTTTTTGCGGCACAATATGACCAGCCTTCCCGGTGTCTTCGGTGATCTCCTGGCCGTCATCACCGTCACATTTATTTATCTGAACAACCGGAAAGTGGACGAGTACCAGAACGAGATACGGCGTCAGGCCGTGACGGACATGCTGACGATGCTGCCCAATTGGTTTGCTTTTACCGAACTGGTGGAAGCCCTGGTCAAGAAGAACGAACCTTTTGCCGTGGTCTCCATCGACATCAACGGGTTTAAGGTCATCAACGATACCATGGGATTTGAGACCGGAAATATGGTACTCATTGACATCTCTTCTAAGTGGAAGGAGATCGCTGACACCGGCAGTTCCGGCACCCAGGATTTCGTTGCCCGTCTGAACGGGGACGAGTTCGCTCTGGTGATCCGGAGGTTCCGGGACGAAGAGGACATCCTGAAAACCATCCGGGACTATGAAGCGGTACTGGACGATCAGCGGAACAGCTCCGGCTATGATTTCTACATTACGGCCAGTTTCGGCTATGCAGTGTATCCCACCGATACCACGGATATGGATTCCGTGATCTCTTACTCCGACATCGCCATGCACGAGATCAAGGATACCGCCAGCAGCGAGCATATTCGCAGGTATTCCAAGGACATGCATTTCAACGAGCGGGCTCTGGAGATCGAGGGCAAGATCCGCATGGCGCTGGACCGGGACAATGTGTTCTTTATGCTCCAGCCCCAGTATGACATGGAGCATAAGCTTCGGGGATTCGAGGCACTGGCCCGTATGAGGGATGTTGACGGATCTGTCATTTTCCCGGGAGACTTTATCCCGGTGGCGGAGAAGGTGGGACTCATCGACCGGATCGATTCTGAGGTATTTCGCAAAGCGTCCGTCTTTGTGGGTGAGCTGATCAAAAAATACGATCTGGATGTAACCTTAAGTGTGAATGTCTCCGTCCGTCATCTGATGAAGAGCGATTTCCTGGAGGAAATGAAGGCACGGATCGCAGAGAGCGGCATGTCTGCGGAACATCTGGAAGTGGAGATCACGGAGTCCATCATGATCGAGTCACTGGACCAGGCGGCGAAGGACATGGAGGAGCTGCGGCGCATGGGTGTCCAGATTGCCATCGACGATTTCGGAACCGGCTACTCGTCTCTCAACTATCTGAATAAAATACCCGCGAACCTGCTGAAGGTGGACAAGACCTTCATCGATTCCATGAACAGCAGCGAGAAATCGAAGCAGTACGTGGCAGCCATCATTTCCCTGGGACATATCATGGGATATGAGGTCATCTCCGAAGGTGTGGAGGAAGAGGCGCAGCTGGATACGCTGAAGGAGATCGGCTGCGATTACATTCAGGGTTATCTGTGGGGTAAACCCATGCTGCCGGAAGATATCGAAGCGTTGGTGCAAGGGCTGTAGGAATGTGAGAACTGTGAAGCGATTCGCGAAAGAATACAGAAATGGATAGAATGATCAGGGGGGTAAAATGACATGAGTGACGTTATTAAGCAAAGAAACCGTCTCCTGGCACAGAAGGTTGCCAAGGGGATCGAGTCCAGAAACATGAAGGCTTACTATGCCGAGGACAAAGAGGAAGCGTTGAAGCTTGCCCTGGAGCTGATCCCGGAGGGCTCCTCCATCGCCATGGGCGGCGCCATGAGCGCTCATGAGATCGGTCTCGTGACTGCGCTGAAAGAGGGCAATTACAATTTCATCGACAGAGACAAGGCAGAGGATAAGCGGGCTGCCATGCTGGCTGCCTACGACGCGGACTACTTCCTCACCAGTGCCAATGCTATTACCGAGGACGGCGTCATGGTGAACATCGACGGAAATTCCAACCGCGTCTCCGCCATCGCCCAGGGTCCTAAGCATGTCATCGCCATTGTGGGCATGAACAAGGTCTGCCCCGATGTGGACGCTGCCATGAAGAGAGCACGGAATGTGGCCGCTCCCATCAACGCACAGCGCTTCGGCCTCACCACTCCCTGTGCGAAAACGGGATCCTGCATGAATTGCAAATCCCCTGACACCATCTGCTGCCAGTTCCTGATCACCCGGTTCTCCCGCCATGAGGGGCGGATCCATGTGATCCTGGTGAACGATTCGCTCGGGTTCTAGATCTTTACGACTTCTGAGGGGGAGTATTTTGGAAAAATCATCGACATCGAAGTTATCCTTCGGCGCCATGGCAGGGAACGCGTGGTATGCCATGCGTTTGGCGTCAAAGATCAGCCCTGCCATGATCATCCACTCCTTTTTTCTCTGGCTCATCGGCCACGGGGAGTGGGTGTTTTTTGACGGCGTTTTCATGCGCGTCGTGGTAAACGGCCTGGACAATGATATGGGCTTTAACTATGTCTTCCGCTTTATCATGTTCAGCGCTGCCGTCTTCGCCAGCTGCGCCATCTATACCAACTACGTGGAAAATGTGGTCTATCCCCTGGAGACCAACCGTCTCTTCGGCGGCATCTACAAGCGGATGTACGCCAAGGCCAGAAATGTGGAGCTGCGCTGCTACGAGGACGCGGATTTCTACAATCGCTACACCATGGCCATGGACGGCGCCGAGCAGAAGATCTCTGCGGTGATCCGTGGCATCCTGGGAGCCGTCATCGGCGCGGTGGCAGCAGTGGTGGTGTTCTATCTCATGTTCCAGATCGATCACTTTGCCATCCTCTTTATCCTGGCGCCCCTCGTCGGTAATTTCCTCTTCGGTAACCTGAACAACCGCTTCACCTATCAGCGTTACCAGGCCCAGGTTCCCAACGAGAAGGTCATCAATTACGTGAGCCGTATGCTCTACCTGCCGGACGGTGCCAAGGAGATCCGCCTTTCCCGCATCTTTGAGCTTCTGCGCAGGCAGTACGACAATGCGACGAAGGACAACATCAGGATCGCAAAGCGCTTCGCCTTCAAGGTGGCCAGCATGAATTTCTGGCGCATCACCTTTACTTTCACCGTGATCTTTGAGGGCGTGCTGCTCTACTCCATCTACCGGAACCGCGTCAGCGGCACCATCACCCTGGCAGACCTGACGATCATGTCAAGTTTGATGGTGGCCATGACCTGGATCCTGATCCGCGTCTTCGAGAACATCATGGAGATCATGAAAAACGCCATGTTTATCAACAATCTCCGTGGCTTCCTGGAATATCAGGAATCCATTCCCGAGGACTGGGACGGCGCGGAGCCCAGCCCCGAGTTCGAGAGTCTCGAGTTCCGGAACGTGTCCTTCTCCTATGACGACAAGGAGACCATCAAGAACCTTTCCTTCAAGATCACGGAGGGCGAGACCGCAGCCCTGGTGGGCCACAACGGCGCAGGCAAGACCACCATCATCAAGCTCCTGCTCCGTCTCTACGATCCCTCTTCCGGCGTGATCTACTACAACGGCCGGGACATCCGGGAGTACAACCTCCGGGCTTACCGGAATATTTTTGCTACCACCTTTCAGGACTTCCAGCTCTTCGGCATGTCCGTGAAGGAGAATGTCCTCATGGGCAGGCACCCGGAAAATGAGGACGCGGTGGTGGAAAAGGCCCTGAAAATGGCGGGCGTCTACGACAAGGTCATGACCTTGAAGGACGGCATGAACACCATGATGACCAGGGAATTTGACGAGGACGGCGCCGTCCTCTCCGGCGGCGAGAGCCAGAAGATCGCGGTGGCCAGAACCTTTGCCAAGGAGGCTCCCATGAAGATCTTCGACGAGCCCTCCAGTGCCCTGGACCCAATAGCCGAGTACGACCTCTTCCGCAGCATCCTGAAGGAAGCGAAGGACCACACCATGCTCTTTATCTCTCACAGGCTTTCCTCCGTGAAGGACTGTGACCGCGTCTTTATGCTGGAAAAGGGCACCCTCATCGAGGAGGGCACCCACAGAGAGCTCATGGCGGCGGGCGGCAGCTACGCCAAAATGTACAAGACCCAGGCTATGAATTACCTCGCTCTGGAAAATGAAGAGGAGGTGATCCTGTGAGTACGAAACCCATGACGCCCAATGAAAAAGAAAAAACCAAGCAGTCCGTCCGGGAGGTTTTCGGCAACAACTTCTTCTTCCTGAAGCTGATGTTTAAGGCATCCCCCTGCTTCGTCATTTTCCCCGTGCTGGACGCGGTGCGCAACCAGATCTCCATCTTCTTTGAGCACACCGTTGGTATCGGCTACGTGCTGGAAGCGGCGGAATTCGGCTATCCCTTCCGGGATGTGGCCCGCTGGATCCTGATCCTGGCAGGATGCATCACTCTGGGCATGGTCTTCACCGTTTTTGCCGGCGATTTCATGACGGAAAAGGAACGCCCGAAGGCACGGCAGAAGATTAAGATGATGCTCTACGAAAAGGCCCGCGGCGTGGACCTGGCCTGCTACGACGATCCATCCTTCTACAACGAACAGGTGCTGGCCATCTCCGAGGTGGACACCCAGATCGAGCGCGTGCTGGACTTCGTCAAGAATACCCTCAGCGGCCTCACCGTCTTCATCACCACCGGCGCTTACTTCCTCATGAAGGACCGGCTCTCCCTGGTATTTGCCCTCGCCTCCTTCGTGCTGAGCATGATCTTCGAACAGCTCTACAACAAGCAGAATTACCTGGCCCGCATCGGCAGTCTGCCCTTCTCCCGGAAGCGTGACTACATCAAGCGTATCTACTACCTCAGCGACTACGCCAAGGAGATCCGCCTGAATCCCGAGGTCAGCGACGTGCTGGCCCGCCAGTTCGACGAAGCCAACGACGCCGTCTATGATGTGGAGAAAAAATACGCCCGGAAGAAATGGATCCTGGGCTTTGTCCGGCAGTACCTGTGCAACGCCCTCTTCAGCGACGTGATCTTCATCACCTACCTGGTGTATCAGGCGGCTGTGGCGAAAAACCTGTCCTTCAGCACGGTGGCCATCCTCTACGGATCCTTTGGCCGAATGAAGAACAGTATGCGTGTCTTTTCCCAGACCTACCCCTACGCGGCAGAGACCAGCCTCTACATTTCGAAGATCCGCAAGTTCCTGGGGTATGAACCGAAGATCGTTTCCGAGGAAGGCCTGGAAGCATCCAAGGCACCCAAGGAGATCGACCTGGAGGATGTGTCCTTCGCTTACGGCAGCGGTACCGACATGTTGCTGAAGGACCTGAACCTGCACATCAAGCCCGGCGAGAAGATCGCTCTCGTGGGCTACAACGGCGCAGGAAAAACCACCCTCGTAAAGCTCCTGATGCGGCTCTACGATGTGAACGGCGGTCAGATCCTGGCGGATGGGAAAAACATCAAACGCTACGATGTGGATAGCTACCGCGACAGCATCGGTACCGTCTTCCAGGACTACATGATCTTTGGCGGCAATGTCAGAGAAAATGTGGCGCTGGATGCGGTGGACGGCTCCGTGGATGAAGGCGTCCGCAGAGCTCTCACGGACAGCGGCCTCATGGGACGGATCGACCGCTTCCCGAAGAAGCTGGAGACGGAGCTGACCAACGAGTTTGCCAAGGACGGCGTGAACCTCTCCGGCGGCGAGAGCCAGAAGCTGGCCATCGCCAGAGTCTTCTACAAGGAGGCCGGCCTCATGATCCTGGACGAGCCCTCCAGTGCCCTGGATCCCATCGCCGAGTACCAGCTGAACCACACCATGCTCACCGCCACCGGTGACAAGACTGTCATTTTCATTTCCCACAGACTCTCCACCACCCGGAATGCGGACCGCATCATCATGCTGGAGAACGGCCGCATCGCCGAGCAGGGCAGCCACGCGGAGCTCCTGGCCCTGGGCGGAAAATACGCCGAGATGTGGAAGGTGCAGGCGGGCGCGTATATCAGCGTATAAAACACATCCCCGCGGGCAGGCAGGAAAATGGTTCAACCACCCCCGCAGGGTGTATAATCGAACTGAGCGGTGACGCTCAAAACATTCATTTTTCATAAGCGAGAGGAGAAGAGGATGTCCGGTTTGCTTGAAGTAGTAGGAAGTTCCATCAATTACCTGATCGGCCTTTGCGGCATTGCGATCCTGGTCTGGATGCTCTTGAACGCGTCCAAGCTGAGCAGTCACAGAAGCCTGGTGGAAGCTGCGCTCACCATGACGAACATGAAGACCATCTACAATACGCAGCTGCACGCCTTTGAGAACGATACCCAAAAGGAGCAGGTGACCCCTGACACCATGCGGGAGTATGAGAAGACCTTTAACGAGCTGAGCGTGACCCATGCCACCATCGCCTCTCTGATCCCCGTCTTCCCGCTGTTGGGAATCCTGGGCACCGTGGTGGGTCTCATGCAGCAGTCCCAGGGACTTTCCGATGTGAACGTGGTGATCGCCGGTCTGGATACGGCGCTTTCCTCCACCTTTTTCGGACTCATCGCGTCCATCGTGCTGAAGCTGGTGGATACCTTCCTGCCTACGAAAATGATCAACGAAACGGAACTGATCTTCGAGAATTACGATAAGAAACTGAACACCGCCATCATGCTGGGCAATGTTTCGGGCAGCGAGGAAGAGAGCAAATAGGAGCACCCTATGAAAAGGAATAAAAGCAGAGATATCATCATCGATCTGACGTCTCTCCTGGATGTGGTGTTCATCGTCCTGATGGTGGTCAACCTGAAATCCACCGCGCTGCAGCAGGTTGCGGAGGAGAAGCTGGCGGATGCCAACAGTCAGATCGCAAGCGCGGAGACGGCGCAGGAGATCTACGAAGCCCAGCTCGACAACCTGGGTGTGGCGAAGGATCTCGTCACCACCGTGGCCATCGTTTCCACCTACGAGGAGGATCGCCCCTCCACGAGACACATCGCCATCAACCTGGGGGGCGTGGACGAAGAGCCCATCGAACTCAGCGGCAGCAATACCGGGAGCAAGTTCGACGAACTGGAGAAACGTCTGACGGATTTTGTGAACGACCATCCCGGAACCATCATCGTTATGTCCCTGAACCAGGGCGATGAAGACATTTTGTACCGCGACGAAAAACAGATCATGTCGATTCTGGAAAAGCTGGAAGCCTCCAGTGATTTTGTGAGGATCAACGGGTAAAACTATGATTGCGTTTCTTATCATGGCGCTGGGCGCATTGCTGGCCCTGTCCGGTCTGATCTTTCTCGTTTTGTTTGCGATCGAGCCGCTGTACAGGCGCTTCATGATCGTCATCAAGCGGAAGGACGACTACACCTACTACCTCCGTCCGGAGGGCGCCGCCTTTTTGAAAAAAACACGGAAAGAGTATCTGATCGGTGCCGCCGCTTTGCTTGTGGCGGGATCACTGATCTTCCTCTTCGGGTATTACATGCGCCACGGCGCCCGGGGCGTGGGAGACCTCCTGCGCATCCAGGCGGAAGAGGAGTACTCTGTCGGTGAGGAACCCGTAACCGGCAACCAGGCAGCAGGCATCAACGCCGCAGGGAATTACGTGGACGGTAACGAGAATGAGTACGTCTACTACTTCCTGGTGCGGGGGAGCGAGATCTATTATCGTACGGACAAGCTGAATTCCCTCGATGAGATTCAGAAATGTCTGGCGGACGTGAACGAGACGAATCTCATTTATCTCGTGGACAATTATGCTTCCGCCAAAACCTTCAAAGAGCTGAGAGAGTATCTGCACGAGCACGGCTATGAAACCAGGGAAGAGAATGAGTGATGGGACAAAGAAAAAGTTCATATTGCCGATCCTTTGCATCCTGGCGCTGTCGCTGATCGGGGCCAGGAAAGCACCCATCTCTCTGGAGCTGGGCTCCGGCACCCACCTCATCGACCTGGACAAGGCCATTGAGCGGGCCGAGTGGGGCACCGGCGGCGAGGACGGGGAGAGCGATGATGCCTCGGGCGATGCCGATACCGATGGGGATTCCGGTGCGGGATCCGAAGTCGTGGTAAAGCCCTATGAGATCCGCATCGAAGGAAAGCAGATCACCATGGGGACCTCGAAGTATACAGCCGATCAGTTGGCGAGCTACATCAAGCATGATGCGAAGTCCATGAACGAAAAGGGCGTGACTCTTATCGATAAATACGCGGACAGCAAGGTGTACAAACAGGTCATGCAGCTCCTGGAGGACAAGGGAATCTCCTATTCGGAGAAGCAGGAATAGGTCCCGATCCGTTAGTCGGGTGAAGGTAGACGGTATGGAAAAACGCACGGATAAAAAGAGAATACTTTCCTTCCTTCTGATCATGACCACGGGATTTTTGTTCCTCAGCGGTTTGGGCCTGTCGAAGAAAGCCGTGTCTCTGGATACGGAAGGATACCGGGTCTATCAGAACCGGAAGGCGTCCAGCGTCATCAACGGGATAAAGCACGGTGGGAAGGATGACTGGAAAGCCTATGACGATGAGTACTTTGCGCTGCTTGGGTATGCGCAGAATGTGAAGCCGAAGAACGATCAGTTCGACCTTTCCATTTCCGCCATGGAGGACAGCTCCCACATCAACTGCAAGGTAAAGGACGACGTCCTGGCCAACGCCATCGTGGAGCTTTCCGCGGGCGATACCATCCTGGTTTACGGTCAGCTTTCCGTAACTGCTTTGAACAAAAACAATCCCACCCTGTATGTGGACAGCTTCCAAAAGGTGGACTCCGACCGGATCGACGAGGACGCCGTCTCCACCAGGAACGGGAACAATACCTACAAAACCGGCGACTTGCTGGAGCGGGATCTCCATAATGGAAAGGTTAAGTACTACATCCCTCAGAGCTGGGAGCAGGTGGAGCATAACATTGTGGCCGAGGAACTGGGCGAGATCGAAGGATACCAATACCGCCTCAACGAACTGAACCGGGGTGCGGTATATGCACAGAGCCTCTTCGTTTGCTATTTTGAAATAGAAAGATTCGTGGCGCTAAACGATCGCAGCGATATGACTCTCATCGAGGAAGCCATCCTCCGGGATATCACCGGGAAAGAGAATCTGAAGGACTTCCCTCTTCGCACGGTGAAAACCTACTACGGTACGGAATATAAGTACTATCAGGACGGTTACAAAAAGGCAATGACAGGTGACCCCTACCGCATGGAATTTGTTTTCCAGGAGATCGGTTCCGAAGGCATCCTCGTGTACCTCTACGTCTACAACAACGATACGGAGGACCAGGGTAAGATCAAAGAAGAAGCGCTGATGGTCATGCGTCTGCTCGAGACACAGTGATACGATGAATGAGAAAAAACTTCCGAGTCAAAAACCCGGAAGTTTTTCAATATAGCAAAAAGGAGGAGGGAGAATGATCAAAGCAGTAGTGTTCGACATGTTTGAGACTCTGGTGTCCCTGTTCGAGGGGAGAACCTACTTCGGGGAACACATTGCTGCCGACGTGGGTGTGGGTCCTACGGACTTCCGCCGAGAGTGGCATGCGATTGAAAACGACAGAAGCGTCGGAAAGCTGACCATCGAGGAAGGCCTGGAGTTTGTTCTGAGAAAGCTGGGAGCCTATTCCGAGGAGAAGGTACAGCTGGCAGCCGCCAAGCGGATGGACAGCCTGCGGGACACCTTCGACGGCATCCCGGAGGAAACCGTGCAGATGCTGGAGGGGCTGAAGGAGAGAGGCATCCGGATCGGCCTCATCACCAACACCTTCTCCGATGAGCGGGACATGATCCGGAGCAGTAAGATCTTCCCTTACTTTGACGTTCCCCTGATCTCTTACGAGCAGGGTGTCTGCAAACCGGATCAAAGGATCTATGCGAAGATGATCGAGCTCCTGGGCCTGCGTCCGGAAGAAATCCTCTACGTGGGCGACGGAGGATCCAAAGAACTCTACGCCGCAAGGGAAGCGGGCATGCATCCCCTGCAGTGCACCTGGTTCCATTCCATGGCCTACGAGCCCCATATTCCCTGTCCTATCCTGGAGGAATTCGATCACGCGGATACCCAGATGGATGTGGTGGCATACCTGGATCGATTCGAATGAAACTGACAGAAGGCTCCCGGCTTCGCCCGGGAGCTTTTTCCTTGTGTGCGGGCGGCCCCGTGCCCGGAAACTGCGCCATGACTGCCTGCATGGGCGTACTTTATCCGTGGTCGGAATAATACATAAAAATGGTTGAATATGTATATATCAATCATCCGGGTTTCCATTTAGAATGATCGTATGACAGGAAGATTCGACCTGAAGTTTCATCGTAAACAGGAGGAAATACAGTATGACGGAAGTAAAGATTGGTATCATCGGCATCGGCGGTATGGGCACCAACCACGCCAATTCCATTGTGGAAGGAAAGATACCCCATCTGCGGTTGACAGCAGTGGCGGACATCCGGCCGGAGCGCCTGGAGTGGGCGGAGGCAAATCTCCCCGCAGAGGTAAAGCGCTATGCGGACGGTCGGGATCTCATCGATTCCGGGGAGTGCGACGCGGTACTCATTGCAACACCCCACTATGTGCATCCGGACTATGTGATCTATGCATTACAGCATGACACACACGTCATTTCCGAGAAGCCTGCCGGAGTCTTCACGAAGCAGGTGAGAGAGATGAATGAAGTGGCTGCAAAGAGTGATAAGACCTTTGCCATCATGTTCAATCAGCGCACCAACTGTGTGTACCGCAAGCTCCATGAGATGATCCAAAGCGGCGAACTGGGTGCCATGAAAAGGGTGAACTGGATCATCACCGACTGGTACCGCACCCAGAGCTATTATGATGCGGCAGGCTGGAAGGCAACCTGGGCAGGCGAGGGCGGCGGCGTCCTCCTGAATCAGTGCCCGCACCAGCTGGATCTGCTGCAATGGCTCTGCGGCATGCCCGTAAAGGTCAGGGCATTCTGCCATGAGGCAAAGTGGCACGACATCGAGGTGGAGGATGATGTGACCGCCTATCTGGAGTTTGAAAACGGCGCCACCGGCGTCTTTGTCACCACCACGGGAGATGCCCCCGGCACCAATCGTCTGGAGCTGACCTTTGAGTATGGGAAGATCGTCTGTGAGAACGGAAAGCTTCTCTTTGACAGACTGAAGGAGAATGAGCGGGAGTTTTGCAAAACTGCGGAGAACGGGTTTGCAAAGCCCGAGATGGACCATCTGGAGATCGAGACCGATGGTAGGAACGAGCAGCACGTGGGAGTGCTGAAAGCTTTCACGGAGCACATTTTGAACGGCGCGTCCCTGGTGGCAGGGGGAGAGGAAGGCATCAACGGCCTTACCCTTTCCAATGCCATGTATCTGTCTGCCTGGTTGGACCGCACCGTGGAACTTCCCTTCGATGAGGAGCTTTTCCTGGAGGAGCTGAACAAGCGTAGAGCCACCTCGAAGATAAAAGATGACAAGGGTATCGTTTTTGATACCAAAGGAACCTATTGATCAGCGTTGATGAAAGGATGAATGTCATGGAAAACTATGAACTGCTCACGGGATTTGCGGATGAGATCGCACAGGAACTGGATGCCCAGATTGACGGTTGCAAAGGACTGGGGATTCATTATATCGAGATGCGCGGCGTGGATGGAAATAACCTGATCTTCCACGATGATGCGAAGGTCGGGGAAATCAAAAAGCGCCTGGAAGATGCGGGGATCAGGCTTTCCGCTCTGGGGTCCCCCCTGGGGAAGATCGGTATCGAGGATCCTTTTGCACCTCATTTTGAGGACTTTAAGAGAGCTGTGGAGATCGCCCACAGGATGGATACGAAGAATATCCGGATGTTCAGCTTCTACCTGCCGAAGGAAGAAGAGGAGAAGGAGGTGCGCAGCTCTGCCGTTCGTGACGAGGTCTTTGAGCGTCTGGGACGTTTTGCGGACTATGCGAAGGCAAACGATGCGGTGCTCCTTCACGAGAACGAGAAGGGTATCTACGGTGACAGGGCGAAGGAATGCCGTGAGATCATGGATACCTTTTACGGAGATCATTTCAAGGCAGTGTTTGATTTTGCAAACTTCGTGCAGGTGGGCCAGGATACCCTGGAAGCTTACGAGCTGATGAAAGATTATATTGCCTACATCCATGTGAAGGATGCCATTAAGGGCAGCGGCAAGGTGGTTCCCGTAGGTTTCGGTGACGGCAATGTAAAGGAGATCCTGACAAAGCTCTTTGCCTCCGGATTCAAGGGATTCCTCTCCCTGGAGCCCCATCTCTTTGAGTTCGACGGACTGGGAGGACTTCAGCGGGAAGGTCACAAGATCCCTACCTTCGAAGAGGGCAAGAAGCTCACGGGACTCGAGGCATTTACCCTGGCACACACCTCTCTGATGAATCTGCTCCGGGAGATCGACTGATCCAAACCCGGAGGTTCAGATATTTCCACCCTCCTTAAGAAGAACTCCCGGTTCCTGTCGGGAGTTTTTCTATGCCGATTTTTCGACAGAGAATGACAAATCCGAAAAAGCAGAGTACAATGAGAATGTGATGTGGTTTCCATAATCTGCCCGTCACGTGGGGGATATACCTTAACACTACAGAAGTGCGTTTCTTATGGGAGAGGAAAATGTACAAGAACGGATGCGTACCCGTCGGTGACACCGATATGTACTATGTCGCCTTCGGAAAGGGGAAGAAAAAACTCGTCGTGCTGCCCGGCTTAAGCGACGGCCTTGCCACCGTGAAGGGGAAGGTATTGCTTTTGTCGGCGCCCTATCAGCGTTATCTGAAGGACTATACCGTCTACATGTTCAGCCGTAAGAACGACATGCAGGAAGGCTATTCCATGGAGGACATGGCGGACGATCAGGTTCTGGCCATGAAAACTCTGGGCATCGGCCGTGCTTCCGTTTTGGGAGTTTCTCAGGGAGGTATGATAGCGCAATGTATCGCCATCCGGTACCCGAATCTGGTGGAGAAGCTGATTCTGGCCGTCACCGCACCCAATGCTAACGAAGTGGCGCGGGACGCGGTTTCCGGCTGGATGGAAATGGCCGGGAGGGGAGACTATAAGTCTCTGATGGTGGACACCGCGGAGAAGATGTATTCGGAGCGGTACTTGAGCAAAAACAGGAAGATCTTCCCTATGATCGCAGCCTTTACCAAACCGAAGGATTATCACCGTTTCCTCATCAATGCCAATGCCATTCTGGGGTTTGATGCAAGAGAAGAGTTGGATCGCATCACCTGTCCCACCTATATCATTGCCGGCAGCGACGATAAAACCGTGGGGAACGATGCGTCCCACATCCTGAACGAATCCATCGAGGGCAGCAGGCTTTACATCTATTCCGGCCTGGGCCACGGAGTCTTTGAAGAGGCAAAGGATTTCTACGACAAGGTCTTTGCCTTCTGCAATGGATGATCATGTGCCAATCATAGATACGCATAAAAAATCCCCCGCCATGACGGCGAGGGATTTTTGTTTTGCTGCTCCGATTTATACGTTGAATCTGTTCGTGGTCTCCTGCAGGGTAGAAATGCTCTCCAGCACTTCTTCCGCCTCCACCGATACATTCTCGCTGGATTCGGTGATGCTCTGCATGTTGCCGGAGATGTCGTGCACCGCTTCCGTCAGTTCCTGCTGTGCGGAACCGATGCGCTCCAGCACGCGATTGATCTCCGCGATGGAGGTGCTGACCTCTTCGGATCCGGTGCCGAGACCGTTGCTGATCTCGCTGTAGTAGTTGGCATCTTCCATGTAATTGTTTGCCAGGGTCTCCAGATTGTCGTAATCCTTCAGCACCTTGTCCGTCAGGAATTTGATGATCTGTTCGCTGACCTTGGAGAGACGATCCACATTGGCGGTCACTTCTTTGGTCAGAGCGTTGACCTTGTCGATTTCCTGGCTGGTGGTGGTGCTCAGACTGTTGATCTCACCTGCCACAACTGCGAAGCCTCTGCCGGCCTCGCCTGCACGTGCTGCTTCGATGGAGGCGTTCAGAGCCAGCAGGTTGGTCTGGCTTGCAATGCTCTGGATGGCGCTGGCCACGTCCACAATCTGCTCGATGACCTGGATGCCCTTCAGTGCATCTTCCAGATCTTCTCTGGACTGGTTGGTCATATCCACTGCATTCTTCTTGTTGGTGAGGATCTCGGGAACCATGCCCTTCACGCGGCTGATGATCTCATCCGTTCTCTCACTCATTTCCTTCGTATCGTTTGCGAAGGACTCTGCAGCGGCACTGACTTCGTTACAGATCTGCTCGATGCTCTCGATGCTGTCGGTCTGACTCTCGATACCGCCGGTGGTGCGGGTCATGGCTGCATTGATCTCGCCGATGCTGTCGTTGATCTCGATGATCTTATCCGACGCAGATGTCATTTTATCCTTAATGAGCTGGGATTCTTCCTTGGTCTTGTGGATGGTATCGATGACACGGTTCTCCAGCTCTGTCAGCAGGTACCGGATCTCCTCCACTTCGGAGTCGGATTTTTTCACATTGCTTTCGCCGATGACTTTTTCCTTGATGAAGGTCTTCATGTCCGCCATGGGAGAGAGCACATTGCCGATGAGGCCGGTCATGATAAAGATGACCGCTGCGATGGCGATGACGGTGATCAGAGCGCCGGTGGCGATGAGGCGATAGGTGGTGCCCATCACATTGCTTGCGGGAAGCGCCAGTCCCAGGGACCAGCCGCAGCCATCGATGACGGAGGTGGCCATGTAGTTGCTCTCCCCGTCGTAATCCGCTACCTTCAGCACATCGCTGCCGGGATTGGTGACGATGGCGGAGATGCCGGGCATGACACTCGCCACTGCGGTGGCCACATCTTCACCGGGCAGGTAAGCGTCGCTCTCGTGCATGATATAGTTGCCGGATGCGTCGATGAGGAATCCGTACTCACCCTTATCATAAGGGATGCTGTTCATGACGTCCGAAATATAATCCAGGGTAAAATCCGCTCCCAGGACACCCACCAGGGCGCCGTTCCGATAAACGGGAGTGGCGATGGTGATACACATACCGCCGATGAGCACGTCCATGTAAGGGTCGGTGACGATGGTGGTTCCGGCTGCCTTCGCTGCCTTGTACCAGCCTCTGGCGGTGGGATCGTAGCCGTCGGGAACCGTAGCGTTGGGATCCATCTGGATGTGCTGCTTGTCTTCCATACCGTAGTAGAGGTTCAGCAGCTCGGGATGTCCCTGGGCTTCCGTGGTGACAATGCTCTGAATGTGCGGTCTGTCATAAGACCCTTCCGGAAGTGCTGCAAAAGCGGCTGCACCTGCGGCATTCAGACCCTTTTCCATCTCGATCCAGCTGTTGATGGAGTTGGCATACTTGTCAGCATTGATCTGGAGTTCTGCCGACAGCTCATTGGTGAGCTTTTTGCCGGATGCACCGACGATGATCGCGGTGGAAACCAGCATAACGGTCACCACGATCAGGATCACCGCAAACGTAAGTCTGCTTTTGATCGTCTTTCTCATGAAAATTTCCCCCTCGTTTTTGCTTTATAAAAAGCATTTTTCTAATGCATTATTATGACAAAATTGTGCAAAAATACAAGGCTTTACAGACTATTTTGCATATTTATAAAGGGCCACCGTCCGGGCTCCCGCCAGGATCTCCGGATCCGTCTCATGGGTGGTAAACAGAAGGGCTCTGCCCTGCAAATGAGCCAGGATCCATTCTGCTGTCGCCAACTTTGTGGTTTCATCCAGTCCTGCGAAGGGCTCGTCCAGGATCACGATGTCCGAGGGACATAGCAGTGCCATGGCGATGCATAGTCTGCGCTTCTCACCACCGCTTAAGGAGGATGCGGGCAGCTGCAGTGTCCGCTCCGGCAGGAGTCCCGCCAGTTTTGCTTTCAGATCACCTGTACAGCCTGCAAAGAGGAGATTGCGATAGACATTTCCCTGCTCGATGAGCCGGTTTTCCTGGAAGACCATGCTGATCCTGCCTGCTTCCACGGTTCCCTCGTCGGGAGAGGTGAGCCCTGCCAGAATCCGCAGAAGAGTCGATTTTCCGGCGCCGGAGGGTGCCTTCAGACAGTACATGCATCCTTTGTTCATTGTGACATCAGTGTCAACAAATGTTTTTCCTTCGTAGGATTTCCGGATGCCCCGTGCGCTCAGAACCTGCTGTTCGTTCGCTGCGTTTGCCGCTTGCCCCTTTGTTTCGTCGCGGGTTGCCACAGCTTCTTCCACTACGGCGCACGGCACCTTTGCCAGCTGCTTCATTCCCTTCAGGATCAATCGCTCCGTCACGGCGCTCAGCACCAGCACCACGATGATCCAGGCGAAGACGCCCGCCGTGTTCAGGTAGATCTTGTCCCGGTAGAGTCTCTCGCCGATGGAGAACTCCGGCAGGCCGATGACCTCCGCTGCAACTCCCGACTTAAAGCAGATCCCCAGGGATACGGAGGCGGCTGCATGAAGGGAGGGGAGATAGGCGGGGCGATAGATCCAGAAAAAGCACTCCCACAGCGGGATCCGCTGCACTTTCGCCAGTTCCAGAAGCCCTTTGTCTGCGCCGGAGAGTCCGGTGCGCATATTGGAATAGATATTCGGGAAAACCACCATCATACTGATGCACAGCACCAGATACCGGGGGCCCCACCAGATCAGCAGGATCACCACCACGGCGGCGATGGGTACGGATTTTAAGAGGGTGATGAAAGGAGAGAGGAAGTCTCCCACCCACTTCCACCGGTGGGCGGCGAAGGCGCAGAGATATCCCAGTAAAAAGGACGCGAGAAAGCCGGAGAGGATCCGGATGAGGGATCCTCCCACCGATGCCCAGAATTCCGCAGTGCGAAGCTTATCAAAAAGCTCCGTCGCCACTTCTGCGGGGGAGGCAAAGTAGATGGGATTATTCACACACAAAGCGGTAATCTGCCACAGGCCCAGCCAGATCAGCAGGATTACCGCTTTTTTCGTTAACTGTTTTTTGCTCATTTCACATCTGCGTAGAAATCATCGGCAGGAAGGCTGCCGCCGACGGACTTGGGATCCTGATCGTAGAGTGCCTGCAGATAGCCGGACAGAGCACTCTTCATGTCGGAGCCGGAGATGCATACGATGTTGCAATAGGGAATGGCCTTCTTTGCCACCGGTGCCTTCTCGATGATGCCTGCTTCCGCCACGTATTCCGCAGCTGTCTCCGTGTCGGAGTTCACAAAATCCGCGGACGCCGCGTGATCCTTCAGGAATGCGGACACTGCGGTGGGGTGCTCTTTCAGGAAGTCATTCCGTACCACCGTAACGCCGGTCACCAGCTGGGAACCGTTGTTCAGTGCATTCCACTCTGCGGTCATATCCAGCACGATGGACAGAGCATCATTCTGCGCCATGGCTGCCGTCACGAAGGGCTGGGGCAGGAGGCCGACTGCGCCGGGATCCTGAGCCAGGACCGCTGCCACCTCGGTTGCTTCGGACTTAAACTCGATGTTCACCCTGTCCGAGAGCCCGTATTGCTCCAGCAGGTAGCGGAGCACGTACTCGGGGGTGGAGCCTGCGCCCGTGGTGTAGACCGTGCGACCTGACAGGTCGCTGATGTTTTTGATGGATTTTTCTCCGCTGACCATGTACAGCACCCCCAGGGTGTTGACGTCGATGACGGAGATGCCGCCGCTTGTCTTGTTGTAAAGAACCGATGCCACATTGGCAGGGATCAGAGCGATGTCCAGATCTCCTGCGATCATGGATGCCAGCAGCACGTCCGCCTGGGTCTCCATGGTGAACTGATACCTGGATCCTTCCGCGTTGTGGATCATCTGAATGATGCCGATGGATGTGGGGCCCTTCAGGGAACCGACACGGATGTCAGTATTATCCTGCGGAGCGCTTCCGCATCCTGCCAGCAGCATGACTGCCGCTGTCAGCAACGCTAAAACCTTGGTGATTCGTTTTCTCATTTTTTCGCTTTCCCGGGAAATCGGCCTCCCGGGATCCGGCCTCCTTTCGGATCATCTTAAGATTCCAGCACCTGCTTCAGTGCGTCCTCTACGCTTTCTGTCATGGTCTCCATCGTGCCGATGGATTCACCGGTTCTCTCGGAGGAAGTCACCAGCTTCTGCGCCACCTTGTTGACGTTCTCCACGATGGCGGAGAGCTTCTCGGCCTCCACGATGAGTCTGCTGATGGTCTCCTTGATATCGTTGTTGTTCTTGTTACTGTCGTCTGCGGTGCTCTTGGAATTCTCTGCCAGGGTCTTGATCTCGTCAGCCACCACGGCAAAGCCTCTGCCGGCTTCACCCGCACGGGCAGCCTCGATGGAGGCGTTCAGTGCCAGCAGGTTCGTCTGTTCGGAAATGGCGATGACATCCGCGTTGTTGGCACCCAGTTTCTCCAGGTAATTCCCGATGACGTTGATGACTTCCTTCAGATCCTTCACGAACTGATCCACATCAGCCATGGAGGCGGAGATATCACCGGTCTGTTTAGCGTTCTCATCGCTGACCTTCTTGATCTGTGCGATGGCATCCAGGAGCTTCTCGAAGTTCTCGTTGATCTCCACGGCAACTGAGGCTTTTTTCTCGTTCATTTCTGCCTGTACGGAACCTACCTCGTCGGCCAGAGCGATGGCCTTGTCCTTCTCCTCGTATGCTCTGTCCTTGATGTAGTGGACGCAGTTCCGGCGATGGCTGAACTTGTTGTGGATAGCGATGGCCATTTCACGGCAACTCTCGTATCCGCAGCATCCGCAGTCGATGTGCTGCTTCTCGGGATCCGTCTTGCGCATGCGCTTGAAGATTGCCTGGATCTCGGCTTCCGTGGGCATCTTGTAAGCGCAGTCCCTGCTGCGATCCGTGTACTTCCGGAGGAAGTCCTCCAGCCGCAGATTAGCGAACTGCTTGTTCAGAGCGGCCAGGCGCTTCTCGGGGGTAAGATTTCTGCCCCATGCGGATTTCTTTGAGGCGTTTTTGCTGTCGATCTTGATCTTCTGGATGGCCATGAACACATCCTCGTTCATGGTCTTGCGGTTGTCCACGCCGGTGCCGTAGAGGCAACCGCCGGAGCAGTTCAGAGCATCGATGAAGAGGTAGGAAGTCTTTCCGCCCTTGATGCGATCCTTGTTCCGCTGGAGGTACTCGTACATATGCTTCTCGCCCTCCATCTGGCGGACCAGGGCATCCTCACCCAGGAGCCAGTACACATTTTCCTTCAGACCGCCGGGCATGGGATAAATGGAGCCCAGGCCGTACTCGATCTCATCCTTGTAAGGCGTAGCGCCGCTGACGGGATTTGCCCGCAGATAGGCAGCCAGCTTGGAGAAGGTCAGGTTGTAGGAGATGTAACCGCCGCAGTTGGGGTCGTCGATCTCGTTTTTCTTTGCGATACAGGGGCTGATGAAAGCCAGCTTGTCGCTGATGCCCATGTACTTCTTCATATAAACAGCGGTGCACATCATGGGGCTGTGGACCGGCATCAGCTTCGGCAGTACTTCGGGAACATAGCGCTCGATGTAGCCCACCACTGCAGGACAGGGCTGGGAAATGCCACCGTAGAAATTGTGCTCGGTGATGTACTTGATGTAGCCCCAGGTGCAGATGTCCGCACCAAAGGAGACGCTGACGAAACGACTTACGCCCAGCTTCTTCAGCATGCCCAGGAACTTCTCATATTCATGAGGATAGTTTGCCAGAAATGCAGGCGCGATAAGAACGGAGATCTTCGTCCCCTTCTTCAGATCAGCGAAAAAGCGCTCCACATCGTCCTCGTACTCTCTGGCACCGTGCTCGCAGGCGTCAATGCAGGCGCCGCAGGCGATGCACTTCTTCGGATCGACCTGGATGGAATTGCCTCTTTCCTGCTCCACGGCGATGTTGGCACCCATGCAGCTGCAGGAACGTATACAGCGGTTACAACCGATACATTTTTCGTTGGTCCGAACAACACTCATACTCTTTCTCCCAAATACAAAGCACGCATTTACAGGTTGCAGGCGGAAACTGAACGCCCCCCTTTTTGGGGGGGCACGCATCCATTAATTATTATGCAATTCGAATACAGAAAAATCAAGGGAATCATCTGTATTGTCAAAAAATTTGCATACAATTTAGAAATAGACAAAAAACGCGAAAACAGGGGGTTTTGCGTTGAAGAAGGGGGAAGAAAATGATAGATTGAGGGGGTACCTGAAGGAATTTGGCGGAAAAATCGAGAAATTTGATGTCCGCGGAGAAAAGCAGGGTACAGATTGGATTTTATTTATGGAAAGAATGAAGTCACATATCAATACCGTCATTTTTGACATGGACGGCACTGTTCTGAATACGCTGGAGGATCTGACGGATGCCGTAAACTACGTGCTGGAGCGCTTTGGACTTCCGCAGCGGACCTTGGAGGAGTACCGCAGATTCTTTGGCAGCGGCATCCGCTTTGCCGTTTCCTGCGCCGTGCCGGAGGGCACTCCGGAGAGCACCATCGATGAGATGATCCCTGTTTTTCGGGAGTACTACACCGCCCATTGCCTGGACAAAACCGGCCCCTACGACGGCATCCTGCCCCTGATGAAGACCCTGAAGGAGCAGGGGTACCGAATGGCTATCGTTTCCAACAAGATCGACCCTGCCGTGAAGGAGCTGAACGAGCGATTTTTTGCAGAGTATGTGGATGTGGCCATCGGAGAGCGCCCCGGGGTGAACCGCAAGCCCGCTCCCGACATGGTGCGGATCGCGTTGGAGGAGCTGGGGGCCACTGCAGAAGAGTCCGTCTACATCGGAGATTCCGAGGTGGATCTGCAGACTGCGGTGAATTCCGGCCTTCCCTGCATCGCCGCCCTCTGGGGCTTCCGGGATCGGGATTTCCTGGTGGAGCAGGGCGCTGATGTGTTTGCCGAGAAACCGGCAGATGTGGCGGAAATCCTGGCACATTAAATCGCTGAAAGAGAGAAACTGAATCCTGAAAACAAAAAAGCAGGGTGTGCAACTGAGTGCACGCCCTGTTTTTTTGTCAGTTATTGATCATGAGCTTCATCGCCGCTTCCTCGGCGAAATTAAACTTCCGCACTTTCTGCAGCGCATTGCGCTTCTGATAGTGTTCTATGTCGTATTGGTTGTTTTCCCGGTAATCTTCCCAGTACCGTCCGTCCTCAAGGATCACTTTTGTTGCATCCGGATATACTTCATAGGCCAGATCCACCGGCGGCACCTCCAGCTGCAGATCGTAGGCTGCGATCCAACGGTCCGGGACGGAGAAGGCAAACGCCAGATACCACACGGAAACGAATACCGTGATGATGCGGAAGAAGGGGATTCCCTGCCGGTAGATGCTGATGGTCAGCAGAGTGGTCCACACCACCAGCACCACCAGCAGCCAAAGGACATACACCCGCAGATGGCTCAGTCCATAAACGCCCACATACAGGAACATCCGCAGAGCGGAGGATGCGATCATCACATAGGTGCAAAGGCTGATCACAGTCAGGATCGCCTTCAGCGCGATGTTCTCTCCGAAATGTTTTTTGCAAAATGACACCAGTATCAGATTCAGGATCGTTACCGCCAGAAGCTGATAAAAACCTTCATGTGCGTATTCCGCATAGGTATATCCCCCGGGCAGTTCCATGCGGCCTACCAGATACACGAACTGGATCCCGCTGAAGATCAGGTAGATCACGGCGATGATGGCATTGAAGGTGATGGCGATGACGGCGTCAAACCGCTTTCCTTCCTTCAGGGTGAGGAATTTCTCCTTCCCCAGAGCGCCTGCCCAGCAGTAGAATGCCAGGAAGCTCACGCACAGTTTGAAGGGGACGCCGAAATAATCCGCACCGAATTCCGGCAGCTGAATGCAGTCCAGTATCCGCTGCACCAGATCACCGAAGATCATGTCCGCAGAGCTCAGGAGTGCCAGGATCACCACCATCAGCGGGATGGCGATCAGGAGACCGATGAGGATGCTCCGTGCCCGCTTTTTCCCGGGGCTCATTTCTCCTACGGTGGAACGGCGGGTGACAGAGATGTCATGAAACGGCATTTCCAGGCGCTTGATGGGGACGAAAAGCATCTGCGCCATATAGAGGAGCTGCTCCGTTACCTCTTGTCCTTCTCTGTCTGCGTATACTTTAAGCAGCAGGCAGATCCAGATCAGCAGGATCCCCAGTCCGCTTCCCCAGGAGATGTCAGGGGAGATGATCACGCATTTCGTGACGGACAGCAGGCACAACACGATGCAATAGAAGAGCTTGATGTCAAGCTTTCCCGCGGCACCTCGGATCAGGCTTTTACCGGCCTGTTTGCAGTCCCATGCCAGTAGCCCCAGAGAGATTCCCATAAAAATGGGATACATGATGGACGTCCGGTTCCGATACAGGAGCAGCACTGCTGAAATGGCGAAGATCAGGGCCTTCGGCAGGACGCGTCTGCAGCGCTCCACCAGACCACTCACATCTTCTCGCGGTTTTGCGGCTGCAGCCGGCGCGCCATTTGCAGTATTTACAACATTTGCCCCGGTCGCGTTCATATTCTGAACAGTATTTTCGCTTGTATTTGTTTTAACATTAATGGAATCCATGGAATAACCCTCCACTCATAAAAAGCTTTGTTTCCTGCTTTCATGCCACAATATACCCTACTCGAATCCGAATGTCAATGAAAATTTGTCGAATTACGATAAATTATTTTTGCAGGAAGAATAACTGTCGAAAAAAGGAGCAACTCTCTCGAGATACTCCTCTCTATATCCCTGCCGGTTGTGATAGAATACTCCCTGGATGATTTCATATCAAAAAGGAGGAATATCCTATGTTTCTGCTGGCTGTACTTCCGGGAATACTGCTCTTTGCGGTGGTCTGGAAATTGGATAAGGTCGAAAAGGAGCCGCCGGTGCTCCTGCTGAAGCTCTTTGGCTTCGGCGTGCTTTCCATTCTTGCGGCGATCCTTCTCAGGACGCTCCTGATCAAACTGCTCACGCCCGTTTTCTACGGCGACACCTCGCTCCGCTTTGTTTTCGTGGATGCTTTTTTCGTGACGGCCCTGATCGAAGTGGGTGCAAAATACCTCGTCCTCAGGCTCACCGCATGGAAGGATCGGGCGTTCAACTACACCTTCGATGCGATCGTCTATGCGGTTACCGCTTCCGTCGGATTCGTCACCGGAGAAAACATCGTTTACCTCATCAAATACGGATCGGACCTGGAGCCCGTCAGACTCCTGCTTCCCCTCATTTCCCAGATCATCCTGGCCGTCTACATGGGATACTTCTTCGGACTGGCGAAGGTAGATGAAGCCCAGGGAAATACCAGGGGAAAACGGACCCACCTGATCGAGGCCTTCTGTGTTCCTTTCGCCATGCAGGGACTGTATGAATTCTGCCTCGGCGGCAGGAGAACCTCCATGTACATTCTCTTTGCAGTTTATGTGCTGTTGATCACAGGTTCCTCAATCTACTTCTTCCTCCGGCTGTCCAAAGGGGACAGCGCCATTCCGGGAGGAAAAGGGCCGGATAGCGGGAAAAAGGCTGACGCCGCTTCAGCCTCCGAGGACTGGTAAAGGGGGAGACAGAAGATGAAAGTAAAATGCGATTATTGTAATTCACTGATCGACGAAAGGGAAAAAGTCTGTCCCAACTGCGGAGCCGCAATGCCCACCGCAAACCGCACCGCACCCGATCAGCCCAGAACCATCGAAGAACTGCAGCAGTGGTACCGTGCCCGCAACCTGCCGCCGGAAAGTGTCACCAGATTCTTCATCGGCAAGGACGTGAAGGAAGCCCGGGCATTCGGTATCTACAGAAACGAGCACGGAGATTTTGTCGTCTACAAAAACAAATCCGACGGCACCAGAGCGGTCCGCTATCAGGGCGCTGATGAAGAGTATGCCGTCAATGAGATCTACCAGAAGCTGAAAGCCGAGATCGCCAAGCAGAAGAGTAACAACGCGGAATCTGCTACCCGCTCCCCGGAACCGGAGGAAAAATCCACCTCCTCCTGCCTGGAGAATGGTATCTACCTCATCCTGGCCCTGCTCTTCAGCAAGGTCGGCGTTGTCATCATCGCCATCATCATCGGCATCATCATCTCGGTAAATGACCATAGTCCCTCCAAGGGCTACTACCGCTACCAGGGCAACGACTACTACTACCAGGGCAATTCCTGGTACGCCTATGACAACATTCTCGATTCCTGGGACTACCTGAGTGACAGCGATTTCCTCGATGAGCTCATCACCGATGATACCGACTCCGACTACCGGATCTACGATCATTCCGGAACCGATTTCGAGGACACCGACTGGTATTCCGACGGAAGCGACAGTTACAGCTACACCTGGGATTCCGATTCCTGGGACTCCGATTCCTCCTGGGATTCGGACAGCTCCTGGGACTGGGATTCCGACAGTTCCTGGGACTCCTGGGATTCGAGCAGCTCCTGGGATTCCGACTGGTAATCCTGCGGTTACAATTTCACAAAATGGCAACTACCAAAAGTGTCACCACCGGTGGCACTTTTTCTTTGCACGAATGGGGATTCGGGTGAAAATTGCACTTTAACGAATGGGGATTCGGGTGGAATTACGAATTTCACAAACGGGGATTTGCGCAGAAAACGCGTTTACTTGAATGGGGATTTGCGTTATAATTTTGTCTGAAAGGTGGTCATTCAACATGGGAAAGCCTGTATTTAAGAGAAAAATCTACGACGAAATGCTAGAGTGGAAAGAGAACAGAAGCGATCAGTATGCGCTCCTCATAAAAGGAGCCCGTCGCGTCGGCAAATCCACGATAGCAAAGGAGTTTGCAAAGAAAGAATTCAAGTCCTATATAGTGATCGATTTTGCCCATACCAGTAAGGCGATCATAGAGCTGTTTGATGACACCTATGATCTGGATTTTTTCTTTCTGCAGTTGCAACAGTTGACCGGTACCAGATTATATGAAAAAGAGTCCGTGATCATATTTGATGAAGTGCAGCTGCTTCCTAAGGCCAGGCAGGCGATTAAGTATCTTGTGGCCGATGGCAGGTACAAATATATTGAGACCGGCTCTCTGATGTCTCTTAAGAAGAATACAAAAGACATTTTGATCCCGAGCGAAGAACACAAAATCTCTATGTACCCGATGGATTTTGAGGAATTCTTATGGGCAATCGGCGATGAGGTCACTGCCAACACGATCAAAACGCTGATAGCCAAAAAGAAACCTGCGGGGAACGCGATGCATAGAAATCTGATGCGAGTCTTCAGGCTGTACATGCTGATCGGTGGGATGCCGCAAGCGATTGAGACCTATTTGGAGCATAACAATCTCCAGGCTGTAGATGTAACAAAAAGGGAGATCATCGACCTTTACGAGGAGGATTTCACCAAAATTGACAGTTCAGGTCTGGCAGGGGATGTCTATGATGCAATCCCCGCAAACCTGAGCAGTAATGCGTCCAGATATGTTCTGTCAAGTGCGAGAGAGGGTACACGTGCCGAGCGGATGTTGGATCTCTTGCCGGATATGCTGAGCTCCTATACGGTAAATATCGCATATCACGCAAATAACCCATCCGTTGGGATGGCGCTGGAGAAGGATTCGGAACGCTATAAACTATTCACATCCGATGTGGGATTGTTCATAACGTTGGCGTTCAAGGACAAAAACTATACAGAGAATGTGATCTATAATAAACTGCTTTCGGACAAGCTGGAGGCGAATCTTGGCTATGTGTATGAAAATGCAGTTGCTCAGATGCTGCTCGTTAAGGGCAACAACCTTTTCTACTACACCATGGAAAGCGATACGTCCAATCATTTACATGAAATCGATTTTCTTATTTCTAAAGGAAGCAAAATATGCCCTATGGAAGTAAAATCGGGAAATTACAGGTCCCATAAGTCGATGGATGCATTTTGCGAAAGATTCAGCAGCCGTATCGGAGATAAGTATGTAGTGCATACCAAGGATTATAAGTGGGAAAATGGAATCCACTATATCCCGGTTTATATGATTCCTTTCCTTTGAAAAAACAAAGGGGCAGCCCGCCGTCAGGTGAGGCTGCCCTTTATTATTCCGCGCTATGCAATACGCGTGATGCTACTTCGAAGGAGTGGATGTAATTCTGATGCGAAGATGATCAGTTTTCCTCTTCACAATCTGCTTCTACTTCTGCATCAATGAGTGTTTGTGTTTCAGCATCAATTTCGCTGTATGTGCCAATCAGGTTAGAAATATATTCGCGAGTGGTTATGCTTCCATTTTCGTAAATCTCGACCTCTGCTCCCGCTTTTTTGAGTTCATCATAGCATCGTCTAACCTTGCGAATGCCGGAATCACTGGTGTATTCACAGAAAACAACATACTCCCTGTTGGCTATGGCACTTTTGATATCCGAAATAGAACCGGGGTTATACTTCCTGATGATGGAAATATATTTTGCACTAGATTCGTTTGGTTGCATGATCAGACCGATTCTGTAATCAGTAAAAAATTCCATATGGATACCTCCTAGAATTCCTTGATTTTCTTGATGGGGACGCCGGGCAAACTGCTTTTAGGATTACCGCCATGGAACCCGTAAATATGTTCGTAATGCGTGGCGGGATATATTAATTCGTGACGATTTGCCAGGTGCGGATATTTCGAAACACTATAAGTGTGGTGGCTTTCCATAGTCCACCCGTTATATTTGGGACGTTTACCCGATAGTATTGCCTTCCGCTGTTCAGCGCTCCAATTTCGTGTTGTTGGAAGCCTTTTGATGATTCGGATACGTTCGACGATCCAAAAATCTTTAACTGCTTTGTTTCGTCTTGTTGTAAACCTGCTTTGCCAATTAAGCCGTTTATACTCTTCCTTTGTAATTGTGCGGGTTCTTACTTTTTCACGGAGAATTTTGAGCTTTTTGGAGCTCATCTGCTTGTACTTCGTCGGGTGTTCTCTTGTATCAAGTCCCTTTGAGGCAATTATATTACGATTGTCACTCGTTTGTGTTATGATTTTTGAGTGATCACATCCCGCAGTTCCGCTGAAGTGTCCGCTACTTGGCTTTGACATGGGCGCCTCCTTTCCGTTCCATGAACGCTTTGTTCATATCACTGGGAAACTCTACGATCTTGATACCCATGTCTTTCAGGGCTCTGAAACAGTCATAATTTGCGGACCCATAGATAATGATGGTATGGGGCCTCAGCAAATCCACCATTTTGAAAAGTCCGGTATCGAAGTCGGGACGGTTTACGATTTCATCGATTTCACTTGCAACGGTACCGATCGCAACAATACTGTTGTAGGGAATCCCGTCAAAACAATACCCCCACGTTTCCTCGGTCCCCCATCGAACGTTGTTGATGACGGGAATGCCGTTTACACCAAGCCATCGTCCCAGGGCGCGCATACGATACGTGTTGTAACGCTTGATCGGATCCGGGAAGTCAGCATTGGTCGAAAAGTCAACAGTGATCACTCCGGAAAAATGACGGAGAATTTCCAAGACTTTATCCGGATAAAGCCACACACTGACTCTGGGGCCTTCGAACTTATAATCATCATAATAAAAATGTACAAACGCATCGACATGATAATCAGGGTCCTTCTTGCGGTTGATTTCATGAATGTGCTTGGCATTTACATAGGATATCAGTTCCCGGGGAATGTCTATGGCGGTGCAGGGACAGATTGGAATATCCGACCCTAGTACGAAGTCTGCTCCCTTGACCATATAGGCATTCCATACATCGACGCACCCTTTGCGGATGTCCGATTCATTAGAATTTTGAATCATTGTGATTCCTCCTTCCTGTGAGATAGAAGGTGATGCCACTTTCCGATAGCGGAATCACAGAAAAAGTTACTAGCCAGGGATGTCGGAACACCGATGATCGGTCGGCGCATCCCTGACAGCTTCAGTATAGTGATCAGTCCCTTCAAAAAGAATGGCTGCGAGTTGCCCATGAGTTGCCCGGCAAGGAGGAAGGTATGTTTTGTCTGGGATGCGTATTAAGTGTTGTGGTTGTTTGTAAAGCGGAGGGCTTTAATCAAGAACAAATCGTTGAGTCTTTTTTGCAAAGCCTAGATGAAAAATGTGGAGTAATAGATAATTCGGCAGCCTCAAATCTGGCCAGAGGATCAAAAAATCCATCTGTCTATGTAATGGATGCACTTAAGGCTATTACGTCAGATGATTACGAGAGACTGACAGTCTATTTTCGGGACAAGGTAGTACCCTATATTAAGGAGAATGACAGAAATGTTGTCCGGGATGCGTTGATCATGTTGGTTCAGGATGAACCAGAAATTCATGAAGATACCGTTGTTGAGGTTATTTCCAAAGTAAAGAAATCCAATCTTTCGGAATATGAGGGGGATCTTGCTACTTTTCTTGCGGGTATATTTCTGTATGTTCTGAAAAATACGACGAATATAAAAGGCGGGAAAGCAAAAAAATTTACCCAGAAATATGTTGAGAAAGCAAGGAATAGTGAAAAACCGCTTCGAAAGACTCCTGCTCCTGTCCGGAAAGAAGCTGAGCCAGAACCTGATAGGGATATCCGGGAAGAAAAAACAAGAGAAGTCCTGCTGAGGGAAGAGAACATAGAGCGTGACGCGATTGCCTTCTGCATGAAATACGAAGAGAAAAAAGCACTCATTCCTTTGTGCCAGGTTGCTTTCGTTACGAATCCCACGAAAAAGCATGAAAGCGAAATGTATAACGGATTCAGCTTGTGTACGGCCAGCACACAAAGAAGGATTCTGGAGATGAGTGAGATCGAGATCCTTGATATTTCCGGGATGGATTGGTGGTATCAGTACCTCGTTATGTTTGAAAAAGACTATGAGAAATATCAGCTCGGAGATATGCGGTATTTATATGCGTTTGCGCAGTATTTCCCGGATTTGATCCATTATGGGGATGCCTCGATTGGGCGGTTCCTGCAAAATGTGATACCACTAAAGGTCGTAGAACCATACATGGAGGCATTTCCAAATTACAAACATGACATCATCGGCTTCCTCGATGAGTATCTCTACTACAGCGGATCTGAGGAATATAAGGGAAAACTCGAACCACCGATGGATGATCTGTGGAGAGGGCTTCAACTGGGCGATGCGGACGCATGTGACGAGTTTATGCTTGCATCCGTACTTGCTCTATTCATCATTGGGGCATGCCAGTCGATACCATCGCAGGATGGCCCGGACAGGGAATTCCATGCATCCAGTGCACCGGACGTTGGTGACTTGGAAACGGCTGAGGACCTGTTCTATGATACGCTGCTAACGCTGTACGAGCATTATGCAAAAGCATAAAGCATAGAAATACAATTCCGGACAAAAGAGGGGCGTCTCCCACCGTCAGGTGGGGGACGCCCCTTTCTATGTCCTATAATGTCTATTGCCGTGAACTAAGCAGCTTCAGGGGCACAGCCCCTTCCTCATCCTTCAATGAGGATCTGCTTCTTCTCAGGCAGCTTTGCAGCATCCTTCTTCGGGATCTGCAGGCTCAGGACGCCGTGGTGGAAGGAAGCCTTGATGTCCTCCTCCGTGATCTCCTTGCCGACGTAATAGCTGCGCTGCATGGATCCGGAGTAACGCTCCTGGCGGATGAGCTTGCCCTTCTCGTTCTCCTCCTGATCCAGCCCCTTCGTGGCGCTGATCATCAGATACCCGTCATTCAGCTCCAGGCCGATCTCTTCCTTCTTGAAGCCGGGCAGGTCGATGTCCACCTCGTAATGGTCCTTGTGCTCATGCACATCCGTCTTCATCAGGCGGTCCGCATGACGCCCGTAGAGCTTTCTCTCCGCACGGTCCAGATCACCGAAATCAGGGAAATTAAACCAGTCATCGAACAGATTCTCATCAAAAATACTAGGTCTCAACATAATGCTACCTCCTTTACTCAGACACAAACTTCGTTACTGAGCGGGGGAAGGAGGGATTAGATCATCGGGGGATCCTTCCGCTGATCTTCTCTGTTCCTCTGTTCGATTATGTTATAGCACCATGATTAGCACTCGTCAAGAGGGAGTGCTAACAATTTTGAAAAATTTTTCGGAGCAGGGAAAATACGGGAAAAATCTAGTATCCAGATACAAGAAATATTATAGTTGAATTATGAGGATTGTTTCCCTGTGGAGTGAGGGGAAAGAGGAGCCGGAGTTTGTTTCACTGCAAAGAGGGAGGAACGATAGGATGGATACACCGAAACCGACAGGAACATACGCAGTTGGCACGTGCACGTTCACGGCGCAGGGAGAGCGAAAGGTCTCGGCAAGGGTTTACTACCCGGTCCGGAGAGAGGCGATCGCCGGGAGGGAACCTGCGAGATACATGTCTCGCGCAATGACGGAGGCACTACAGGGGACCTTCCACGTACCGATGAAATACGATCGGATGGAGGCGAAGGGAGAGAACGTTTCGGCGTGCTATCCGGATGCGCCGCGGATCGAAGGGACTGCATTTCCCCTTGTGGTTTTTTGCCATGGACTCTCGTCCTACCGGGAAGCGAATTCCTTCCTCTGCATCGAAATGGCGTCGCACGGATATGTCGTTCTGGCGCTCGGCTTCCGGGAGATCAGCGTGCTGACAGAGTATGACGACGGGACGGCAGTTCCCTTCGACCGGACGCTCAGCAAGCGGATGTACGATCCCTTCCTTGGGGGCGTCATTCAGCTCATGAAGCTCATGAAGGCGAAGGGTTCGGACCGGGAGATGGCGGAGCGGTTCGACCGGTTCCAGAAGCAGTACTGCAAGGCCCTGATCCGCAAGGTCGCTGATTGTGAGCAGGATGTTCTGGATGCGGTTGCCTATGCAAGGGACCATCTGTCTGATCTCATCGATTTTTCCATGGGCATTGCGGTCGCAGGGCATTCTCTTGGCGGCGTTACCGCTTATGCACTCTGTCTGGATCATTCGGAGTTCATCTGCGGCATCAACATCGATGGTGCGCCCTTCGGTGACCACGCAGGCAAGGTGCTGGAGCGGCCGTTCCTGCAGATCTGCTGCACGGACAATGAGCGGGTTGAGACGAGATTTCTCATAGACCACACGAGCCCGGTATGGAAAGCTGTGTTCCGGGATATGAAGCATGCGGGTTTCTGCGACCTCAAGTACCTGATCCCGATGAAGGCGGTCACGGGTAAGATGCCTGAGAATGTCATGCATGAGAATGAGTGCAGGTGCTTTTTGGAGTTCCTGGATGCGTATTTGAAGAAGGAAAAATCGCAGCCTGACTTTGTGAGCAGCGAATGGGTTACCTTTACCGCATATGAGCCGGATCTGGGCGGTAGAATGGAGTGAAGGTTATGGTGAAAAAGATGCGTTCGTTTTTCTGTATGTTTTTGTGCATAGCATTGACCTTAACGCTGGTGGCCTGCGGTTCCGACCGGGATGCTGCGGCACCCTCCGCGCCTGCCCCGCAGGAGGAGAGCGCATCTGCCGAGCCCGCGGAAAACGCGGTGGCATACGGCACGAAGCGGGATGATCTGCATTATGTGATCGTTTCGATCAATCCGGAGATCCTGATGGGGATCGACGACGACGGCAGGGTCGCATTTGTGGAGAACAGAAACCCTGACGGTGCGGAGGTGCTTGAGAGCCTGCTGGGTGACGGGAACGAGGAGATCTATGAGAGCGTGGAAGCTTTCATGAACTCGTATCTTTTCGTGGTGGTCGACCAGGGCTATGCAGAGGAAGAGAGCCTTGCAATCCGCGTGGCCGGTCTGGAAGGAAATGAATCTCCGGAATACATGGAGCAGGTCGCAGAGAGCATCACAAATGCAGTCCCCGGTGGCAGGATAGCTGACAGGGATGTCGTTGTGATGGTGGTCGACGATCCCGGCGAAGCGGGGGAAGGAACCTGGGTCCCGTGTCCGAATTGCGAATACGGGATTGCGCTTTGCCCGTATTGCCATGGTGAATGGGAGAATGCGGAGCTCGTGTCCGGCGGGGAAGTGTGCCCCGGCTGCGGCGGAACGGGAGTGATCACGGTCACGGACACGCATACGGTCCGTGCTTACAATGGCACGCCGTGCCGCGTCTGCGGAGATGTCGGTACCGTCGATGACGGATTGCATGGCGGAAAGCGCGCTGCCTGCGGCGAATGTATGGGATACGGTGCCACCCACTCTGTGGGCGATACGGACCCCGGCGCTTACAACGGGGATTATGGGCAATATGCGTTCAGCGATATGGAAGTGGTCGAGGAACGGGAAGAGCCCTGCAGGGCCTGCGACGGAACGGGGAAAGGCCCGGAGCCGGTTTACGGTCCTTGTTATCACTGCAGCTACGGAAAGATCCTGTGTCCCGTATGTAACGGCGCGGGCGGACACTTTGAATGAGGCGGATTGACATAAGGTGAAACCATGAGAGTGAAGAAGATAGGGAAAGCATTGTGTATAGTGATCTGGGTCCAGTCGAAGATCAGCAAGGCGAAGAAGCAGTGCGACGAGGCCATTCGCATGGTGACCGACATTCGGAACCGCCTTCTGTGCATGTAACGAAATCTGTACTATAATAAGACTAATCCGGAAACCCACCCGGATTGGTCTTATTTTTTTTTAGGGAGGCGGCACATCCTATGAGGAAGACAAAAGTTCGAAACCGCATATTGCTGATGACGCTCCTGGGAGCGGCCTTTTTGACTGCCTGTGCTGCGGGCGGCGCCGAGGATGGCGTGGAAGCGTCGGGGTCGGGAGAAGCAGCTGCAGAGGATGTGTCAACTGCGGATCCTGTGAGCTGCGCGGTGGATTTTGACCATGCGCTGGACGACTATGTGCCGAAGAAGGATCATTACGATTTTTATTTTACATACAAGACCGTCCATCCCTGGTGGGATGCGGTTGCCCTGGGGATGGAAGAGGCGCAGCGGCAGTTTCTGGAGAAGGGTGTTACCATTACCTATGAGTATATGGCGCCCAACGGCGCATCCGCCGAGGATCAGATACAGAGACTGCAGAAGGTCCGCGGCAGGGATTTCGACGTGATCGGCGTGGATGTGGCGGATGAGGATATCATCTCGCCGATCCTGGATGAGATGGTGGATGCGGGATACAAGGTCATGACTTTTTCCAGCTCCGATGCGCGCGAAGGCTGCAAGCGGATCGCTTATGTGGGGAATACCCACAACTATCAGGACGGAGCGGATCTGACGGAAGCGCTTTGCAGCAAGCTGGGTTACAAAGGAAAGGTCGCCATCCTGGTGGGAAGCGTGGGAGCACCCTGCCATGAGGACAGAGCCCGTGGAGCTGAGGATACCATCGCCAAATATCCCGATATGGAGATCGTGGCGAAGGAATATGACATGGATTCCGTGGACCTGGCCTACGACCTCACCCTGCAGATCCTGCAGGAGACGCCGGATCTGGACGGGATCATCTGCTGCAACATGAGCAATCCCGTGGGTGCGGCGAGAGCCATCACCGAGGTCGGCAGCGATGCGGTCATCGTGGGAATGGATCACGACCAGGAAGCGCTGCACTATCTGAAGGACGGCGTCATCTACTGCCTCGGCGTGCAGGACTGCTATTCCATCGGCTACGATACGATCCGGATCGCGGTAAAGATCGCGGACGGAAATCTGCCGGGAGAACTGTTTGAAGAAAAGACGGACGAGATCACGACGGTGATTTATCAGGAGGATGCGGCCTTTATGCTGCAGCTCCTGTATGGTGACGACTGATGAAGAAACTGATCACGAAAAAAACATTCATACTGACTGCGGTGCTGGGCGGCATCCTGCTGACCGCGATGGTGACCTTTAATACCATCGCGTCCTCCAGGCAGACCATCACGGCGACCAACGAAGCTGTCTCCGAGGTGAGTTCCTTCTATCTGGAAGCCATGGCGGATCGTCGGGCCAAGACCATCACCAATCTGATCGGCAGCAATTTTGATCACATGGAAAAGGCCGTTGCCTACATAGGCGGCCAGGGGATCCGAACGGAGGAAGAGCTCCGGGAGACCCTGGGAAACATCAAGGCGCTTTTGTCCCTGGACCGCTTTGCTCTGGTGGACGATGACAGGATCGTCCATACCCAGTACACCACCTACACCGGCGGAAGCCGCCATTCCTTCCTTGCCGATGAAAATATGGCACCGCGCAGTGTCAGCACGGTATCTCCCTACGGTGCTTCCAAACAGCTGTGTCTGGCAGCACCCACACCGGATCTGCGGATCGCGGGGAAGCAGTACAGGGCCAGCTTTGTACAGATCGATGTGCGGGAGATCGTGGATCTGCTTGCTTTTGAGGATGAGGGGCGCACCTATTTCGGCCTCTACAGCAGAAGCGGAGAGAACCTTTCGGATACGGAGCTGGGGCCTGCGATCGGAAAAGGGAATCTCTTTGAGACCTTAAAGAATCTGATCCCTGCGACAGAGCGGGAGGAAGCAGCCAGGAACTTTTCGGGTGCCGTGGGAGGAAGCATCACCTTCTCCACGATGGGCACCGAGGAAACACTGTGCTACGTTCCGGTGGAGGGGACGGACTGGATGATGGCAGTCCTGATCCACGAGAGCGTGATCCAGGACAGGATCCGAAGCGTCAGTGAGAAGAGCCTGGCGGAAAGCAAGCGGCAGATCGCCTTTACCATGACCTTCTCCGCCCTCTTTTTCATCGTGCTGCTCCTGATGCTGAAAGCCATGTCCAAAAAGGATCTGGAAGCGGAAAAGGAGAACGCCGACAACTTCCGCAACATGGCCAACACGGACTCCATGACGGGGGTCAGGAACAAGCATGCGTACTCGGATATGGAAAGCTACCTGAACCAGAAGATCCGGAAAAACGAGATCGACAAGCTGGCGCTGGTCGTGTGTGACATCAACGGCTTAAAGCTGGTGAACGACACCCAGGGTCATGCCGCCGGCGATCAGCTGATCCGGGATGCCAGCACCATGATCTGCGAGTATTTTACCCACGGAGCGGTCTACCGCATCGGCGGAGACGAGTTCGTGGTCATCCTGCAGGAGAAGGGCTACGATTCCATGCAGGATGTGCTGTTCGAGATCAACCGGGCCGTTGAAGCCAATATCTCTGCGAAAAAAGTCGTGATCTCCATCGGCTATTCCGTGCTGACGGAGGAGGATCAACTCCTGCATGACGTGTTCGAAAGAGCGGATCAGATGATGTACCGGCGCAAGCAGGAACTGAAAAAGATGGGGGCGCCCACCAGGGCAGAGCAGTAGCACGCCCGCCCGGGGCAGGGCAAAAGCACCTCCCGCCGGGCCGGGCAAAAGCCCCGGGGAAGGCGGATCAGGGGATCCGTATCTCTTCCGTTGCCACTTTTTCCCGGAACCGCACATCGTGCTCCACCAGCAGCATGGTCGGTTCATACCGGAGGATCAGCTTCTCGATCTGCATCCGGGAGAAGACGTCGATATAGTTGAGGGGCTCATCCCAGATGTAGAGATGGGCCGGGGTGATGAGGCTGGCTGCGATGAGCACCTTCTTTTTCTGCCCCTCGGAATAGTCTTCCATCGGTTTCGTGAACTGTTCCCGGGCAAAATCCAGCTGCCGTAGTACCGCCAGAAAGAGGCTCTCGTCGAGGCCTCTTTTTTCTGCGAAATCCCGCAGGGATCCTGCCAGAAAGGAAGTGTCCTGGCTGACGTAGGAGACGATCATGCCGGAGGCCACCTGCAAAGTGCCTGAGACCAGGAGATTCGAACTGCCGGCGGAATCCTCCATTCCCACTCTGTCCAGAACGGCCCGCAAAATGCTGGACTTTCCGCATCCGTTCTCACCTGCGAGAACGATACGATCTCCCTGTTTTACCTGAAAACGCAGGTTCTCAAACAGGGGCGCTTCCGCATCCGCATATTGCAATGCCAGATCATAGGCATTGATCAGGACTTCCTTGTGGAATTTTAAGGGTGGGATCTTCAGATCGTTCACCCGCTCGATGTCCTGCAGCAGTCCTTCTTTTTCCTCGATCTCTCTGTCGATGCGCATCTCGTAGGCCTTTACCCGGGCCTGCATCTTTTTGGTCTTGGCACCGATGTAGGCTCTGGTGCCCATGAATCTGTCGTGCTCCTTCACCGGATCGAATCCGATCTTGGTATTCTCGTTTTTCTCCGCCCAGCGGCTGCTTCTGTCCGCAGCGGCTTTCAGCTTGCTGATCTCCTTTTGGTGCTTCTCATTTTCCGCCTGTTTGAAGGCGTCGGTCCGTTCCTTATTTTCCCACCAGGTGGAGAAATTCCCCGCCTGTACCTCGATGGAAGAGCGATTCAGGACCAGGACGTGATCGCACACTTTGTCCAGCAGATCACGGTCGTGGGAAACCAGGATGAATCCCTTTTTTGACGCCAGGTACTCCTTGACGATGTCCCGGGCTGCCATGTCCAGATGGTTCGTGGGCTCGTCGATGAGGAGGAATTCATTCTCCTCCGCAAAAAGTACCGCCAGCATCACTCTGGTCCGCTCGCCGAAGCTTAAAGTACCAAAGGGCCTGTAGAGGCATTCCGCGTCCATGCCCAGCTGGTTCATCTGCACCATTACCTGCCATTCTTCCACCTGTGGTTTCCAGACCTCCAGAAGCTCGATGGCGGGCTTTTTCAGATCGGCGTCCGTTACAGCGTAAGGGAAGTAGTCAAACCGCGTGCTGGCCGTGATGCTCCCCTGATAGGAGTAGCGCCCCATGAACAGGTTCAGCAATGTGGTTTTTCCCTTGCCGTTCCTGCCGATGAGCCCCAGCTTCCAGTCCGTATCCACGCTGAAATTCACATTTTTCAAAACATCATCTGCCGTGCCTTCATAGGCAAAGGTCAGATCGCTCACTTGAATCTGTGCCATATGCACCACCTCCTGTCGAAAAAGAGGCATAAAAAAATCTGCTTCGCACCGAAAGCAGACTATCCCATCAAAAGAAAAACCCATATGCCGAAATGCACGTACTGCATCCGGTGGCCGGCTTCCTGATGAAACGATAATCCAATTCGGCATACACAAACAGACCCTTTCAGGCCTTCCAAAAATCATGTGTTCACCAAATCGCATTATCGAATTATCATACCGTCACCGTACGCGTCAGCCGCGCCCTTTCCTTTTTTCGTGTACTACGATAACACCTCTTTTCGGAGAATGCAATCTTAAATTTTGTGGGTGGGGGCTTGCTTCCGGGGAAAATGGCCGGTTAGCGGCGCAGGAAGCGCGCAGTGTGTGAGCCACACGATGAGGAATAAGTGCTCCTAATCCGCACATATGCGGGTTTACCGGGAGTGCTCCTGCAGGTATGATAAAGTCATAAAAACCGATTTTCCGCCCGAAAGGAGAAACGCGTATGATAAACGATGTGCAGCAGAGAAGAGAGATCGAAGAAGCGATCGCAGCCGCCAACAATGCATTGACCCATCTGGAGAGAGCAAGGGCGGCGCTGAGTAGCGCAGGGAACTGGGGGCTTCTGGACATCTTCGGCGGCAACACGCTGACCGGCCTCTTAAAGCACGGCAAGATGTCGAAGGCAGAGCGTGAGATCGCCGATGCGCGCTATGCACTTGCAGCCTTCAGCCGGGAGCTTCGGGACGTGCAGGGTTACACGGACATCCACATCAATGATTTCCTGACCTTCGCGGACTTTTTCTTTGACGGATTTATCGTGGATATCTGGGTGCAGTCGAAGATCAGCCAGGCGAAGAAAGAGTGTGACGAGGCGATCCGCCGGGTGACCGACATCCGCAACCGGTTGCTGTGCATGTAACGAAATCTGTAATATAATATGACTAATTCGGAAGGTAACTCCGGATTAGTCATATTTTTTGCGGAAAAACAGGCAGATGCGATCAGGAGAGAGCGATGAGTGAGTATGTAAATCCCATCATATATGCGGATTACAGCGATCCGGATGCGATCCGGGTGGGATCGGACTATTATATGGTGGCGTCCAGCTTTTGCAACGCGCCGGGACTGCCGGTCCTGCATTCGAAGGATCTGGTGCACTGGGAGCTCGTAAACTACGTGCTGGACAGGATCCCGGATGCAAAATATGACACACCTGTCCATGGTTGTGGGGTATGGGCACCCTCCATCCGGTATCATGAGGGGGTATTTTACGCATGCTTTCCCATGCCGGACGAAGGGATCTTCATGTGCACCGCTACGGACCCTGCCGGCGCATGGTCCGCTCCGAAGATGCTCCTGGAAGGACCGGGCTGGATCGATCCCTGCCCCTTGTGGGATGAGGACGGCAGAGCGTATCTGGTCTACGGCGTGGCCAAGAGCCGCATCGGGTACAAAAGCGTGCTCTATGTCCGGGAGATGGCACCGGATGGAATGTCCCTGATGGGCGAAGCCGTCAAAGTGTTTGACGGAAATGAGAATGATCAGACCACCATTGAAGGGCCGAAGTTTTACCGGAGAAATGGATGGTATTACATTTTTGCGCCTGCCGGTGGCGTGAAAACCGGATGGCAGACGGTGCTGCGATCCTGCAATGTGTTCGGCCCCTACGAATACCGGGTGGTGATGCGGCAGGGAGATTCTCCCGTGAACGGACCGCACCAGGGCGCCTGGGTGGATACGGTGACGGGAGAGGACTGGTTCCTGCATTTTCAGGACGTGTATGCTGCCGGGCGGATCGTGCATCTGCAGCCCATGCGGTGGGTGGATGACTGGCCGGTGATCGGCGTGTCCCGGGAGGGCGCGGAATACGGAGAGCCGGTTCTGCGGTACGAAATGCCGGATGTGGGGGAGTGTGATCGCGCTTCGGATGATGCACAGAATGTGGCGGCTTGCGGTGGTGTCGCTGTGGGTGCGCAGGAACCGCGTGCATACGAGATCCCCGCTTCGGATGATTTTGACGGGGAGCGCCTCGGATTGCAGTGGCAGTGGAATGCCAATCCCCGGGAGGAATGGTATACGCTCTCGGAGCACCGGCTGGTGCTGCGGGCAGTCTGTTTCGGCGAACTTCAGGGCGAAAAAGGGAAGGGTGACATCGGCGGAAATGCTGCGGGTGAAAACGCAGCATGCGACAATGCCGCAGGTGCCGGTGCGGCGGTTCCTTACGGAGATCTCCCGAATCTCCTGCTGCAAAAGTGGCCCGCGCCGGAATTTGTCTGTGACGCGCAGCTGGATCTGTCGGGGTTGACCCCGGGGGATGAAGCGGGGATGATCTCCTTTGGCATGCGGTATGGACTGGTGACCTTCCGGCGCAAGGCTGATGGCTTCCATGTAACGCGGGTCAGCGGAAAGCAGGTCTTTGGAAAGATCTATGTGGATCACACCGAGGAGGAGGAAGAGGAGATCTGCATTCTTCCTGCAGACACCCGGGAGGTTCGGCTGCGCTGTCAGGTGGAGCGGGCCGGCTTGCAGGATATCGGCGAGAGCGGGATCCTCTTTCCGAAGGAGCGTGTGACGATGTATTTCGGAACGGGCCATATTTCCGACACTCCTGTCATGGAGATGACTGCGGCGCCCGGCCGCTGGGTGGGCGTAAAGTTCGGATTTTTCTGCACATCGGAGCGGGAGAACAGTGTGGGATCCGTCGCTGTATCAGAGGTACGCTTTGCTTCTGCACATGCGGATTGATCGGAAGAATGATGGAATGTAGAACAGTGGACAGAAAAGGAGGGTTCGAAGATGAAGTTTGAGACAGTGTTGTCGAAGGTGCGGGCATTGGCTGAAAAGGCAGATGTCTCGGCGATAGATTTCCTGGCAGTGCAGGTAAATCTTACGGATTGCGATCCCGGGGTGTTTTACGTGGAGGTGAAGGATCACCGTGTGAATGTGGAACCCTATGATTATCATGACAGGAACTGTGCCATCACCATGAAGTCCGATGACTTTAACAAGCTGATCACCGGGAAGCTGGATCCCGTGGCAGCCTTTACCATCGGGAAGCTGAAGGTGGACGGCGATATCGGAAAGGCACTGGAATTCTCGAGGTTGATCAAATAATGAGGATCCTGAATCTGATGGAAAATACGGAGGGGGCAGCAGGCTGTGTCCCTGCTCACGGGCTGTCCTTCTATGTGGAGACGGCAGGGCATGAACTCCTGCTGGATCTGGGTCCCTCGGAGCAAACGCTTCGAAACGCAGAAATCTTAGGAGTGGATCTGCGTTCTGTGGATACGGTGGTCCTGAGCCATGGACACTATGATCATTCCGGCGGCATCCTGCCCTTTGCACAGTTAAATGACAAGGCTGTCATATATATGCAGGATGCGGCGCCCGGTGAGTACTACGCGGATGACGGAGAGGCTGCTGCGGAGAGATACCGCTACATCGGGATCGATCCGAAGATCCGTACGTTGCCGCAAGTGCGATTGTTGCAAGGAGATGCGGTGATAGGTGACGGGCTGGAGCTTTTTACGATCCGGGATCGCACCCATGCTCTGCCGTCTGCGAATGGGCGGCTCCTGGTCAAGACACCGGAAGGATACCGGCGGGATGATTTTTCCCATGAGCACTTTCTGGTGATCCGTGAGAACGGACGGTCCGTGCTGCTTTCCGGGTGCGCCCACAACGGGATCCTCAGCATCATGGATGCGTACGAAAAACGTTACGGCACTGCGCCGGACCTGGTGGTCAGCGGATTTCATCTCATGAAGAAGAGTGAATATTCCGATGCGGAGATTGCTGAGATCCGGAACATCGCCCTGGAACTGCTGCGGTATCCCTGCCGTTACGTCACCTGCCATTGCACCGGCACCGTGGCTTTCGATGTGATGAAGGAGATTCTGGGGGAGCGGCTTCAGTATGTGCATTGCGGGGAAGAGGTTCGTGTGTAGGACCGGACGATTCCTGCATGCCCGCAGGGATGGGGCTGTGTGGCTGTTCGGATCGGAAAGCGACAGGATGTGCGTTTTTTGGATCGCAATGGAGAGGACACAGATCCGATTTTGAAAATACTGTGAGGGTGAGGATAACAAATGAAGATTGGCAATTCAAATGATGCGGAGGCTGTAAAGGCACAGTACGCCACATCCAAAGGACTGAATACCAGGATCGGATTTCACGACCGGTATTCCACGAACCGGCAGGGGTTTGGCCCCTGGATCGTCTCCAACTATGATATCCGGGAAGGGATGCGCGTGCTGGAGATCGGTGTGGGCACGGGCAGTACCTGGAGCGGGCATGAGGACGTGATTGCCCGGTGCGGGCAGCTGGTTTTGACGGATTTTTCCGAAGGGATGCTGGAGACGGCGAAGGGAAATGTGGGGGCGCATGAGAACGTGGAGTATCGCGTGGCGGATATCCAGGCACTGCCCTTTCCGGACGGCTCTTTTGATGTGATCATCGCAAACATGATGCTTTATCATGTGCCGGATCTCATGCAGGGACTCCGGGAGGTGCGACGCGTCCTTCGGGCGGAGGGTGCTTTCTACTGTGCTACCCTGGGGGAGCACAATTTCGTGGATCTTCTGGCAGAGTGGCTTTTGCTTGATGGAGAGAGCTTCCATCCGAATCACAACTTTACTATGGAAAACGGCGGGGAAAAGCTGGGGGCATTTTTCTCAGAGGTGCAGCCTCTGTTTTATGAGGATTCCCTCCACATCACAGATCCCGAGGATCTGGTGACCTACCTGGGGAGCATGGCATCCTTCCGCGATATCGCGGACCTCTCCGCGGATCGGATCCGTGAAGTGCTGAAGGCCCACGAGGTGGACGGCGCCATCGATCTGCCGAAGGAGTACGGGATGTTTGTGGCGAGAGGCGCGAAATATGAAGAAGATTCACATTAAGAAAGATCTGAAGGTCACATTTAATGCCCCGGTTACGCTGGGGATCGTTGGTATCAGTTTTGTAGCTACGCTGCTGAGCCTCATGACCGGAGGTCTCATCGGGCAGATGTTCTTTATGACGCAGAATTCTTCTTTGCTGAATCCGTTGACTTGGATCCGTGCCTTCACGCATATCTTCGGGCATGCGGATTGGTCGCACCTGGTGGGGAACATGAGTTACATTCTGCTGCTGGGGCCGATGCTGGAGGAGAAGTATTCTTCGAAGACACTGGCGCAGGTGGTGGCCATCACGGCCTTCGTAACCAGTGTGGCGAAATTCATCCTGTTCCCTTCCGTGGCGTTGTGCGGTGCCAGTGGAGTGGTGTTCGCTTTTATCCTGCTGTCGTCCTTCACCAGCTTCAAGGAAGGGGAGATCCCCATCACCTTCATTCTGGTTGCCGTATTTTTCCTGGGGCAGCAGGTCTTTGAAGGGCTGACGGTGCGAGACAACATCTCCAACAGTGGCCACATTATTGGAGGTGTTATTGGAGGCTCTGTTGGGTACAGATTAAACAAAAAAGGGAAAAACTGAATTTATAAGCAAACCTCTTAGTCCATCAAAAGTGTCTTCGATAGGAGCGACCCTTCCATTCTTAACTTCTTTTTCTGAGGCTGACAGTATTTCAAGTAGATCACTTTGGACGGTGTTTTTGTGGATATCCTCGCTACTGAAGGAAGAATTGTTACCTGTAGCATTGCTGTTTTTCATATACGTATCCCTCCTCATTCTTTTTTCAACATGATCACCGGGCGGACGCCGATGTCCGTCCGTTTTGCTGTATCAGAATAATACGGTGTTTTGCGCGCGACTCCGGAGGCAGTGACGAAGGTGCCGCAGTAGTTGGAATCCCGCATCAGCCACCAGAAAGCGCCGGTTCTGTCATACAGCTCTTTTTCGGAAGCGGAGTTGAAGTGTACATCTTCGCCATCTACCCAGATGTTACCGGCCATGTCTTCGGTGAAGTGCTTATTGAAAACGGATTTTGACAGCGCATAGGCCGTGGGCTCAGCCATCAGCGTATCACTGAAGATGCAATCCTCACCCCTTGTTCCCAGCCAGCCTCTTTCATTGGTGTCGTAGTAGTGCCAGAGGTTTCCGTAGGAGAGGATGGCGACGCCAATCTCGGGATCGATGCGCTCCCGCTCCTCCTCTGTAAATGCCGTGTTCAGAAAATCGTGATTCAGCCAGTGGCAGAGGGAGGTTTCCCGCCAGCTCGTATTCTCGCCACTCTCCTGGTAGGGTACGGCGTCCAGGATGTATTTGCTGATGAGGATCAATCCATCGATGGTGTCGTCCAGAAGATCCCATTGGATGGGGGATTTTTCATTGCCATCAGCGGACTGCGGATAGGAGCCGAAAAGGATTTCTTTCGGGCCATAATCCTCGCCATGAGGATCGTAGAGTATTGCGCGTTTTTTTATCTCGGCATCATACTGATACCGCTCTCTTTTGACATCGCTGCCGCATTGCTCCGCTTTGTCGAGATACTCGCTTGCATCCTCAAGGCATGCTTTAGCCATATCGGATACGATCACAAAGCGAGAGCGGTCCAGGGCTTTCCAGGCATTCTTGCGGTAGTACTCGCCCGCGAGGGCCATGGCTCGGTCGCGCAGTTCGCCGGAATCATAGAGTGCGATTGCCTGATCGAGATATTTTTCGGCGATTTTTGCGCTTGTCTCTGCATCCGGCCAAACGAGGGCGGCGGATATGCGCATGTATTTCTTCGCGCTCCGGATCAGCTTGTTGTAGCGGTGCCTCTTCATTGCGTCAAACATCGGATCATCCTCCGTGGGTGCGATGCGTTTCTGCAGTTCACCTTATTATAGCATTGCGAGATGCCGTTGCGAAATGTCAGGTTTCCAAAATGAATGCTTTTCGTGATTCCATTCTTTGCTATTCGTGAGATAATTTGACTGTCGAATTGTATGGCATTGAGCACAGCGGAGGTGTGCTGGTCATGAGCAAATCCGAGTTGCTGAAAAAGGTAGACGCGTACATTGAGAGCGGGATCCCGGACGATGTTGAGGAAGCGGAGCGGATCACGTACGAACTGTATCAGGAGGCGAGACCGGAGTATTGCATGGGGCATGATGAGGACTTCGCGGAGATTGCGTTGCGCGAGGCAGAGGCACATGCGCGTGTGGGACTCCATCGGGATGCGCTGTTTCACTTCCTGGAGGCGGAGTATGCTGCCGGTGCGTCCTCACCTGCGAGCAAAGAATTCTCGAAGCGTCTCAGCGATGGTATAGAGTCCGTGAAATCCGAACTCGATCCCGACTTCTTCAAGGAAAAGGTGGTGACCCGGAGTCCGTACTGGCTCTTTGATCTGGTGCGGGATGATGCCAGGGTGCGGTTTGAGATCTTCCACCTGGGGGGAAATCGCTATGAATTAACCGGCTATCGCCTGGAAGGATCCGGGTCGGCGCTGATCGTGTCGCCGGAGCTGGAGTGCGCGAAGATGGTGAAGGAGTTTACCTGCAGGTTCACTTCTGACGATCCTGTCATTTATGAGGTCGAGGATCTGGAATCTCTGATCGTGGATCGGGTGGATTTTACCGGGGATGATGAATTGGCCTTCTACAATGGAGAGACGAGGGTGTTCCTAATCCCGAAGGCGGATTATGAACTGTGCCAAGCGGACTTCTGTTAAGAGTGATATTCAAGAATGCTGAAATGATTTAAACGCAGGCCAACTCACATAGAGTGGGCCTGCGTTTTTTGTGAATTAATAGGTTTCTTATTATTCTCACAGAAGCTTGCGAAGCCAATCGGGAAGGCTCGAATCCTTCTTGTCCCAGGACTCGACGAGTTTTGACTCTTTTTCCCAGATACTTTCGTCGCCGTCAAAGAATTTGAATCTATGGCACTTGTGCTTCTCAACCTTCTTCCCATTAAGGATATATTCGTTCCAATAATAGCTTTGTTTTCCGTGTCCTTTCCATTCGTTCGTTACGTACAGTGTTTTCTTCATTCATTTCTCCTTTGTATGAAGTCTTATTAGTAGATCAGTTTTATACTTCCAGGGGCATCCTCAGATCCTTGTACAGCTCCAGCAGAGCTGCCCTAAATGATTCTTTGGTTACTTTCAATTCTCCGGAGCGACTTCTGGCATCGTATGCACGAGGCATGTCCTCGCAATTCTTGCATTTCTCCAGGAAACTGGACCATCCATCAAGAGACTTTACCTTGTGAGGCATTGCCCCGAAAATGATTGCCACATAGCGTCCGTCGCTTCGGATTCTTTCGGTGTAGTTGATCACCTTTGCATAGTCTGTTTCGTACTCGAGGTCCTTCTTCATGAAGCCGTAAGTCTTCGCAATCCCGTTCATAATCTTGGGATCGAGTTCAGTGGCTCCGAGCACCAGGATTTTTCCACCGTTCCGAAGCATTAAGTGGCCTGCGTTTCCCCGGTCCTCATCGGATTCCGATCTTGCGGCCTCTTCCTCCATGAAAGTTCTTACTCCGATGAGCGCCGCTTTGTACTCCGCATTTTTGGCTTCCAGTTCCTGAATTCTTGCCCTGTCCGCAGTGTTGGATCTTTCGAGTTCCGCCAGGATTTCATCGATGTAGCTCTGCATTCCGTCGATGGTTTCCAGAAGCAATCCGATGGTAATTTCTTTTTCCCGGAAGTTCATATCGTACGGGAGTTCCGCCAGAACTTCTTCCGGCTCCGGCTCTTCTTGATTTTGCACATCAGGTGCGAGCCTGCTGAGATCCAGTCCATCCAAAAGGAACTTGACGCTGGTCCCGAATCCTGATTCGCCGTTACAAAGAGCTACCAGATATTCATTTTCGTTTTGGATGTGCTTGACTCTTCGATTCTCGATCTTTTTTCTGTACTTTATCTCCAGCTTGCTCAGGTTCTGGTCGATCTCACGGCGGTTCTGCGGGAAATAACTTCGAATTGCATCTGCGAGTCGATCGAAAGTCCCGTAATAGTGTCCGCAATATCCGGCTTCGGTTCGGAGAAGGGAAATGAGGAGTGGATTCCCGTATGAATCTGTAAATCCGCTATCGAGCCAGAGGTAAACAGTATCTGCATCCGGGACCATACTGGATAAACACTTGCTATTCACATAGAATTTGGTGTTTTTTTCTTCTGTGATAAACTTGCGAAAGGTTTCTGCCCCGGATATTTTCTTTTGGCTTAGATTTGCAATTCCTGAAAGGACTTCTTCCACGTTATCGATCACTATACCGTTTTCTACTACCAGCTCACTCATACCCATCCTCCTTTACTTGTTTGTTGACTGTTTCTTAGTTTCTCTTATTTTGTCCTGGTTACTTCTTTCCGGTTTTTCCCAGGTACTTGTTTGAATTGTGAGGTATCCTTCAACCCCAGGCGTGTTGCTGCCGTTTTGTTGTTGTTTATTTTTTCCAGGAGAAGGATCATTTGAATTCGCTCTTTGACATCCATGTTCGTTCCTCCTTATCTGATTTCGTGATTGTTGATTTTAGTATAGTGGAGGAAAGGGTCGGGATAAATGTTCGTATGTGCGGGAAATAGAAGCCTAATCCACCGGATAGGTTGGAAAATGCCTCTATAAAATGCTTATTTCTATTTCAGGTGTTATAAAGTTGACTTTTGCCCATCGGTGCTTTAACATGAAAGTATCAAATGATACCAAACCGAGAGGGGAGCCAAATTGGGGGATGAATCAAACGCTCGTATTGAAACGGAGTTGGAGGTGAGGGCGTACCTCCAGGATTTGAAGTATGCTATTCAAAGCGGAGCACGGATAGTTTTCCAGGTAACAAGGTGTGTTGATGAGACGAGAACGAGAAGATACACGAACAGGTATACTGTCGAAAAACTTTTCCCAAAAGAAAATCCGGAGGATGCACTCAAAAGAGAATTGCTGACGCTCACTGTGGAAGAGTATATGCGGACAGTGAAGGATATCCGATTTCCACAGCGAAGTGAGATGCGCGAATTCGGAAAGGTGTACAATGGTAACGAAGACGTATATATTAAGATCCGTGTTGAATTATTGGGACAATATGGTGTTGCCAACACGTATGTAATGTCATTTCATTATGCAGAGCAGGCGTTTACAGATGACATGTTTCCGTATCGGAAGAAATAAGGGGGATCATTCATGGACATGAAAGTCTTGAAGAGGGAAAGAAGACTGTGCATATGCTGTATGCAAGAGCATGAAGTAAAAACGGTTCAGGTCAGGGACCATACAATCTTCAAGGAAGTCGAAGTCAGTTTTGATGCCGTTTATGAGTATTGTGAATTGGCGGATGAGTTTTATGAGAACGAGGAGCAAATGGCGGCAAACGATATCCGTGTGAAGGACGCTTATCGGAAATCGCAAGGTCTGCTTTCCTCAAAGGAAATCGCCGACATTCGTGCCAAATATGGGATTACGCAGAGTGATTTTAGCACATTGCTGGGGTGGGGCGGTAAAACGATCACCAGATATGAGAGCCACCAGGTACAGGACAGAGCGCATGATTCGATCCTGAAAAAGATTGAGCGTGATCCGGAGTGGTATTTAGCGCTTTTGCAGGCAGCTTGCGGCACGCTTTCCGAGGATGCGTATCGGAAATATTTCGGGAGGGCGTCATCACTGCTTGAGGCCAGCCAGGATTATTATCTCAGGAAAGCAATCAAAGCCAGCTACGCCGGTTTTCTTGAAAAAGGTGATTACCACGGGAATACGGAGCTTTCTTTGGACAAAGTGGTAGATATGATCAGATATTTTGCTTCTTCCTCCCGGATCACCTCGCTGTACAAGGTTAAACTGATGAAACTGATGTGGTATGCGGATGCTCTGTCCTTCAAGAGAACGGGGCATGCGATCACAGGCCTGGTGTACCAGGCGCTCCCGATGGGGGCGGTTCCTGTGGCGCATGATTCCATCATCGATCTCAAGGGGGTTCCTTGCGAAGAAGTCGATATGGGAGAAGCCAACGCATATCATTTTTGTCTGAAGGAAGAGACCTCTTTCCCGTCACTGACAGAGGGTGATATATCGATACTGGATGAAGTGATTGAGAAATTGGGGAAGATGACAAAGAAGGAAATCGTATCGTTCATGCACCGGGAGAGGGCATATATTGAAACGCCGCCCAGGGATGTGATTTCTTTCATCTATGCGGAAGACTTACAGCTGTAAGTAGCGATTTCCCGATAAGAATGCAACAATAAAGCGGTGTGAGATGCTGATTGCATCCCACACCGTTTATTATCTTGCATTTTCTATTACTTCACTGCAGTGCCATTCACATACAGTGTATATCCGTTCGTGTTCACGCCGGAGAGGTCACCGTCGAAGGCAGAGATATAGGTATCTCCCGTCAGGGTCCAGGTGCTGCTGCTGTCGAGGGAGACGGAGACAGTGCCGAGCTCGGTAGAAACGGTTGTTCCCTTGGCATTGGTGATTTCGCCGCTGAAGGTGCCGGTGAAGGTGGAACCATTCGTCAGATTCAGCGTCAGCGTAGAGTCATCGCCTACCAGGATTGTCCCCTCGAGGGTCTGGTTGCTCGCATTCACGGTAGCGGTATTGGTGTCACCGGTCCATCCGTCCGCACATACGGAGAGGAGGATGTTCTCGGAATCCTTGTTAACGATCTTTACGTTGTCCAGGTTGATCACAGCCGTGGTGTTGGTGACGTGGAACACATGCCCGCTCTTGCTGGTGAGGGTGCCGCCGCTCATGGTAAATACCGAGGTGCCGCTGTCCGCGTCACCGGACATGGACTGGTAGATCATGATGGTGTCGTAGAAGGTAGCGTTCCCGTTGGTTGAGGTATTGTTCGCTGTCAGATCACAATCGTTCAGGGTGATCGAGTTGATGCCTTCAATGCAGACACCTTCGGACAGGTTGGAAACGAGGTCGGCGTTCGACACGGTAATGTCGGCCGTGGAGTAGATCGCGGGAGATCCGAGACCGTTTGTAGTGTAGGTTCCGCCGTCTACCGTAACGGCTCCACCGCCTCTGTCAGTCCTGATCGCTGCGGAAGATCTGCCGCTCGTCGTTACAGTCAGGTTAGATGCTTCGGTGATGCCGCCGCCCGTGGTCATGATGCCACCGGAGCCGTCACCGGTGGTGGTGATGGTGCTGTCGGAAATGATGACTGTTGTTCCGTCACCTGTTGCGCCGTTTTGTCCGCCGTTGCCACCGTAGGAGAAGACACCGTTTGCACCGTCAGCGTCTGAGGTGATGGTTGCGCCGGTGATGGTCGTTGTGGATCCGTCCTTAACCAGGACAGCTGCGTTCAAACCGTAGAAATTACAGTTGTCTCCGCCGTCGGAATCTCCGGTCTTTGTCACGGTTGCATCTGTAATAGTGACATCGTCGGAAGTGCTGATCAGAAGTGCACTTTCGTCTTCTGTGGTGCTGGTATAGGTTTTCCCGGACTGAGACTCAGCGCTGCTTATCTCCGTAGATGCCGTATAGTCAATGTCTGCACTGCTGCTTCCGCCACCGAATCCGCCTCCGGGTGGATTCCCGTTCGGTGCTTCACCGTCAGGTCTTTCGCCAGGCTGTCCATTGGGCGCTCCACCGTCGGGGCGCTCGCCGCTCGGCATCTCACCGGGCTGTCCGTCCGGTGCTTCACCGCCGGGGCGCTCGCCGCTCGGCATCTCACCGGGCTGATCGCTCGGAGCTTCTCCATCGGGCATCTCCGGCCTCTCGCCGGGCTGCCCATCGGGTGCTTCTCCTGCCGGCTGCTCTGTGGTTTCACTTGCGTCAGAGCTCTGTGCCCCGCTGCTTTCCTCTACGGTGGCCAGGGTCTCGGTAGTGGTCGCGGTATCGGTGGATGTGGTGGACTGCTGTGAGGAGCATGCCGCCAGGGACATGCACAGCATTGCGCTTGCTACGATCGTTAAGATTTTCTTGGAATTGGTTTTTTTCATATTCAACACCTCCGTGTTCGTTGTCGTTATCAGTAACGTGGTTTTAGCATATCTGCCCTTCGTGTACGTTCTGTGAATGGACGGTGTCGGTTCTGTTGATTCCGAGTGTACCTTTGATGATCCGGCAAAAAGGAAAAACGGCGCAGGCTGCTGCTCTGCAGTCTGCACCGTGTGCGTACTTGTATGCTTATAGTCCCTATGATATCTATCTGTTTGCGAACTCCCGGTCTGCCCAGAGCTTCAGTGATTCAATCGCCAGGGACATGTCGGAGAGGCATTTCCGGAAGGACTCGAAATCCGCCATCTCGTCCTCCGTGATCTTGCCGTCCGCCGTGATGTCGATGATCTTCTCCTTTTCGCGGTTTAATGCGTTCAGGTTGGAGAGCAGCTCCATGGTGATCTGCGGCAGGTCGTGGATGGTCTGCACCTCAGGCACATATTTTTCCCCGATGGGGCATTCTTTGGTGCAGAAGTAGTTGCACAGTTCCGGCCGGTTGTACGCTTTAGCCATCAGCATCACGTCTTCGGGATGCGCATTTAAGGCGCCGCTCTCGATCTTCTCAATTCTGCTCTCGGACAGGACGCCGCTTGTGGCATCGGCCGCTGCGGTCCTGGTGAGCCCACACTCTTCACGCGCGATCTGATAGATGCATTTATTCTCTTTTGTAGATTTCTTACCCATACATTTCCCCCGATCTGTTTCTGACCATGAGTGGCTCCCACTTTACGAGAAAGCCCTGTTTGTAGAGTATTTTACAGATATCCTGCACGGTTGGCAAGGAGAAAAGGAATTACCGTTATCGGTGTGAGAAGTGGTATAATCTGTATAGTTTCCTGCTATCCTAAAGGAATAAAATCGCACGAAAAGGTAAGGGGAGAGAATGGAATTTCGCGTACAGACCAAAGGAAACGCACAGCCCAGAGGAAGACGAAGGGTGTATTTTACCTGCCATCCGGGGGATTTTGCTGGCCCGGACCTACGGGGCCATGGGAGACTGGCAGAAGGCCTTGGATTACAGTTCCAAAGCATACGAAACGCTGCTTCGGCTCATGGGCCCCGACCACCATATCACTGTCAGAGCGCAAATGGTTCTGGGTTCCTCCTATGTTCATACCGGTAAGCCGGAAGAGGGCATCCGGATCCTGGAGGAAGCGGTGGAGAGATCTGCTTCCGTTTTCGGCCCGGATCATAATCAGACCCAGACCATGCGTTTTTCTCTGGTAAAGGCGTATTCCGAAACGGGAAATAAAGAAAAAGCGCTGAAAACAGGGGAAGAACTGCTGGAATCCGTTCGCAGAGAGCCGAGCCCCAGGCCGGGGAGATCGAGGCCTTCGTGAGGGATCTGCAGGAAAACTGAAAACACGCACATCTGCCCGGGGATCCGATTTGGAAACCGGGCAGTTTTTTTCCCGTTTTTTTATACTATATCTTGTATAAATGCGGTAAAATATTTCCATAGGCATCCGTTGACAAGCATTTCCCGTTTTGCGGCAGGGCTTTTGAGATCCCGGGAAGGATGGAAACTCTGCTGCATACGGAGGAGATAAATCATGAAAAAGAGCGCAAAATCCGAATCTGCTCATAAGGTCATCAAATTCCTTACGGACCGGAGGGAACTCCCTCCTTTCACCGTGATCTTCCCTTTGGCACTTTATCTGTTCCTGGCTCGTCTGGTGCCCATGGCGGCGCAGTCGGAAGAGGTGTTGATCATCAAGGGCAGCGCACTGCCGGTTTCCGCATTTTCCGGTGTCATCAGTGCTCTGTGCAGCGTCTGTGCCATCATCATGGTGCTGGGTTATAAGAAGCTGGGTTACGTCATTTCCATGATCGCTATCGGGATTCAGGTTCCGGTGTTGCTTCTGGGAATCCTCAAGGGCCGTAATCTGGCCAGTATGCCCGGTCTGTTCATCAATCTGTCCATCCTTCTCAACATTACCATCATCTATCTGGCACAGCGCTCTCTGGAAAAAGAGCAGGGGCGGCTTTCGAATCTCTTCCGACAGACTGCCATCGCTCTGGTCAACGCCATCGACGCCAAGGACAAATACACCCACGGCCATTCCTCCAGAGTGGCGGAGTATTCCCGGAAGCTGGCGGAGATGAGCGGGAAATCCGAGAAGGAATGCGATGAGGTCTACTACGCAGCGCTCCTCCACGATGTCGGTAAGATCGGCATTCCCGTCAGCATCATCAACAAGGAAGGAAAGCTTACCCGGGAAGAGTACGAGGTCATCAAACAGCATCCCGGCCTGGGAGCTCAGATCCTGGAACACATCAGTGAATTTCCTTTCCTCAGCATTGGCGCGCATTATCATCACGAGCGCTACGACGGAAAAGGTTACCCCAGAGGGCTTAGCGGCACCGATATCCCGGAGTTGGCACGGATCATTTCCGTGGCGGATGCCTACGATGCCATGACCTCCAGGCGCAGCTACCGTGAGCTCATCCCTCAGCAGAGAGTGCGTGAGGAGATCGTGAAGGGATCCGGTACCCAGTTTGATCCCGCATATGCGAGACTGATGATCCACATCATCGATGATGATATCGATTACACTCTGAAGGAACAGGTGGATCGCACCGAGCGCGGCGAACTCGACGGTGACGAACTGATCCTCGGCACTTACAGAAGCGCCTTTACAAATGGAATTCTCGTTACTTCAAATCTCACCACCGTCGAGCTGGAAATGTCGCTGCTGGATCAGAACAACAGCGTGCAGCCGGAACTGTCCATGATCCTTTTCGATTCCCTGGACGGTGACGTCCATATGGACGAGAAGCGCGGGAAAGAGTTGCTGTATCTGGAGTACGGTGAAATCTGGATGAACGGACGGAATCAGATCGGTGAGGCCCGGAAGATCCAGGCCAACAATCTGCCGCCGGAAAGCTCCGACATTGACAGGGATAATGTGTACCGGATCGAAGCAGTCAGGATCAAGGACCACGCGCTCATCAAGGTCTTCGGCAAGGGCCATGCCCAGGAAGTAACGGTGGCACTGCCCGACAGTACCCGGTATATGTACATTAGCTTCACGGGAATGTTCTGCCGCATCCATAGTCTGGACGTGACGAGATCGGAGGAGGAATATCCTGTCGATTTCATTCCCAGGATCGCAGAGGAGATCAGTTACATCAATGTGCCGGAAGGAGATATTCCCAACGTGCAGGTGGACGGCTTCCGCTCCGCACACTCCGAGGGAATCCTCATTCGGGATGGCCTGCAGATCACCTTCCATGCCAAGAGCCTGCCCACCGCCAGACTGGTGTGGCATTGTCCCTTCATCGACATCTTCTGTTCCGACGATGGCAAGGTGAACGGCCAGGGCTATCGTGATCTGGCATTCCTTCGTCTGGACGGGGAGTTCTGGGAGTGCGATTCGGCCTGCAATGTAAAGCCTCAGGCGGTACAGACACCGGAATTCGGCGGCTGGGATGCCTGGAAGGAGTTCAATAAGAACGGATTTGACACGAGCGTCACATTTGAGGTAGAGGGCAATACGATCTTTGTGGTGACGGAGAACGCAGGTATCTCTACCAGAGGCAAGGCAACCTTGACCGGTATCGACAGACCTGTCTATGCAGCTGTCACCGGTGACCAGTGTGCCATCACGAATATACGGATCTGGTAAGGCAAGAAGGAATTCAGAGAGGACGTATGGAAACGGAGGCACTGCACCGGCAGGAGCCTCCGTTCGTGTAAGAGGTAACGGTTCATGGCGGATCTGAAGACTGCGGACAGCAGGCAAATAGAAGAATATGCCCTGCGGGTCATGAACCTGGCCAGAGACAGCATCGTGGTCCGGTTCCGATTCTTTGATGCGGCCCTGACCCGGTACGCCTTCGTCTCCAGCCCCGGTCTGGGCGGGTATGAAGCGGACGGAGAGCATCTGTACTACGATCCGTACGTGCTGCTTTTGGACTACCGGGATGAGCAGGCCTTTCCGCTGCGGCTCCTGCTCCACGTGCTTTTTCACGGCATTTTTCTCCACAGTTACCGGAAGGACAGACAGCAGGAGGCCTATTGGAACATCGCATGTGACATTGCTGTCGAAAATATCGTTCTGGGCCTGGAACTGCCGGAAGGCGCCATGCTGCGGGACGGTGAGGAGCGGATCACCCTGGCCAGACTGGGGAAATGGGTTCCTTCCCTTACGGCGGATGCCATTTACCGGGAGTTCCTGGTAGGAGGGATCTCCGCAGATTCCCAGGCAAAATACGCCGCCCTCTTTGCTTTTGACAGACATATCCCCAGGGAGCGGATGACGGAGCGGCAGATGCTCCTGACGAAAAAGGACTGGGAACGCATCGCGGAACGGGTGAAGGCGGAACTCAAATCCTTCTCCAAAGAGATCACGGGCAGTGCCGGGATCCTTATGAATCTGAAGGAAAGCACGAAAAAGCGCTATGATTATGACGAGATCCTGCGGCGCTTTGCGGTGATGAACGAGGAGATCAAGGTCAGTCCCGATGAGTTCGATTACATCTACTATACCTACGGGCTCACGCACTACGACAATATGCCCCTGATCGAACCCCTGGAATACGCGGAGGAAAACCGGATCCGGGAGTTTGTCATCGCTGTGGATACCTCGGCCTCCGTCAGTGGAAAAACGGTAACGGATTTTCTCACCAGAACCTATGACATTCTGACGGCTTCGAGAGCATTCTCCGAGGAAATGCATGTACGGATCCTCCAGTGTGATGCGAAGCTCACGGCGGATCTGAAGATCACTTCCAAAGAACAGCTCCGGGACGCGGCGGAACATTTCACCGTAAAGGGATTCGGCGCCACGGATTTCCGCCCCGTGTTCTCGTATGTGGATGATCTGATCGCAGCGGGAGAGTTCCGGAATCTGAAGGGGCTCATCTATTTTACGGACGGATACGGGATCTATCCGGATTCCGCACCGAAATATGACACGATGTTCGTTTTTAACACGGACGATGAATACCGGATGCCTGTCCCCGGATGGGCCATCAAAGTGGTACTGGACTCGGAAAAATAGGTTACGCCACGGCAAGGAGGCAGTATGAACATTGCGGAAGCGAAGGAATATATCAAGGATACGGTGGAACTGTATCTGACGAAGGATGAGTTCGGGGACTACCGGATTCCGGTGGTGCGGCAGCGTCCCATTTTTCTGCTGGGTGCCCCCGGCATCGGTAAGACGGCAGTCATGAGCCAGATCGCATCGGAACTGGGGATCGCGCTGGTGAGCTATTCCATGACCCATCATACCAGGCAGTCCGCTCTGGGGCTTCCTTTCATCAAGGAAAAAGAGTACGGCGGACACACCTATTCCGTTTCGGAATATACCATGAGCGAGATCATTGCGTCGATCTATGACACCATCGAGGAGAGTGGGATCAAAGAGGGGATCCTCTTTCTGGACGAGATCAACTGTGTCTCCGAGACCCTCTACCCTTCCATGCTGCAGTTCCTGCAGGTGAAGGTTTTCGGAAAGCATGCGGTGCCTGAAGGGTGGGTCATTGTAACTGCCGGCAATCCGCCGGAATTTAACAAGGCGGTGCGGGAGTTTGACGTGGTGACCCTGGACCGGTTGAAGGTCATCGAGGTGGAGGCGGATTATCCCGCCTGGAAAAAATACGCCACGGAGCGGGGACTCCACGGAGCGGTGCTCCAGTTCCTGGACAGTAACCGTGACGCATTCTACGGGGTGGAGACCACTGCCTACGGGAAGAATTACGTCACTGCCAGAGGCTGGGAGGATCTTTCGGAGATCATCACGCTTTACGAGGCCTCCGGGAAGAAGGTCAGCGAAAGCCTCATCGGCCAGTACATCAAAAATGACACGGTCGTCAAAGAGTTCTCCGCTTATTACGATCTCTACAATAAGTACAAGCGACAGTACAATGTGGATGCAGTCTTCCGCGGAGAGGTGTCCGACGAGACCATAGGGGCGGCGCGGGAAGCGGCTACGGACGAGCGCCTTGCTCTGGCAGGACTCCTGGCGGATGCAGCCAAGGCACGGATCCGCAGCGTCATGAAAAAGGCGAGCCTCATCCGGGAGGTGCGTCCTTCCGTGGAGCGCATCGAAGCAGGGGAGGAAGTGTCCGTGTATCTGAATTCCCGGAAGGATGTGCTGCGCACAAAGGAGCGGGCGGGCTCTCTTTCTCCTGCGGAGAAAAATGCCCACAAGCGCGTCATCGCATTCTACGAAGGAATGCAGGATGCGCTGGAGGAAGGAAAGGGCGCAAAGGAGTATTACAACGGCTCTGTGACTGAGCTGAAGGGCGCCGTAAATGATCTGCAGAAGGAACTGGATCATCTCTTCACAGAGTCTGAGCGGCTCTTTGGGCAGGAGAGCAACGAGATGCTGGTGCTGGTCACGGAGCTGACGGTAAACGAGGACTGCGCCGGGTTTTTCGCTTCCTTCCCCAACAGCGGGTATGAGAAGTTCCGGCAACTGCTGATGGTGGGAGACAGACGGGGACAACTCCGGAAAGAGATCCTGGAGATGTTGTAAAGATAATCGGAATCATCTATGGAAGAGATCAGATGCGGCGGATTTACGCTGCAAAGTGAACTGCATAGCGACGGCGGCCGGGTGATCCGGGGATATGAAGGCAGTGACCCGGTACTGGATCTGACGGGGAACTGTGACATCACTGTCATAGATCGGAAGGCCTTCCTTTCCTGCAAGGGATTGAAAAAGGTCTTTCTCCCTGCAGGGATCCGTCTGTTGGATGAGTGGGCTTTTTCCAAGTGCAGCAACCTGAAGAACGTGCGTCTGGAAGGAGCCTTTGCCCCCGGGATCCTGGGGAAGGGTGCCTTCAAGGGATGTGACAGTCTCTCCTCCATTCGATTTGCGGGAATGGATGAAGATACGGTGCATCTCCTGGCTCTCTGCGCCAATCTGCTGGAGAACGATCACCTGCTGCGGGCGGATGATGTGGGCAGCGTCGGCTGGTACGAGAAGTGGGATCTTTATCTGCTCTCCGTTCTGGCCACGGACGATGCGGAAGGAAGCTCCCGGGTGGCGCTGTGCGGCGAGGAAGATATTTCCTACGACGGTGTGGGAATGGTGGACGGTGAGATGCCGGGAGAGACGGAAGAGTATGTGCGGCATGCAGCCCGCAATAAGTGCCTGATCTGCTTCAAGCGTCTCAAATATGCTTCTCATTTGTCCGAAGTGACGCGGAAGAAGATCGGCGATTATCTCTCCGCCAGAAGCTTTGGAAGCGCGAGACCCTATGCATGGCAGACTCTGACGGAGGATCTGGAGGGGGACCCGGAGTATTTCGGGATGTATCTGGATATCGTGGATCCCGATGCCGGAGTGATGGATGAGATGATCCGGTCTCTGAACTCCACCAGGGTACAGGCCAGAGCGTATCTGATCGGGGAGGCCGCAAAGCGCGGAAACGGCAACGGCGGAGATGCTTTTGATGATCTGTTCTTATAAAGAGGTCCGGGGATGTGTGCCGGGTCTGTGAATCACGACTGCGTGCCCCGGGTTTTATGACAGGGAGTGATAGGATGAGTGATATTTTTATTTCGGATGACAGAAAAACAGTGGAGAAGATCTGCGAGGAAGCAGGATTTTCCACAGAGAGAAAAGCTGCTTTGCTGGACGGACTGGAGGAACATCCGGACATTGCGGAAGAGCTGACCTACTACCTGGAGCACCGGGACTTTCTGTGCAAGGTAAATGTGGCAGGGATGACCATGGTGGATGTCCTGATCTGGCAGATCGATCACTTCAGGGCTTTTCTGGATCGGGACACGGATCTGACAAAGCGCAATCCTGCGGCCATGGGGGTTCTGGCAGCAGAGACCATGTTGCGGCTGCGGCGGGATCCGGATAACGTTTTGAAAGAGTATTCGGATGATACCGGCACGGACCGGATCATCGGGTAGTAGGACATGATTTCAGAAGGGCGGGGAGCGTTTTCGCACCCCGGTCTTTACACTTGAAGGGGGATTTCTTACCTCTCACCCCCGATTCCTTACCTCTTACCGAAAACCCCTTTTTTTCGCCGAAATAGGTGCTATGATACAACCATGAAGAACATACGAGTCAAAATTGAAATCGATCCGAATGCATCCGAGTGCGAGGTGACGATCAAGTGCCCCGAGGTGGATGCCACAGTGATGGGACTCCAGAAGCTCATTTCCGAAGCGGGAGCGCCCCACGGGCAGATCACCTTCTACAAGCAGGATGCGGAGTACTTCCTTCCTGTAAGCGACATCCTTTTCTTTGAAACCGACGGCGGTGTCATAAGGGCCCACACCGAAACCGAAGAGTTCGAAGTCAGGTACAAGCTTTACGAGCTGGAGGAAAAACTCCCCACCTACTTTATGCGGGTATCGAAGTCCTCCATCCTCAACACGCGCAAGGTGTATTCCATCACCAAGAATCTCACCGGAGCCAGCAAGATCGAGTTCCATGGGACTTACAAGATTGTGTATTGTTCACGGAATTATTACAAGGCTTTGAAAGAAAGCCTCACACCATAAAGGAGAAAGATTATGAGAAAAAGATTTGGAAATACGTTTACAGGCATTTTGCTGATCCTGTTTGCTGTGGCACTGGTCCTCTGGAAGCTGGATGTGTGGAATCTCCCTCTGGCACTGGCAGGGGTCAGTACCTGGGGACTCTTCCTGGCGATCATCATGATATTCGCCATCATCAACAATATCGTAGAGCTGAACTGGGGTGGCATTTTCTTCCCCATCGCCATCTTGTGCATCATCTTTGATGAGGCACTGGGGATCACACAGCTGACTCCCTGGGTGGTGCTCATCGTGGCACTGCTCCTCACCGTTGCCTTCGAGAATCTCTTCCCGAAGCATGGAGGACATCATCACAAGGGATTCGACATCACCGTGAATTCCGATGATGTGAAGTACAATCATTGTGCAGAGGTTTCCACCGTTGATTCCGACGAGCAGAGCGGCTACATCATGTACATGGAGCGCTTCGGCTCCGCTACCAGATATGTCCGCAGCAAGAACCTCTCCACTTCCGATCTGCAGTGCAGCTTTGGATCCCTGTCCGTTTTCTTCGATGATGTAGCGGTTCCTTCCGGCACGGTTCATATCAATGCCCGCGTATCCTTCGGCGAGCTGTGCATCTACATCCCCAGAAGCTGGAAGCTGGAGAATAAGGTTTCCGTCGCTCTGGGAGACTGCGAGGATGACAATCGCTATGCACCCGATGATCAGGACCCGGTGGTCTGCGTCATCGACGGCAACGTTTCCTTCGGTAACCTGCAGATCACCCGCATCTGATGATCCGGGATCCTGCAGTGACAGAATAACTGAAAACATCCGTCCCTTCGCGGTGGAAGGGGCGGATGTTTTTTTGTGGCGCAGGCCCGGTGATCGGTTGCTGTGCCCTCGCGTCAAACAGGGATCTCGTTTCTTCCCTCCCGTAAAAATACGGTCCGGGCAGGCCCGGTGGGGCCGATCCGCAGGGAGATCTTTTGCTCCCAGACGGAATCAATGACGGCGGAGGTTAGCTTTCCGTTCTCCCATGCGAGGTCGATGGTCAGACCACCCTTGCCCTTCAGACCTGTGATCTGTCCTGCGGACCATTCCTCAGGCAGGGCGGGGATCAGTGTGATCTCGCCGTCTGTGCATTGCAGGAAACTTTCCGCAAAGGCTGCGATGCCGCCGAAATTTCCGTCGATCTGGAAAGGCGGGTGATTGTCGAAAAGGTTCGGATTCGTAGAGCCTGCCAGGAGCTGCCGGAGATTTTGGTACAGGGCCTCTCCGTCGTGGAGTCTTGCCCACATATTGGCGATCCAGGCTCTGCTCCAGCCTGTATGCCCGCCACCGTGGGAAAGGCGTCGTTCCATGGTGGCTCTGGCCCCCTTAGCCAGTTCCGGCGTGTGGGCGGGGGTGATGAGGTCTGCCGGATACAGGGCAAAGAGCTGGGAAATGTGGCGGTGTCCGATCTCCACCTCGTCGTAATCTTCGGCCCATTCCTTGATCTGACCGTATTTTCCGATCTCGGGGCGAGGGAGCTTCTCCAGCATCTTTTCCAGCTGCCCGGCAAATGCGAGATCTTCGTTCAGGAGATTTGCAGCTTTGATCACATCCCGGAAGAGGCAGGTCAGGATCTGAGAATCCATGGAGGGTCCGATACACAGACAGCCCCGGAGTCCTGCATCCGTGCAGTAGGTATTTTCCGGAGAAACGGAAGGACCTGTTACCAGGCGACCCTTGGCATCCTCAAAGAGATAATCCGTGAAAAATTCCGCCGCCTCCCGCAGGAGATGATATTTTTCCCGGAGAAATTCCAGATCTCCGGTGTATTCGTAATGCTCAAAGACATGAAGCGCAGCCCAGGCGCCGCCCATGGGCCAGATGGTGGCGGGCATCCACAGATCCTGGGGCGCGGTGTCTCCCCAGATGTCCGTGTTATGGTGGCACACATAGCCGCCCTTCGCACCATACATTTCCTTCGCCGTTTTCCGGCCGTTTTCGCAGATCCGTTCCAGCAGATCAAAGAAGGGCTCATGGCACTCGGACAGGTTGCAGCTTTCCGCAGGCCAGTAATTCATCTCGGCGTTGATGTTCACAGTGTAGCGGCTGCCCCAGGCGGGCCACATGTCCGCGTTCCAGATGCCCTGGAGATTCAGGGGCTGGGAGCCGGGGCGACTGCCGGAGATCATCAGGTATCTTCCGAAGTGGAAGTAGAGTTCCATGAGGTCATTGTCGGAGGCCTTCGGATCCCGGGAAAGGCGTGCAAGCCTCTCGTTCGTAGGGAGGTTTTCGGGGCCGTTTTTTTCGTCTGAAAGGCTCTCAAGGGTAAATGACACTCTGTCAAAAAACTGTCTGTAATCCTTGATATGAGCGGATTCTATGAATTCTACCGCTGCGGAAAATGCGGCGCCGTCTTTGCAACCCGTGAACCTGCTTTGCAGTCTTTCCGAATCCGTTTTTGCTGCCTCCAAATAGTCCTTGCTGTAGAAAGAGGTCCGTGCCGTGATCCAGAGCAGAGCTTCATCCGCCCCCTCGATTCTAAGCTCTCTGCCGGAGGTTTTTAAGGAGCCGCCCCACTGCGCGCCGCTGAGGATGGCCGCGAACCGGATTCCATCCGTGCCGCCGCTGCCGCCGGTAAAGAGGATGGAGTGATCCGTGTCCGGCCGGTTATCGTCGTAGTAATCGTCCCGCCCGTCCAGAGAGCAGGAGAGGTAGAGGCTTCCGGGGGCTGATGCCCGGAACCGGACCATAATGGCCCGATCAGGAGCGGAAACAAAGGCCTTCCGTTCATATTGAATCCCCTTACAGGTAAAGGTGGTGGTGGTAATGGCGTTTTCCAGATTCAGGGTTCTGGAATAGTCTTCGAAAGAGGGAATCTCATTTTTTTCCGAGGGTACGTCCACCGGCGTCGCCTGGCGCTTATCGCCGAAGGAGGTGTCCGCAGCCTTCGCAGGATCCGGGAAGGCTTCCCGAATGGTGAGATTTCCCAGAGGCATGTAATGGCGGGAGTTTTCCGGGATTCCCTGCATGCAGTCGAAGACCAGGGCCTCCGCCCCGGGAATGTCCCCTGCCAGCAGGCGCTCCCGCACCTTTTTCATTCCTTCTTTTGCATTGGGATTCACCCGATGTCTGGGTCCTCCGGACCAAATAGAGTCTTCGTTCAGCTGCAGAAGTTCCGTATCCGGCCTTCCGTAGACCATGGCTCCCATGCGCCCGTTTCCGATGGGCAGGGCCTCGTTGAAGTCCTTTGCGGGTTCTTTATAGAAGAGAATGTGCTTTTTCTTTGTATTATCCTGAGAGTTCATGATTCCTCCCTGTAGGATGCCTTGTTTCTTTTGAATAGTTTTTCCGGGCATCATCTTCATTATACGTAATTTCGTGGAAAATCCCATCCCAGTCTGCGTTTTTCTCCCGTTGTAAAAAATATGAACGACAAAATGTAAAACATACTTGACATTATGTCGCATGGATGATATCTTATGATCACAACAAACCATTTCGCGAAAATGTTTTATCGTTTCCGTCAACACATTTTCAATATTCGGAGGAAGATTTATGGAAAACCAAGTACAAGCAACCGCAAAAAAGCCCGGCAAAGTCGGCACCGTATTCTTTTGCCTGTGGGTGGTCCTGGCAGTGATCCTGATCCAGGGAGCCGTTTCCGCCATCGGCGCCATTCCCGCCAGCATTTCCCTTTTTATGAAGGCCGGCGGCGACCAGGAGCTGTTCATGCAGCTCTATACCGAGATGGTTTCGGACGCGGGACTCCTGACCTGGCTGCAGTTTGCCGCTGAGATCGTCTGCATCGTCGTACTGCTGATCTGGTACAACAGCGGTTATGTGAAGCCGGACAAGGCGAAGGGCATCTACAAGCCTTTCCTGCAGAAGGTTGGCGGCGCTCCCGATTTTGTATTCATCATTGCCGGTGTCCTTTCCGCCTGGGGCCTGGCTTCCCTGCTGCAGATGCTGGCAGCAGGCCTGTTCCCGGATGCGGCAGCAAAGCTGAGCGAGTCCCTGCAGAGTGCGCTGGGTGGCAACGAGATCATCGGCATGCTCACCGGTGTCATCCTGGCACCCATCTGTGAGGAACTGGCAGTCCGCGGGATCATCCTTCGCCGCAGTGAGCGGGTCTTCGGTGCCATCGGTGTGATGATCATCAGCGCTGTGCTCTTCGGCGTTTTCCACATGAACATCATCCAGGGACTGTATGTGCTGCCCATGGGAGCTTTCTGGGGGTACATCGGTTACCGGTACAAGTCCGTGATCCCCTGCTTCCTGTGCCACATCATCAACAACGGCCTGGCATTCCTGATCCCCGGAGACGTGGACCAGCTGATCTTAAGCGTGGCACTCTTTGTGGTCTGCGGTGCGGTTGCGGCATTTGTGGGGGTACGTTTCAACCTGCTTTCCCTGAATCGTGCGGCTACCGTTCCCGCTGAGACTCTCGTGGCTGATCCCGTAGCAGTACCTGTTTCTTCCGAGAACGAATTCTGACGTCGGCTTCTTCCATATCGGACGGGGCCTTGGTTCAAAGCGCCCCGAAATCTGGAGGGGCGCTGCCCAAAGGAGCAAGCATATGAGTAAAAAAGCAAAAAGTATCATCATCATCCTGATCTGTATGATCACTCTGGGCTGTGTGATGATGGCGATCGTTCCGAACAATCATTACAGTACCAAACTGAATGCCATGGTAACGGTGCAGGATGGCAAACCCGAACCCGCATCCAACCGGGCGGGACTTAACATCGGGAAATCCGGCCATTATACCCTCCATGCCGAGTGGTGGCTGGGGATCGATCCCGGATTTGTCACGGCCCTTCGCATCATCGATGCAGCCGGGGAAGAGATCTTTTCCGTCACCGGCGTGGAACTCACGGCAGATTCCGTGGAGATGGACCTGGAGGCAGGATCTTATACCTGTGAATACGAGTTTCTTGCGGATTATGACTCCTATGCCGAGTATTGCAGGACCCATTTTCCGGAGGAGGAGATCGGAGACTTCGACGATTCTTTCGTGAAAGACGGTACCTGGGATATGACCTATACGGTGGAGGCGAATCCTTCCTACCGCGCGGGTTACATGATCGGTATCCTCTGCGGCATCGTATTCGGCATCCTGCTTATTGCTCTGGTTGCAGCACTTGCAAAGAAAGATACGACAGCCGTGTCAAAATATGACGAGCGTCAGATCGCCATGCAGGGGAAGGCTACCAAGTATGCGTTCTATACCATGCTGGTCTATTCCATGCTGGCTGCTGTGGTGGCGGATCTGGAACTGTTCCCCCTGATCAGTCCCGCTGTCCTTCTGTTTGCGGGAACGGTGCTGGGAGCTGCGGTGATGGGTTCCTATGCACTGTGGAAGGACGCTTACTTTAAGTTGAACGAGAGCAAGCGGACCTGGGTCATCGCCTTCGGGCTCATCGCTGTCAGTAACCTCTTCATCGGGATCACTAACCTGGTGAGGGGAGAGATCACTGCAGATGGCATCATCCGGGTCAGCGAAGTGGGGAATCTGATCTGCGCGATCTTCATGGTGTATCTCCTGATCCTGTATTTCGTGAAGACAGCCCTGGATAAGAAAGAAGAAGAATGAGGAAGCGGAGCCTATGAAAAACCTGAAACTGAAATCCGCCAGGGCCGCTTTCGATATGTCCCAGCAGGAGCTGGCGGACAAGGTGGGGGTCTCCCGGCAGACTATCAATGCCATCGAAAAAGGGGACTACAATCCTACCATCAATCTCTGCATCGCCATCTGTAAAGCCCTGAACAAGACGCTGGACGAACTGTTCTGGGAGGAAGCAGAGTAAATCAAAATATTGCGATCCGTGAATGAGCCGCCTTTACAGGTGGCTCATTTGTGGTTGCCGGGCTGTTATCGCGGGCACTTCGTACATTTACGATT
>JAEETA010000007.1 GCA_016286555.1 Lachnospiraceae bacterium | reverse complement strand
AAATAGACCTTACGGAGGTGGAGGGCACCGACAATCTCCATGCGCCGGAGGGCATCCTGAAGGACGCCCAGGACCGGGCGGCCCTGCTTTGCCATGCACGGAAGACCTTTTTCCTGGTGGGTGGAAGCACCGCGGGAATCCTGGCTGCCATCAGCGCGGCGGTGCCTGCGGGGGGAAGCATCCTCCTGCCCAGAGGGTGCCATCGCTCCGTATACCATGCCCTGTATCTGCGGCGGATCACCCCCGCATACTTGGAAAATGACCTGACGGCCTGCGGTATCCCCGAGCCCCCCACGCCGGAGGAGGTGGAGGAAAAACTGATCCTCTACCCGGAGGCTTCCGCGGTGCTCATTACCTGCCCCACCTATGAGGGACGCTTTGCGAAGGTGGGCAGGATTGCGGAACTGGTTCATGCCGCGGGAAAAATCCTCATCGTGGACGAGGCTCACGGGGCCCATCTGGGATGGTGCACTGCTTTGCCGAAAAGTGCGGCCCAGGCCGGGGCGGATCTGGTGATCCAGAGTACCCACAAGACCCTGCCGGCTCCCACCCAGACGGCGCTGCTGCACCTGTGCTCGGACCGGGTGGAGGAAGCCCGCATCCGCAGATTTCTGCGGATCTATGAGACCAGCAGCCCTTCCTATCCGCTCATGGCGGGCATTGACAACGCCCTTTCCTTCATGGAAAGAGAGGGCGCTGTCCGGATCGAAAACTTAAATCACCTCTGCGACGAACTGCATTTTCGGCTGGCGGAGTGCAAGCGCCTCCGGCTGATGCCGGCTTCCAGGGCCCAGGACCCCGGAAAAGTCCTGATCCTCTGCGACAAAGCGGGGATCAGCGGAAAAGCGCTCGCAGAGTTCCTGCGCAGGGACTATGCCATCGAAACGGAAATGAGCGCTCCCGAGTACGTGCTTGCCATGATGACGGTGGCGGATAACGTGGCCTCTTTTGAGCGATTGGGTGACGCCCTTTTGGACATTGACAGACGACTGGCAGGCGACGAGACCGGCCAAAGCACCGAGGGGGCTCTGCGCTCTGTCGTGCCGGGCAGCGGCATCCCGCAGGACGCCAAAGCGCAGCAGGAAAGCCCCGCGGACCGGATCCTGCATGCCTGTGAAAATGCCCTTGCGGAAGAGTACGGTGAGTTTGCTCTGCCCGAGGTGGTCCTGCCCCTGTGGCAGGCCTGGGACCTGGAGACGGAGGAGATTCCCCTGGAAGAAGCGGAAGGGCGCATCTGTGGCGAGTTCGTCTGTCCCTATCCCCCCGGCACTCCCATCTTTTTGCCGGGAGAGCAGATCCGGCAGCGGGAGATGGATGCCATCCGCAGGAGCGCGGGAAGCGGCGCCGAGGTAAACGGCATCCGCATCGCACCCGGCCCTGACGGAAAAGCGCGGATCTATGTCCCGGTTGTGGTACAATAAAAGCGGAGGACAGACACCTATGGGAACTATCTTTTGTCTCCTGGGGAAAAGCTCTACCGGGAAGGACACGATTTATAAAAGACTGACGGAAAATGAGGAACTGGATCTGACGCCCATCATCCCCTACACCACCCGGCCTATTCGGGAAGGCGAGCGGGAAGGGGTGGAATACCATTTCGCGGACGAAGCCCTGTACCAGTCCCTGCGGGAAGCGGGACGGGTCATCGAGGAGCGGGCCTACAACACCGTTCACGGTTTATGGCGGTACTTTACGGTGGCGGAGGAGTCCGTGGATCCGAAGGAGAGGGACTATCTCATCACCGCCGGCACCCTGGTGGCATTCCGGGGGATCCGGGACTATTACGGCGCGGAAAATGTGCGTTCCATCCTCATCGATGTGGACGACGGGGACAGACTGCAGCGGGCCCTGAACCGTGAGCGGAAGCAGGAGACCCCGAAATACGAGGAAATGTGCCGCAGATTTCTGGCGGACAGCGAGGATTTTTCCGAGGACAAGATCCGGGAGACCGGCATCGATGTCCGGATCCGAAACGATGAACTGGAGCAGTGCCTCGCAGACATTATTTCCTATGTGAAAAACAGAGAAAATACGGTATAATAGTAGAATACCCAACAGGAGGTGAGCCGCGTGGATATCAAGGTCAATCAAATCAGCCAGCCGAATCCCGTCGAAGCGCCTTCTCAGGTACAGCAGTCCGACGGCACCTTCAAGTTCATGCTTGCCAGCAATATCGCCGAGGGCGAGCTTCAGGCGAAGCTGAACGCTCTGATGGAGGAGATCACCGCCGAAGGAAAGAAGCTGGCGAAGCGCCGGGATGTGAAGGATATGAAGCATTACCGGGGGCTGGTAAAGGAATTTTTGAACGAGATCGTGTCCCGCTCTCATGAATTTTCCAGAGAGAATTTCCTGGATCGTAAGGGCAGACACAGAGTCTACGGGATCGTCCGCCTGGTGGACGAGAACCTGGACCAGCTGGCCCAGGAGCTGATGAAGGATGAGCAGGACAATCTGGCCATCCTCAGCAAGATCGGCGAGATTGAAGGATTGCTACTGGATATTTTTACTTAAACATGCCTTTTCAAAACGGAGAAGGATATGCCGAAATTCAAAGATATCGTAGGACAACAGCATATCAAGATGCAGGTGAAGAGCGCCATCGAAGAGGGAAAGGTAGGCCATGCCTACATCATCAGCGGAGAGCGCTTCTGCGGTAAGGAATTCCTGGCAAGGACCCTGGCTCAGACCCTGGTCTGCGAGAAGGGCGGCACGGATCCCTGCGGCGAATGCCATGCCTGCGTCCTGGCGGAACATCGCAACCATCCCGACATCATCACCGTGACCCATGAGGACCACCCCAACTCCATCGGTGTGGACGAGGTCCGGGACCAGATCGTGGATGACGTGATCATCCGGCCCTACAGCGCGCCTTACAAAGTCTACCTGGTGCCGGAAGCGGAGAAGCTGACGCCCCAGGCCCAGAACGCGCTGCTCAAAACCCTGGAGGAGCCCCCTGCTTATGTGGTGATCATGCTTCTGACCACCGCCACCAGCGTTTTTCTGCCCACCATCCGCAGCCGCTGCGAAGAGCTGGCCATGAAGCCGGTGAGCGACGCGGAGCTGCGCAGGTTCCTCATGGAAGAAAAAGGCATGCCGGATTATCATACCGACATGTGTGTCGCTTATGCCCAGGGAAATGTGGGCAAAGCGCTGCAGCTGAACAACAGCGATGAGTTCGAGACCATCCGCAAGGCCGCCATGGCATTGGTGAAAAAGCACCAGGAGATGCCCCTTTCCGAGAAGATCTCCCTGGTCCAGAGCATGGCCAAATACAAGATGGATCCCGAGGAATTTCTGGATGTGGTGCTGGTGTGGTACCGGGACGTGCTCCTGTACAAGGCCACGGGAGAGATCGAGCGCCTGGTGAACGCCTCCGATCTGGCGGTGATCCGCAAAGTGGCGGACCGCTGCAGCTACGAGGGCATTGAGGAAGTGCTGGAAGCCATCGAGAAGGCCAAGGCCAGACTCAGAGCCAACGTGAATTTTGAAATGACTATGGAACTGTTACTGATGACGATGCAGGAAAAAGGCTGACCCATCGTCATCCGCACGGGAGGAATATGACAAAGGTAGTAGGAATACGGTTTAGAAATACCGGAAAGACTTATTTTTTCGATCCCAAGGATTTCACCTTCGAGATCGGTGACCATGCCATCGTGGAGACCGCAAAGGGTCTTGAGTACGGTGAGGTGGTGAGCCCGGTGCGCAGCATCGGTGACGAAAATGTGCTTCAGCCCTTAAAGCCCGTGATCCGCAAGGCCACGGAGCGGGACGATGAGCAGGTGAGGGACAATGCCAAAAAGGAAGCATCCGCCCTGCGGACCTGCCAGGAGAAGGCCAGAGAGCACGGACTGGACATGAAAGTGACGGAGGCGGAATACGCCTTCGATAACAGCAAGATCCTCTTTTACTTCACTGCCGAGGGTAGAGTGGATTTCCGTGAGCTGGTGAAGGATCTGGCATCGGTGTTCCACACCCGCATCGAGCTCCGGCAGATCGGTGTGAGAGACGAAGCGAGAGCACTGGGCGGCTTCGGCCCCTGCGGCAGACCCCTTTGCTGCAGCTCTTATCTGAATGATTTTATCGCCGTCTCCATCAAGATGGCGAAGGAACAGAACCTGGCCCTGAATCCCACCAAGATCTCCGGTGTCTGCGGCAGACTCATGTGCTGCCTGAAGTACGAGGAGGACGTGTATGAGGAGCTGAACCGGACCATGCCCGATGTGGGAGATTACATGCAGACCCCCGACGGCACCCTGGGCGACGTGGTCAGCACCAACATCCTGCGCCAGACGGTGCGCATCCTGGTGGATGTGGGCGGTGACAAGGAAATGCAGGAGTATCCCACTTCCGAGCTGACCCTCATCAAGAAGCGGAAGATCCGCAAGAAGGAGCTCAGCGAGCAGGCGGCTGCGGAGCGTGCTGCGCGCCAGGCGAGAGAAGCCCAGCAGGGCGAGGATGCCGGCAAGCAGGAGAAGCAGCCCGGGAAAAATCGGGGCGGCCGCAAGAACGATCGCGGCGACGAGAACAAGGATCGGAACCCCAAGCCTCAGGCACCGCAGGAAGCAAGTGCGCCCGCGGAGGATCGTTCCGAAGCAAATGCAGGCCGGACCGACGGAAACGGTAATGCCGGCGGAAAAAATGGCGGCAATCGTGACCACAGAAGACATCACAACCACAAAAACAGAAAACCCCAGTCCACTCCTGAAAACGGGGGAACGAATTGACGATCTCCAGCGTTGCGGCTTCCGGATCATCCAGGATCCGGAGCGCTTCTGCTTCGGCATGGACGCGGTGCTGCTTTCGGGCTTTGTAAAGGCGACGAAGGGAGCAACCCTCCTGGATCTGGGCACCGGCACGGGCATTTTGCCCATCCTGCTGGCGGCCAAAACGGAATGTGCCCATCTGACGGGCCTGGAGATCCAGCCGGAGAGCGCCGACATGGCCCGCAGGAGCGTCGCCATGAACGGACTGGAGGAACGGGTAGACATCGTTACAGGTGATCTGAAAGAGGCAAGCAGTATTTTTCCGCTTGCTTCTTTTGACATTGTGACCTGCAATCCGCCCTACATGATCGGGGAGCACGGCATCAAAAATCCCGGGGATGCCAAGGCCGTGGCCAGGCATGAGATCTGCTGCACCTTTGCGGATGTGGCAAGGGAGACGGCGAGAGTTCTGCAGCCCGGGGGACATTTTTTCCTGGTGCACAGACCTTTCCGGCTCTCGGAGATCCTGTGTACTCTCACGGCGGAAAAGCTGGAACCCAAGCGGATGCGGCTGGTCTACCCCTATGCGGATCGGGAGCCCACCATGGTGCTCATCGAGGCAGTGCGGGGCGGCAGGAGCCGGATCAGCGTGGAAAAACCTCTGATCCTGTTCCGGGAAAAGGACGTGTACACCGAGGAAGTGGCCGAACTCTACGGCTTCTAGAACCATTAAAGATTGAGACTATGAGCGGAATCCTGTATTTATGCGCAACACCCATCGGCAACCTGGGGGACATGAGCCCCCGGATCCTGGAGACCCTGCAGCAGGCGGATCTCATCGCGGCGGAGGACACCAGGAACAGCAGAAAGCTGATGACCCATTTTGATATTCATACCCCCATGACCAGCTACCACGAGTACAACAAGGTGGAGAAGGCGGCGGTCCTCATCGGAAAGCTCCGGGAGGGACAGAACATCGCCCTCATCACCGACGCAGGTACTCCTGCCATCTCCGATCCCGGAGAGGTGCTGGTGCGGATGTGCATGGAAGCGGGGATCACCGTGACTTCCCTGCCGGGCCCCTGTGCCTGCATCACCGCCCTAACCCTGTCGGGACTCTCCACCAGGCGCTTTTGCTTTGAAGCATTTCTCCCGCCGGAAAAAAAGGAGCGGGGAGAGATCCTGGAGGAACTGAAAACGGAGACTCGTACCATCATCCTTTACGAGGCGCCCCATCGCTTAAAGCAGACGTTGGGAGAACTGTTCAGTGCCCTGGGAGACCGGAAGATCACCCTGTGTCGGGAACTGACAAAGCGCTTTGAGACCATCGTGCCCACCACCCTGTCCGGGGCTCTGGCACTGACGGAAGAAGAGGAGCCCAGAGGAGAGTACGTGCTGGTGCTGGAAGGGGCGGACCGGAAAGTGCTGCAGCGGGAGGAACAGGCCGAGTGGGAAACCATGAGCATCCCGGAGCACATGGAGATCTACCTGCAGCAGGGCATGGACCGGAAGGAAGCCATGAAGGCGGTGGCGAAGGACAGAGGTCTCGGAAAGCGGGACATCTACAAGGCCCTTCTGGAAGCCGGCGAAGCGGAAGACGAAGCGTAACGGATCGGCATCTGTGAGGGCGCTTAAGAGTAGGAGGCAACATGAGCGCGGATTGCGAAATGTGCGTCAATTATGTCTATGACGAGGAGGACGAGGTATATGACTGCCTGGCGAACCTGGACGAGGATGACATGTATCATTTTCTGACGGGAGGCGCCAAGGAATGCCCGTTTTTCCGGCTGGACGATGAATATGCCGTGGTGCGGCATCAGATGTAAGCTCTCAACTCAGGAGATCGCATTTGCGATTTCCCTTCGTGGAGAAAAGTAATGAGACCGAAGATGGATCGGCAGCAACGCGCAAAGCAGTTTATGCCCTTCGCGGCCCTGAAGGGCTACGAGGAGGCTTTGCGTGCCAAAGAACATATCGTGGTGCCCCGGATGGAGCTGTCCGAGGACCGCAAGGAAGAGCTGGACTACACCTTATCCGGGATCCGGGAAATGGACCTGGTAAGTGTGGTCTATTTTTGTAAGGGAGAGTACCTGCAGCTGACGGGTGTGGTTTCCAGGATTGACATGGACGGGAAATACATGAAGGTGGTGGATACGAAGATCTATTTTGCCGATATTTCCCGCCTGGAGATTGAAAAATCAGTTTCCGATTACAGGGGAATATGATAGAATATACTGTGCGAAAATCGGTTGCTTTTACGGCAATACAAGGCTTTTGGAAGTAACACATCAAAGAACTCTATAACGGAGGATCATTATGAGCATGGAAAGTGCAAAAAAAGCCATTGAAGAGGGCCGCGCGGTACTGGGTATCGAGTTCGGCTCCACCAGGATCAAGGGCGTACTCATCGACGAGACCCACAATCCCATCGCCATGGGCACCCATGACTGGGAAAACCGCCTGGAAGACGGTATTTGGACCTACTCTCTGGAGGACATCACCACCGGTCTGCAGGACACCTTCGCAGGCGTGGCAGCCGATGTGCAGAAGACCTACGGCATCCCGCTGAAAAAGCTGGGCGGCCTGGGCATCTCCGCAATGATGCACGGCTATATGCCGTTCAATGCGGCAGGCGAGCTGATGGTTCCCTTCCGCACCTGGAGAAACACCATCACCGGACCTGCGGTGGCAGAGCTTTCGCCTCTGTTCCAGTTCAACATTCCCCAGAGATGGAGCATCGCTCATCTCTATCAGGCAGTGTTGAATCAGGAAGCACATGTGAAGGACATCACCTTCTTTACCACCCTTGCGGGCTACATCCACTGGAAGCTCACCGGGGAGAAGGTGCTGGGTGTGGGCGAAGCCTCCGGCATGTTCCCCATCGACTCCGAGCGCATGGACTACGATGCGGATATGGTGGCAAAGTTTGATCAGTTGGTTGCAGGCAAGGGCATCGGCTGGAAGCTGGAGAACATCATTCCCAAGGTCCTGGTGGCAGGCGAGAAGGCAGGTACCCTCACGGCGGAGGGCGCGAAGTTCCTGGATCCCACGGGAACCCTGGAGCCCGGATGCCCCATGGCGCCTCCCGAGGGCGATGCAGGCACCGGCATGACCGCTACCAACGCTGTCAGAGTCCGCACCGGAAACGTTTCTGCGGGCACCTCCATTTTCTCCATGGTGGTCCTGGAGAAGGCTATGAAAAATTACTACGAGGAGCTGGATCTGGTTACCACACCCGACGGCCTCCCCGTTGCCATGGTTCACTGCAACAACTGCACTTCCGACCTGAATGCCTGGGTGAACCTCTTTGACGAGTTTGCTTCCCTCATGGGCAATCCCGTGGATAAAAACGAGATCTACGGCAGACTTTACCGGGAGGCACTGAAGGCAGATACGGACTGCGGCGGCGTGGTCAGCGTCAACTTCTTCTCCGGCGAGCCTGTTGCGGGCCTTGCGGAAGGGCGCCCCATGGTGGTCCGTCAGCCGGATGCGAAATTCTCCCTGGCCAACTTCATGCGCAGCAACCTCTACAGTGCGCTGGCTACCCTGAAGATCGGCAACGACATCCTGGCAAAGCAGGAGAACGTACCCATCGACAGACTCATGGGCCACGGCGGACTTTTCAAGACTCCCGTGGTAGGACAGCAGCTTCTGGCAGCAGCCCTGAACGCACCTGTCACCGTTATGGATACCGCCAGCGAGGGCGGCCCCTGGGGTATGGCAGTGCTCACCGCTTACATGCTGGAGAAGGGCGAGGGCGAGACCCTTCCCGATTACCTGGACAATAAGATCTTTGCGGGACAGAGCGGCACCACCATTCAGCCCGTTCCCGAGGATGTGGCAGGCTTCGATAAGTTCCTGGTGAGCTACCGCCAGGTACTGGAAGCAGAGAAGGCCGCAGCGGAGCATTTCAAGGAGGCATGAGAGGGAGGAAGCTTCCCTTTCGGAAAGAGGAAATATGCTGGAAGAATTAAAAAAGATCGTATGTGAAGCCAATCTGCTGCTTCCGAAGTACGGCCTGGTGACCTTTACCTGGGGTAATGTGAGCCAGATCGACCGCGCTTCCGGGCTCTTCGTTATCAAGCCCAGCGGCGTTGACTATGAGACCATGACCCCCGACGACATGGTAGTCATGGATCTGGAGGGCAACCGGGTGGAAGGAAAATACAAGCCCTCCTCCGACACCCCCACCCATCTGGAGCTTTACAAGGCATTCCCGGAGATCGGCGGTGTGGTACACACCCACTCCTCCTACGCCACCAGTTGGGCCCAGTCCGGCAGAGACATTCCCTGCTACGGAACCACCCACGCCGACTACATCTATGGCGCGGTGCCCTGCCTGCGCTGCCTGACGAAGGAAGAGATCGACGAGGCCTATGAGGCCAACACCGGTCATCTGATCGTAAACTACTTCAAGGAGACGGGCCGGGATATCCTGGGCGTCCCCGCAGCACTTTGCAAGAACCACGGTCCCTTCACCTGGGGCAAGGATGCGAATGAAGCCGTTCACAACGCAGTGGTGCTGGAAGAAGTGGCCAAGATGGCATACCGGTGCGAGACCATCAATCCCGAGGTGCAGCCCGCACCCCAGGAGCTGCAGGACAAGCACTACTACCGCAAGCACGGAGCAAACGCCTACTACGGGCAAAACTAAGTGATTCCCTGCTCTTAGCAGAATCAATATATATCAAACGGAGGTAATCATGGACAATCTGGAACTGAAAAAACAGGCGAACAATGTCCGTAAGGGCATTGTCACATCTACCCATGCGGCAAAGGCCGGACATCCCGGCGGATCTCTTTCCGCAGCAGATGTTTTCACTTTTCTGTATTTTGAGGAGATGAACATCGATCCCAAGAATCCTGAGAAGGAGGATCGTGACCGTTTCGTGCTCTCCAAGGGACATACCGCTCCCGGTCTGTATGCCGCACTGGCTTACAGAGGATTCTTCCCCGTGGAGGACCTGACGACCCTGCGTAAGCTGGGTTCCTACCTGCAGGGACATCCCAATATGCATATTCCCGGAGTCGATATGGCATCCGGTTCCCTGGGACAGGGCATTTCCGCCGCAGCAGGCATGGCACTGGGCGGCAAGCTGGGCAAGGAAAAATTCCGCGTCTACACTCTGCTGGGCGACGGCGAGCTGGAGGAAGGCCAGGTCTGGGAGGCAGCAATGTTCGCAGGCTTCCGTAAGCTGGACAACCTCTGTGTGATCGTTGACAACAACGGCCTGCAGATCGACGGACCCATCGATGAGGTCTGCTCCCCTTATCCCATCGACAAGAAGTTTGAGGCATTCAATTTCCATGTGATCAATGTGGATGCACATGATTTCGACGCTCTTCGCAGTGCGTTCCGCGAGGCTCGCGAAACCAAGGGCATGCCCACCTGCATCGTCATGCACAGCCTGAAGGGCAAGGGTGTTTCCTTCATGGAGGGCAGCGTGGACTGGCACGGCAAGGCACCCAACGACGAGGAGTATGCTGTCGCTATGGCGGACCTGGCAAAGATCGATGAAGAGTTGGAAAAGGAGGGACGCTGATAATGGCAGATGTTAAGAAGATCGCAACCCGCGAAAGTTATGGTAATGCACTGAAGGAGCTGGCTGAGGAGTTCCCGGATCTGGTGGTGCTGGATGCGGACCTGGCAGCAGCTACCAAGACCGGCATTTTCAAGAAGGCATATCCCGATCGTCACATCGATTGCGGTATCGCTGAGTCCAACATGATGGGCGTGGCAGCAGGCCTCTCCCTCACCGGCAAGATCCCCTTCGTAAGCTCCTTCGCAATGTTCGCTGCAGGCAGAGCTTTCGAGCAGGTTCGTAACTCCATCGGATATCCCCACCTGAACGTCAAGATCGGCGCTACCCATGCCGGCATCTCCGTAGGTGAGGACGGTGCTTCCCATCAGTGTAACGAGGATATCGCTCTTATGCGCACCATCCCCGGCATGGTAGTGATGTGCCCCTCCGATGATGTGGAGGCAAAGGCAGCGGTTCGTGCAGCTCTGGAGTACCAGGGCCCCGTTTACATCCGCTTCGGCCGTGCAGCATGCACCGTCATCAATGACCGCCCCGATTACAAGTTTGAGATCGGCAAGGGCACCGTGGTCCGCGAGGGCAAGGATGTCACCATCGTTGCTACCGGTATCGGCGTGGATGCCGCTCTGGGAGCAGCCGAGATGCTGAAGGCTGACGGCGTGGACGCAGAGGTCATCAACATCTGCACCATCAAGCCTCTGGATGAGGATCTCATTGTTGCCAGCGCAAAGAAGACCGGCAAGGTGGTCACCGTTGAGGAGCACTCCGTCATCGGCGGCCTGGGCAGCGCAGTCTGCGATTGCCTGTGTGCAAAGCAGCCCACTCCCGTAAAGAAGTTGGGTATGCAGGACGTCTTCGGTGAGTCCGGCTCCGCAGCCGCTCTGATCCACAAGTACGGTCTGGATGCAGAGGGCGTATACAATTCTGTGAAGGAATTTCTGGCATGAAAAAAATCCTTTCTCCGTCCATCTTAGCGGCGGATTTCTGGACCCTGGGGGACCAGATCGCCGCAGTGGAGAGGGAGCACGTTTCGTATTTGCATATTGATGTGATGGATGGGACCTTTGTCCCGTCCATCTCCTTCGGGATTCCCGTGATCGAAACCATCAGGCCCCACTCGAAGCTCTTTTTCGATGTGCACCTGATGATCACGGAGCCCGAGCGCTATGTGGAAGAGTTCGCAAAAGCAGGAGCCGATCTCATCGACTTCCATGTGGAATCCACGGAGGATCCCGCAGCGGTGATCCGAAAGATCCGCGCCTGCGGCAAAAAGGTGGGAATCACCTTTAAGCCCGCCACCCCCGTATCCGCCATTCTCCCTTATCTGGAGCAGGTGGACATGGTGCTGGTCATGACCGTGGAGCCCGGATTCGGCGGACAAAAGCTGATCCCCGAATGTCTGGAAAAGGTACGTGAGCTTCGCAGGATCTGCGATGAGCGCGGCCTTCCGACCGACATCGAGGTGGACGGCGGCATCACCCGGGAGAATCTCCGGGAGGCAATGGACGCCGGCGCCAATGTCATTGTAGCCGGTTCCGCTGTCTTTAAGGGCGATGTGCAGGAAAACCTGAGAGCGCTCTGTCCCCTTTTTGACTAGGGACATTTTCATTTTCATACGGATACAGGAGGGAACAGATGAAAAACAAACTGTATTATCTGCTCTTTGTGGCCTATGCAGCCACGATCTTTGTCATTCTGGCGATCAACGGTGTGTTTACGGGACAGATTGTTTCCCCCGTGAACCTGATCATCAACCTGGCCTTTTTGCTGATCATCGGGATCCTCCTTACCGTATCTTCCGTCAGTTTTGCAAGGATCAATCACACCACAAGGGAACTGGATACTGCCCGCTCCGCCATGATCCGCGGCTATAAGGAGAAGGGAAACCAGTCTACGGTGGTGGACAGCAGCAATTACGCAGAGATGTTCTCGGGTACCGAGCTCCGCAGAGCTCTGTACCGCTATTGCGTGCGCCTGGAAAAATACAAGACCAGAGCAGGGTATTCATCCAAGGCGGACATCGAGGACTTCATCAATGAGGATCTCATTGATCGCGTCGGCATGAACTATTTCAACTCCGGCATCTCCGGAGCCATGACCGGTCTCGGTATCTTAGGGACCTTCCTCGGCCTTGCCATCGGACTCGGTTCCTTCCAGGGGAACGACATTTTTACCATCTCCGATAATGTAGGGCCCCTTCTTTCCGGTATGAAGGTTGCATTCCACACCTCCGTATACGGTATCTTTTTCTCCCTGTTATTCAATCTGTGCTACCGCAGCATTATGGCGGACGCTTATGAAAAGGTCGAGAGCTTCATCGAGACCTTCCGTCAGTATGCGCAGCCTTCCGTGACGGATTCCGACGCGGATGCCGCAGCCATGCTGATCTATCAGGCCAATATGGCCACCGCACTGAAGGAACTTCTGGATCTGCAAAAGGGCACTTCCGCAGACCAGACCAAAGCTCTGGAGGTGATCGTGGACCGTTTCCTGGATCAGATGACCACCGGAAGCAGGGATTCCTTCGCAAGACTTTCCCAGGCATTGTCTGATGTCACTGTTTCCCAGGAGAGCGTAAACGAGAACAACCGGATCCTTACCGCTGCCATCAATGAACTGCTGGCGGCTAATCAGAGACTCCAGGAGACCATGACACAGGTGCAGGAAGAGCAGGCAGCTCTTTCCAGAGAGATCGGGGACCAGAGAGAACGGCTGGACCGGACCTGTGAGGACATCGGAAATCAACTGTACACCTTCGGACAGATGAGGAAACTGTATGAAAACTAGAAAAAGGGCAAGGGAAGCGTTTCAGGATCACAGCTTCTGGCAGTCGTACTCCGACATGATGGCAGCCCTTCTTCTGATCTTCATCATCATCATTGCCATTACGCTGGCGATCTACAAACGGAAAACAACGGATCTGGACAATACCCGCCTCCAGTTGCAGAACTCGCAGGAACAGCTGGAAAATGCGCGGTTGGAACTGGAGAATTCCAGAGCCCAGATCGAACAATACAATGAGGACCTGGCAAACTCCATCCTGGAGCTTCAGCAGGCTTATGATCAGGCAGCCCTGACGGACGAGCAGCTGAAGGAAGCTTATCAGAAGATCGCGGAGACCCAGAACGCCTTAAACAGCGCCTATCTCCAGATCGCGGACACCCAGTCCGAGCTGGCTTCCACCAAGAGCGAACTCCAGGCCATCGTGGGCATTCGGACGGATCTCATCGGAGAGCTTCAGAGCGCCTTCCAGAATTCCAAAATGGAAGTCAACGCCCAGACGGGATCCATCACCTTCTCCTCGGATGTGCTCTTCGGATTTGACAGCACGGAGCTGACGAAAGCCAGCAAGACGGAGCTTTCGGAGGTGATCCCCAAGTACCTGACGGTGCTGCTTCAGGACCGTTACCGGAATGAGATCTCCGAGATCATCATCGAGGGACACACCGACACCAACGGCTCCTACGCATACAACCAGGATCTTTCCTATGAGCGCGCCAAGGCCGTGGCGGATTTCTGCCTGAATGAAAAAAACGGCCTCAATGCCGACCAGATCGAGAAACTGCAGAAGCTCCTGACGGTCAACGGAAAATCCTACAGCTCTCCCGTCTATGTGAAAGACAGCTTTGGGAATGACACCACCGAGATCGACATGGACGCGTGCAGACGCGTGGAGATCAAGTTCCGCCTGAAGGAAGAGGAAATGATGGCACGGATCGAGGATGTGCTGAACGACTGATAGCATTTCAAAGAGGTTACCATATGCAGAGATTGACGGATCAATACGGAAATATCATTGCATACGATGATGAGGGGATGACGGCCTATCTGACCCTCCAGAGGCGCACGGAGGATATGCCCTACGATCTTTCGGAACTGAAGGACATCCTGCGGAACGCCAATGTGAAGCACGGCGTGGATGATGATGCCCTGATCGCCATGCTCCTGGAGGAAAAATACGGCGTTCCCACCGTTGTGGCCAAGGGAAAGCTCCCTGAGGACGGGAAGGACGGCTATTTTGAATTCCTGTTCAACACCAATGTGGTGGCGCATCCCAAGCAGAACGAGGACGGCTCCGTGGATTACAAGGACGTGTGTATCTACGAGACCGTGCAGAAGGATCAGAAGGTCTGCGTTTATCACAAATTTACCGGCGGTACCGCAGGGTATTCCGTCACGGGACAGATCCTGATGCCGAAAAAGGGCAGAGATCTGCCGCCCATCAAGGGTGCGAACCTGCGCATGTCCGAAGACGGGATGGAATATTTTTCCAACATCGAGGGTAAGATCGAGTACAAAAACGGCAGGATCGAGATCAGCAATGTGCTGGAGATTCAGGGCGATGTAGATCTGACCACCGGCAACATCGATTACAGGGGAGACGTGGTCATCAAGGGCGCCGTGAGATCCGGCATGTCCGTGAAGGTGGGCGGAACCCTGACGGTAAACGGCATTGTGGAGGGCGCCGATCTGTCCTCGGAGAAAGGAATCCTGCTGCGCTCCGGCGTGGTGGGCGGAAATGATTGCCACATCACCTGTGAAGGCGACGTGGTGGGAAAATTCATTGAGAGTGCCAGAGTCTTTGCCAAGGGACAGATAAAGTGCAATTATCTGCTGAATTCCGACGTCACCGGAAGAGCCGGCGTGGTGGTGGAGGGCAGAAAAGCCTGCATCATCGGCGGCCGTACCAGAAGCTTTACCTTTGTGAAAACCAACAATCTGGGGAATGATGCCGATGTGCCCACCTGGGTTCATGTGGGTGTGGATACGGGCTTTTTCTCCAGACTCTCCGAGCTGCAGAATATGAAAGAGGAGCTGGAGACCAAGATTCAGGTCTATGAGGAGCGGGTGCATACGGAGTTTGACGCACCCGATTACGACGATATGGTAGCCGAACTGTGCAAAACCGTGGACTTTAAAGTGGAAGTGGCTGCCAAGATCACGGAGATGCGGGAAACTCTTTCCCAGGCCAAGGACACCTTCATCACGGTATTTGGCACCGCATATCCCAACAGTGTTGTCCAGATCGACAATATTACATCTTCTCTTACCAGAAAAGCGGATCATGTTACCTTCCGTATCAGGGAAAATATGATCAAAACCTTTACCATCTAACGCGACAGAGGAGACTGCATGGGGCGAATCAGGGAAAAAATCAGCGAGCGTTTCGAAAGAGATAAGTTTAGTCTCAATTGGAAAAACATATTGATGATCCTTGTTTGCGCTGCAGTCAACATCGGAGGCCGCGTGATCGCAAAGCAGTTTGACCTGCCCATCTGGTTTGACAATCTGGGCAGTTTTTATGTTGCATCCGCCCTGGGACCCTTCGCGGGAGCCCTGACCGGTGCTCTCATGAGTCTGGTGGTGACCATCTGGGATCACACCGCCATCTGGTTTCTGCCGGTTTCCGTGGTCATCGGTTACGTGGTGGGCCGCACCTTAAGCAAGATCAACCGCACTTCCTACGATTACTGTCTGGCCACCATGCGGGCCACCTTTATGCCCGTGGCCATCAGTACTGTGGTCAACATGTTCCTCTACGGCGGATACACCGGAAACAGCTGGGGAGACGCGCTGGTGGAGATGATCCTTACCAGAACCGGTCTTCGTCAGATGATAGTGATCGCCTTTATTGCGGAGCTCTTTGTGGATTTTCCTGACAAGGTTGTCAGTACCATCCTTCTGGTAGGTGCCGGGCATACGGTAAAACGGGGGAAAACCCTCCTGGGCGGCAAAAAAAGTCCGAAGAATGCAAGCGGAAAGCAGTCATCCTCCGGGAAAAAATTTGCAGGCGGGAAAGAAAAAACAAAGAAAACAAAGAAATCCGGGAAAGCGGCGAAGGCCACCGGAGCAATGCTCCTGGCGGGAACGGTCCTGCTGGCGCTGTATGCCTCGACGATTCATTCCATGGCCGCTTTTTCGAAGCTGGAAAACGCCGCCTATCTGGCCAGATGCACGGAGATCAATTACCGTTTCCGGGACGGCCTCCTGTCCTCCCAGATCAGTGCCCTGGCACAGACGAAGGATGGCTATATCTGGGCGGGCGGCGACTCCGGTCTCTACCGTTACGACGGACAGCGGTTTGAATACTTCAATCCCGAGAACGAGATCGCATCCGTATCCGCTCTGTATGGCGATTCCATGGGCAGACTCTGGATCGGCAGTAACGATGACGGACTCATGTCCTATAATCCCGTCACCGGATCCCTGACCCATTACGACATGGCCTGGAGCGCCTTGTCTGCCAGCATTTATGCGGTGACGCAGGACAAGCTGGGAAACATCTACGTGGGTACCGATTCCTATCTGGTGAACATTTCCAGTGCAGGCATCGTGGGCGTTTACTACGCAAACGAGGAGCTCATCGGCACCAGATCCATGAGCGCATCCCCGAACGGCTATATCGCCGGCGTGACGGAGGATGGCGTCCTCTTCCTGCTGAAAGGTGGGAAGGTGGTACAGACCCTGGAGAGCAGCGGCGATGCCGGGAAGTTCTATACCTGCTGCTGGGGTGATGACAATGAACTCCTGGTGACCTGCAAGTCCCCGGATTACCTGGTGTTCCGGTTCACTGACGGGGAGCTGAAGCAGATGATCCACGGCTCCTACTCCGGATACGACCGGATCGAGAAGATCATTCACAGTAATGTGTCGGGAAATTACGTCTGTATCGCAGGCGACCGCCAGCTCCTGTTTAACAGCACTTACGAGCTCTCCGCACTGCATTCCCGCTACGGCGGCGCAGGATACACCGATGTCATCATGGATGATCAGGCGAATGTCTGGCTGGCATCGGAATCCGAGGGCGTGACCAAATCCGGCAACGGACAGTTCTGCGACTACAGCAGGATGACAGACCTGGAGCTGGACAACAATACCTGTATTTATCCCAACGAGAAATATCTCTTCATCGGTAAGACCGATGGTCTGGTGGTGCTGGACCGGGTCACCGGAGAAGTGCTGAACAAGCCCTATCTGTCTCAGATTGACGGTAAACATATCCTCTACATGGCAGGAAACGAGGCCGGGGATGTGTACCTGTGCATTGAGGATGAGGACAGGCTTACCAAAATCTCCGCAGCGGATGAGATTTCCTACCTGCAGGGATTCGGGTTGGAGGAGGGTGAGTACTTCCTCTGTGCCACCGTTCTGACGGACGGGACGCTGGTGGCCGGCACCCAGCACAGGGCTGTCTTTTACCGGAACGACATCGCCGAGCAGGTGGTGGGACCTGCGGAAGGCCTGACCACGAGCAAGATCAATCACATCGCCCAGGGATCCCCCGGACGTGTCCTGGTGGCCACGGCAGATTCCGGCGTGGTAGTGCTGGAAAAAGGCGGCATTTACAAGATCCTGAACATTTCCAACGGCCTGACCAACGAGAACGTGAAGGCCATTCGGAAGTTCAAAGACGGCTATTTTTATCTGACCAGTAACGCCATCTTCTATGATGACAGGGAAGATGTGTACCGACTGGATCAGTTCCCTTATTCCAACAATTATGACATTTGTGTCATGGATAACGGGGAATGCTATGTCATCAGCTCCGTCGGTATCCATATCGTCAATGGCGACGACCTGGTGGCCAACGAACCCGGATACCACTACATTCTGATCAACAGCGACAGCGGACTGGAGAGCACGCCCCTGGAGAACGCGCACCATTCCTACTATGACAATACCCTGTATTTCTGCGGCAGAGAGGGCCCGTACTCCCTGGATATCAGCGAACATTACCAGTATTCCGAGGATACTCCCATCCTGCTGGAGGAGATCAAGACGGATCAGGATCCTGTAAAGCCCGATTCCAAGGGCGTTTTCCAGATCGACGGTTCCGTGGAAAAGCTGGAGATCCGTCCCGTGATCCTGGACTATTCCGCGTCCAACCTGTATCTGCATATCAGCTTGGACGGCCCCATGCAGATGGAAGAGTACGCCTCCCACCTGGACTACACAGCGCTGGTGCTCTCACATCCCAAAAGCGGGAATTACACGGTCACCGTGGAGATTCTGGATGAGCTCACCAGAGAGGTCCTGCGCACCGCGGAATTCTCTATGACCAAGGCACCTCTGTTGTACGAGCAGCGGTTCTTTAGGATGTACCTGTACTCCGTGCTGTTGACCTTTGTCTTCTTCATCTCCTGGACGGTGGCAAAGCTGGGTTCCATCTCCACCATCAACAAGCAGTACGAGGAGATCCGGATCGCCAAGGACGAGGCGGAGCGCGCAAACCGTGCCAAGACCAGATTCCTGGCCCAGATGTCCCACGAGATCCGGACCCCCATCAATTCTGTCCTGGGTATGGATGAGATGATCCTGCGTGAGAGCCGGGAGAAAAATGTGCAGGAGTATGCTTCCGACATTTACAATGCCGGTCGTACACTGCTGTCCCTGGTGAATGAGATCCTGGACTTCTCCAAGATCGAGTCCGAGAGCATGGAACTGGTGGAAGTGGAATACGAGGTTTCCTCCCTGATCCATGACCTGTACAACATGGTGGCCCAGAGAGCCGATGCGAAGAATCTGGCCCTGGAGATGACGGTGGATCCCAATATCCCCTACAAGCTCTACGGAGATGATGTCCGCGTCAAGCAGTGTATCACCAACCTGCTGACCAACGCCGTAAAATACACCCAGGAAGGTACCGTCTGGTTCCGGATCAGCTCCACAACCGGTGGGGAATACGCCACCATCCACGTAGAGGTGGAGGATACCGGTATCGGCATCAAGAAGGAAAACATTCCACACCTGTATGATGCCTACAAGCGTTTTGATAACCATAAGAACCATTACATCGAAGGAACCGGTCTGGGACTGGGGATCGTTACCAGCCTCCTGCGGCTGATGCACTCCGAACTGAAGGTGGAGAGTGAATACGGCAAGGGTTCCAAATTCTCCTTTGACGTGGTTCAGAAGATCGTGGATCCCGAACCCATCGGCGATTTCAATGCCCGGGTATCCGAGTCTACGGACGAGACAGTCAAACTGAACAATGGATTTATCGCCCCCGACTGCTCCGTCATGGTGGTGGACGATTCCACCATGAATCTGCGGGTGTTCCGTTCCCTTCTGAAGATCACCCAGATCCGGGTCATCGAAGCAAACGGCGGTGCCGAGTCCATCAAGTTTGCGAAAAACGAGCGGTTTGATATGATCTTCATGGATCATATGATGCCGGAGATCGACGGTATCGCGGCCTTTCATCGGATCCGGGAGGATGTGGACTCCCTGAATAAGGAGACCCCCATCTACGTGCTGACGGCAAACGCCGTGGCCGGAGCCAAGGAAAAATACCTGGACGAAGGATTCAACGGATTCCTGTCCAAGCCCATTTTGTTCGAAAAACTGCTGGAAGCACTCCATACTTATCTGCCGGCGGACAAGCAGTTCCCGCTGCCGGACGACGTGGAGCTTCCTTCCGAATCGGGGAATCTCATGCCGAATGACCTGCCCATGGTGGAAGGTCTGGACTGGGAGATCGCATGGCTGCGGCTTCCTTCCATGGACCTGCTGAAGGGCGGACTTTCCGATTTCTACGAACTGCTTCTGAGCCAGAGCAAAAAGCTATCGTCCCAGTATGATGATCTGATGGCATCCGGCAGCGACGAAGCCTACGATGCGTACCGGATCCAGGTACATGCCATGAAGGGATCCGCCAATACCCTGGGTATCTTCCCTCTGGGCGGTATGGCGAAGGTACTGGAATTTGCGGCGAGAGATCATGAGCTGGAGCGCATTGTGGCCCTGCATACCACCTTCATTCAGGAGTGGGAGTCCTACAGGGAGAAGCTGAAAGGCGTCTTCGACATCGGTGCTGAAGAAGCCGCGGTGGAGAAGGAACAGGCGGAAGACTGGATGCTGGAAACCTTCCTGACGACACTTTCCTCCGCCATGGCGGATATGGATGTGGATACGGCGGATGCGATCCTGGCGAAGATGAAGGGATATCATTTCACGGATGAGGCGGATGCCCTGATCCCGGATCTCTCCGCAGCGGTAGCGGAATTGAACGAAGATGCGGTGAATGAAATCATCGGAAAAATACTCGGAAAGGCGGACTGAAAACTATGAAAAAAATCATCCTGATCGTCGGTGAGCCCAATGACGAAGCGAATTTTGCCATTGAAGAACTGAAGAAAGAATACAGTGTTCAGGTCGCCAAAACCCCGACGCATGCCACGAACCTGATCAAGATCCTGGGCCCCGCCCTTCTGGTGGGACTCACCGAGTGGATGAATCTGGAGACCATCGATGCGTATCGGGAAGTCTTTTTCGGAGATCCGGACCAGAATATCCCCGCGGTCATCATGGGACATCAGGAGGACAGAGGCCCTGTGTGTGCCGTGATGGAAAAGGAGATGGAGCTGATCGAACTGCCTTTTGACTGGGGAAAGACCAGGTACATTCTGAACAACTACCTGGGAACACCGGAGCCCGAACCCGCTCCCCAGGCACCCGCAGGCGGAGCAGGCGCACCCGCCGGTGCAGCAGCCGCAGCAGGCGCAGCGCCCACACCGATGGCAGGAAAGCGTACCATCCTCATCATTGACGACAACGCCTCCCTTCTGCGTATCATGAAGAGCGTGCTGGAGAGTCGCTACCGTGTGCTGATCGCGCCCTCCGGAGAGAAGGGCCTGCAGCTGATGCAGTCCAATCTCCCTGCCATGGTCTTTCTGGATTACGAGATGCCCGGAATGTCCGGAAAGGATGTGCTGGCCAGTATCCGGCAGGATGAGATCCTTTCCCAGATCCCGGTGGTGTTCCTGACTGCAGTCAATGATAAACAGAAGATCATGGAGATCATGGCATTAAAGCCCGAGGGCTATATGTTAAAGCCCGCGACCCCCGACAAGATCTTTGCCACCATCGAGAGCCTCATCGGATAAGCATCATTCCGGAGAAAGCAAGATACAAAAAAGAAGCCCCGCGCAGGGGCTTCATTTTTTATGCGCGTTTCCATCCACCATTCACCACGGAAAAGATGCAGTTCACCACAAAATCAACATTTTTGCAAAAATAGGTGCTATGGTGACCATGGTAAGCACGTCGCCGGGTTTCCATGCCGAAAGGATCCGGTGACCGGCCGAAGGAGGAAAACCATGAAACGATTCAGGAGAACATCTGCCCTCATGCTGGCTGGGCTCTTCGCCCTGACAGGATGCGGCGTCGCTGTGGAAGATACGCCGGAGATCCCGGATGCAGTTGCGGAGGTGACGGAAGAACCGGAAAACACCATCTCCCCCGCCGGCCCCACAGAGGATTTCTACCGGTATATCAATGAAGAAACCCTACGGAATATGGAATTCGGCTATGGCGACATGTCCGTGGGAAGCTTTAATGAGGATCTGGCGGGAGATCAGGTGAAGGACATCATCCGGACGGTGGCTGCGGGAAGCGGCTACGCCCCCGGCAGTGAGGAAGCCATCATCAAGACCGCCTACGACCTGTACCTGGACTATGATTTCGACAACGCGCCGGTTCCCGCGGAGCTGGATGCGCTGCTGTATGAGATCGACGGCATCTCCTCCATGGAGGAGTTTTTCCGGGTGGACGCAAAGCTGGACAGAGACTACGGTGTCACCAACATCCTGTATCTGCAGGTAGGCAGCGACTACCGGAATGGGGGAGCAAATGCCCTGGCCTTCGGTCAGTACTCCGGGGTCCTGGATGTGGCATTCGAAGATCTGGAGGAATCCTACACGCCCTTAAACAGCCTGAAAAGGGCAGGCAGCGTTATGCGAAAGGCCCTGGGCCATGAAAAGGCCGAGGCCGACGCCCTGGGGAAGGACCTGGGACTCCTGGCCATGGATCTTTACACCGCAACGGACATGGTCGTGGTGATGCACGACATGTTCTACGAGTTCCAGGAGACCGTCACGAAGCAGGAAGCGGATGAGATCCTGAGCAATGTGGACCTGGATACCTATCTGACGGATCTGGGCTATGACCTGAAGGACTGCGGAAAGCTGACCTTCGTGGACCGGGGACAGCTGGCGGGACTCAACGCCCTCCTGACGGAGGAACACCTGGAAGCTCTGAAGACCTGGAAGCTCTGCCAGTTCGGAACGAGCTACCGCAGATTTATTGCCGGCAGATACCCGGGACTGGACGAATATCTGCAGATCGACTACCGTGATCCGGAGGAGCAGGCTGCGGACGAGGTCATGACCGGTTTTTACGAAGAGACGGATCCTCTCTACGTGGAGCAGTACTACAACGCTGCCATGGATGAGCGCCTCATCGCCATGTGTGATGAGATCAGGGAAGGATACCGCGGCCTGATCAAAAACGCGGACTGGCTTAGCAGCAAGACCCGGGAGGGACTCCTGACGAAACTGGAGAACATCGTCTATGTCACCGGCATGGATCTGCAGCGCCACGATAATGCGGCGTATAAGGACCTGACGGGTTCCGATTACTTTGCCTACCAGCTGCATTACAAGCGGCTGAAAAATGCCATGGCGCGGGCTTCCCTGGCGGAGGCTCCGGACCGGAAGGTGCCCACCATGCCTATGCAGATGGTGAACGCCTGCTACAATCCGGCCTTCAACCATATCAATATCACCGTGGCCATCATGATCCCGCCCTTCTTCTCCATGGAGGCGGATGAATACACCAACCTGGGAGGCCTGGGGATGGTCATCGCTCACGAGATGGGCCACGCCTTTGACAGCAACTGCATCAAGTTTGACGCAAACGGCATCTACGATCCTTCCTGGATCCCGGAAGAGGACCGGGCAGTGCTGGAGGAGCGGAACCGGAAGGCCGTGAAATACTTTGAGGATTTCTTCACCGTCTTCGGTGTCTATCATGTGGACGGAGAGCAGACCCTGGGGGAAAACTACGCGGACCTGGGTGGCATGGAATGTGTCTCTTCCCTGGCCCGGACGAAGGAGCAGCGGGAGCGTCTCTTTGAGAACTACGCCCGGATCTGGTGCGAGAAGCGGGTGGACGAAGCGCTCCTGGACCAGCTGAACACGGACGAGCACAGTCCCTCAGTCATTCGGACCAACGCGATCCTCTCCACTCTGGACGCCTTCTACGAGACCTATGACGTGAAGGAAGGGGACGGGATGTATATCGCGCCGGAAAACAGGATCAGTCGTTGGAAATAGGAGCAACTAAGGAGCAAATCTCATGCGGATTTTATTGAAAACCATCCTAAAAAATGTCTTTGGGAAGCCGTTTCGCTCGCTGCTGGTGATCTTTTCCATCTTTGTGTGCGTACTGGCGGCCCTCTTTAACTTCGATCTGGTGCAGTCGGAAAAGACCCAGATCCGGGGTCTCCTGACCTCCATCTATGCCGATGCGGATCTGACTATATCGGTTCCCGTCATCACATCGGATCTGCAGATTCCGGAGGGGTTTCCCGAGAACGAGCACATTGTTCTCTCGACCATGTCGGAGACATTGTACAAGGAGATCTCCGGGGAGTACAACGTGGTGACCACCGACAAAATGACTGTTTGCAGTGTGGATCTGGCCAAAGCCTATCAGATGGGGTACGTGCCCATCGAGAGCTTACATCCCGGTGAGACCATGGTCACAAAAAAATATGCCGATGCCTACGGCGTCTCGGAGGGAGACCGGATCACGGTCCACGACAAGATCGGCGAAACACATGAATTTACCGTGGTAAAGATCAACGATGGAGACAACAGGCGCGTGATGCAGCGGGGAAATACCGTCATCGTCTGCGAGGAAGACATGAACATGCTCACCCTCGGAAAGCCCGTCAGCGGTATCATCCTGATGGATGTCACCGATGATGAAAGGATCCCCGAAGCGGAAGAGATCATGAAGGAAGTCTACGGTGAGGACAATGTCAGCACTACGACGCTGGACGAAGAGTCGGAGCAGTTCTTCAATGAACTCTTCGGGATCCTTTTCCTGCTGTTTGCCATCGCCTTCCTGCTGGTGATCTTCATCACCTTCTCCATCGGAGAGCGCATTGTCAGTGACCGCATGGCCTTTGTGGGAACCCTGCGCAGTCTGGGAGTCACCTCCGGCGGCACGGCACTGATCCTGCTGGCTGAGAATGTGATCTACGCCATCCTGGGAGCCATTCCCGGAGTGCTGCTCTATGTGGCCATCCGGCCCGGTATGATGGAGTCCGTGGTCGTGGTCTCCGGGGATGTGACCCTGGATACCCCGGATCTGTCCGCGGGACTGGTGATCTGCGTATTCCTCGGGGCGATCCTCATCGAGTGCCTGATCCCTCTGAAGTCCATTTTGAAGGCTTTGCACGTATCCATTCGGGACATCATTTTTGACAACCGTGACACGGAGTACAAATACACCAAAGGCTCCCTGATCCGCGGCCTGGTGCTGATGGGGATCGGCGTGGCGGCGCTCTTCGGAAAAAGCATCACTTTCGCATCTATCAGCCTCGTTGCCCTGGTGGTGGCTCTGGCCTTCCTCTATCCCCACATCCTGAAATGGGTCATGGGATGGGTGGAGCGCCTGGCGGAAAAGCGGGAGCGCGCGAAGATCGCTCTGGCCGCCAGAGAGGCCATGTCCCGGAAAAGTACCGTGGCAAGCGGCGTCCTCTGCGCTACCTCCGCAGCCATGTGTATCATCATCTACATCATCGCCGCCTCCTTAAACAGCACCTTGAGCACCGATGTGTACAGTTGTGACGTTGTTGTCACCTGTAGCGACGCATCGAAGTACTATTCCTTCGTTCCCTTCCTGGAGGGCGTGACAGGCACCGAGAACCTGTACGAGACTCTGTCCACTGTGTACATCGGTGATGTGGAGAAGGAGAAAAACACCCAGGTCTTCGGCTATCCCGAGGGCGGGTTCCAATACTACCACGGCCTCTTTGAGATGCCCGAGAAGGTGGAAAAAGGCACTATCCTTGTGGAAAAAGACTGGGCGAAAAAGAACGGCTACGACATCGGAGATCCCTTACATCTGATCTTTGACCCCAAAGGGGTCTTCCCCATCGCGAAGGATTATGTCATCGCAGGGTACTTTAAGATCGATACCTACGAGGGTTTCAAGAACAATTTCGTGATCTCCGAGTCCGATTACATTGACATCTTCCATGATTTCCCCGGACGGCTCCTGGTGGGAGCCGAGGACCCGGAAAAGGCGCGGGATGCTATCAAAACCTACGCCGTGGGCCATGTGAGTGAGGTTCAGACCAGACAGGAGATCTTGGACCAGAACGCCAAGGACAACGCGCAATCCGGCCGGATCCTGAAGATCGTGATCCTGGTGGCCATGGGCATGACCTTCATCGGTATGTCCAGCAACCAGATCATCGGCTTTGAAGGCAGAAAGAAAGAATGCGCCGTGATGATCTCCACCTCCATGACCAAGCAGACCCTCTCCGGGATCCTGTTCCGGGAGATGCTGCTGAGTTCCTTTACCGCAGTGTCCGCGGGAACCCTGGTGGGTGTACTCCTGGTGGGCGTCATCAAAAAAGCCGCCGACTATTCCGAAGGCATTCTCATTCCCATCGAAATGAAGGCGCAGCCGGTGATCGCGCTGTGGATCCTGATGACCCTGGTCTTTGCCGGAAGTGTGCTCTTCCCCATCCGCAATATGCGGAAAATGAAGCTTTCGGAGCAGATCAAATACGAGTAACGTTCATTCGCAACGATCCTTAGGAGGACGATCATGAAAAGTGTTATCGAAGTAAGCAATGTGAGCAAGACCTTTGGCAAGGGAACCAATCTGAACAGGGTCCTGGACGAGTGCAGCATGTACGTGAACGAGGGGGAGTTCGTCTCCCTCATGGGTGCTTCCGGCTCCGGCAAGTCCACCCTGCTCTACCTCATCGGCGGCCTGGACCGGGAGTTTGAAGGCAGGATCAGCATCGCCGGGGAGGAGACCCACGACATGAAGGATGCGAAGCTTTCGAAGCTTCGTCTGGAGAAGATCGGCTTTGTGTTCCAGTTCTATAACCTGGTCATGAACCTGAACGTGGAGGACAACATCCTCCTGCCCATGACCATGAATGGGAAAAAGAAGAGCGAGCTGAAAAAGGACCTGGACGAGATCCTGGCCATCACCGGTCTGACGGAAAAAAGAAAGGCCATGCCCTCCACCCTTTCCGGCGGACAGCAGCAGAGAGTGGCCATCGCCAGAGCCATCCTGGGGAACCCTTCCATCATCCTGGCAGATGAGCCCACGGGAAACCTGGACTCCAAGTCCTCCGCGGAGATCATGGAGCTTTTCTCGAAGCTGAACACGGAGAAGGGCCTTACCATCCTGCAGGTCACCCACTCGGAAAAATGCGCTTCCTACGGCACCCGGATCATCACCCTGGACAATGGCAAGACCGTGGGATAAGTGGTAAACTGATAGCGGAACCGTTGACCGCTGCAGCCGGAGGAGATCATGCGAATTGCCGTTGTGGATGATGAGAGCGTATTCAGAGAGCAGATCGCCCGTGCCATTCTCTCACTCTATGGCAAGGAGAACGCCAGCTGCTTCCATTTTGCGGAGGGAAGCGAGCTGATCCGTGGCATCCGCGGTGGTTTTGAGCCCGACGCTGTTTTTCTGGACATTGAGATGCAGGGCATGGACGGCATGGAGACCGCCAGGACCCTGCGGGAGATGGGGCTGGATATCCCTGTCATTTTCCTTACCAGCCATACGGAAATGGCCATGGACGGGTACGAAGTGAACGCCTTCCGCTTCCTGGGGAAGCCCCTGGATCCCGAGAAGCTGCGGGAGACCCTCCGTGAGCTGGAAAAACGGATCCGCGTGGAGGAGAAGCTCCTTCTGAAGGTGGAGGGAGAAGAGGTGGTGTATCCCGTATCGAAGCTCCTCTACGCCGAGGCTGCCAACAATTCGGTGCGGTTTGTTTTTGACGGAAATGTCACCGAGATCCGGATGAAATTCTCCGAGGCCATGAAGCTCATCGATGGCGTCTCCGGGGATTTTTTCCGTTGCCACAGGTCCTACCACATCAATCTGGGACGGGTGAAAAAACTGGGAACCACTGAGGTTTCCATGGATAACGGGGACAGCATCCCCGTGTCCCGAAGCGCCGCCCCCGAGGTGAAGCAGAAGCTATTTGCCTACGTCAGGAGAAACGGCAGATGAAGGAAGCAGCACTCATAAACATTCTATATGCGCTCCTGATCACCCTGCCGCCCTTGATCTCCGCACCCCTCAACGTATATTTCCTGAACGAGGTGCTGCGGTATGAGATCCGCAGGCCCCGGGTGGCGTACCTGGTTTCCACTGGAATGGGCCTGGTCATCGGCGTTTCCCTGTCACTGCTGGGCAGTTCCCTGGAGCTGGATACGGTGGCAGTGGCGGAGTTGCCCTATGTTCTCATCACCCTGTTCTTCGGCTTTTATCTGTTGTTCAATATGAAGATCCGGGGATGGCGCCGGATCATCGTTCCCTTCCTGTCCATCAGCATCCTTTCCAATCTGAGTCTCATTTTCCTGCGAATCCGTGACCTGGTCTTTGAGGGCAACGCCTGGGATGACAGGATCGTCGCAATGGCGGTGTATGTGCTCTTTAACTGCGTGATGCTGGCGCTGGAATTCCTGCTCTTTGCCTTCATCGCCCGGATGCGGAGGGAAAAAGACGATGCGCCGGTGCCTGTTTCCATCCTTGTGGGCATCGAACTGATCCTGGGACTCTACATTTCCTTCATGCCCTCGGACGATTACGCGGACGTGCCCTTTGATATGGATAAGCCCGGCCGGGTGATCTTCATGCTTTCCGCCCTGGCGCTGATGACATTGCTGTTCTATGTCCGGGCCACCAGGCAGGAACGGAGCGACCTGCGGGAGCTGAACCTCATCAATGAGGAGCTCATCACCACCGAGGCAAAATACTTCGAGGCCTCCGTGGAGGCGAACCAAAAGATCCGCAGCATCCGTCACGACATGAAAAACAATGTGCAGGTCCTGAAGCTCCTGCTGGAAAATAAGGAATACGACCAGATGATGGAGTATCTGGAGGAGATGGGAGCGGACCTGTCCGGCACGGACATCAGCGCCCGCACCGGCAATACCATTGCTGACGCCATTCTTTCGGAGAAGCGGGAAAAAGCGGAGAGCCTGGGGATCACCCTGAATGTGGAAGGCGTCTTCTCGGGACCGGCGTTCTCCCCCGTAGACATGTGCCGGATCCTGGCCAACATGCTGGACAATGCGATGGAAGCCCTCTCCGATGAGGCCTTCCTGGAGCTGGATCCTTCCTATAAGGTCATCGACCTGCGGCTGAAGCGGACGGAGCGGTTCTTTATGATCTCCATGCGTAATCCCTGCGCGAAAAAGCCGGAGATCACAGACGACGGGATCGAGACAGGAAAGAGCGACCGGACGAACCACGGGTTCGGGCTGCGGAACATCCGGGAGGCGGCCGGAAGATACGGCGGAGAGATGTCCCTGGAGTGCGCAGAGAAGCCCTATGGGTATGAGTTCCTGACGGAGCTGGTGTTCCCTATCGAGGAAGCGTAAAGAAAACAGAAGAATACCGGGATACAAAAAGAAGCCCCGCGCAGGGGCTTCTTTTGCGTTATCCCTATCCTCAGGAAAGCTTGAACTTTCCAACCTCGGAGAAAAGCTCGTCCGTGACGGATCTGCTGGTCTGGGCCTCCTCGCCGATCTTGCCCAGATGTTCGCTCATATCCAGCGTCCGCTCCGTTGCTTCGCTCACACCCTCCGCTGCGTCGCAGACCGAGGTGTTCACGTCACTGATGTGGGTGGAGATCTCATCGATGTCCTTCCGCATCTGAGAGCAGAGCAGAGAGAAGCGCTCCATCATTTCGCTCATGCGGTCCGCGCTCTCGCGGTACTCATTGCTGGTATCCACCAGGTTGCCGTAGCCGCTTTTTGCGATCTCATCCGCAAAGGAGAGGAGCTCCGTGGTCTCATTGGCCAGCTCTTCCACGGCGGAAATGACGGCACCGGAAACCTCCTGGATCTGGGATGCAATGGCTGCGGAATCCTTGGCCAGAGAGCCGATCTCCTCTGCCACCACCGCAAATCCGCGCCCGGCCTCTCCGGCTCTGGCTGCTTCGATGGAAGCGTTCAGGGACAGCAGGTTCGTCTGACTGGAGATGCCGATGATGCCTGCGGTGAGTTCTTCAATACGGTGAGCTGCTTTGGAACGCTCGATCTTGTCGTTCACGGACTGCTGCATCTTCTCCAGGCGGGATGCCACGCCGTCTTTTTCCTTCACGGCCTGCGTGCCGGTGTCCTTCGCGCCATCCCGGATCTTTTTGGAAAAATCAGTGCCTTCACTGATTTCGCCCTCCATCTCATGGAAGGCATCCACGATCCCTGCGATGAGGTTTGTGATATCGGAAATGGTGGAGGCGGATTCTCCCATGGAAACGGACAGGCGCTCCATGCGCTCCGTTACATTTTCCGCATCCAGCTGCGTCTCTCCGAGATCCGCGGTGATGCCTTTGGAGGATTCCAGCAGGGCAGCCGTCTGTCCGGAGATATTCAACAGCATGCCCCGGATGTACTCCAGCAGGAGATTCACATTGGAACCGATGGTTTCGAACTCGTCTCCGGAGTCGATGTCGATCTTTCTGGTCAGATCGCCGCCTCCCTCCGCAAGCTCCACCACTTTGTCGTTGAGCTTCGCAAACTGACGTCTCACGGCCAGCCCGATCAGAGCCAGGATCAGAACGCCGACGATGAGCACCACCAGGCAGATCAGGAAAATGATCCTTGCGATGGAACCGGTCTGCTCGTTCACCCAATCCACCGACAGGTCCACCGTGGCCAGGGCCTTGACCTTACCGTCGCTGCCGTAGACGGGGCTGTAAGCGCTGATGTGGGTGCCCCACTCATCCGTGTAGGGCCTGTCGTTTACCGCCGTCTGTCCCGCGAAGGCCTGGGCGATCTCGGGGTCCTCACTCTCGAAATCCTCTCCCGGAAGGCCGGGCTCCTCGGGATCGGAGTCCACCAGGAAGACTACGGTCCCCGCATCGTTTTTTCCCACGGTGTAGACATACTCCACACCGCTGTTCTCCAGAAAGACCGTCAGGAGATTGTAGATCTCCGCAAAAGTCTCCGTTTCCATGGCCTCCTCGCTTTGGATCGTGCAAAGGGCGTCTCCGTCCAGGGAAGCGGCGACACACCGCGCCGTGTTCATGGCGCTTGCCTTGATCTGCGAGACCAGGGCATCCTTACACTTGCTGTAGACCACGCAACCGATCACAAGATCCGATACCAGTAAAAGTCCTATCACTGCCGCCATGAGTTTGACGGAAATCCCCAATTTTCGAACCTTCATAGCGTACCCTCCAAATTTTGCTGCTTGCGTTCCGGTAGTAGAGTGCCGTGTGGGAATATTTTACTAGATAAGCGGGGGGAAAAACAATAGAACAATTTTGCGGGAATCGGACAGGAAGCGGTGGATAAGAGAATTATTCTTTTATATAATTGGGTGTAGGGGTTGCGATGCGCCCCGACGAAAAAAAAGAAGCCCTTAGCGGCTTCGCCGCAGGGCTTCTTTTTTTCGTCGGGGCGACGTGATTCGAACACGCGACCTCCACGTCCCGAACGTGGCGCTCTACCAAGCTGAGCCACGCCCCGATATCTGAATAACACTAGAATTATAGGGAAATCTATTTGCATTGTCAAGGAGAAGAATATGGCAGCAGTGAAGTTACAAAAAGGCAAGGGAATGCTCCTGAAAGGGGGCGGCGCCTGGGTCTTTGACAACGAGATCGGCTCTTATGAAGGCGAGTATCAAAACGGTGACATCGTGGAGGTGCTGGACTTTGACGGGTACTTCCTGGGATACGGATACATCAACGAGCATTCCAAGATCCGTGTGCGGATCCTGTCCCGAAAGAAGGACGCGGTGATCGACGACGCCTTCTTTGAGCAGCGGGTGCGGGACGCCTGGGAATACCGGAAGCGGACCTGCGACACCTCTTCCTGCAGGCTCATTTTCTCCGAGGCGGATTTCCTCCCCGGCATCGTGGTGGATAAATACAGCGACGTGCTGGTGGTGGAGTCCGAGACACTGGGCATCGATCTGCACAAGCAGACCATCGTGGACGCGGTGAAGAAGGTGCTGGCGGAGGATGGCATTTCCATCCGCGGCGTCTATGAGCGGAGCGATGCGAAGGTCCGCGAGAAGGAAGGACTGGAGCGCTACAAGGGCTTCATCGGAGAACCCTTCGATACCAAGGTGGAGATCGTAGAGAACGGCGTTCACTACATGGTGGACGTGGAGGACGGTCAGAAGACCGGATTTTTCCTGGATCAGAAATACAACCGCGCCGCGGTGCAGCGCATCGCTAAGGGGGCGCGGGTGCTGGATTGCTTCACCCACACCGGATCCTTTGCGCTGAATGCAGCATATGCAGGGGCACGGGAGGTGCTGGCGGTGGATGCCTCCGACGTGGCCATTGCCCAGGCGAGGGAAAATGCGGCGCTGAACCACCTGGAGAATATCGTTTCATTCGAATGCAGAGACGTGTTTGACCTGCTTCCCGAGCTGGAGCGGGCGGGCGAGAAATACGACATCGTGATCCTGGATCCTCCGGCCTTTACGAAATCCCGCGCATCCATCAAGAATGCGGTGAAGGGATACCGGGAGATCAACATCCGTGGTCTGAAGCTGGTGAAAAACGGCGGGTTCCTCTGCACCTGCTCCTGTTCCCACTTCATGGATCCGGAGCTTTTTGCCAAAACCATCCGGGAAGCGGCAAACGGCGCTCACAAGCGCCTGCGGCAGGTGGAGTTCCGCACGCAAGGCTCTGACCACCCCATCCTCTGGTCCTCGGACGAGAGCTACTATCTGAAGTTCTACATCTTCCAGGTACTGGAGGAGAAATAGGGCGGATAAGCCTGCTCTGCATTGGTACTATTGTTGAAATCATTTTAAGGAGGTATGTCATGGTAGATGTGAAAGGGCGTTGGGTACTTGTCACCGGCGCATCCAGGGGGATCGGAAAGGGGGCAGCACTGTTTCTCGCAGGGAAGGGATGTAATCTGATCCTTCAGGGGAGAACCAAAGAGCACTGCAGCAGCACGCTGGAGGAAGCCAGGGCCCTCGGCGTCGAAGCGGTAGCGTTGGGCGCGGAGCTTTCCAAGCCCGAAGAAGTACAGAAAATGCTGGAGGAGATCGACCGCCTCGGTGTGACGGTGGATATCGTCTTAAACAACGCGGGCGTGCAGATCGCGTACCGCACGGAATACTTAAAGACACCCGTGTCGGATTATGAGCAGAGCTTCCTCATCAATACCATCGCGCCGATGATGATCTGCTACCACTTCCTTCCGAAGATGCAGGAGCGCGGGTTTGGCCGGATCGTCAATACGACCAGCGGGATCCGCCGCGAGCCGGAGCAGGCCGGATACTCGGCAAGCAAGGCGGCGCTGGATAAGGTCACAATGGACCTGGCAAATGTGTATGACGGGAGTGACATCATGATCAATATCACCGATCCCGGCTGGTGCCGCACCGATCTCGGCGGTCCCCATGCCCCCAACGCCCCGGAAAGCTCTCTTCCCGGCGTCGTCGTCGGTGCCTTTGTCGACGACAAAAAATCCGGCCGCAATTTCGCAGCCGGACTCTTCCACGGCATGACCCTGGAGGAAGCCGTGGCGCACGCGGAGAAGGATGTTCCCAGATACCTGGGATCCCTGGACTGAAGGAGGAGAATCATGACAGCCATCACAACGGAATTTCTGGAGGAATTAAGAGAGCGGGAAAGCAAGCGCCCGGAGATCGCGACGCTGCAGGCGGCTCTCGCGAAAACGGAGATCAAGGAGCTGGCGTATCTGCCGGCGGAAGCAGCGAAATTAAACGGCGCCTTTGAGATCGAGCTGAAGACCAGAGGCATTACCTGGCAGCAGAAGAGCGGCAGATGCTGGATCTATTCTGCCATGAACATCATGCGGGAGATCGTTGCGGAGAAGTGCAATCTGGAGCATTTCGAGCTCTCCGGGAATTATCTGTCCTTCTACGACAAGTTGGAGAAGGCCAACAACTTCCTGTGCATGATCATCGAAAATGCGGACAAGCCCCTGCTGGATCAGATGAACATCTACCTGTTAAACGGCGTGGGAGACGGTGGTTACTGGGATATGGTGGTGGACCTGGTGAACAAGTACGGTGCAGTGCCCGCGGAGGTGATGCCCGAAACCTATCAGTCCACCCATACCGAGAAATTCATGAAGCTCTTCAACAGCCTCTTGCACAAGGATGCCTGCCTGCTGCGGGAAGCCATTCAGCGGGGCGAGGATCCGGAGCCCATGCGAAAGGAAATGCTGGAGGAGATCTATCGCATGGAGTGCATCGCTTTCGGCGAGCCTCCGAAGACCTTTGATTTTTCCTACCGTGACAAGGACAACAATTTCCACAGCGAAAGAGGTCTCACCGGTCATAATTTCTATGAAAAATACATCGGAACCGTGCTGAAAGACTATGTGACGGTGACCCATCATCCCACCGGCGGCATCCCCATGAACTGCCATTACACCTTCCATTACCTGGGTTCCATGGCGGAGAGTGATGTGAAAAATCTGAACCTCACCATGGAGGAACTGGAGGAGCTGACCCTGAAACAGCTGCGGGACGGAGAGCCCGTGTGGTTCGGCTGTGATTCCGGCGCTTACGGCGACCGGGAAAAGGGTGTCTGGGATCCCGCGACCCTGCAGTTTGAGGCGCTTCTGGGCGGCATCGACACCTTTATGGAGAAGGGCAAGCGCCTGGAGTATCATGAGAGCTTTGCCACCCATGCCATGATCCTGGTGGGTGTGAACTTTGACGAGAACGGCGTTCCCAACCGCTGGAAGATCGAGAACAGCTGGGGGGAGGAAGCCGGAAAGAAGGGCTATTTTGTTTGCAGCGAAGAGTACTTCAGAGAGTATGTCTATGAAGTCATCATTCACCGCAAGCATCTGACGGAAAGCCAGGCAAAGCTTCTGGAGACGGAGCCCATGCGCATCCAGCCCTGGGAGGGTGACTGGCTATGAGAAAGGACGAAATCTACGGAAGAGTCCGGGAGCGGATGATTCGTTACGCCTGTGTGGATACCCAGTCCCAGCCCTACGAGGGCACCTGGCCCACCACCGCAAAGCAGCGGGATCTGGGAAAAATGCTGGCGGAGGAGCTACGCACCATCGGCGTTCCTGAGGTGTATTACGACGAGCCCCATTGCGTGGTTTACGGACGGATCCCTTCCAACCTGCCGGAGGGAACGGGCAGAGCCATCGGTTTTATCGCCCATATGGATACGGCGCCGGACGCTTCAGGCACAGATGTGAAGCCCTGGGTGCTGGAGCATTATGACGGCGGGGACATTCTCCTGAACGAGGAAAAACAGATCCTCATGCGGGCTGCGGACTATCCCAACCTGCAGCGCTATGTGGGGCAGGATCTGATCCTGACCGATGGCACCACTCTCCTGGGAGGGGACGACAAGGCATCCATCTCTGCCATCATGACCCTGGCAGAGTACTATTGCAGCAATCCGGAGATCCCACACGGGGATATTTCTCTGGCCTTTACTCCCGACGAAGAGGTGGGAGGCCTGGCGCAGGATCTGGATTTTGAGAGATTCGGTGCGAGGGTGGCCTACACCCTGGACGGGGACCATCTGGGAGAGTATCAGGACGAAACCTTCTACGCTTCCGAAGCCATCATCGAGATCACCGGCAGGAGCGTCCATACCGGCACCGCCAAAGGGATCATGGTAAATGCAAGCGACCTGGCGGTGGACATCGCAGGGGCTCTTCCGAAACAGGAAAAACCCCAGTACACGGAAGGCAGGGAAGGATTTTTCCATCTCATTTCCCTGGAGAGCAGCTGCGAACGGGCGGTACTGACCTACATCATCCGGGACTTTGACAAGGCTCTCTTTACAGAGCGGGAGGAGCTCCTGCGCAGAGTCTGCGCGGAGACGGAAAAAGCCCATCCGGACAGCTGCGTAAAGATCACCATCACGCACCAGTACAGCAACATGAAGGAAAAACTGACAGACGTGCCGGAACTCGTGGAGATCCTGCGAAAAGCCATTGCAGAGAGTGGCATCACTCCGGTGACCGCACCCTTCCGGGGCGGTACCGACGGCGCGGCGCTGTCCTTCCGGGGACTGCCCTGTCCCAACCTGAGTGCAGGATATGAGAATGCCCACGGGCGGTTTGAGTATGTTCCCGTACAGTCCATGGAGAAAAATGTGGAGATCCTGATGCGGATCTGCGATGCTTTCGCAAAACAGTCGCCGCAGTGATAGAGTGAAAACGACGCCGGTGTCACATGGGATGAGCGAGGCACGGCAGAAAACTGACAGTGACCGGGCGGATGAAATAAGGATCTGCGGACGGCTGCGTGAGCGCCGAGGGAGGAGGAACGATGCATACAGAGCGAATTCGGGAGATTTTCAGAGCAGTGGAGGACACGGATCCCCTGATCCCTGCACCTGCCACAAGGGAATCTCTGGCAGCCTGCCAGAAGGCGCTGGCGGAGAGAGGATATCCCATTCTGCCGCCGGGTGCCATCGAATTCTTCCAATTAGCCAACGGCTTTTCCTGGAATGGATTCGAATTTTTCGGAAGCAATGCGACCACCACGGAAAGCGGCAGGTACACGCTGAAGGATATCGTCCATATGAACGATGTCTGGCATGACAACAGAGAAGGCAGGGACCATCTCCTGCTCCTGGGACGCTTCGACGATGATATCTATGTTTATGACAAGGACGAGGACAGCTTCCACGTACTGGACGGGTTGACACTCTTCCCCATCGACGAGTATTCCGAGTATGACGAGCTCTTCATCTGCAGCGTCAACGAATATGCCTGCGAGGACGAGTATGAAGAGGACCTGGACGATGAGGACTGGGAGGAGGACGCGGAGGAAATCCTCGACGACGAGGACTGGCCGGAGGAGGATGTATGAAGCGAAGGATCAGGCTTTTTGCCCTGATGCTCCTAAGCGCTCTGTTCGCCACGGGCTGCGGCAGCTCCGGAAAAAATGATGCCTCGCAAGAGATCATTGTTACGGAACTGAACGGCAGCGCCACCGCCACCGCCTTTAACGCCGATGCGGTGTGGGATATCTCTCAGGGGATGAGACTATCTTCCCAGGAATGGATCCGGTTGAAGGAAAATGCCGATATCATCCTTTCCATCGGAGAGAAAAGGCACCTCTACGCCGACACCGGAGCGAATTTCGTCTTACTCTCTTCCGGAGAAAAGGGTGCGCTTCGGATCTTCCTGACGGAGGGCGCCGTCATCGCAGGACAGGACAACAAACCGTCGAAAAAGGACCCTTATCAGGTGGCCACCCCCAATGTGCTGGTGACGCCCCTGGAGAAGCAGACGGTCTATCTGGTGGAGCTGGGAGAGGAAGACGGTGAGCCCTTTACCGCTGTCAGCGTATTGAACGGTTCCGTCCGGACCGGTACCTCCCTGGGAGGCACGCTGCGGGAGCAGGAACTGCAGCAGGGAGAAGAGCGAAAGTTTGCGGGGGACCTGCCGAATCTTACGGAAAGCACCGGACAGACAGAGGATGAAGTTCCTGCGGCGGAGGGTGCCGAAGAGAACGCAGACGTTGCGGAACAATCGCAGGAAGGGAATGCAGAGGAACCGGCGAAGGTGAACCCGGAGGATCGGGAGCTGATCATCACCAAGGACGGACAGTCCGCATCCCTGGGGAAGGCATCCGATTATACCTGGGGCCAGCGGGCTCTGGTGCACATCCACAATTTCTTTGACCGTGTGGGAGACCGGATCGATGACGTCTTTACCAAACGCGCAACGGAACGCAAGATCCACGGCTGGCTGGGGCTTACTTCCATTCCCTTTACGGCGGGAGACAAGCTCCTGGGACAGGACGGATCTGACAACATTGTCATAGATAAGCCCGGCGTCGTATGCCTGGGCGGTCTGGAGGTGGGGGATTCCGAGGAGGATATGTGGCATTTCCTGGGATTCCACATTGATCAGAAAATGGCGGAGAAAGGCGTCTTCGTGAAGAACGGTAACGCATCCCTGGAGCTGAGCACGGGAGGCTTTACCTACACGAAGGACGGAATGGTCGCGAAGGTGGTGATCAAGAACGGAGAAGTAGCCATCATCGCAATGTACTTTGAGTGACCTGCCGGGCAGGCGTTTCGCAGACCGGGTAACACGCCCGCATTTGGGCGCACATACGAAAGGAGATGGTATGGGGGAACTGCAATACAGAACGTATCTGGGGAAAAAGCCCAATGGGCTGGTAAGAGTACTGTATTTTGCATCGGAACAGGATTTTGATGTTTTTCTGGAGCCCATCACGGATCAGATCATGAAACTGTTTCCGGATGTTGCATTCTATTATTCCAAAGATCCGGCGGACATCACGGACGAAGTGCTGGATTCCGTGCGGCTGGCGGTATGTCCCGTCACCCTGTCCTTCCTGCATGACGATTGCGCCCAGCGGAAGGCAATCTTCTACCGGGTGCAGGAAAAACACATCGCTCTGCTTCCCATTCTGGAGGAGCCGGACATTGCCTCCGTTTTCAGTGCAGTCTGCGGCAAGATCCAGTACCTCAATGCCGTAAAACACGATGAGACGGCCCTTTCTTTCGAGCATAAGCTCGTCGCTTTTCTGGATGACATCCTGCTGGATGAGAAGATCTCTGACAGGATCCGGGATGCTTTTGATGCATACATTTTCCTGAGCTACCGCAAGAAGGACAGGCAGTACGCCAACCGGATCATGCGACTCATTCACAACAACGAGTTCATGCGGGATGTGGCCATCTGGTACGATGAGTATCTGGTGCCGGGAGAAAACTACAACGACGCCATCGGGGACGCCATCCTGAAGTCAAAGCTGGTGACCCTGGTGGTGACCCCCAACCTGGTGAATGAGGACAATTACATCAGGCGCACGGAATATCCCATGGTGCGGGAACAGGGAAAGGCAGTGCTTCCCATCCAGGCGGTGGACACTGACCGGGAGGCGTTGAAAAACGGGTACGAAGCCCTGCCGGATCCCGTGGATGTCAATCGTGAGGACGAGGTCACCGAGGCGCTGCTCCGACAGTTTCAGGTGGAAGGGATGAAGGAAAACGACGATCCCGATCATCTCTTTTTCATCGCGCTGGCGTACCTCTACGGCATCGATGTGGAGACGGATACGGAGAGAGCCGTGAAGCTCCTTACCAGATCCTCGGAAGGGGGCTGTCTGGAAGCGTCCAGGCGGCTGGTGAACATCTACCTGGAAGGCCGCTATGTGGAGGCGGATTATCTGAAGGCTGCGGTAGTCCAGCAGCGGATGGTGGCCCAGACGGAGGAGCGGAAGGAATCCTGGCAGCGGGAGGACTACCTGGAGATCATCGATTACGAGAGAAATCTGGCGAAGATCCTTTTTGACTGCGATCAGAATGTGAAGGCAGGGGAAGTCATAAGGCAGGCCTACGGCCATGTGATGGAGATGAAAAAACGCTTCCCCGACGAATGGGAAGAGGTGCTCCGCGCTAAGGTGCTTATTCAGTATGCCGAGGTGCTCCGAAATGCCAATATTCCGGAAGCGGAACAGCCCCAGATGAACAAGCTCATCATGGACGTCTACGAAGATATCTGCGGGACCTACATGGAGCTTTTCGAGAGAGAGGAAGTATACGATCCCGATTGGGATATCCTGCCCATGCTGCGTCCCATGACGGAGGTCAGCGGCGAGGACAATTTCATGCTGGGACTCTATGCGGACGAAGGTCTGGGAGCTATGTATTTTGCGTCCCTGCGGGGCAAGGAGCGGAACGAGGACGGCACCTTTGACAGACGGTTCCTGGCTCTTTCCTATTCCTTCTCGAAGCTGATCTGTGATTTCTGCGAGGTATCTGCCCAGGCACTGCCCCATCTGAAAAAACGGGATGCACTGCGGCAGGTGGATCATCTGAAAGAGTATGAGCCCACGGTCAAGGCAGGCAGCGTGCTGCTCTTCCAGAACGGCTGGACCGGAGAAGGGCTGGAGATCGGAGAGCGCTATTACCGTGCCTTCGGAGTGATGTACCGGATCCTGGGAGAGTACGAAAAAGCAAAGGAAATGCTGGAAATGGCCTTTGCCCTGCTCGTCCAGCGGGAGGAGCGGCCGGATTACCTCTTTACCCAGGTGGAAAACTGCAGACTCCTGATCGAGCTTGCGGAGGAGATGGGAAAAGGCCGGAAAAAGGACAAGGAGATCCGCTACGCGTACTTTGCCTTAAGCGAGTACCTGGAGAAACTGGCAAATGCCACGGGATCCGAAGTCTTCCGGAAGCAGCTGGAAGAAAACGAAGCGGAGATCGAGAGAAGAGGCCTGGAGCCTTAGATGCTCTTCAGGATCGCTACGATCTCGGGGGTCAGCTTCAGGGCGTCCTTTGATTTGGTTTCCTCGTCCAGCTCCTCGTAAGGCACCAGGTCGGAGTGGGCTTTGGCCAGATCCCGCAGGGGGCGCTCCGGCTTGCCCACGGCATCCTTCAGAGGCTGCTCCGTCAAGACGTAGCCCAGAGTTCTGGTGTAGACATCCCAGCGCATGTGCTCGTAGATCTTCCAGGTCCGGTCCGTGGAGGTGATGCTGTAGTCACTGCCGTAGAACTCGTCGATGATGGCCACCTTGTACTTAAAGCTTAAGGTACGGGCATAAACGGAATGGCGGTTGTACTCGTCGTTGCAATACTGGGTCCAGGTCTTATTGGGTTTCTTGCCTGCCGCATCCTCCTCGGGCGTGTTCTTCGGATAGCGGACATAATGGATGGCAACGGAGGCGCGCTCGATGTCGGACATGGTGACGAAGCCGTAATCGTAGGTGGAGGCCGTGTCGCCCACGATGGTGAGGTTCTTTAAGAGTTCCGTGTTCCAGTGGGTGCAAAGCTTCCGGTCGGTGATGTTGACCTGGATCCGGTAGCCCTCCAGCTGACCTCTGCGATAGCGGAAGGTCTGGAGTCGCAGCGCCAGGTTCAGATTCATCAGGTCATCCTCTGCATTCACGAAGGCGAAGGTAAAATCGGGGAGATACATTTCCGCAGCCTGTTCCGGCTTGTCGGTAGCAAAATCCACACCCTCGAAATAGTGCAGGTCATAGAGGGCATCGCTGAATTCCGTGCTCTTGTGGATCTCGGGGATCATCTGCAGCATGTGCTCCCAGCCGAAGGGATCCGCATCCAGCACCAGAATGGAAAGGCGGTAGCCCGGCATCTGGGACAGATGCAGGATGGCCTTGAACAGCTCCAGGTTTCGCTGGTTCATGCCGGCGATGAGGACGCCGATCTTCCGGGCGGGCTCTTCGCCATTCTCCGCCTTCTGCGGGATGGCGCCTTCGAAAATGGAGTGCTTCAGCAGATGGTTGTAAGCGAAATTCTCTTCGGTACGGACGAAATTGATGATGAGGTTGTCGCCGAATTCTGCGTTGTTGCGCTCCAGGAAGTGATCGTAGAGATCCCAGGGAGTCTGGGAAAGTTCCACATAGATCCGCACCTTTTTCGGTGTCAGGGATTCAAAGACGGCACACAGTTCGGAAAGCTTCGACAGGTTGGAATCCTCGGAGTCTCCGAAGAGGAAGATCTCCAGCTTTTCTCCCTTTTTCTGGGCCTTGCGGATCAGAATCTCCGGGGGATCGTTGACATAGATGCCGCCCATTTCCTCGATCCGTTCCCGTTGTTCCGGAGTCAGTTCGGTGCCCTGGGAACAGAAGACCAGGGATCTGTTTTTGTCCGGAACGGATCCCGCGATGGTCATGGTCTTTTCGTTAATGTCCGTGAAGAGATAGGTATTTCTCTTCCCCCGCAGGAGGAGACGGAGCTTCTGCAGCGGGCCGTCCAGGAATTTGATCAAAAATCCGAAGGCAAAGACCAGCAGAGCAATGTTGGTAGCGGTCATCAGGGCCGCATAGGCGGTGGAAAATACGGGATGTCCTTCCAGGGCCACCTCGGAGTAGTCGTTGCCCATGTACATGTTGATGGTCCGCAGGATGGAGGTCAGCAGACTCTCCGTGCCCTTCAGTACCGGGATCACCCGCAATGTACCGTTGTCAAAGAGTTCTCCCGGCAGGAAGAGAATGACGGCTGCGATGAATTCAAACACCGTTGCCTTGGCCAGATCCTCACCCCGTACCTTTCTTTGGATGATCAGATAAGCAATGCCGGCGATAAAGAGAATGAGTGCCACGGAAAAACAGAGGATCCAGAAGATTCCTTCCCCCGTGTGAAAAATGCCGGATAAAAGCATAGAGTTCCCTCCTTCAAAGTAACGAAAAACAGAGAAATATTTGCGGAATCACTTGAAACTCCGCAATAGACATTTTATCATACAATTAACGGTATTTTCTATCAAATTGCCTGTAGTTTCCGAAATTATGTGAGGAGGGGACGGGCAGGCGCATACAAGGAGGATATGGTATGGCTGGACAGGGTATGGGCGAGTATTGCGTGGACATCGTCATGTGCATCGATAAGACGGGAAGTATGGCTCCCATCATCGATGAGGTGAAAAGCAACGCACTCTCCTTCTATCAGAGATTTGTGGATGCGATGGACGAGAACGACAAGGAAGTGGAACAGCTTCGCATCAAGGTCATCGCATTCGGCGACTATAAGGCAGACCGCAGCCCCATGGATGAGTCCAAATTCTTCGTGCTGCCCGACGAGACCGACGATTTCAAGGCATTCGTAAACGGCATCGAAGCAAACGGCGGCGCTGACACGGAAGAGGATGCACTGGAAGCCATCGCTGTGGCGCTGAAGTCCGACTGGACCACCGAGGGTGCCAAGAGACGTCATGCGATCCTGGTGTTCTCCGATGCTCCCGCGCATGAGCTGGGCAAGAACAAGGGCGAAGCATCCTATCCTCAGGGAATGCCCGAGGATATCAAGCAGCTGGCTGCATGGTGGGAGGGCACCGATCAGACTCTTACCAGCAATTATCAGCCCAAGGCAGGCAGACTGGTAGCATTCGTTCCCAATGCATATCCCTGGACGGAGATGCAGGCGTGGAACCGTTACTGGCCCGCTTTCTCCCCCGCAGGAACCGGTCTCGCGGATGTGGACATCCAGTCTGCGATCGATCTGATGGTGGGATCCTTCTAAGTGGAATTAACGGTTTACAGGCAGGCTTTTAAAGAGCGGCCGGACGGTACGATCGTCTACAAGGGGGAGGATGCTCTCCCCCTTGTGAATGACAGACTGCTTCTGGTTGCGGACGGGCTTGGGGGAGCCGCTGCGATCCGTCATCAGAACATCCGCCCGGAGCTTTTTGATCCGGCACTTCTTCCGAAGGTTCTCTTCGGACAGCAGTACGGCGGGGATATGCCGCCGGCATTTGAAACTTACATCAGAGATTCGTTTTTTGAGCTGTTTGCCGTTCGTGATTGTTACACGGACAACGTCAACAACATTAAGAAAAGCGGATATTTCGCATCCCGCATCGTTGCCGGGATTTTTTTGCATATATTTCTTTATAATGATCCGCCCTTTGACTGTCCGGGCTGGATCGATCATCTCAGTGCACTCCCCGCGGAAGAACGAAGAGCACAATTACAAAAAGCAGAGGAACATCTCACCTCCGAGGTCGTGGAAGGCCTGAAGCTGGTGGCGGAGCGGGCAGGACTCACCTATGAGTCCGCGTATTCCGGACTGGCTCTTTTGGGTACCACTCTGTGCCTCACCCTGTATCGTGAGACCGAGGACGGGGTGCGGGCCGTGTACCTGACGGCGGGTGATTCCAGACCTTACGTCTGGGAGGAAAGCAAAGGACTGCGTCAGCTCCTGCCGGACGAGGAAGGCCCTGACGGCGGCATGACGAATTACATCCGGGCCAACAACACCGAGGGCATCCGGATCCGCTGTGATTTCATGACCTTTAAAAAGCCCTGCATTCTCTTTAACGCCAGCGACGGCTGCTTTGATTCCAAACAGTTCCTGTCGCCCATGGCCTTCGAAAAACTGCTGCTTGACACAGCTGTCATATCGAAGTCGGAAAAGGAGATGGGAGAGCGCCTCACCGACTTTTTCAAAGAGCACGGCAGGCACGACGACAGCTCCACCATGGCGATGAAATTCTTTGGCTACGACTCCTTTGAAAGCCTGCAGGAGAGCGCGAAAAAGCGTCTGGAAGCGCTGCAGGAAAAATATCTGGAAAAAATGCCCGACCTGCTGGAGTACGACTATGCCACCGGCATCAGCTTGAAGCCGGAAGAGGAAAAGCCGGCAGTTCCGGAGGGCACTGCGGAGCCTTCCCCTGCGGACGAAACCGTGCTGCAGCTGAAGAGATCTCTGCAGGAAGCGCTGTTTGAAAACTATCTCCACGATTACATCGCATTTCCCGACAGATATGTCAGTGAAGATTGAAAGGAGCCGGTATCATGACCGTAAACGGCTATACCGTCATAGGCGAATGGAAAAACAGTCAGTGCGGAGAGACCGCCCTTGCGAAAAAGGGCGGTAAGAAGTATTTTCTGAAAAAATACAACACTCCCGCGGCCCCCGTGAAAAACGGAACCCTGGATGCCAAGACCTTCGCCCACAATCAGAAGCTCTTCGATCATTTCGTAAAGACCAGGACCACCGTCAACTCCCTGATCCGGACCATCACCGGCTCCGGCGGTAACATCGTGATCCCGGAAGCGGAGTTCATGATAGAGAACAAATACGCGGAAGCGGCGGAATTCGTCGAGGGCGTGGTTCCGGAGGAAGAGCTGGAGGGCGTGCTGCGGAGCCTGTCCGTGGATGTGAAAAAACTCCTGATGCAGACGGCGGCAGGAGCTCTTTCCAGCGTCCATAAGCTGGGCATCGTCCACAGTGACCTGAAGCTGAAAAACGTGCTGCTGGTGCGCAATGCCGCGGGCAATTACGTGGCAAAGCTCATCGATTTTGACAGCAGTTATCCCCTGGATGACAAGCCGGATGAGATCGTGGGTGACGTGAACTACTACTCCCCCGAGCTGGGACTTTACTCCCAGTTGGAGGATGAGGAGGAAATGGCAGCTGCGGCCCATACACTGACCCAGAAATCCGACATTTTCTCCCTGGGACTGATCTTTCATTTCTACCTGAGCGGGGAACTGCCGGAGGTGACGGACCTTCCGGAGAAACTGCAGAAGCGCGCTGCCAAGGGGAAGAAGATCTATGCCTGGGTAGCCGTGAATGCAGGGGCAAAGCTGAAGATCAGCCCCGCCATCGACAAGAAGAAATACCGTTCCCTCATCGAGGATATGCTGAAAAAGGATCCCGAGGAGCGCCCCACCGCACTGGAGGTGCTGAAGCGTCTGAAGGAAGAGGAGCGGATCATCGAGGAACCCTGGCCGGAGCATGAGATCATCCTGGATGCGGAGGCCTTTGAAAAGCGCGGCATCGAGGGGCTGAAAAAAGTGACGGAGGGCTCCGAGAAAAAGTATGAGCTCACCTCCTCTGACGGCAAAAAGAGAGTCCTTTCCAAGGTGGAACTGGCCCTGGAAGGACTGCTGAAGCGCAGCCTGGGATTTGAAGATCCCTGGGAGGAGCACGGCATTTCCTTCAATGTCGAGAAGATCAAGAGCCGCGGATTCGTCGGCGTGAGCCGTTTCCTCATGGACGGCATCAAGGGATATCGTTTCTATCGTGCGGATTCCACCTACACCTTCTTCCGGAAGGAAATGGTGGTGGGCATGGGCTACGCCGGGGGCGGAAGTGCCTCTTCTCCTTCCGCAGGAACGAAGGCTGCGGCCCCGGAAGCAAGGAAAGAGACGACAGTGCCCAAACCTGCACCGGAAACGAAAAAGGAGACGACAACTCACGGCCCCGTATCCGGCGGTGTGAAGCTGTGCGATCCCTGGCCGGAGCATCGGATCACCTTTGATCCGGAGGTCATCGGAAAGAAGGGATTTTCCGCCGTGGCCAGAGATACCATCGGTGGGGTGAACGGATACCGGTTCAGCCGCCCCGACGGCAGCGATCAGTTCATCCGCGCAGAGATGGCTGTGGTGCAGAAAATGGCGAGGAAAGAGTAAATGAAAGAGACCGCGGTTGCTTTTTCCGACTGGGAGGCGATAAAGCTCTCCTATCGGTTGCGGAAGAAGAACAAAGAGGATAAAAAGGCTGCTGTGGCGAAGGGATTTGCGAAGCCCTGGCCGGAGCATGGCATCGAATTTGACAAAAAGGCTCTGAAATCCATGGGATATGTGAGTTCGGAGCAGACCGTGCTCTCCGGGGTGAAGGGCTATACCTTCTACAAAGAGGACGGATCCGGACGGTTTTTGCGTTCGGAAATGCTTGTGGTGCAAAAGATGGCCCGCAAGGTGTAGGAAACGCAGGAGGCTTAGATGAGCTGGCAATGTCCGCAGTGTGATGCATATAATGATGATTCCTTAACGGAATGCGATATCTGCGGTGCGGCAAGGCCGGCCGGGGTTTCCATGCGCCCCGATCCGCCGAAGCATGAGGCCCCTCCGGCGGAAAAATTTCGGCCGAAACCCATCAAAAAACCGGAGCCGGAGGAAAAGGTCGTTTCACCGAAACCGCCCAAAGCAGAGGGTACTTCCCACAGCACGCCCGAATTTTCCAAAGAGAAAGCAAAGACGGATGCATTTACCGCATTGAAAAAAGAGGCGGCCTCCGGGATAGAAGCGGCGAAAGCGGAAGTGGAGAGACTGGAAGCAGAGCGTCTGGCGGCAGAGAAAGCAAAGGCCGAGGCAGAGCGCAAGGCCCGGGAGCTCTCCAAAGCTGCGTCGGATCGCAAGGCAAGAGAGTATGCCCGGAGCTACTGGAGCCGCACTATTCGCAGGGTGGTTCTGGCTGTCGTTCTGATCCCGCTGATCATCTGGATCGGCCTGAGCGTCCGGCATTACCGGGAGACAGCGGACAGACTGGAAGTACAGTATCCGCAGACGTTGGAGACGGAAGACCCCGCAGCGAATGCCGCAGAGGATCTCACGGAAGACCCGGCGGGTGGTCTCACAGAGGATCCTGCAGAGGACGCCGGGGAAGCCTTATCCCCCTTCGAGCAGGCAGTGCGGGAACGCAGAGAAAACAAGGCAGGAGAGTGATCTATGTATCTGTTCCATGTGCTCAAAAGTATCTTTCGGCTCAGCAATCTGGGATCCATCGTGTTTTTCTTCCTGAATGCGGCCCTGATCATCGTCTGGTTTTCCGACGGTGAGCCTCGGAAGATGGTATATGTGGGTATTGCTTATGTCGTCAGCGTGCTCCTGTCCCTCTCTCCTCTGGGGGAGTGGGCTCTGGGATTTTTCGCCGGAGCACGGAAAATGCGGCGACTGGACATGCGGGAGAAGATCACCCCCATCATACAGCGGGTGCAGGCAGCGGCGGAGAAAAAATCCGGCAACGCCCTTCCCGATGTGATCATCCTGAAGGTCATGCATGATCCGGAACCCAACGCCTATGCCATCGGAAAGCGGACTGTCTGCGTGACGGAGGGGCTGCTGGATCTGCCGGAGGAGATGATCGAAGGCATCCTGGTTCACGAGCTGGGGCATCTGGCCATGCATCATACCGTGATCCAGCTGATGATCGGCGGCGGAAATATCATCATTACCACATTCCTGCTGGTCCTTCGGGTGTTCTACTACATCAAGGCGGCCTGGGCGACCCTGAATCTCTTCCGGAAGGATGGGGATGATATCGTGGGTCTGATCTTCGGACTGCTGGATATATTCTCCGCACTGCTGGTCTTCCTGTGGACGAAATTCTGCATGCTCTTCCTGATGTGGTCCAGCAGAGCCAATGAGTACGAGGCGGACCGGTATGCCTACGAGATCGGGTACGGCGATCATCTGGCAGCAGCGCTGGATACCATCACCTGGGGGAAACCCAAGAGTTCCTTCTTCAAGGCGCTGTATTCCTCCCATCCCGAGCCTCATGACCGCATCGCCAAGTTGCAGGAGCTGGGGGTGTCCTACTCCAGATATTGAAAAACCGGTGACGCCGTGCAAGCACGGCAGCCGATTGCCAAACTGATACAACCAAAAAGAACCGGGAGAGCAATGCTCTTCCGGTTCTTCGAATATATCAGGAAAACAGTCAGCGGCCGGATCAGCCCTCCAGCAGATCGCGGATCAGAGCCACCTCTTCCTTGCTGATCCTGTCATCGATGGAGCAGATGGTAGCCACCAGGGTGACGAATGCAACGTTCTCATCCTCATCAAGCGTATTGTTGAAGTTGCCGATGATCTTGTAAACATCCAGGCCCTTCAGGATCTTTGCCAGGATATTGGCAAGCTCGTCAGAGGAGAAATCATATCCTACGGCCTTCAGGATGCCGGCAGCCATGCCCAGCTCATAATCATTGAACTTGCCGTCTGCAGCCAGAACGCCGGCAAGGATGATGGTGAAGATGTAATGTCCGTCTGCGTCGGGCTCGTCATCGAAACGGCACATTGCAGGATAGACATCCCGGAAGCTGGAAGCGGCCAGAGCCATTTTCTCCCTGTCGTCCATGTTAACGATTCTCTGTAAGGTATCATCAAAAACAGACATAGAAATCCTCCTTGTGGGCGCCCCTTGCGGGAGCCGTTTTTTGTTATATACCCATTTTACACAAGGAACCCTGTTCTGGCAAAGAAAACGCACAAAAAACAGGAAAAAAATCGGGAAACTCCGTCGAATTACCCATTACGCCCTTCCGGGTGATATAATATCTTTGGGGGAACGCCCCGTTTTGAAGGGAGGCGGATACATGAGCGAACAGAAAACGATCACTGCAGAGGAACTGATGGAGATCATCCACCGGACGGAATGGATGGAGGATACTTCCTTTGAGCAAAAACCCCGCACGGGAGGCGGCTTTTTCGTGGAAGAACACATATGGAGCATGAATTCCGACCATGTCCGCACCGCCGTGGAGGTGGATGAAAGGGGACGGATCCTGGCAGCCGGCGGATACGATGCCGTGGAGGAGCTGAAGACAAAGGGCGTTATCGTGAAGGAATCCTAAGCATGAATGATAAAGTGACTGTCTTTAAGATGATGTTTTTCTTCGGTCCTCAGGACAGACGGAAGATCGGAGAAAAACAGATCGATGATTATGTGCTGGACCATTACCGGAAGATCTTTCGTCAGGACCTCTTTGACGAGCACAAGGAGGCGTGCCGGTCCCTGGAATTCAGCGTATTGAACACCAGAGAGCATTGCCTGAATACCATCGCGGAGGAGCTTTGGAAGGCGCTGGACCTTTCGGAAGAGTCCTTTTATTCCGTTGCGGATATTACGAGTACCGGGGGAGAAGATCCCGAGGATGCGGAAGAGGACGACGAAGGGGGTGGCCCGGAGAAAATCCGGAGCATTTTTACCATGACGAATCTGGACACCCTGGTGGGCATGGAGGATTTTAAAAAGCTCTGTGCCGACATTGTCGCCATTTCCACCTCGCCCGGAGCGGAGTGTCAGCAGGAATTCTTCTCCCGCTGCGCCATTCTTTTCTCCATCTCGGGAGGAGACGGGTTTTCCCGCTACATCTCCACTTTGCGGCAGGTGCTTTACCTTTGCGATGTCCGGGATATCCAGGGGAGGACGTCCAAAATCCGGGAGGTGAAAAAGGATCGTCCCTATGAGGAAATGACTTCCATCATCGGAGAGAGTCAGATGAAGGGACAGATGGTGGCCTTTGACCTGACCTTCAAGACGGTGGATGCGGGTACGGCCAGGTTCCATGAGTTCATGACGGAAATGCGGGAAAACGGCAGTGAGGTTCTGCCCGTGTTTAAGATCCCCTACATGGAAGGCGCGGAGAAGGAGCGGGTCCTGCGGGCCATCCGGGAGGTCTATCCTCTCATCGTCATCGATGTACCGCCCTTTACCACCGAGCAATACGCGCAGTTTGCGGTGCAGCTTCTTTCCCGTACAGGATATCAGGTGGAAGACGGGGCCCGGGATGAGCTGGAAGAGCTGATCATCCAGAAACGCAATCAGAAACACTTTTACGGCTTCCGCTCCGTGGAAATGCTGACGGAGGATATCCTGGTGCAGAAGCAGCGGACGGAGATAAGGAGGAGAGCTATGTCGCAGGAGGTCGGGTTCGACTTAAAAGACAGAAAAACCATCCGGGAGGAAGACCTGGCACCCATGCTGGCTCGCTGCAGACAGGACCAGGGCGGCCTGGAGGGGCTGGACGAAATGATCGGCATCGACGAGATCCGGGAGCGTGTGGACGAGATCCTGGCGCAATTGGAGGTTTCCTCGAGAATGCCCGCCGATCAGAAACCCTGCATGCACATGCTCTTTACGGGAAATCCCGGCACCGGCAAGACTACCGTGGCCAGACTCCTGGGGAAGGTGCTGAAGGAGCGGAACGTCCTTTCCAAGGGGCAGTTCTTCGAGCGCTCCGGCAGGGAATTCGTGGGAAAATACATCGGCGAGACGGCGCCCATCACCAATGCCATCTGCAGGGATGCCTACGGTTCCGTGCTTTTCATCGACGAGGCCTACACCCTGTACCGCAACAATGACGAGCGGGATTTCGGCAAGGAGGCTCTGGATACTCTGCTGACCCAGATGGAAAACCACCGGCAGGATTTCATCGTGATCTTCTCCGGCTACTCCGACCGCATGAAGGAAATGCTGGAGGCCAATCCCGGCTTAAAGAGCAGGATCCCTCACGAGATCAAGTTCCGAAACTTTACCAGAGACGAGCTCTACCGGATCTTCATGAGCATGGCGACAAAGACCTATCAGGTCAAAGACGACCTGGCAGATGCGGCGAAGGAATATTTCATGGCGCTGTCGCAGGAGGTGCTGGAAAGCGAGTCCTTCTCCAACGCCCGCTTTGTGCGGAATCTCTATGAGCGCACCGCAGCCAAGGCTGCCCTCCGGGTACAGGCTCAGCTGGGCGGCAGACCACTGGATGCATCCCTCATCACCCTGACGGCGGACGATTTCCGGAAGGCGGAGTCTGCGGAGGAATTCAAGGAACTGCTGCAAAAGAAGACCAGGCTGGGATTCGTCTGATGGTCTGATCACCTTTCATGCAAGAGGAAAAGAAAATGGAAGATGTCGAGCTGAACTATGAGGAACTAAAAGAAAAAACGGAAAAGCTGCTGGGGGCCGAGGAATTAAAGGCTTACGTGGCCGATTACCGGGATACTTTTTCCGCACTCTACACCAATGAGTATTTTTCCCTCAGAAAGCGTGCAGTGCTCCTTTCCATCGCTGACGGAGACGGATACAAGACCTGGGTGAAGACTCTGCGGGATCTCTGGAACATATGCTTTCGCCCAGGCGAGCTGCCCATCGGGTATTATTCCCTGCGGATCCCCGATATCGTGGAGGCCGAGGGGCCGCAGCTCACCTCGGACCGGGATCTGCTGCTTCACGTGCTGGATAACGACGGGATCCTGACGGCACCCTCTTACCCCAGAGTGCTCTGTATCGATATCACCAAGTGGATGGACCGCATCGAAGGGCCGGAAATGCGGGCAGTGTTTGCCAGACTCCGGGAGACCGTCAAGGATCAGTTCCTGATCTTCCGGGTCCCCGCCATGGATGCGGTAAATGTCGAGCGAATGAAAAATACCATCGGATGGTTCCTGAATGTGGACGATCTCTGTTGCCAGCCCTTCTCCCTCGAAGAGTATACGGAGTACGGCGTTCGCTGTTTTTCCGACATGGGTCTCGATCTGGGAGAAGGTGTCAGGGAACACCTTTCCGAGATCATTGCTTACGAGCGCAGGAGTCGGTATTTCTGCGGCTTTGAGACCGTAAAACGGATCGTGGACGAAGTGACCTTTGACATGCTTCGGAACCGCTACGGTTATGTGGAGACGGAAGAGACTGCATAGATGACAGGACTGTCATAACAAACAGGAGGAACATTCCATGTGGGATCCCAGAGAGATCGAACCCCTGAGCAATTACAATATCCTCGCTACGGAGGATCATTCCGCCTTTATGCTGGTGATCCCCGGGTACTTTAAGGGAAAAGCCCTGGTGGGGGAGCTGCATTACGGCGGCGGTGAGCATGCGGTGCTGGTGCGGAACAAGCACCAGATCGTGCTGTGCGATTACATCAACCCTCATATCCGGGAGAAGCTGGTGCAGATGGAAAAGGTCCTCATCAGTGAGCCGGACAAAAAGAGCGAGTATGAGGCCCGGGTGGTGAAGGAAAATGTGGACAAGGTGGCGGCGGAAGTCCTGCGGATCCACGACTATTCCTTCCCCTATCATCCTTTTCCCATCGCCGACGGCACCCTGACGGTGGCGGAAGCGGAGTGCGAGATCTGCGGAAAAAAGACGGATCTGTACTACAGCGATACTTACGAGGATCCCGAGGCAATCTTCGCGGAGAAAACCAGGAAGATCTGCCCGAAATGCGTGGTGGAGAATCAGGAGGACCTGTTCCGAAATCTGGGAAAGGAATACCGGATCTTTGACGGGAAAAACGGCGTGTTCAGAGGAAATCTGCCCTTCTACATTAACGGCAGGGACACTTCCTTCTGGGCGAATCACTGCGATGCCCCCGCCGTCTACCTGGGGAATCTGGAGCCGGAGGATCTGACGCCGGATGTGATGGAGGAGCTGGAGAAGAACTGGAACTGGCTGTTAAATGCCTACGGGGAGACGGATCCCGGGGCCACCTTGGGGCGCTTCGACAGAGGGGAGCTGATCTGCCATCTCTTTCGCTGCAAGGAGTGCGGGGAGCTGCTGTGCGGGTTTTCAGAGATCCATGAATGAATATCAGTATTCAGAGCCGGAGAGGTTTCCTCTCCGGCTCTTGTTTTGGTGATTTATAAAAATGGTGTTGACATATGGTTTCCAAAGTGTATATATTGGATATACACAATAAGCATGGTGGAGGACAGGCCATCCTCCGCCCAAACGCGCGGTAAAGGAAAAATCCATGGATATCATTATCAACAATTCCTCGGGAGTGCCCATTTACGAGCAGATCGAGGAGCAGATCAAGCAGCAGATCATGTCGGGAGAGCTGAGCGAAGGGGACGCCCTTCCCTCCATGCGGGTCCTGGCGAAGGATCTGAAGATCAGCATCATCACCACCAAGAGAGCGTACGAAGACCTGGAGCGGGACGGCTACACCGAATCCGTTGTGGGAAAAGGCAGCTTCGTGAAGGGCATCAACAGCGAACTGCTGAAGGAAAATATGCGCTACGCCATTGAGGAATACCTGGACAAGGCGGTGGATAAAGCGCTCCTGGGGAAGATTTCCCGGGAGGAGATGGAGGAGATGCTGCGCCTGATCTACGAGGAGAAGGCGGAAGGAAATCGCTGATGCTGCATTCGGAATGCGCTTCGCGTGGAGAGAAGGCCTGAAAGACCGGGCTGAGAGGACAAAAAAATGGGAAAGACGGAAAGTGACGAGACAAAAAACGTGATCGAGCTTCAGGACGTGGTGAAGGATTACGGCGACTTCAAGCTGGACCGGGTGAGTTTCTCCGTGCCGGAGGGATCCGTGTGCGGCTTCATCGGTCAGAACGGCGCCGGTAAGACTACCACGATCAACCTCATCCTGGATATCATCGCCCGGGACAGCGGAGAGGTGAGGCTCTTCGGCGAGAACGTGGGCGGAGACAAGGCTTACCTCCGGGAGGATGTGGGCGTGGTCTTTGACGAGATGGGCTTCCACGATTTCATGACGGGGAAGGACATCAACCTGATGATGAAAAACATCTACAAAAATTGGGACGAAGCGGCATATTTTGACTATCTGAAGCGCTTTTCCCTGCCCTCCCGTAAGGCCTGCGGCAATTTTTCCCGCGGCATGCGGATGAAGCTGCAGATCGCCGTGGCCCTGTCCCATCACGCAAAGCTTCTGGTGATGGACGAGCCCACCAGCGGTCTGGACCCCATCGTTCGCAACGAGATGATCGAGATCTTCCGGGATTTCGTGGTGGAGGAGGATCATACGATCCTGCTTTCCTCCCACATCACATCCGACCTTGAGAAGATCGCGGATGAGGTGGTCTTTATCGACGGTGGCAGGATCGTCCTGAAGGGAAACAAGGACGAGATCCTGGAAAAACATGGACTCCTGAAGTGTAAAAAGGCCGACCTGTCGAAGGTGAGTACCTCTCTCATCGTGGGTGTGGAGGAGGAAACCTACGGCGCAACCGTCTGCGTGAACGACCGGAAAGCAGCGGAGAAGCTCTATCCTGACATGGTACTGGAGCCTGCGGCGCTGGAGGAGATTATGATCTATTACGTGAACGCCGGCAGAAGAGACAAAGGACACTGAAAGAGGTGATTTCGTGAAAGGTTTGATCCTGAAAGACATCATGTGCCTGAAAAAGCAGCTTATGGTCTTCGGGTATTGTATCGTGGGTGTCATGGCCGTGGCGGCCATGTACGTCCTGAGCTGCCGCTTCGGAAACCTGGCGGCGGTGGGAGGGAAGATCATCGAAGGAGCCCAGGCCAGTCCATTGGAAGTGGACTATATGGCCACCATCCCGCCGATTTTCTTTTTGCTGATCCCGCTGGTGGCGGTGGGAGATATGACAAATGTGTTTGCGGCGGACGGAAAGGCTTCTTTTGCCAGGGTTGCGGGGAGTCTGCCTCTTTCCGCACCGAAAAGGCTTCTGGCCAGATATCTGACCATTTTTGCCCTGGCGGGGATTGGCATTCTGGCGGATATTCTCGTTGCCGGTGTCATGAGCGCTCTGGCGGATATCCTGACCTTCGGCGCTCTTTTGGGGATCATTTTCTCCGGCGCGTCCGTTGTGGCAATGTATTCTGCTTTTGCGATCCTGTATTGCATTCTGCTGGGCCACGGAAAGGAATCGGTGGCGCAGGTCCTGTCCCTTCTTACCCTGGTGGCACTGTACCTTCTGCTCCGGTGGGAGAAATGGAAGGAGATCGCACTGAGCATTGCGGCAAGCGACAGGGGAGAGACGGAAGGAGAGATGAGTATTGAGAGGCTCTGGGACTTTTTGGAGACGCTGGAGCACAGAGCCTACATTCCGGTACTTTGCGCACTGTTTGTCACCTGCGCCAGCTACGGGCTCGCTGTGCTGATCCTTAGGAGAAAGCGGGGTGTGATCTGATGAAAGGACTCCTGTACAAAGACTTTGTCGCCATCAGAGGCAAGCGATTTTGCGCCATTCTTCTGGTCCTGACGGCAGTGATGTTTCTGACCCGTATCATTTTCAGCGATTTTGTTCTGGGAAATGCCGGTTATGTCACCATAGATGAGGAGCGGGTCTTTCTTCCGGATTATATCGTGCTGTATTTTCCTGCCTTCTTTTCGTTCCTTGTTGCGGGCTTTTTCCCCAAATATCTGATGGAGAGCGTGCGCTGCGATGAGCAGAGCAGGCGGCGGGGATACCTGGCTTCTCTCCCTGTCAGCAAGCGGGAGTATGTGGCCTCCAAATATGTCCTGATGGGGATCCTGCTCTATGTACTCTACTCCCTTTCCATGGTTTGGAGCATCTGCGTGGGAGGCCTGGCAGTACAGACCGACAGGATCAGGGACGTGATCCATTTGATCGAGTACATGTCCCTTGTCCTGTTTGTGTTTCTTCTCTTCGCTGCCGCCATAGAGCTTCCGCTGCTGCTGCTTCTGGGGGCTGAAAAGGTGCACATGGTGGAAGTGGGATTTTTCCTGACTCTGGGGCTTCTTGTGACGTGGTATGCCCTGTTCGGAGACCTTGATATCATCTCCCGACTGGATTTTGACCGCATCATGGACGCTGCGGAGAGACATTCTTTCGAACTGATGGCCATTGGAACGGGGAGCCCCATACTGGTTCTGGTGCTGTATTATCTGTCCTTCCGTCTGACGGCGGCACTGTATGAGAGAAAGGAGGATGTCTATGGCTCCTGAGAAAAATGCATCCCGGAAAGAAGACCTGAAAAGACTCCTCATCTATCTGCTCTTTGCCTTTGTGCCGGTGTGGCTCTGGTTTTTGGCGATACGTGCCCTTACCGGTGGGCAGCTCTGGAACGATATGTCCGATATGGTCCAGAGTCTGATGGCGCTGGGAATGTTGGGGCCTGTCCTGGCTCATGTAGCAACCCGCCTTGTTACGAAGGAGGGCTGTCCCCTGACGGGCCGGGATTCCATGATGCTGGGCATCGATCTGAAAAATCGGAAATGGATCATTTTTCTGCTGGCAATCTTCCTTCCCTGGCTTTATAGTGAAATGGGAAACGCCCTGGATCTGCTGCTGGGGAATGGCGTTTTTGACCCGGAGTATTACCTGGAGTACGGCATGGACAAAAGGACCGTATTTTTGTTCCCCCTGGCAGCCATTACCTCCGGCGTGATCGCCTCTTTTGCCGCCTTCGGGGAAGAGGGAGGCTGGAGGGGGTATATGATGCCCAGGCTTTTGCGCCTCATGGGAAGGACACCGGCTCTGATCCTGGGAGGCGTCATCTGGGGACTCTGGCACGCACCCCTCACTGCCATCGGGCATAATTTCGGCACCGATTATCCCGGCTTTCCCTGGCTGGGAATCCTGAAGATGTGTATTTTATGTATCTTCCTGGGCGTGATCCTGACCTTCCTTACGGAAAAAAGCGGCTCTGTCTGGCCCGCAGCCATCCTGCACGCCGTGGGCAACGCAGGACCCTCCATCCTGAACGGATTTGTGAGACCGGAGGAGGGAGCGGAGCAGGGACTGTTTTCCTTCCTGTTTTCCGGTCGGCTCATATCGATCCTTCTGATCGCTGCGGTGCTGCTGATCCTTTGGAACCGGGTGCCGGATGCGAAGGAAGCATCGAAGCCCGTGAGGGAAACGGACCGCGCTGCGTAGTTTCCGAGAATGAAAAACGAAAGAGAGAAAACCATGAACCATTCAAAAGCCAAGGGGACGAATCCCCTGTTGAAAATGGACTTTCCCGACGTGGATGTCATTTTTGTGGACGGGACCTTTTATCTGGTCACCACCACCATGCATTTCTTCCCGGGGGTCCAGATCCTCCGGTCCTATGATCTCATTCACTGGGAGCATGCGGCTTACGTCTGCGAGTCCATCGACGGCACCGATGCCCAGCGTCTGGAGAACGGAAAGCAGATCTACGGAAAAGGAATGTGGGCTGCTTCCCTGCGGTATCACGAGGGACTGTTCTATGTGGTCTTCGTCTGCAACGACACCCACAAGACCTACCTCTACACCGCTCCTGCCGTGGAGGGCCCCTGGAAAAAGAGCACCATCGAGGGCTTCTACCACGACTGCTCCCTGCTCTTTGACGAGGGGAAAGCTTACCTGGTCTACGGCAACCGGGATGTGTGGCTCACGGAATTAAACGATGATCTGACGGGCCCCCGGGAGGGCGGACTCCACCGGATGATCGTCAGCGATGCGGGAAATCCTTCCCTGGGGTACGAGGGGTCGCATCTCTACCGCATCGGAGACAGATATTATGTCTTTTTCATTCACTCAAGGCGTGACAGATGGCGGAGAGTGGAGGCCATGTTCTCCGCGGATTCTCTGGAGGGAGAGTTCACGGGTGGCGATGTGTTTGACGACGATCTGGGCTTTATGGGCTCCGGCATCGCCCAGGGAGGTATCGTGGAAGGCCCGGAGGGGGTCTGGAACGCGGTACTGTTCCAGGATCGGGGCGCCGCAGGACGGATCCCGGTACTGGTTCCCGTAACCTATACGGGAGAGACCTTTGTCTTCGGAACAGACGGTAAAGCGGCGGAGGAGATCGAGACCGCGGATCTGCGCCCCGGATATGCTTATGCACCGCTCTATGGCAGCGATGATTTCCGGTACGATCCTAAGGCAAAATACGCGGAGGATCCGCAGCATTTCGGCTGCTTCGGGTACCGGAGCTTCTGGCAGTTTAACCACGAGCCGGATCTGTCCCTGGTATCCTGTGATGCCGCAAAGGGAGAGCTGCGGATAAAAACCGACAGAACCGTCACGAATATCTTTCATGCGAAAAACATCCTGACCCAGCGGATGCTGGCGCCGGGCTGCGCAGGGGAAGTGACCCTGGATGGCACGGGGCTTCGGGACGGAGATTTTGCAGGACTCGTCACCTTCCAGGGAGATTATCTCCAGGTGGGCATCCGGCGAAAGGATGGAAAATACTACGCCTTTGCCGCTACCTACACCAACGAGAGCGGCGATGTCTGGGCCCTGGGAGAGGAGCCTGCCGTCCTTCGGGAGGAGATCCCTTTGGAGGGCAGCTCCTTGCGGGTGCGCCTGGAGGTCAGCTTTGCGGACGGAAAGACCCGGGAGACGGATTCTGCGACAGGCTATCTCCGCATGGGAGAGGAGCTGCGCAGGATCGGACCGGAACAGGGACTGCGGTTCCGACTGGATCATTTCACGGGCTGCCGCTTCGGCCTCTTTGTCATGAGCAGCTCAGAAGCTGGCGGGGCAGCAGGCTTTTCCGATTTCCGCTACGAAGCGTAAATACATGGTCATAGGAAACCGCTTTTGAATTTTTTGATTCAAAAGCGGTATTTTTTTGCGAAAAAACTGCGAAAATCCGTCATTTATGTTAATATATTATGGCGTATCGGCAGAAACGATACGAAAATCGGGGGGGCGATCCGCCGCACTCTTTCTTTGGAGACGACTATGGGTTATTGGGTAGTGATTGTTGACGACGATATCTTGAGTCTGACCAACGCCAAAGGCATGCTGGATGACGCCGGCATGAAGGTCAGCTGTCTTCGCTCCGGTCGGGAGCTGTTAAGATTCGTGGAAAAAAATGAGCCGGATCTGATCCTGCTGGATATTTTGATGCCGGAAATGGACGGGTTTGAAACCTATTCTGCTTTGCGGATGTGGGAGGACGAAGCGGGCAAGGCACACACCCCCGTGATCTTCCTCACCGGAGAGAGGAACATGGAGTCGGAGCGCAGAGGTTTGACCGCCGGCGCATCCGATTTTATCCGCAAGCCATTTAACGAGGAGATCCTGATCCGACGGATCCGCAACACCATTTCCAGTTACAAGACCATCGAGTCCCTGACGGAAGAAGCCGCAGTGGACAAACTGACGGGCTTTTTCAACAAGGCCAGCGGAACGGAGCGGATCGCTGCGCTGTGTGAGATCGACTCGGGCGCTCTGGCCGTGATGGATATGGACAATTTCAAGCTGGTGAACGATATCTTCGGCCACGACATGGGAGACCGGATCCTGCGGGCCTTTTCCGAGGTCCTGCGGCACAACACCCGTGAGAAGGATGTGATCAGCAGGATCGGCGGCGACGAATTCATGTGTTTCTTTGAAGGGGTCAGCCAGAGCGAGGCCGTAGCTTCCCTGTCCCAGCGAATGAATGAGCAGTTCCTGAAGGAAGCGGCGGCGCTGATGGGAGAAGAACACGGACTGCCCCTGGGAATCTCCTTCGGAGTTGTTATGGTCCCCGAGCACGGAAGAGACTATGAAACCCTGTTTTCCCTGGCGGACAGTGAACTGTATTCCGTAAAGCAGAACGGAAAATCCGGGTTTGCGATTTATGACAGAACCGTCACGAAAGAGAAGAGTGATGAGATGACGCCGGAGCAGATGCTGGAGCGCATCATCCGTATCGCAGAGGAGCGGGGCGGAAGCAGGGAGGCCATCCTTCTGGGAAGAGAAGCCTTCCCCATCGTGTACCGTTTCCTTTGCAGATATCACAGGACCTTCGGCGGCAGATCCGCAAGGATCCTGTTTGAACTCACTGCGGAGAGTGAGGAAAACGAGCAGACGCTGCCGGAAGTGGCGGCTGCTTTCGGAAGACTTCTCCGGGAGTCCTTCGGTCCCTGTGACCTCATCAACCAGAACAAATTCAACCAGTATGTCGTGCTCCTGCCCGAACGGACGGAAGAGGAAGCCCGGGAGGAGGTTGGCAGATTCCTGGCCGCCTGGGAACGGGATGAAACCCACAGTCCCGTAAAGGTTGTCTATGCCCTTTCCTGCATCGAAGAAGAGAAAGAGGACGGACGATGAAAAAATCTTTCAAATATCTGAACAAAAGTTCATTAAGAACCCTGGGTATCGGAATCCTGGTGATCCTCTTTTTTGTAGGGATCATTCTGATGTACTACAACATGGTCTACGAGGAGACCAGATCCGGTATCATCAAGTCCGGAAAAATGGCAGCGGACCAGTCTGCTTACGAATTCGGCAGTTATCTGTCTACGCATGAGGATCTGGTCTGGCTGACTTCTTATACCTTGAATGAAATGCTCGCTGAGCATCGTTCCGATGAGGAAATCCAGGAGTACCTGGTGGGACAGTCCACGGCTATTGAAAACACGGTGGAGGAAAATTACACCGGCCTCTACGGCTATATCAACGGCAGGTTCGTCAGCGGTACCAGATGGCAGCCCCCGGAGGGGTACGACGCCACCAAGCGTCCCTGGTATACCAGACCTATGTCATCTCCCGGAAACCTGACCATTCTGGAGCCTTATGTGGATGAGCAGTCCGGTACCACCATGATCGCTCTGGGCACCACCCTGGTGGATGGGGTAAGCGTCATCAGCGTGGATGTGTCTCTGGAAAGGATGCAGCAGATGACAGAGGATGCCGTTAAGCGTGGCGGCTCCGACATCGAGATGGTGCTGACGCCGGACGGTCTGGTGGTCACCCACTCCGATATCACCCAGGTGGGACGCACCTATCTGCCGAAAATGGATACCCTGGGCGGCACCATTGTCCGGGAACTGCAGCAGTCAGAGGACCATTTCTTCGAGTTTAATTACCTGGGGATGCATTACATCGTTTACGATGCATCCTTTGCGGGCGGCTGGCATTGTATTTCCGTGCACAATACCACCACCGTCTTCCGGTCCCTGAACCGGATTTTGGGGATTACCGTCTTTTTCTCCATCGCCGTGGTCCTCATCATCGGTATCATGCTGGCCATCTCCTACAAGCGCAACATTATCGCACATCAGGCAGTGGCTTCCAATGAGGCCAAATCCGCTTTCCTGTCCAATATGTCCCACGAGATCCGCACTCCCATCAATGCCATGCTGGGAATGAACGAGATGATCCTGCGGGAAAGCAACGACCGGAATGTGCTGGCCTATGCAGAAAATGTGAAGACCGCCGGAAATACTCTTCTGGGCATCATCAATGATATCCTGGATTTCTCCAAGATCGAGGCGGGCAAGATGGAGTTGATGCCTGCGCCCTACGATCTGGCATCGCTTTTAAACGACCTGATCAACATGATCCGCACCAGAGCGGACGAGAAAGACCTCAAGCTGGAGCTTGCTTTTGATCCCAGGACGCCGAAGCAGCTGGTGGGAGACGTGATGCGGATCCGGCAGGCCATCCTGAACCTGCTGACCAACGCCATCAAGTACACCGAGCGCGGCACCATCACATTCCGGGTAGGCTACTCCGAGGACCGGGGCGTGAAGGACAGCGTGATCCTGAACATCTGCGTGGAAGACACCGGCATCGGTATCCGCCAGGAAGACATGGACAAGCTCTTCGCCGAGTTCGTCCGGCTGGAGGAAAAGCGGAACCGCAACATCGAAGGCACCGGCCTGGGAATGAACATCACCAGAGGACTTCTGGAAATGATGGGCAGTACCCTGCAGGTGGAGAGCGAATACGGTGTGGGATCCAAGTTCTATTTCGCCTTAAAGCAGGCTACTACCGGGCCGGAACCCCTGGGCGATTTCCAGGCGTCCTACAACGCCGCGCTGGAAAAGCATGTGGTTTATCGTGAGTCCTTCCGGGCACCCGACGCAAGGATCCTGGTCATCGATGACAATCCCATGAACCTGGTGGTCTTTGAGAGCTTGCTCAAGCAGACGGAGATGAAGATCGACACTGCTGTCAGCGGCGACGAAGGCCTTGCTCTGGCAGCAGTGAACGCCTACGATATCATTTTCTTCGACCATATGATGCCCAACAAGGACGGCATCGAAACTCTGCACGAACTGCGGAAGATGGGGCCCGGTCCCAATTCCGAGACGCCCGCGGTGTGCCTGACGGCAAATGCCATTTCCGGTGCAAAGCAGCAGTATCTGGCAGAGGGCTTTGACGATTACCTGACCAAGCCCATCGATGCGGAGCTTCTGGAGCGAATGATCATTTCCTTCCTGGACGAGCGCAAGGTGGAGAAACTGATCCAGGAGAAGAACCCGTACGACCAGGCAGTGGAGGAGATCCCGGACCGTCTGAAGGAACTGGAAGAGAAGGGACAGGGCGTCATCGACGTCCGTGCCGGCATCAAGAACAGCGGAAGTGTCGCGGCATATCTCCCGCTCCTGCGGATCTTTGCAAAATCCATCGAGGAGCGTTCCAAGGAGCTGGACTGGTACATCAAGACCGGCGACCTGGCAGACTACACCATCAAGGTTCATGCCCTGAAATCCTCCGCCCGGATCATCGGCGCGGAAGCCTTCGGCGAGAAGGCCCAGGCGCTGGAAAATGCAGGAAAGAGCGGCGACGTGGATTATCTGCAGGAGCATCATGCAGGATTTTTGCGGGATTACAAGACCTTTGATGAACTCCTGAGCGGACTCTTTGTGGAGGACCCGGGGAAGGCCGACAGACCGGAAGCGGATCCCGACCTGATGAAGGAGGTCTTCTCGGAGCTGCGCTCCGCCGCCGAAGATATGGATTGCAACAAGCTTCAGTCCATTTTTGAAGAAATGAATGCTTACAACGTGCCGGAAGCTGATGCGGCTCTCTGGGAGAAACTGCGGGAAGCATCCGACGGCTATGATTATGACGCGGTTGTCTCCCTCCTGGCAGGGAAAATCTGAGTGATTTGAGGAAGGACCATGAATCAACGTAAAACCGAAAACTTCATCCTCCTTCTGGTAACGCTGGGAGCTTTCAGCCTAACGGTGGAGAGTATATTGCTGGGCTGGGAATTCTGGGTGCCCCCCCTCTTCATCGCGGGTGCCATCCTTTTGTGGGCCATGAACCTCAGCGGCAAGCCCTCTTTCCCCATCCGGAAGGGTAATTATCTCCTGTATGCTTTGCTGGCAGTCTTTTACCACGGAGTCCATGAAACCAGTCTGTTTGATATTTCCGTGGTGATCGTGCTGCTGATGATCGCCTACTCCTTCTTTGATGCCAGGTTCATGATGAACCTGTTCCTGGGAGAGTACGGCATCCTCATGTGCATCCAGTTCATGCTCACCCTGTCGAATCCGGAAGAACTTTTTACCCCCCTAAGCATTTCCCGGCTGGTGCTCCACTGTGCGGTGGTGGTGATGATCTATTTTGTCTGCATCAAGCTCATCGACGACCGGGCGGAGACGGAGGAGATCCATCGGAAGAAGGACGAGCAGATCGAGTATTACAACGCGGACATGGAGGATTTCCTCACCAACATTTCCCATGAACTGCGTACCCCCGTCAATGTGGTGAACGGTATGAGCGATGTGCTCATCAAGAAAAGCGCGGGGAAAGAAGCAGTCTCCATCAAGGAAGCGGGGATCCGTCTGGCCTATCAGATTGAGGACATCCAGGACTACACCGAATGCAAGCGCGGCAAGGTCACCCTGGAGGAGGAGGACTACACCTGTACCTCTCTGGTAAACGACATGGTTGCCGGATTCAGAAGCATGGAAAATACGGACAACCTGGAACTGGTGGTGGATCTGGATCCTTCGGTACCTGCCTCCATGCGGGGCGACATCAAAAAACTGGGCAAGATCTTCCGCCATCTACTGGAAAATGCCGTGAAATTCACCAAGAAGGGCGGCGTTTATATCCGGATCACCTCGGAAGAAATGGAATACGGTGCAAACCTTTGTATCGAAATGACGGACACCGGCATCGGCATGGACAGACAATCCATCCTGGCGGTATCCGAGGGAATGTACCAGGTCAACAAACGGCGAAACAGAAGCTCCGGCGGTATCGGACTGGGGCTCTTTATCGTGTACGGATTTGCCCACAGTATGGGCGGCTTTGTGAAGATCGAGAGCGAGAAAGGGAGCGGTACCACCGTTCGTGTCACCATTCCTCAGAGAGTGGTGGATGCCCATCCCTGCCTGTCTCTGTCCGGCAACTTTACGGGGGATATCCTCTTCCATGTCAGATCAGGTAAATACAAGGTGCCGAAGGTCCGTGATTTCTATCGTCATATGGCAACCCATATGGCAAGGGGGATCCATGTGCCTCTCTATTCCGCCGAAACGATTCCGGAGGTGGAGCGTCTGCGGGAGAAGCTGAATGTCACTTATATCTTTATGGGGCGGGAGGAGTATGAGGAGAATGCTGCCTACTTTGACGAGCTCAGCAAGGGCGATGTGGTAGTGGCAGTGTCCGCTTACGCGGGATTTCAGCCCAACCCCGGCAGCGGAGTGATCACCATGCCCAAGCCGCTCTACGGTTATCCCGTGGTGAAGATCCTGAACGAGGGGAAGGCCGCCGGAAATCCGGAGTATTCCGGCCACAGCGTAAAACCTGTCTTCAAAAACCTGAAGGCACTCATTGTGGATGATGAGCCCATGAATCTGGTGGTGGCATCCAGTCTGTTCGCCGATTACCACATTGATATCGATACTGCAGAAAGCGGCAAGGAAGCCATTCGAAAGTACTGTGACGGAGATTACGATGTGATATTTATGGATCACATGATGCCTGAAATGGACGGCGTGGAAGCCATGAAGATCATTAAGAAGGCGGCAGCCGATATGGGCAGAAGCGCTCTGGTGATCGCTCTCACCGCAAATGTGGTATCCGGTGCCAGAGAAATGTTCCTGAAAGAAGGATTTAACGGATTCATCGCCAAGCCCATTAACCTCTCCGACTTTGAGAGAGTGATGTTGCAGGTCCTTCCCGACTCCAAGGTTGACAGGGGAGGTGAACGGCAATGAAGATCATAAATTTCTTTAAATATGTCCGTGACGCCATCAGGGATCCCCACAGAGAGCTGTATGAGCGGGTCTTCCTGATTTTCTCCTGTATCTCCGAGGTGGGTGTGATCCTGGCTCTTATCGGAGACTGCATCGTACAGGAAAATCCCATCGAGATCGGCCTGCTGGTACTGGTTGCCATCCTGGTCCCCTCGGTGTCCTTTTCCTGCCTGTACCTGAATAAGGTCCGGTTCGCCACCTATTTTCTGGTATCCAATGTCATATTTATCATTCTGCCCGTGCTGTTCTTCTTCGGCGGCGGATTGCAGGGCGGCGGTCTGCTGTGGGTGATCTTCGGATACATCTACATCGGTCTGGCCATCTCCGGCAGCGCCCGGAGAGTCTTCCTGACCCTCATCACGCTGATGACCCTGATCATGTATCTGGTGGCCCATGCCCATCCTGAGTGGATCACAAAGCACACCCCAGAGGTGGCTTATGTGGATTCCTTCATTTCCATGGTGCTGGTGGGCTTCGTCTGCTTTTTCATGACCTGGGTCCAGAACAGTCTGATGCAGAAGGAGAAGGAGCGCGCCGAGAAGGAAGCGGAGAGAGCCGAGGCCCTTACCCGTTCCCAGAACCGTTTCTTTTCCAGCATGAGCCATGAGATCCGCACTCCCATCAACTCCATTCTGGGACTGAATGAGCTGATCCTCCGTGACCAGGAGGCATCGGATGAGATCCTGCGTGAGGCTGCAGGTATCCAGGGTGCAGGAAAAATGCTGCTGGCCCTGATCAACGATATTCTGGACTTCTCCAAAATGGAAGCCGGAAGCATGGACATCGTACCCGTGGATTATCGCCCCGGAGAACTGATCTCCGAGGTGGTGAACATGGTATGGCTGAAAGCCGAGGAGAAAGGACTGCAGTTCCGGGTCAGCATCGATCCGGAGGTGCCCTCCGTCCTCTACGGTGATGAAGTGCGATTAAAGCAGGTGATCGTCAACATCCTGAACAACGCGGTAAAGTACACCGCCGAAGGTTCCGTGGATCTGCACATCGATTCCGAGAACCAGGACGAGAAGACCACGATCCTGACCATTTCCGTTACCGACACCGGTATGGGCATCAAGAAGGAGGCGCTGCCTTTCCTGTTTGACGCCTTCAAACGGGTGGATGAAGAGAAAAACCGCCACATCGAAGGAACCGGCCTGGGACTGAGCATCGTCAAGCAGCTGGTGGAGCTCATGGGCGGTACCGTTACCGTAAACAGTGTTTACGGAGAAGGATCTACCTTCACCGTTACCTTGAAACAGGGCGTTTCCGACATGACGGCCATCGGAGAGCTGAACATCCACAGCGCGCAGCAGGTGGAGCGGGGAGCCTATGAGAGCAGATTCAAGGCGCCCGAAGCCCGGATCCTCATCGTGGACGACAATGAGATGAATCTGGAGGTGGAGCGCAGACTCCTGCTGGATACGGAGGCCGCCATCGACACGGCCATGAGCGGCAAGGAAGCTCTGGATCTGACGGTCAACAGACGCTACGACGTGATCCTTATGGACCACCTGATGCCCGGCATGGACGGAATCCAGTGCCTGGAGCGGATCCGTCACCAGGACGGCGCCATGAACAGAAACACGCCTGTGGTGGTGCTCACCGCCAACGCCGGCAGCGAGAACCGCAGTCTCTATACCAGATCCGGATTTGACGGTTACCTGGTAAAGCCCGTTTCCGGCGAAGATCTGGAAGAGACCCTCATGAAGCATATTGCCCGGGAAAAGCTCATCGCCACCGGCAAGCTGACCCATATGCGGGAGGACATCAATGCATCCGCAGGCTATTCCAGAAAGGTTCCGGTCATCATCACTTCCGTCAGCATGAGCGATCTGCCGATCCAAGTGGTGCAGGAGCTGGAAATCCCCATTCTGCCCTTCCTGGTCCACACCGACGCGGGCGTCTTCAAGGATGGTACCCAGTTGGATGCAAACGAGCTGATCCGTTATATTTCCGGCGGCGGAAATGCCATTTCCTCCCCTCCGGATGTACGGGCCTACACCGAGTTCTTTGCCGCATCCATGCGGCATGCCCACCATGTGATCCATATTTCCATAGCCAGCGGTATCAGTAAGGACTATGAGCGGGCCTGTGAGGCGGCCAAAACCTTTGACAATGTGACGGTGTTCAATTCCGAATGCCTGTCCTCTGCCACCGGTCTCCTGGTGCTTGTGGCTCAGAAGCTGGCGCAGCAGGATCTTCCCGTGCCCGAGATCGTGAAAGAGCTGGAATCCTTCAGAGAACGACTCCGTTGCAGCTTTATCGTTGATACCACGGAATTCATGGCAAAAAGCGGTCTGATAGGTCGCAGGATCGATTCCCTGGCCAGAGCCCTGAATCTGCATCCGGGTCTGCGGATGAAAAACGCAAAAGCTTCTGTCGACGGACTGTGGCTGGGAAATACCAAGCGCGCTTATAAGAAATATATCCGCAGAGCGTTCCCCGTGGATATCATCCCCGATTCGGAAGTGGCATTCATCACCTACGCGGATGTGCCCATGGAGACCCTGCTCTGGATCAAAGAGGAGATCAGCAAGGTTGCCTACTTTGAGAATGTGATATTCCAGCAGGCGTCTGCGGCCATCTCCTCCAACTGCGGCCCCGGTACCTTCGGCGTGCTGTATTTTGTCAAATCCAACAAGTCCTACAACCTCAGCGCTTTCCTGAGCAATCCTCATGAGGATGTGACGGAAGAGGATCAGGATCTGAATTACGCGGAAGCGATCCTGTCGGAAAGCAGATCCGCCGCAGCGGAGAGTACATCCGAACCTGCGGAGAGTCAGCCTGAGGCACCTGCGGAGCCGGAAGAAGAACCCTGGTACATGACCCTGGAGTGCATTGACGGCAAAGCGGCCATCACCGGCAGCGGTTCCGAGGATGCCCTGCGGTCCGTTTTGAAGATCTTCCATGACTCCGAGGAGGCAAAGTCTGCCGAGTTGAACGGTTTCTATGACGAAGAGGACTGGGAGAACTATACCATCAAGATCCACGCCCTGAAATCCTCCGCAAGACTCATCGGTGCAATGGCACTGTCCGAGGCGGCGGCAAAACTGGAAGCAGCCGGCAAGGAAGGGAATCCGGAGTATATCAAAGCACACCATGAAGCCTTCATGCAGGACTATGCGGAACTGAAGGAAAAACTGCATCTCGCATTGTTTGCGGAGAAAGCTGCGGAAGCGCAGCCACCCAAGCCTGTGGCGGACGCCTTCCTGATGGAAAGCGTGTACGATGAACTGCGGGAAGCGGCGGGAGCCATGGACAGCAGTACCATCGAGGCCATTCTGAAGGAGATGGAAGACTATGCCATCCCGGAGGAAGAGGCCGCCAGATTCGAATCCATCCGCGATGGTGCGGCACGATTTGATTACGATGCGATCCTGACAGCACTGTCGGAAAAGTAAGGCGCGGGAATCGGAAGGACATTACGCAGTATGGAAACAGTGATCAAGATCAATGATGCGGTCAACAGCTTTGCCTGGGGAACCTTCGGTCTGGCCCTTCTGCTGGGAACAGGACTGATCTGTACCGTCATCACCGGATTTTTTCCAATCACACATTTGCGTCACTGGTGGAAGAATACCTTTGGCATTGTAAACGGCGAGGGCCGCATCATCAATGATGCCGGCGCCCTGTCCCGGTTCCGGGCTTTCTGTACGGCCCTGTGTGCCACCGTGGGAACGGGCAACATCGCCGGTGTCTCCACCGCCATCTGCCTGGGAGGTCCCGGCGCCATATTCTGGATGTGGGTAGCCGCCTTCTTTGGTATGATGTTAAAGTATTCCGAGAACGTGCTGGGCATGTACTACCGCAGGAGAAATTCCGAGGGCGCATGGTCCGGTGGCCCCATGTACTATCTGCAGGACGGCCTGGGAGGCCATCCGCATACCAGAGGGCTGGGGAGATTCCTGGGCGTGCTCTTCTGTATCTTTACGGTGCTGGCATCCTTCGGTATCGGTAACATGGGGCAGATCAATAAGATCACTATCAATTTCGGCTCCACCTTTTTCTCCGATGCGGACGTTGGAACGCTCTTCGGGTATTCCCGGATCAATCTGGGCATCGGACTGATCCTGATGCTGGCGGTAGGCTTTATCATCCTGGGCGGTTTCAGACGACTGGCGGCGGTGTCCGAGCGGCTGATCCCCATCATGTGTGCCGTGTATATCTTCGGATGCCTGATCGTGATCCTGCTTCATGTCAAAGCGATTCCTGAGATGTTTGCTTCCATTTTTCGCCTGGCTCTGGGAACGAAAGCCCTGGGAGGCGGCGCGGCGGGCGTCTCGGTGCAGCTGATGCTGAATACCGTGAAGAACGGCTGCAAGCGCGGCGTTTTCTCCAACGAGGCAGGCCTGGGATCCTCCGTGATGGTCCACAGCAACTCCTGTGCCAGAGAACCGGTGCAGCAGGGCCTGTGGGGAATTGCGGAAGTCTTTCTGGATACCATAGTAATTTGTACCATGACCGCACTGGTGGTTTTGAGCTCCGGTGCCATCGACCTGAAGACAGGTCTGGTGGCGGAAGGAACCAATGACGCCACCCTGGTCACCACAGCATTCGGCGCTACCCTGGGAAAGCCGGGAGAATGGTTTGTGGTGCTGGCCATTACACTCTTTGCCTTCACCACCGTCATGGGCTGGTCCTACTACGGGGCGAAGGTGACGGAGTACCTCTTTGGGGTGACCATGGCCAAGATCTACCGCATCATTTTTATCGGCCTCATCGTTTTCGGTGCCATCATGGAATCGAATCTGGCCTGGGATATCTCGGATACCTTTAACGGTCTGATGATGATCCCCAATCTCATCGGTCTCCTGGCGCAGGCACCGCTGATCGTCAGGCTGACCCGGAACTATGTGAATCGCAGGATCAAGGGACGGGACATCAAACCCCTGCTTTCCTTTGACCCTGATATCCAGCGGGAGGCCGAAAAGGCTCTTGCAAAAGAAGTACGGCAAAGACAGATAACTGAAGGAGGAATTCAAAGCGATGGCAGCAGGTAGCGATATTGTGATCGTGCTTTTTCAATACAGTGTGGTGGTGAAGGGCATCGAACGGAGGCTATCGGAGCTGGGATACCATGTGACGATAGTGTCGGAAAAGTATCATCTGATCACGGAGTTTGGAAAAACAACCTCCTTATTCCTTCTGTACATGCCCGGAGAAGTGTTCAGCGACAAACTGACCATGCGAAGGCTGGGAGAGATCTTTGATATGGTGCATCTCACGGGAAAGAACATGGTGATCCTGGGAGAGCGGAAGGACCATGAGGATCTGTCCGCGGAGTTCCCCACCATGGATGATTTCGTCTGGCTGGATCGCCCCGTGGATGCGGAGACCCTGGGAGAAGAAGTGGAGAAGGCCATTGCCACCCCTGCGAAGAAGGCGGAGCAGAAGCATGTGCTCATCGTGGACGACGACCCCTCCTACGCTTCCATGGTCCGGGAGTGGATCAAGGGAATCTACCGGACAGACATCGTCACCGCCGGAATGCAGGCCATCACCTTCTGTACGCGAAACAAGGTGGATCTGGTGCTGCTGGACTACGAGATGCCCATCGTGGACGGGCCTCAGCTGCTGCAGATGCTGCGGCAGGACGATTCTACCAAAAATATCCCCGTGGTGTTCCTGACGGGTGTGGGCACCAAGGAAGGGGTTGAGCGGGTCATGGAGCTGCGGCCCGACGGATATGTGTTAAAATCCACCACCAGAGAAAATCTTCTGGGATATCTCCGAAAGCTCCTGGGGTAAGAAAGCGATCTGCAGAAAAGAAAGAAGGCGCGGTGCTTTACGCATCGCGCTGTTTTTATGTTAGAATGGTCAAAGTAAAAGAAAACGAAAGCGGAAAGGTTCGCTTTGATGTAAGGGGGAAGTATCAAAAAATGAGATTGGGGAAGAGATGGGGGATCCTGCTGGCGGCAGCGCTGCTGCTCCTGACAGGATGCGGAAATGACCGGGAGGACGGAGCGCAGCCGGAGCTCCTTCTGGGCTTCAGTCAGATCGGATCGGAGAGCGCATGGCGCATCGGTAACACCAAGGACATTGAGGAGCAGGCCTCAGCGTACGGCGTCAGCCTCATGCTGGAAAATGCCAACCAGAAGCAGGAGAACCAGATCGATGCCATCCGGCGCTTTATCGCCTACAAAGTGGATGTCATCGCCTTTTCTCCCATTGTGGAGGAGGGCTGGGACAATGTGCTCCGGGAAGCAAAGGAAGCCGGAATTCCCGTGATCCTGGTGGACAGAGATATCAGCACGGAGACGGAAGGACTTACCACCTGCCTCATCGGTGCGGATTTTTATGCGGAAGGCGTCATGGCGGGAGAGTATCTGATCCGCAAGGCGGACGCCCTGGGACTGGAGCAGGTAAACATCGTGGAGATCACCGGCACGGAAAATTCCACCCCCATGCGACAGCGGCAGGCGGGATTTCTGGATGCCATCTCGGGGGATGAGCGGATGTGCGTCTTAGAGAGCATCGACGGAGACTTCCTGAAAAGCCGCGGCGCCGAGTGCATGCGGTATCTGCTGGAGACCTACGGTGAGGACATCGACGTGGTCTATTCTCACAATGACGAAATGACCCTGGGAGCGCTGCCGGAGATTGAGAGTGCAGGCTTTGTTCCCGGAAGTGACATGATCATCATTTCCATCGACGGCGGACAGGAAGCCATCGACGTGCTGAAGTCCGGCAAGATCAACTGCGTGGTGGAATGCACCCCTAAGCTGGGAAAGGAACTGATGGAGACCGCGCTGAAGCTGAAGGCGGGAGAGCCGGTAGAAGCTCTGATCCATCCCACGGAAGAGATCTTTACGGATGAAACGGATCCCCAGTCCATCGGGCCCAGGGGATATTAAGGACGGCGCATGGAACGAGTACAGAAGGAAAAAAGTATCCTCGGTCGGTTCGAGAACCTCAGCCACCGGCTGGTGCTGATGCTGGTAACCCCCATCATCATCAGTCTGGTCCTCATGCTGTTTTACGCCTGGAAATACCACAGCGCCATCGTGCGCATGGAGACCATCGCCAATCTGAAAACGGTGGTGGCGGAGCAGATCCCTGAGAGCGCATGGAACATCGTCAGCGGCAGGGAGACTTTCGCGGAGAGCGGAATCTATCCGCTGATCCACGAGGTGGATGCTACTATCGATCTCATCACCGAGCGAACGGGACAGGAGAATCGTCTCTCCCTGATCGTGGCCAGCAGGACCATGCAGACCCTGGAGAACTACGTGGATCAGATCCGGGACAATCTGGCGGATCAGGTGCCGGTGGTGGAAAACGAAGCGGTGCTGGGAGAAGTCCGTGGCGTGGCTTCTCTGGTGGACAGCATGCTGAATGATTACATTGCCCAGGAGATCACCTCCACGGCGCAGATGAGCGTGAGCCTCCTTTGGGTCATCGTGCTGACGGCCGTTGCGGAAGTGCTGATCCTGGCAGCGTCCATCTGGTACAGGCGGCGCTCCATGAAGATCACCGCGGCTGCAGTCCGGCAGCCCATCGAGCGGCTGGAGCAGGTGGCGGGAGTGCTGGCGGAAGGAACCCTGGATGCCAGACTGCCCGACACGGACGTGACGGAACTTCGAAACCTGACATTGCAGGTCAATACCATGGCGGACCGGCTGGAAGCCATGATGGACAAGAGTGTGGAGGATGCGAGAAAGCTGAGAAAAGCAGAGCTCCGTACCCTCCAGGCCCAGATCAATCCCCATTTCCTCTATAATACGCTGGACGCCATCGTATGGAAGGCAGAGGCGGGAGAAATGCGGGAGGTCATTCAGCTGACCAGTTCCTTAAGCGACTTTTTCCGCATCAGCCTTTCCTCCGGCGCGGACTGGATCCCCATCAGCCAGGAGAAAAAGCATATCGAGGGATATCTTAAGATCCAGCAGACCCGCTATCGCGACATCATGCGCTACGAGATCGACATTCCTGATGACATCGGAGAGTACTATATCTTAAAGCTGCTGCTGCAGCCCCTGGTGGAAAATGCCCTGTACCACGGCATCAAGATCAAGAGGGGCGGCGGTACCATCCTGGTTTCCGGCCGGATGGAGGAGGGATGCCTGGTATTCCGGGTAAAGGACACGGGCTCCGGCATGACGGCGGAGCAGCTGCGGGCACTGAACGAACGGATGAAAAAGGAGCAACCCACCGTCAGCGAGGGCGGCGGAGGTTTCGGCCTGGTGAACGTGAACATGCGGATCCGCCTGTACTACAATCAGCCCGAGGGTCTGCAGATCGAAAGCAGCCCTGAGGGCACGGAAGTATCGTTCAGCGTCCCCTGCAGGACCAGAGAGGAGATTTTCGAGGATGAAAGTGTTTTTGGCTGACGATGAGATCGTTGTCAGAGAGGGGATCCGGGAGTCCTTTCCCTGGGACGAGACCCCCTATACCCTGGTGGGGGAAGCCCCCGACGGAGAGATGGCCATCCCCATGATCCGGGATACCAACCCGGACATCGTCATCACGGATATCAAAATGCCCTTTATGGACGGACTGGAGCTCTGCAGGGTTCTCCGGGGGCAGATGCCCTGGATCGGCATCATCGTTCTCAGCGGCTATGACGAGTTCGAATACGCCCGTCAGTGTATTCAGCTGGGCGTCCGGGAATACCTGGTGAAGCCCATCAATGCTCAGGATCTGCGAAATGTGCTGGACAAGGTCAGCAATCAGCTCCGGGAGGAGCGAAAGACCCTGGAGCACGCAGCCAGCCTGCAGGCACGTATGGGGAATGGCGGCAAGATCCTGAAGGAGAAGCTCATCGCATCTCTCTTTAATGATGAAGCGGCTCAGGAGGATGCACCGGGTGTGCTGAAGGAACTGGCAGGGATGGGCGTCCCCGTCCCCGCACCCTATTACGCGGTGATCGATGCGGCTTTTTCTCCCGTGGCTGAGGGGCAGCAGGCCATTGCAGCCTTCGCGGAGGGCAGCAGCGGCATTTTGCATGTTTCTCCCGGCCGTGTGGGCACCAGGCTTCTGGTGCTGGGGGATACCGCTGAGGATACGGAGGAGCGGGCCTACGCCTTTGCTTCCTCTCTGGTGCGGGAGCTGGAACGTTCCGAATGCACCGGGATCCGGGTAGGCATCGGCGAGATCGTTGAGGAGCCCGAGCGGATCCTCTACAGCTTTCAGACAGCACGTCACATCCGCCACCTTTTGACGGAGCGGCCGGAAGAAAATGCCATTATCCTGGGAACCCGGGAGATGGGCGAGGTCTCCGGTGAAGTGCCCTCCGTCATCAGTGATGCAAAAATGTATATGGCGGGGAATTTCACCAATCCCAGCCTGATGCTCCAGGATGTGGCCAGAGCGGTGGGCATGAGCAACAGCCGCTTTTCCACCGTCTTTTCCCAGCAGAACGGCCAGACCTTTACGGAGTATCTCATCTACCTGCGGCTCAGCAAGGCCAAGGAGCTCCTGCGCACCACGCAGCTGAAGAGTTCCCAGATCGCCCATGAGGTAGGCTACAACGACGCCCACTATTTCAGTTATATTTTTAAGAAAAATACGGGAGTCACCCCCTCCGAATATCGGACGCAGCATCAAAATCAACCGTGATAAAACGAAAACAAACCGCCCGGCAGAATCCGATATGATTTTCAACCGAAACAAAATGAACCTTGATTTACCTTCCCGTCCAAATCCGTTATCGTATTCTCAGACAGTCGGCGGCAGTGCGTCGCCGTGGAAATGATTGGAGGGAAAGTAAATGAAAAGGTTTAAAGCACTTGTACTTGCTGCTACGCTCGTAGCCAGCATGGCACTGACGGCATGCGGATCCGGCAGTGGCGAAACCGCAAGCACCGCATCGTCTTCGCCCTCTTCCGGCACCATCAAGGTCGGCGTTGTTAACAACCCGCCTTCCGAGTCCGGTTATCGCGAGGCAAACGTTAAGGATATGGAAGCAGTCTTCTCCGCAGCAAACGGCTATGATCTGAAGACCTTCTACAGCCTTAAGAACGATGAGCAGCTTCAGGCAGCTCAGGGCTTCATCACTGAGGGAGTTGATTACCTTCTGATCTCCGCAGCCGAGACCACCGGCTGGGACGAAGTCCTCAGAAAAGCACAGGAAGCAGGCATCAAGGTTTACCTGTTCGACCGTATGATCGATGTTGACGAGAGCCTTTACGAAGCAGCAGTCGTATCCGACATGGCTAAGGAAGGTGAGACCGCTGTGAACTGGCTGCTGGGCCAGGATCTGAGCGAGTACAACGTCATCCACATCCAGGGTGCTATGGGTTCCGACGCTCAGATCGGACGTACCGGTGCTCTGGACGAGCAGTTCGCATCCGGCAAGATGAACAAGGTTGTTCAGCAGACCGCTACCTGGGACGAGGCAGAGGCTAAGAAGATCGTTGAGTCCGTTATCAACAGCGGCGAAGATTTCAACGTTATCTATGCTGAGAACGACGGTATGGCTAAGGGCGCAGTTGCAGCTCTTGACGAAGCAGGTATCACTCACGGTGTTGACGGCAAGGTCATCGTTATGGGCTTTGACTGCAACAAGTGGGCACTCAGAGAACTTCTGGCAGGCGCATGGAACTATGACGGACAGTGCAGCCCCTTCCAGGCACAGATCATCAGCGACCTGATCAAGGGCAACACCACCGCTTCTTCCAAGAAGATCATCAACCAGGAGAAGGGCTTCGACGCTAAGACCATTACCCAGGCTGACATCGACACCTATGGACTGGGCGAATAATTCATGAATTAGACCCGACTGGCGCAGCTGGGCTGTATAGAAACAGCTCTGGCTGCGCCTTTTTAGGAGGTAAAGTATGCAGGACAATTGCTTGCTGCAAATGCGCGGGATTGAAAAGAACTTCCCCGGCGTAAGAGCACTGGGCGGTGTGGATTTCACTCTGAGGAAGGGAGAGATCCATGCGCTCATGGGAGAGAACGGAGCCGGCAAATCCACACTGATCAAGATCCTGACCGGCGTCTATCAGATGGACGGCGGTGAGATCAGCCTGGAAGGGAATAAAGTCAGCATCCGTTCCCCGCAGGATGCGCAAATGAAAGGAATCAGCACGGTATACCAGGAGATCACCCTCTGTCCGAACCTGACGGTAGCGGAAAATATGTATATCGGTCGGGAAGACAGTGCCTGGGTGAAGCACAAGGAATATGAGAAGCGTGCCGGAGCGATCCTGGACAGCCTGGGAATCCCTGCCAGAAGCAGCCAGCAGCTGGGAGACTGCTCCCTTGCGGTGCAGCAGATGGTGGCCATCGCCCGGGCCGTGGATATGAAATGTAAGGTCCTGATCCTGGACGAGCCCACATCTTCCCTGGATGACAAGGAAGTGAACATGCTCTTCGATCTGATGAAGGATCTGAAGAGCCAGGGCGTAGGTATCATTTTCGTTACCCATTTCCTGGAGCAGGTGTACGAGGTCAGCGACCGGATCACGGTCCTTCGCAACGGCGAACTGGTGGGAGAGTATCTGACGGAAGAACTTCCTCAGGTGGAGCTGGTGGCGAAGATGATCGGTAAGGAACTGGATGAGCTCAGTGCCCTCAGCGAGTCCGAGGACAAGGATCACGAGGCCGGTGAGGTCTTCTATGAGGCGAAAAACCTGTCCAGCTCCGACGCACTTCCTTTCGACTTCTCCATCCGGAAGGGAGAGGTAAACGGATTCACCGGCCTGCTGGGTTCCGGCCGAAGCGAGAGTGTCAGAGCTATCTTCGGTGCCGACAAGGTTAGCGGCGGAACCATCAAGATCAAGGGAGATCCGGTAAAGATCACCAAGCCCATCGATGCCATGAAGAACGGCATCGGCTATCTGGCAGAGGATCGGAAACGGGACGGCATCATCGCAGAACTCAGTGTTCGCGAGAATATCATCCTGGCGCTCCAGGTCATGAACGGATTTTTCAAGCCCATCCGAAGGAGCGAAGCGGAAGCCTTCGCCGACGAATACATCAAGGTTCTGAACATCAAGACCGCCAGCCGCGAGACCCCCGTGGGATCCTTGAGCGGCGGCAACCAGCAGAAAGTCATTCTGGCCCGCTGGCTCCTGACCCATCCGGACTACCTGATCCTGGATGAGCCTACCAGAGGAATCGATGTGGGAACCAAACTGGAGATCCAGAAGCTGGTGCTCAAACTCGCGGAAGAGGGCGTCAGCGTGACCTTTATCTCCTCCGAGGTGGAGGAGATGCTCCGTACCTGCAGCCGCCTTATCGTCATGCGTGACCGGCATATCGTGGGCGAGCTGAAGGGAAAAGACCTGAATCAGGCACAGGTGATGAAGACCATTGCGGGAGGTGAGAGTTAAAGATGAAAAATCAAACGAAAAAAGTCTTTAGCGGCGGCCTCGGACAGCTGACCATCCCTCTGGTGGCCATCGCCCTCCTGGTGATCTTCAATCTGTTCCGGGATCCCAGCTTCTTTAGCATCGGGATCATGCACAACAATGACGGCAATATCGTTTTGTCCGGCAACCTCATCAGTATCATCAACGGTGCCAGCGAGCTGGCGATCCTGGCCATGGGTATGACTCTGGTGACCGCAGCCTGCGGCGGACAGGATATTTCCGTCGGCGCAGCCGCGGCCATCGCCGGAAGCGTCTTTGTGAAGATCCTGAAGTCCATGCCCTCCATCACCGGAGGAACCGTGGTGCTGGCATTCATTTCCGCCTGCATCGTGGCAATGCTTTTCGGTACCTTCAACGGCACCCTGGTTGCGGTGTTTAAGATCCAACCCATGATCGCCACATTGATCCTCTACACCTGCGGTCGTTCCATCGCATACTGGATCAACGGCGGCGCGACTCCTACCGTAAGCAGCCCCATCATCTCCGGCATCGGAAGCTTTATTCCCGGGATCCCCATCCCCACCCCCGTGCTGATCGTGGTGCTGGCTGCCATTCTGTTCCGGTTGCTGTTCCACTTCACATCCCTGGAGCTCTTTACTCAGTCCGTGGGCATCAACGGAAGTGCAGCCCGACTGAACGGTATCAATTCCACGTTCATTAAGCTTCTGTCCTTCATCATCCTGGGCATCTGCGTAGCCATCGCAGGCACCATCGGCGTCAGCCGCCTGGGCCTCATTAACCACGAGACACTGCTTCTGGATGTTGAGATGGATACCATTCTTGCCGTAGCCATCGGCGGTAACAACCTGGGCGGCGGTAAGTTCAAGATCGGCGGCAGTATCCTCGGCGCGTATGTCATCCAGATGCTGACCATCACCCTGTATGCGATGAAGGTCTCCTCCACGGATGTCAAAGCCTACAAAGCCATCGTGATCATTTTGCTGGTGGTGATCGGATCTCCTGTGGTCAAAGCCCGCGTTTCGAAGCTGATGAGTCAGCTGCGTACCGCCAAGGCGGAAAACTTGACGAAAGGAGCTCAGTAAAATGAAAAAAAATACGAATGTTCAAAGAGAGCCCCTTACCGATACACAGCTCCTGATGACCATCACCATCTGCATTTTCATCGGCATGTACCTTCTGGCCATGCTCTTCCTGGGCGGCGGTTTCCTGCATGCGCAGCAGATCTTCGACATGCTGAACGATAACGCCAGCCTGATCATCGTTACCTTTGGCCTGACCATCGTCATGATCGGCGGTGGCATCGACATCAGCGTCGGTGCCGTCACCTCCCTGGTGGTCATGAGTTGTGTCCTGTATCTGAATAACGGCGGAAATCTCTTCGTTTCCGTTCTGCTGGCTCTGGGCATCGGACTGGCCTTCGGCGTAGTCCAGGGATTCCTTATCAGTTACCTGGAGATCCAGCCCTTCATCGTCACCCTGGCAGGTATGTTCTTCGCCAGAGGTATGACCACCATCCTCTCCGTGAATCCCCAGAAGGTGGATCACGAAGGATTTGCAAGACTCCGGGATTCGAAGATCGAGATCCCCTGGCTGGGGTATGTGGCGAAGAACGGCAACCTGGTTCCCGCCAGGATCGAGCTGGGTGTCATCGTTGCCCTGCTGTGTCTCGTCTTTATCTTCATCCTGCTGAAGTACCTGCGCCTGGGCCGTGATTTCTACGCAATGGGCGGTAACCAGATGAGCGCTCTGATGCTGGGTATCAACGTCAAGCGTACCCGCTTCCTGAGCTACCTCATCAGCGGCCTCCTCAGCGGTATCTCCGGATATGTGTTCATGATGCACACCGGAGCAGGCAACGCCACCAACGCAGCCGGCATGGAAATGAACGCTATCGCATCCTCCATCATCGGTGGAACGCTGCTGACCGGCGGTGTGGGAAATGTCATCGGTTCCTTCTTCGGGACCATGACCCTGACCACCATCAAAAAGATCGTGGTTTCCAGCGGCCTGAATGATCCCTGGTGGCAGAGCATCACCACCGGCGGAATGCTTTGCTTCTTCATCCTGCTGCAGAGCGTGGTGCTGGGGCAGAGAGCGAAAAAGAAATCCGCATAAATCGGTTGTTTTAGCTGTCTCCCGCTTTGACTTTTGGCGGCAGTATCAGTATAGTAATGGTACGGGGACACGGGCTTTCCAAACCCGTGTCCCCTTTGTATTTTTGTGTATGCGGAACCGCTCCGGAAACCGGGCGGTCAGGGAGGAAGAGATGACCGGAAAACTGATCGTTGTTGTGGATATGCAGAAGGATTTCATCGACGGAGCCCTGGGCTCGGAGCAGGCGGTAAAGATCGTGGACCGCTGCGCGGAGAAACTGCGGAAGGCCCGGGAAGAGGGCGATACCGTGATCTTTACCAGGGATACCCACGGTGAGGATTACGCGGACACCGAGGAAGGAAAGAATCTTCCCGTGGTCCATTGCATTAAGGATACGGAAGGATGGCAGATCAACTCCGCCCTCACAGAAATCTTTGAGGAGCCTACCATCCTGGATAAGGAAACCTTCGGCAGCAAAGCGCTGGGAGAGATCGCAGCGGGCTTAGCGGAAGAGGGAGAGATCGAAAGCATCGAGCTCTTCGGACTGTGTACCGACATCTGTGTCATAAGCAATGCGCTCCTGGTGAAGGCATTTTGCCCCGATATCCCCATCTATGTGGACGCTTCCTGCAGCGCAGGCGTGACGCCCGAGAGCCACGAAAATGCGCTGAAGGCCATGGAAAGCTGTCAGATCCACGTTACGGGGAAGGGTGAGGAACCTTGGAAGTAAGGAACGCATACAAAGCAGCATTATTCGGCGGCACCTTCGATCCCTTTCACAAGGGGCATCTGCAGGTGACGGAGGACGTATTTGGTGAACTGTGCCCGGACAGGATGATCGTGATCCCGACCGGGCATCCCTATATGAAGGAGCGGGAGGGAAGGCAGGTGACTCCCGCGGAGCACCGCATCGGCATGATCCGTGCCGGTCTTGCGGATTCCCGCGTCCCCTGGGAAATCTCCCGGGCGGAAGTCGACCTGGAGTCCACCAGCTATACGGTAAACACTCTGCGGGTTATCCGCAGGCAGCTGGCAGAGGAGCTGGGCGAGGATACGCCCGTGGAACTGTATTTTGTCTGCGGCAGCGACGTGCTCCTGACCATCCACACCTGGTTTAAGACGGCGGAGATCCTGGAGCAGGCCGTTCTGACGGTGGTGCCCAGAGGGGACGAGGATCCGGAGCAGATCGCTGCAGCGAAAAAGCGCCTGGAAGAGGATTATGGCGCAAGGATACGGATCTGCAGCTTTACCGGTCCCGAGATCTCATCCACCATGATCCGGGAAGATCCGGAAGGTTGCGCAGATCTCCTGCCACCCGGTGTATCGGAATACATCAGAGAGCATCATCTGTACGGAATGTAGCGGCGTTCACAGCGGAAGCGCAGGCGCGGGGTATTCACATTTTCGGAGGAAAACATGGAACAGATCATTAACAGCTTACTGGAGACCGACCTTTACAAATTTTCCATGGGACAGGCGATCTATCATCAGTTCCCGGGCTACACTACCACCTGGACCTTCAAGTGCAGGAATGAGGACGTACATTTTACCCCGGAGATGGTGGAGGAGATCCGGCACCAGATCCGTCTCTACTGTGATCTGCAATTTACGGAGGAGGAGCTGGAATATCTGGCAGGCATCACCTGGCTTCGGGGTTCCTACGTGGACTTCCTGCGGCTGTGGCATCCCCGGTTTGAGGATTTCGTGATCGGTTCAGGTGACCCCTGCGGACTCACCATTGAGACCAAAGGCACCTGGCTCAACACCTCCATGTACGAGATCCCCACCCTGGCCATCGTCAACGGCGTTTATTTCCGGTTGGGATACGATTACGATGCCCTGTTGCAGAGCTTCCGGCAGCGCCTGGACGAGAAGGTGCGAAAGCTGGAGGACGGCACCTGGCAGATCGGAGCCTTTTCCGAGTTCGGCATCCGCAGACGACTCTCCGCCGAGGCGCAGGAGCTGGCGGTATCGGAGCTGGCAAAAGCAAAATTGCAGGGTTCCCTTTTCGTGGGTACCTCCAATGTCTACCTGGCAAAGAAATTCGGCTTAAAGCCCGTGGGCACCATGGCGCACGAGTGGATCATGTGCGTGGGCCAGGGCAATCACAAGCACAATCCCGCCTATTCCAACTGGTATGCCCTGGATGCCTGGGTGCGGGAGTACGGAGTGCTGAACGGCACCGCCCTGACGGATGCTATTACCACGGACTGCTTCCTGCGGGACTTCCAGCTGACCTACGCCACCCTGTTTTCCGGCGTGCGGCATGACAGCGGCGATCCCATCGAATGGGGAGAGAAGATGATCGCTCACTATGAGGCTCTGGGCCTGGATTCGAAGACCAAGACACTGCTGTTCTCGGATTCCCTGGACTTTGAGAGAGCCCATGCCATCAATGCCCATTTTGCGGGACGGGCCAAGGTAGCCTTCGGCATCGGTACCTATGTGGCCAATGACACGGATGTGCCGGCCCTGAACATTATCATGAAGACCACGGAGTGCAACGGCCAGGATGTGGCGAAGATCTCCGACACCGAGGGGAAGGGCATGTGCAAAAACCCGGCGTATGTGGATTATCTGAAGCGCTGTATCCGGTGGCGCATGGAGCATGAGTGATCCCGGTGGATGACCGGGAACGACCTGTGGACAGATGGGAGGAAATATGCTGAAGGATGTGGAAAAAACAGTAAACGAGCTGGTGGAATGGACCGGAGCGTTTTTCGAGGAAAACGGAAAGGGTTGCACCGCAGTCCTGGGAATCTCCGGCGGTAAGGATTCCTGCATCACGGCGGCGTTGCTGGCCAGAGCCCTGGGGCCCGAGCGGGTGCTGGGAGTGCTGATGCCCGACGGCGTTCAGCCGGATCTGTCGGATTCCGAAGCAGTGGTAGCCCATACCGGGATCCGCCATCTGGTGATCAACATCGGCGAGACCACCTCGGTCCTCAGACAGACCCTGGCGGGTGCCGGCTCCGAGATCACCAGAGATGTGGGGATCAATATTCCGCCCCGGGTGCGGATGACCGTGCTCTATGCCGTGGCACAGGGACTTCCCGAGGGTGGCAGAGTCATCAATACCTGTAACCGTTCCGAGGATTACATCGGCTACAGCACCAAATACGGTGACAGCGCGGGGGATGTGTCTCTTCTGGCAGGTTTTACGGTGCAGGAAGTGCTGCAGATCGGCGAGTATCTGGGACTTCCGGAGCATCTGGTCCACAAGACACCCTCTGACGGCCTCAGCGGTATGAGCGATGAGGACAAGATCGGCTTTACCTACGCAGTGCTGGACAGATACATTGAGACCGGCGTATGTGAGGATTCCCGGATCAAGGCGAAGATCGACAGGATGCATGCCCTGAACCTGCATAAAGTAAGCCTGATGCAGTATTTTCACCCTTCGGAAGACTGAGACCGGAAGTCCATTCTTCCGGAAGGAAAAAAGGATCTCATCGGAGAAAGATATGACGCAAAATGAACGAGAGTGGAACCGGGCGAAGGAGATGCTGACGGCAGAGATCGTGCGCCTGGGATTCCCGCCGGAGCTGGGAGAGCAGATCGCAAGACAGCTGGGGGGCCCGAAGGCCATGAACCGGATGCTGTCCTACTTGCGGTATACGCAGCCGCGGAAGGCGGAGGTCATCGTGGACGAGATGTTGGCCATCCGCAGCGAGATCGAGGCCTGGCGGGAGAAGAAGGCCGCCGAGGAAGCAAACGCAAAATACAACGAAATGCTGTACTTCGGGTTGGATGTGGAAAATCCGGAGGAAGATGAGAGGGACGACTGATGGATGCAAAAACAAAGATCAAAGTGCTGTTCGGTGCCAGAGTCTGTCTGTGGATCGTGGCTGCCGCATCCACCTTTTGGTGGATGTATTACTCCGTAAAGCTGCACATTGACGGGATTTATGACGTACATGAATATGCCTATTATCTGCGGCCCGTTTTTTACCCTTGCGTGGTCATCGCAGTGGTGGCAATCTTTATCAGCTTCCGCCTTTATGCCATGAGCAAGCGGCTGAAGCAGGAGGAAAAGGAGAAGGGGGAAACCGAAAATGCCGGATTATAAACTGCTGTGCGAACAGGCGGAGGCCCTGTCCGAAGATGCGGCATGGGATATGACCGTTCTCGCCAATGTATCCGCCCTTCTGTACGGCGCCCTGGAGCACCTGAACTGGGCGGGATTTTATCTGATCCGTGAGGGAGAACTGGTGCTGGGACCCTTCCAGGGAAAGCCCGCCTGCACCCGCATCCCCGTGGGAAAGGGTGTCTGCGGTACCGCTGTGCGGGAAGAGCGGGTCATCCGTGTGGACAATGTACACGAGTTCCCGGGACATATCGCCTGCGACAGCGCTTCCGAGTCGGAGATCGTGCTGCCTCTGCGTAAGGGTGGCGAGATCATCGGCGTGCTGGATATTGACAGCATTGTCAGAAACAGATTTTCCGCCGAGGACGAAGCGGGCCTGTCAGACATCGTACGAATCGTGGAGAAATATATCTGAGCTGCAGGCGATACAAGGCAGGAAGCAGTCCATAGCATAAAAATATTTGGAGGAAAAATCATGAAGGAATTTATCAAAGGCGCCAACCCTTACCTGCCTCTCTGGGAGCACATTCCCGACGGAGAGCCCAGAGTCTTTGAACATAACGGAGAAAAGCGGGTCTACATCTACGGCTCCCACGATATCGCAAAAACCAGATACTGCGGCAGAAACTATGTGGTCTGGTCCGCACCCGTGGATGACCTGACTGACTGGACCTGCCACGGTGTATCCTACGAAGCACATTACGAGGACGGAATGCTCTTTGCTCCCGACGTGGTGAAGAAGGGGGATACCTACTATCTCTATGCCACGGAAAAATGCGGCGGCCTGTGTGTGGTGGCTTCCTCCAAGAATCCCTGGGGGCCCTTTGAAAATCCCGTCGAGACCAAGATCGGATTCGATCCCGGCGTGCTGGTGGACGATGACGGCAAGGCCTATGTCTACTGGGGCGGCTGTGCAGCTCCCTGCTACATCGCGGAGCTGGAGGAGGATATGGCCACCATCAAGGAAGACACTATTGTGAGAAATCCCATGGGTCATTCCACCTGCCCCTGGGCACCGGTGGATGACGGCCACATTTCCCTCATCGATGGATTTTTCGAGGCATCCAGCCCCCGGAAGGTCCTGGGAAAATACGTCTACATCTACTCCAAACGCGTAGAAATCCCCGTGCCGGAGATGGGGGTTTACGAGCCCTGCAACGGCTTCCTTTCCTACCGCATCGCCGATACGCCCTTCGGTCCTTTCCATGACGGCGGAGACATCAGCTTAAACGGCGGCGAGATCCTTCATGACAGCGAGGGCCACGGCACCATGACCTACAGATGGGGCAACAATCACGGCTCCATCATGGAAGTGAACGGCAAATGGTATGTGTTCTACCATCGTCAGACCGGCGTGAACGAGTACTCCCGCCAGGCAATGCTGGAGCCCATCGATGTGGCGCTGGGAGGGGACGGCAGACTTTATATCGGCGATGTGAAATATCTGGACGGGGAGCCCGTATCCTCAAAGCCTGTGGAGATGACCTCCCAGGGCCCTCATGTGAATGGCCTGGATGCGCGGAAGTGGATCTCCGCGGGTTACGCCTGCCACCTCTACGGCAGCAGGAAAAATGCCCACATCCGCCCCGTGTACGAGGAGCGGGATGAGATTTCCGCACCCATCGATGACATCACCTCCGGAACCACTGTAGGCTTCCGGTACCTGCAGTTCGGAAATAACGCACCGAAGACGGTGACAGTGGTGCTGGGAGAAGCAAAGAAGGTCACCGTATTGGTGAGGATCGACAGTTACAAGGGACGCGTCATCGGCACTCTGGACTTTGCGGGAAACAAGCAGGAACTTACGGCAGATCTGGATGCCGGTGTCATCGGCAAGCATGCCGTATACTTTGAGTTCTGCTCCGAAGCACCGGAGGAGAGCTATACCTTCGACTGGTTTACCTTTGACTGATTCGGCAGATGACTGGAGAGTGTATGGAGATCCGTGAATTCGGAGATCCGGCGGCGCAGATCGTAATCCTGCAGCCGGTGGATGTGAGAGATTTTGAAATGGCAGAGACGGAAAGTCTGGTCCTGCGTGACAGGAGCGGAAGGGGGATCCGGCTGGTGGCTTTCGGTGTGGAGCAGTGGAACCGGGATCTGTCTCCCTGGGAAGCGCCCCCCGTCTTTGGTAAGGAAGGCTTCGGTGACGGTGCGGAGGAGACCCTGCAGGAGATCCTGCAGTACGCTGCAGGTATTGAAGGAACCCGTTACATTGGCGGGTATTCTCTGGCAGGACTCTTTGCCCTGTGGGCTGCGACCCGGACAGACCGGTTTGCGGGGGTGGCAGCAGTATCCCCTTCCGTATGGTTTCCCGGTTTTTATGAGTATCTGGAGGAACATCCCCTTCGGACCGGTGCGGTGTATCTCAGTCTGGGGGATCGGGAGGAACACACCAAAAATCGGGCGATGGCCCCCGTGGGGGACCGGATCCGTGCCATAGATGCTCTGCTGCAGAAGCGGCAGATTCCCTGTACCCTGGAGTGGAACGAGGGAAATCACTTTAAGGAAGCGGATCTGCGGATCCTTAAGGGACTGACGTGGCTTCTGAACCGGGAGCAGTAATCAGCATCCTCCTGCGGTCATCCGCGTCTTCCCGACAGAGCAAAAAGAAAAAAGAACCGGGCGGAGTGATCACTCCGTCCGGTTTTGTGCTTTATCCAAAGCCTGATAGATATCCATGTAATCATCGTAAATGGGGCCTACGTGATCTCCCAGTTCCAGAAGCTGCGTGGGATCTTCCGAGAAATCCTTCCACTCCGGAAGCCCTTCACCGTTGGGATTGCCGGTGCGAACGAAATTCTCGATGTAATCCATAATGGTCTCGGAAAGAGCGTAGTCCGCAGCGTTGTAGTTCTGGGGCTGCGTGTCCAGATTTCCGTAAAAATACGGCAGCTCGCCGGCATGATTGTTGCTGAGTCCCTTGTTGGTCTTCGTAAACCGGTACTCGTACACCGGCCGCCCCTCGGCAGCCATGTAACGGGACCAGGTGTAATGGCTGTAGGCAAACCAGGCAGCGCTCATCAGGGTGTTATACTGCGCCTTGGGATCCTTCCCTGCGGGATATTTTTCCAGGATCTCATCCGTGGCGGATCCCAACTGTCCTTCGATCACTTCTCTGTAATTCTCTTCCGTCACTTTGGTCCCCAGAATGGAAAACACATAAGCCTCTGCCCCATTGTATCCGTTCAGCAGCGCTTCCTCATTGTTCTCTCCCTTCTGATAGATCAGGGCGGGCTGCTCCGGGATGGCATATCCGTCCACGGTCATGGAGTTGTACGCGCCCACCGCCTTCACCAGCTCCCGTGCATCCAGGGCTCGCAGATCCTCGATGGATTTTGCGCCGAACATGTCATATACCGTCTGTTTCATCTCCAGGGCTTTGTCGTAATCACGGAAGGTGTGGTAGGGCTTGTTCACACAGATACCGCTGCTCTCCGCGATGGCTCTGCGGAAGAGGCCTTTTGCCAGAGGAGAGATGCAGAGGGCGTTTACGGCAGAGGAGCCCGCAGATTCTCCGGCGATGGTGATGTTATCCGGATCTCCGCCGAAAGCTGCGATATTGTCATGCACCCACTGCAGCGCTGCGATCTGATCCAGGAGACCGTAATTGCCCGTGGTGCCGTTTGGAGATTCCGCAGCCAAGGCTTCGTCTGCAAAGTATCCGAACACATTTAACCGGTATCCGAAGTCCACGAAGACGATCCCGCGCTTTGCAAAGGCTTCTCCGTTGTATTGATCATAGGAAGGGGTTCCGGTCTGCAGGGATCCTCCGTGAACGAAAAAGATCACGGGACAGTCCGATATATCCCCTGCGGGCTTCCAAACATTCACATAGAGGGCATCCTCACTGAATTCCTCACGATAATTGTTGGAGGGATCGAACCACTCAAACTCGTTGTAGATCACCAGCATAACGAGATTATCCCAGAGGGTGGAATTCTCATTCTGCATAAAGCGGGGAGCAAAATGATCACAGACCCGCACTCCCGACCAGGAATCCGGTGCCTGAGGCTCCTTCCAGCGTAAGCTTCCCACCGGGGGCTTTGCATAGGGAATCCCGGTATAGACCTCCACGGAACGGTCTCCGTTGTACACGCCCGTCAGATCCCCCTGAGCTACGGTGACGACACCTGTGGCTTCCGGTTTTTTCTCACGGACCGCAGGGACAAGGGCATAGGGAGGATAGGTGATCTTGAAAATGAGGAAAAGTGCAACAAACAAAACGCACCATGCGCCCAGCCGCGGGAGGATTCCCAGATTATCGAGAACCTTCATGCGGAAAATGAAAAATGCCGTCATGAGGATCCCGAACAGAATCCATCCGGGTACCGTGTTCAGGGAAAGCTCCAGCAGGAGTCCGTATAAAACTGTTACAATGACAAAAAGAATGATGAAGCCGGAATGCATTTTCATGTTCACTCCTTTTTTCGGAAGGCAGCTTCGCGGATCACAAATGCCACCTCATGTTTTTCGGCAAATTTTTCAGCCTGTGCCTCGTTTCGGACATAGATTCCGTGATACCGGTCCGAGATCAGGCCTTTTGCTTTGTTCAGTGCCTCAGGAGAATCACTGATGACCAGAACGAAGGGCTTGTTTTCCTCCGGGCCGGGTATCATGACCTTCTTTGCTTCCTCTGCATCGATCTCTTCCTGCGACAGTTGCAGGTCCGGATCCAGATATTTGATCAGCAGATTCTCCAGATCCTCGTACATGACGGGCTTGGAGAGATAGTCCGTAAAGCCTTCGTTTATGTAGGATTCTCTGGCTCCGACAATGGCGTCCGCAGTGAGAACGATGACCGGGGTTTTGTCACACAGATGACGTTCCCGGATGAACTTCATGGTCTGGGTTCCGGACATTTTCGGCATCATTTGATCCAGAAATACGAGATCGAAGGATCCATGCTCCAGGCAGGAAAGGCATTCTTCTCCCGATTCTGCCGTGGTGATCTGCATCCGAGTGTCCTTCAGAAGCTCTGTAAGGACCTCCAGATTCATTTCATTGTCATCCACCACGAGGATCCGCGCTTTCGGTGCAACCAGATTCGGACGAAATTCCTCGTTGCTCTCCTGCGCCAGTTCCAGATGTTTCGCATAGTCTCCGATGGGGGTATCATCAACGGCCGGCTGGAGCAGGTCTGCGGTGAAAGTGGATCCCTCACCGTAGGTGCTTTCCACGGAAATAGAGCCGTTCATGATCTCCGCCAGCTGTCTGGTAATGTTCAGCCCAAGGCCCGTGCCTTCTACTTTCCGGTTCTTCGTTTCATCCAGTCGCTGGAAAGAGGAGAAGAGCTTTTCCATATCTTCCGGCTTAATGCCGATGCCTGTGTCTTTGACGGAAAAACGCAGCTTGTCTTCTTCATGAACATAGGAGACAGTCAGATGAACACTTCCCTGCTCTGTGTATTTGATGGCATTGTTGGTAAGGTTCAGGAAGATCTGCCGGACCCGGATCTCGTCGCCGTACAGAACGGCGGGGATGTTCGGGTCCACCGTAAGCTCGTATTCAAGGCCTTTTTCCTGCGCCTTCTTCATCGTCATATTTACGATGTCGTTGAGCACGGAGGCAAAATCGTATTCCACGGGCACCAGCTTCATTTTCCCCGATTCGATCTTTGACAGATCCAGAATATCGTTGATGATGGAAAGCAGTGTGTGGCCGGCGCTCCGGATGTCTCTCGCATATTTTTTCACCTTGGGACTGTCCGATTCCCGCAGGATCATTTCGTCGAGACCGATGATGGCATTCATGGGAGTGCGGATCTCGTGGGACATATTGGCCAGGAAATTGCTCTTGGCCTGATTTGCCACATCCGCCCGCTGCCTTTGTTCCTCCACTTCCTTCAGCGCGTCCGCCAGTTTGATGTAATCCGGCGTTTCAATGACGAAAAGCACCGTCATTGCAGCGATGGAAAACATATAGAAGGTCAGCAGGGTCTTCTGGAAAAAGATCACCTGGAGCAGGAAGCCGGAGATGATCAGGAGCATAAAGATCCCGATGGCCGCCAGCTGGCGCTTTTCCAGATGCTTTCGATAGGAGATCAGCAGACAGATGGAGAAAGTATTCACGGCAATCTGCAGAACAAAGATCACGGGATAAAAGGGACCGTGGGTATAGATGCCCTCTTCCGTAAAGGTGAAGACCCAGCCCGTGAAGATATTGGCGAACATCATGAAGGCGTATCCGACAAAGAGACCGTTGATGATCTTCATATACCAGTCGGACAGTTTGCCCCGGACCAGGGAATGCAGATAGGAGGAAAGGCTCCAGAAGCACCCGGCCGTGATCAGAAAATACCCCGTGTTTACCAGGATATTTGCCATTGCCGGGAACTTATAACCGTAATCCGTCATGACGGAGGCCACCACATCAATGACCAGGCTGGCCAGGATCCAGGCAACCCAGCGCCTGTAGCGTAAGTTGCTCTCGGAGGCGTTAGGGTATTCGATATGCAGATAAAGCAGCAATATGCCGATAAAACCGACTGCCGCTGTCTCAAAATATATGTTATACATCGGAGCCCTCGTGAGAGATGCGGGTGAACCGGATACAGACAAATTATATCATACGGAAGAGTGTGTTGGCTTCTTTGTTTTATCTGCGAAGCGTGATATATTGGTATTTGGGAAACTATCTGATCCATCGAAGCCCGGGAGGCAAGGGGAATTATGGAAAACAGGAAAACCTGGCAGATTTCTTTGTTTGTTGCAATATGCGTGTGCCTGAACGTGATGGGAAAGGTGATCACCGTTCGTCTGGAGCTGCCCATCTGGGGAGACTCCTTCGGAACGGCGCTGGCTGCCTATGTGGCGGGACCTGTGGTGGGTGCCGTCGTGGGAATGACGGGAAACCTTTCCTACTGTGTGGTCAACAATCTCTCTGCGGCGTATTCCATCACCAGCATCGCGCTGGGGATCATCGTGGGGATCGCAGCCAAAAAGAAGTGGTTTGAGAGATTCTACGGATTTATGAAAGCAGCGTCCCTGGTGATGCTTACGGCCCTGGTGGTGTCCGTACCCGTAAACCTTCTGCTGGCGGGCGGTCGCACCGGAAATAAATGGGGGGATGGTGTCTACGAGTATCTCCTGCTTCGAAACTGGCCCACTGTTCTGTGCTGCATCATCGGTCAGCTGGCCGTCGAGTTCCTGGATAAGATCCTGACCATCGGTGCCGTCTATGTGGTGATCCTGCTCCGGCAGGTGAAAAAGGCCAATGACGGCGACAAAGCCATCCAGCAGGGGGGCAGCGCAGCGAGTGGCCTGATCCTTCTGTGTCTGTCCCTGGGGGTGTCGTTGCTGATCCCCGTCAAGGCGCAGGCGGAACGACGGTCCGAGGTTACAGATTATAACGACTATGTGCAGAGCGTCTACAGCAGTAACAACGGACTGCCCTGCGGTGAAGCAAACGATATCGCACAGACCAATGACGGTGTGCTCTGGATCGGTACCTATGCGGGTTTGTACCGATACAACGGACGGGAATTCCGCTGGGTGGACAATTACGAATCCGTTCGAAATGTGAACTGCCTCTACGTGGACGAGGAAGGTCGTCTGTGGATCGGCACCAACGACAACGGCCTGTCCATCGTGATCCGTGAAAAGGTGGCGAACGTGCTGGATCAGTCCACAGGACTCCCCTCCAACTCCGTCCGTTGCATCACCCGGGGCTCTGACGGCTATTACTATGTGGGTACCACGGGAAGCCTCCAGATCCTGGTGATGAACAACGGCCTCAAAGTGGCGGGAAATCTGCCGGAGATCAATTATGCCGACAGCATTACCGCAGATGAGGACGGTCATGTGGCCGCCATCACTTCCGATGGATGGCTGTACCTGATGCGGGATGGCGTGATCCAAACCTCCCTGCAGCTCCCCGAGGAAGAGGAGGATTTCAACTGCTGCGCTTTTGCTCCGGACGGTACGCTGATGGTGGGAACCTCCGGCAATCACATCTACAGCTATGACGTCTCCGGAGATGATTTCCGGTTCCTGAAGGTGATCACCTGTGAGGATGTGGGTGGGATCAACAACCTGAACTACCTGGACAACGGAACCCTGTTCATCTCCACCGACAGGGGTGTATCCTACATCGACGCCAAGGGCTATCACAGGGTCAACACCAACGACTTTAACAACTCCATCGACAATATGCTCTATGACTACCAGGGAAATCTCTGGTTTACCTCCTCCAGGCTGGGGCTTTTACGGATGTCCAAGTCCCCTTTTAAGGACGTATACGGATCCATCGGCATGGAGCGCCGTGTGGTGAATGCCATCGTCTTCTGGCAGAACGCATACTACATCGGTACCGATAACGGTCTGGATGTGGTGGACAGTTCCTGCCGGGATCAGATCAGCAATGCCCTTACCGAGGAACTGTCGGGCAGGCGCATCCGTTGCATGTACGTGGATGCACAGGACCATCTCTGGGTATGCACCTACGGGAACGGTCTGATGGAGTTTGCCCCGAACGGCGATTCCTGGACTTACAATGCGGATGGCGGGAGCTTCGGCAACAAGGCGAGGATTGTGACAGAACTGTCGGATGGCACTATCCTGGCAGCAGGCGATACCGGTATCAGCTACATCAGGGATCATAAAATCGAGCGTACCATCCGCAATGAGGACGGTCTCATCAATTCCATGATCCTGACCCTGACAGAGCGGGCGGACGGAACCATCCTTGCAGGTACCGACGGCGACGGCATAGCGGTACTGAAGGACGGACAGGTGGAGCGGATGATCACGATGGAGGAAGGCCTCAGCAGCGGAGTGATCCTGCGCACCGTGAGGGATCCGAAGTCCGACGGCGTATTCATCGTTACCAGTAACAGCCTTTGCTACCTGGAGCCCGACGGAAGCGTCCGGATCCTGGATAAATTCCCTTATTTCAACAATTACGACATCTGGACCAAGGACGAGGATACCCTCTTTGTCATGTCCAGTGCAGGAATCTATGTGGTGGAACGGGATGAGCTGGTCTCCGGCGGCGAGATCGCATGGGAGCTTCTGGATGCCCGCAGAGGTCTGGGAACATCCCTGACTGCCAATTCCTGGAACTATTACAATGGCAACGGCGAACTCTTCCTGCCCTGTGACACCGGTGTTTATATCATCGACGTGGACAAATATGACAGTGAGGTCAGATCTTACCGTATGCAGCTGTCCTCCGTAAAGCTGGACGGCGTGCAGACCCCGCTGGATCGCTCCGGTACCATCACGGTGGGACAGGGTGTGGACCGGGTGGAGATCTATCCGGAGATACTGAACTACACCATTCAGGAGCCCAATGTGGGGTATTATCTGGAGGGCCACGACAACCGCTGGACCATTCTCCCCCAGAGCAACCTGAACAATATCATCTACACCAATCTCTCCGCGGGAACCTACACCTTCCATCTGGCCATCCTGGACAGTGCGGCGGAGAAGGTGGTGGAGGAGCGGAAGTTCGAGCTGATCAAGGAAGGCGAATTCTACGAGCAGCGTGGATTTAAGATCTACCTGCTGCTGCTTCTTTCGCTGTTCATCGTCTGGTTTACCTGGATGATCGTGCAGCGGCAGCTGAACCAGCAGCAGATCAAACTGAACATGGCCAATGAGACGGTCATGGCTATTGCAAACGCAGTCGACGCGAAGGATGTCCGTACGAACCAGCACTCCCTCCGTGTGGCAGAGTACTCCGTGCTCATCGCCCAGGAGATGAAGTGCTATAAATGGTGGCAGCGGACCAGGTTCCTGTCGAATCTCCGGAAGACGGCACAGATGCACGATATCGGAAAGATCGGTATCCCCGACAGCGTGCTGAACAAAGTGGGAAGACTTACCGACGAAGAATATGCGCAGATGAAATCCCATGTCATCCGCGGCGCCGAGATCCTGAAGGATTTCACGCTGGTGGAGAACGTGGTGGACGGCACGAAATATCATCACGAGCGCTATGACGGCAAGGGCTATCCCAATGGCCTGAAAGGCGAGGAAATCCCTCTTTCTGCCAGGATCATCGCTGTGGCGGACACCTTTGATGCCATGACCTCCAACCGCGTTTACCGCAACCATATGGACACCGATTATGTCATGGAGGAAATGAAGCGGGGCAGAGGAACCCAGTTTGATCCCGATGTCCTGGATGCCTTTCTGCGCCTCATTGAGAGTGGCATCATCAATCTGGATGAGCTCTATTCACAGAGACGTGCCGAGATCCAGCAGGCAGATCAGGAGGCCCAGGAAGAGCTGAAGCGCCGCGTGGAAGAGGATAAGAAGATACAGGCTGAGGAGGGGGCAAAGGCATGAAACGAGTCTATATCACTACGGTACTGACATGCGTGATCCTGATGGCTGCCTTCATCGTATTTTTCCGTCTGGTGAACCTTTCCGGCGGCAGAGACAGCCTGAAGGTGGGCTTTGTTTACGACAATGACGAGAGCACGCCCTACACCTACAATTTCTCCCTTGCGAAGGATGCCATCGAGAAAAAATACGGTGAGAAGGTGGAGATCCTGACCTGCAGCAACGTGATGGATGACGAGATGGAAGAACCTCTCCGGGAGCTGGCAGAGGAAGGATGCGACATCATCTTTTTCAACGGCTACAGCAAGCTGGTGCCGGAACTGGCGCCGGAATATCCCGATATTCAGTTCTGCCAGACCTCCTACATGGACATGAACGGGAAGAAGACCCCTGCCAATTACCATACCTTTAAGGGAGAGGCCTATCAGGGACGCTATGTCAGCGGTATCGCTGCGGGTAAGAAGATCGCCCAGATGATCGACGACGGGGTCATAACCCAGGATCAGGCGCTGGTGGGCTTTGTGGCCGCCTTCCCGGATTCTGAGGTCATCTCCGGCTACACCGCATTTTTCCTGGGGATAAGTTCCGTGGTACCCACCGCCCGGATGGAGGTTTCCTACACCAATACCTGGAGCAGCTATGCGCTGGAAAAAAGCGCTGCCGAAAAGCTCATTGAGGATGGCTGTGTGATCATTTCCCAGCATACGGACACCATCGGACCTGCAATTGCCTGTGAAGATTCTCCCGCAGATAAGCCCGTCTATTTTGTGGGCTGGGGTCAGAGCATGTCCGAAGTGGCACCCACCACCTCTCTCATCACTTCCCGGATCTGTTGGGAGCCGTATGTATTGGCAGCAGTGGATGCGCTCATGAGGGGCAAGTCCATCGAGGAAGTGGTTACCGGAAATATCAACGGAACCGACGCATATGCCGGTTTTGAAAAAGGCTGGGTGGAAATGGTGGATCTGAATCAGCAGGTAATGGCACCCGGTACCATCTCCTCCATGAACTGGGCCATTGAGGAATTCAAGCGGGGAAATGTGGACTTCGTATTCCGGGGCGCCTACACCGGTGTTTCCATCGATGATCCTTCCGATACCATCGACCTGCGGAACGGTTACATAGAAAATGCAAACACATCCTATCCTCTGTTCCACTACATTCTGTCGGACGCTATCACCATCGTGGAATGAGCGGAAAGGGGCTGTGAGGAGAACCGCAATCTCTTATGAAGGAAATGATCATTTGCCCCAACTGCGGGGCGGAAATTGAAAAAGATGCGACGAAATGCCCCTACTGTGACTATATCAACAGGGAAGGGGCTGAGAAGAAGTTCCGGAAAGATGTGGAGGAGATCCGGGAGAACATCGAAGAGACGAAGAAGGAACCGGCCAAAGCCCTGGTAAAAGGATTTACCGGCGGAACCAGAGTCATTCTCATCACCGTCCTCGTGCTGGTGCTCCTCGTGGGTCTTTGTTTTCTGGAACTACTCAGAGAGACGAAGGACAAGCCTAAGATGTTCCTTACTGCCGAAGAGCAGGAATACGCAGCCGCCTACACCCGGATCGCGGGAGAGCAGCTGTCGGAAGCCTATGATGCAAAGGACATCGCCCGGATGGCGGAAATCTATGATAAGGCCTATTCTGAGGACCGGATCTCCATCTGGGGAGCTCCCTACTACGAAGTGGGTTATGCTTCCAGCTGTTACATGAAGTTGCAGCAATGCCTGCCGAACCTGGACAAGGAAAAGCTGTCAAAACATGAAGCCGAGGAGATCACCTATTACTGTTTTTATTTCTACTACGAGGCTTACGGAGAGGACGGCGCTGAGATCTTTGATCCCATCAGGGAAACGGAGATCCTTCCCATCATAGAAGACCGCCTGGGCTTTACGGAAGAGGACATGGAGAATTTCCGGGAGGAAGTCTGGTTTCCTCCGAATGTGAACAGATCCAAGGTGTACAAGGTTACCGGAAAATACTTTAAGAACTATCATTAACGAGGAACCGAAAACAAGTGAAGTGTCAATACTGCGGAAACAATCTGCAAATCGAAGATGAAGTCTGCCCTTATTGCGGTAAACCCAATCCCGAAGCTGCCGGCCAGCGAGAGGCGTTGCGGTCCGTCCGGGAGGAGTATGAGCAGACCAGATCGGAGTCAAAAAAGAAGTCGATCTCAGCAGGAAGAGTCGGAAGGCTGATCGTGATCGGCCTGATGCTTGCTGCCATCATCTACATGAAGGGCAGCATCCGCAGAAATTCCGATTTTGATTACCGGCAGGAGCAAACAGAAAAAAAGGTTGCCCAGACAGTAGAAAAAAACAAAACGGAAATCTATACTACGGTCGTGGAGCTGGAAAGAAACAGAAAATACCTGGCCCTGGACAGCTACATGACGAATTACCGCCTGAGAAGCAATGACGACTACGATGATTTTTTCAGAGTCTTTACGGCGGTGGTGGATTACAGAGTGATCTTTGAAGACATCATGTGCCTCCTGGATGGGTTCGACGGATACCAGGAAAGAACTCCCAAGGACTGGTGTGACGATCTCGCGGTCTACATCACCGGCTGGAACAGCTATGTGGATGGTGAGTTCTGGAATGATTCCCCCACTTCAATGATGCACCTGGGAGAGCACGGAGAATTTCTAAAGGACATCAAAAGAGATACCCGTGACATCGTGCAGGTCTATTTCGACCTGACGGATGAGCAGGCAGCTGCCATGTGGAAGATGGACAAGGATGAACTGAGCGAGTTGCTGTATGAGAAATACCAAAAGCTTTACCGGTAAGAGGGCGGCAGATGAGTAGAAACAATACGCCAAAAGAGAAAAAGAAAAAAGATCCGGTGATCCTGGCGCTGGACATCAGCATCCTGTTGCTCATTTTTGTGATGATCTATGTAGGACAGGAAGCTGCGTTTTACAAGATGAGAGCCATCGAAAGCTCCTCTTTTTCCCGGGGCACCGACATGATCAGCTTTGAACTGCAGCACGGGGATTATGCCGGCCTTGTCTGGGACAAGTACATGAACGAGATTAACGGGAACATGGAGGCCCCCGGGTACCAGGCACTGGCGGAATACACAGAGGCTGCTTTCCTGTATCGTGTGTTTGATGCCAAGGGATATACGGGGAGAGCCATGGAGCAGAAAGCCGTCATGGATCAGGCACGGCTGGATATGAAAGACCTCACGGTATTTGCCGATGAGGTGGATAAAATGATCGGGAAATAATGATTGGGGATTAAGATTATGAAACCCATCAATATCTATGCGCTGACAAGACTAAATACCCCTGCCCTGATGTCTAAGATGGAACGACAGATGTCCGGGCGGGACCGCTTTTTGAAGATCCGTGAATGGGAGATCGCGGGTCTTCGACTTTTATGCGAAAAACTGCAGCCGGTGTGCAGGGACGCCTGCTCCCTGACCTTCTACTACTCCTACAACATGCAGAAGCTGGGGAAGGAATTCGATCTGATCCGCATCGCCGATGATCAGATCGTCAACATCGAGCTAAAGAGCGGCAACGTCTCCAATGAAGCCATCCGGGGGCAGCTCCTGCAAAACAGATATTATCTCTCCACCCTGGGAAGGCCGGTCTATTACTACACCTTCATCAGTGAGCAGGACAGACTCGTCAGACTGTCCAACAGCGGCAAGCTGGTAAACAGCACCTTCGAGGAACTGGGGATGCTTCTGGACAACCAGGACAGCGCCTACGAGGGAGACATTGAGGAGATGTTCAAAGAGGACAGATACCTGATCTCCCCCATCACGGATCCCGGGAAATTCCTGCGGCAGGAATACTTCCTGACCTTTCAGCAGCGGGATATCAAAAAGCAGATCCTGAAAAATATCGGTGACGGCCGCCTCCTGCAGGGCTTTACCGGTCTCCCGGGCACCGGTAAGACCATCCTGCTTTACGACATGGCCATGGCCCTTTCCAAGAAGGATCCTGTCTGCATCTTCCATTTCGGATCCCACAGAAAAGAACTGCAGCAGCTGGACGAGCGGCTGAAGCGCATCGATTTTTACTATTGCGAGAAAAATACCTGCCCTGAGGCGACCCGGGAGTATGAAGCCATTTTCGTGGATGAGGGCCACGGCATGGGTGAGAAGGCCTTTCAAAGGATTCTGGAGTACGGAAAGCAGTGGAATGCCCCCATCATCATTTCCTATGACACCGTGGACTGCGTGGCGGAAGCGGAACGGCCGGGAATGGGAGCACTGATCTTTGAATCCCTGGAAGAATTCGACGGGTTTAAGCTGACCAACAAGATCAGAATGAACAACGAACTGTCCATCTTCCTGCGGACCCTTTTTTCCAGGACCGTGATCTACCGCAAAGAGTATCCCAATGTGTCCGTAGCCTACGGTGGGAACCGGGAGGAAGCACTGCACCTGATCCGGTACTACGAGAAGGAAGGCTACATGTTCATCTGGGACAGAGGCATGGGGATCGACCGGGACGTGGAGGAAGCCTTCCCCGGGGAAGCCATGACACGCATCGAGTCCGGTGCCGTCACGGGGAAAGAATTTGACAAGGTTGTCATGCTGCTGGATAATTCATTCTATTATGACGCCGCAAAATTCCTGAGAAACCGCGAGAGCGAAGAATCTCCGGAACCGGCTCTTATCATGAACCTGTTCCACGGACTGAGCCGGGCCAAGGAGAAGATCGCACTGGTGGTGGAGGGAGATCAAAAGCTCACGGAGCAGATCTACCAGATCCTGCAAAAAGTAGAGGCGCGTCACGGGAAGCATCCCGCAAAAAATTCAATACAGGAAACGAAAGGATGACAGGATCTGTCATCCTTTTTTTGTACAAAGCCCGGCTTGTTGACATATCAACAAGTGAATGATAATATTCAGAACGTTGATACATCAACATCTAAACTAAATTGAGAGAGGATATCAAATGAGTGCAGTTAAGAAAACACAGATCATCATTGATTCTACGACAGATCTGGCGGAGAGTTTCAGAGACAAAGTCATGGTCGTCCCTCTGATCGTTTCCTTCGGAGAAAAAGAGTACCTGGATGGGGTGGAACTGACCCGTGAAGACTTTTACAGGAAGCTGGAAAGCGGAGATGTTTTCCCCAAGACGAGTCAGGCGTCGCCCGCGGTCTTTGAAAACGTGTATCGGGAAGTGAGAGAGAAGGGGATGGATGGGGTTGTGATCACGCTGTCTTCGGACCTTTCCGGAACTTATCAGAGCGCATGCATAGCAGCCGCTGATTTCCCGGAGATACACGTCGTGGATTCGAAAAATGTGGCTGTAGGTGCCGGTATTCTGACGGAATATGCCGTGAGCTGCGCCGAGCGTGGGATGTCAGCGGAGCAGATCGCTGAGGAACTCGAGGAGAAAAAGAAAGATGTTTGCCTCATTGCGATGCTCGATACCCTTGAGTACCTGTGGAAAGGCGGCAGACTCTCCAGAACCGCAGCCGTAGCGGGGGGCATTCTGAACATTAAGCCCGTCATCACGATCAGAGACGGCGCGGTCACGATACTCGGAAAGGCGCGTGGCGCGAAAAAAGCCAATAACCTGCTGGTTGAGCAGATCACACTAAATGGATTACAATATAATATGCCGGTGTTGCTCGGATACACCGGGACGTCCGATGAGCTTTTGCAGAATTACATTTCTGACAGCAAGGCACTCTGGGAAGGACATTTGGACAAACTGGAAAGCTCGCAGATCTGCACCGTCATAGGAACTCACGCCGGACCGGGAGCAGTTGCGGTGGCCTTTTTCAAAAGCGGACAACAGACGGTAGAACACGGAACGGAAGGATAAAGACATGTCTCGTTTTGAAGAGTTTACGGTATCGATCTTCAGCATCGCACATTACTGGAACCGGATCGCTACGGATGAGATGCGGGAGCACGGTCTCAAGGGATCCTACGCACTTTATCTGCTCATCTTATCTGCGGACGAGGAGGGCATAACGGCAGCGCAGCTGTGTGAAATGACGCAGCGTGACAAGGCGGATGTTTCCAGAGCTGTGTCCCTTTTCCAGGAAAAAGGCTTTGTCGAAGCGTACGGTGAGAATCGTTATCGCGCTCCGATAAAGCTGACCCCCGAAGGAAAGCGGGTCGCTGCCAAGATCAGGAAAAAGGCGGACAGCGCGTTAAAGACTGCCGGGGAAGGGCTGTCGGAGGAAATGCGCCGGAACATGTATAAGGCGCTGGAAATCATTTCGACAAATCTCAAGGAAATGTGTGATTCCAGAGAATAAGGGGCGGAGGTGATATGCAGATGACAGAGGCGTATTTTGCAGGCGGATGCTTTTGGTGTGTTACGCCGATCTACAAAGTCTTCGGAGTGGACCGGGTTATCTGCGGTTACGCAGGAGGCGATGAAGAAAATCCGACATATGAGCAGGTGAAGCATCAGAAAACAGGCCACAGGGAGACGATAAAACTGGTCTATGATCCGGAAAGGGTTTCCTTTGAGAAACTTCTGGAAATATATTTCGCCAATGTGGATCCTTTTGATGCGGACGGTCAGTATATCGATAAGGGATTTTCGTATACCCTGGCAATTTTTTATACTACAGAGAGCCAAAAGAAACTGGCTGAAAAGAAGATCGCAGAGATTGAAAAAGACTCAGGGAAAAAGACGTACGTAGCTCTCTTGCCATTTAAGAATTTCTACGAAGCGGAAGAGTATCATCAGGATTACTACTTGAAAAATCCCGAAGCCTTCGAAAAGGAACTGATCGAATCCGGAAGGAAGACGGTGTAGGTGACAACCCATACGGCAGCGAAAGGAGACTGAAAAGACATGGGAATATGTATAGAAAAAAATTACAGAGACAATGAGGCGCTGAGAGCATCATTCAACAGACTGGCGGAAAAGACCTTTGGTCTCAATTTCGAGAACTGGTACCAAAACGGATTTTGGAAGGATAATTATATCCCGTATTCCGTTGTGGTAGATGGGGAGGTTGTTTCAAATGTTTCGGTCAACGCATGCAACATGAACTATAAGGGAACTATCGTAAAGCTGATCCAGCTGGGAACAATCATGACAGACCCTGACTACAGAGGGAAGGGATATGCCAGAGCGTTAATGGAAGAGATCATGAAGGATTACGAAGGAAAGGTGGATGGTATTTACCTCTTTGCCAATGATTCCGTGCTGGAGTTTTATCCCAAATTTGGATTTAAAGAAGCAAAGGAATATCATTATTCAAAAGATGTGACGGTATCCGGTGAATGTAAAACAGAGCAGGTTCCCCTGAAGGATAAAAATGATTTTGACATAGCTGTCGGAATTCTCGAAAAAACAGGTCAGAATGCTCAGCTGTATATGGTTGGAAATACCGGATTATACATGTTTTATCTGTCACAGTTTATGACGGAAAATCTGTTCTACATCGCTGATTGCAACAGTTACGCCATTGCCGAAACAGAAGATGACACCTTGATCCTTCATGCCATTATCGGAGAAGGATCCGTGGATGAAGTCGTCAAGGCTTTTGGCTCTCAGGTCAAGAAGGCTGTGCTTTGCTTTACGCCTAAGGATGCGAGAGGTTTTGAGAAAAGCGAACTTCATGAGGAAGACACTACGTTCTTCGTGAAAGGGAAGTTCTTTGAAAATCATTGCGACGATGAATTCATGATGCAGTCGATAACACACGCATGAGATATTACTGAATGACACCTGTTGCATCATCAGCGTTTTGTGCGGTAAAAACTTGCTTCGATAGTATGTCGATAGATTGCAGGGAAGGGGGAACAAATGAGAGCGGGCGTAGAAAGAAAACGTGTTGTGTATGCACTCACAGTACTGATCGCACTTTTCCTGAGCGGATGCGGAGAGCAACCGGATATAGATGTAAAGCAGGTATCTCTGGTGTTTAACTATGGAGATATTGATGGGGCGGAGCTGGATGTGTTCAGCGCGGATGGAACCGTGAAAGAGTATATTGTCCGGCCCACTACCGGCAGCGGAGTCGATCTGTTCGGAGGCGAGATTCCGACAGAGGATCAGTGTGAGATGAAGGAATACACCATCTCTCCGGAGGATTGGGACAGTATCGTAAACGCGGTGAAAGAAAGCAACTTTATGAAATTGTCGGAAGAACTCCCGAAGGTAGAAGCGTACGACGGATCCACGCGGTATCTGGAGATTGTTACATCGGAGGGAACCCACAGAGTGGGAGGATATTGTGCCGGAAACGGTGCCGGCAAAGAACATCAGCGATTTGCCGCAATACTGGAAGCGTTGAGAGGTGTGACACTCAATGACACAATACATTTATGAAACAGAGCGCCTGGCTGTGCGGAAATTTGAACCGGACGACGCAAAGCGCCTCTACGAAAAACGGAATGCTGATCTATCAGGCAGAAAGGTGATTTCATGGAAAAGTATATTGAGGGGAACAAAGCAGCGTGGGAAGAGGCTTTTGATAACAGGGACGCATCCTGGGGTGCGGATATTACAGAGCGCATACGGAAAGAAGAATATCCCTTTTTTGAAAAGGAAATGGTTGAGGTACTTCGAAATATCGATACGGAAGGGAAGACGATCGGCCAGTTCTGCTGCAATAACGGGCGGGAGTTGCTTTCCCTGGTAAAAGGCGGGAAGGCCGAGAAAGGTGTAGGCTTTGATATCGCTGAAAATCAGGTCGCATTTGCAAATGAAAAGGCAAAAGAACTAAATCTGCCCTGCACATTTGAGGCAGTGAATATTTATGACATTGATGACAGTTTCAAGGAACGGTTTGATGTTGTGATCATAACCATAGGGGCTTTGTGTTGGTTCGAAGATCTGAATCGCTTTTTTGAGATCGTGGCCAAATGTATGAAACCCGGGGCTGTGATCGTTCTGAACGAGCAGCATCCCTGCACGAATATGCTGGCTACGGAAGGGGATGCGGAGTTTGATCCGGAACACAGACTGGAATGCCATTTTTCTTACTTTGAGCATGAATGGACCGGAAACGGCGGCATGTATTATATGACTCTGAAGAACTATCATTCAAAGACTTTTACCGATTTTACCCATTCGATGTCGGAGATCATCTCCGGAATGTGCAGTAACGGAATTGCTGTCACCGGTCTTCAGGAGTTTGACTACGATATCAGCGGTGGCTTTACTGCATTGGATCACAGCGGGTATCCGCTTTCCATGATCCTGCAAGGAAAGAGAGTAATAAAGTAATGTATTTGAAAAAGATTATTCGTTTTCTTTTGATATTGGTAGCACTCATTTTGATAATAACCGCAGGCCTCCTGATAAGGCTGCATGTCCGTACGAATAGCATACTTACTGACTATTCTTCGATATTTGCGGAGGACAAATACAGCGCTCCTGTTTATGTTGATGGAGTGGAAGTAATAACTCAGGACATTTCCTGCGGCTATGCGTGTATTGAGATGCTTTCAGCGTGGAATGGCGGGAGTCTGACAGAAGAAGATCTGTACAATGAATATGGCAAAGTAGTGACTTCAACCGGAGAGAAGTTCAGCGAAGAAATGAACAAGCGCTTCCCGGAGTATACCACAACTATCCATAAATATCTGTCAAACACAGAACTGATAGACGCAGCATATGAAAACCTGTCAAACGGAATCCCTGTTCCGATTGAGTGGGCAGCAAAGTATGGAGATGTATGGACGCTTCATTATTCTCTGCTTGTAGGGATGGATATTCCTGATGACAAGGTAACTGTAGCTAATCCGTATGGCTATGTTGAAGAAATATCCATAGATGAATTTCTGCAGAGAACAAGCTTTGAAGCCTATGAGAATATGCCATTGTATTTCAAATTAGCATTTGCTGTAGGATTGTTTGAGAAAAACACGATTTTTACTGTGCAATGAAGAGAGTACAGGCAATGAGTCAAACATCTGCCGGATTTATGGCATCAAAAGGTAAGGTGAAAGGAGAAAAAACAGGTAGGTACCGCTATGGCATTGGAATTATTACAGGCATCTACGGCAGATGCTTTGACAATAACCGGGATTTCAAGACGGGCCTTTCACAGTGATGTGGAAGTTGGGGCCAAGGAGAAAATGGGACCGCCGGGATATATGTCTGTTCCGTATTATACGAAGATGGCCAGATCAAAGCATCTTTTTAAATTGGTAGACAACGGCTTGATCATCGGTGGAGCGGTTCTCTTTTTGGATAATGAAAAACTGAATATTGGAAGGATATTTATTGGACCGGAGAATTACCGAAAAGGCTATGGAGTATTCTTGATGCAGGAGATAGAAGCCTTATATCCGGCAGTAAAAGAGTTTACACTTGATACGCCAATCTGGAACACCAGGACAAATTCTTTTTACACGAAAATAGGGTATACGGAGGTAAGTCGTGACAATGACTTCATTTATTACTCTAAGCAACGATAAATCTTTGTAAGTTAAGGCCATAAAATTCTTTTTCGACAATTACAATAGGTTTTACCTGCCGGAATCAGTGTTTGATGAAAAGGTAAGATGCGGGCAGGGATACGGAATGCTGATGACATCTTCTCAGGTCGATGAGGAGGCTCAGCACTTCTATCGCGAGCTTGGATATAAGGACTGCGGTGGATTCGTTGTCGACGTTCCCGGTTATGAACAGCCGATGGAAATGATCATGGTAAAGGGGTATGAGCATGTTAAAAGATTATGAAATAGATAAGCCAGTTCTTGAAACAGACAGGTTGATCATTCGTGTGCTTAACGAAAACGATACGGATGATTTAAAAGAGTGGTTGGGAAGAGATGAAATTTATACATATTGGGGAAGAAAGGCAAGCAAGGGAGAGAAAAATCCTGAACTTCTGTTTATCGATCCGCGCCCTTGGGTAAAAAGAAAACCTTCTCCTGATTTTGATTGGGGAATTGTATTGAAAGAAACCAATAAAGTGATAGGTATGATTGCAGTATTTGATATTCAAAATTTCAGAATGGGCGATATAGGATACAGGGTTAATCCTGAGTACTGGAATATGGGAATTACCACCGAAGCTTTGAAGGAAGTGCTGCGGTTTGTTTTTAAAAACACAGAAATAGACCGATTGAACGGACGTGCGGATGTAAGAAACATCGCTTCAAACAGAGTTATGGAAAAATGCGGTTTTGTAAAAGAAGGAACCGTTCGTCATGGGAAAATGGTTTCGGTTTATTGTGACTATAATATCTACGGGTTGCTTCGGGAAGATTACGAAAAAATGTCGGTATAAATGCGGGTATTGTTGGGAGCGCATAGAAATGGTAAAAGTTTTTAACGTAGAAGACAGGCAAAACACATTGGATTTTATTCTTTCGGTTTCCCAAGATTGTCCTAAGGTTGTTTCTTTGGTTCAGGTAGGATCCGGAGCAGAAGGTTTTCATGATGAAAAGTCCGATTTGGATTTTGTGGTAGCATATGATTCCGGTGAATCTATGACTGAAGTCATGGACTACATGCATAAGAAGATATCCGAAAAATATAATCTTTTATTCTTTACACAATCTGATGAAAGGCATCTTCAGGCATATATACTGGATAATCTTTTGGAGATAGATATCGGGTTTGGATGCTATGAGCATGCAGCAGCCTTAAAACCGGCGTTTAAAGTTCTTTTTGATAAATCCGGTATCGTAGAAGATAAAATGGTTCAATCAAGAACCACTATGGATGATCAAATATATGGGAGTAAGCGGCAAAAAGATCTGGAAACCGCCTGTAATTATGCGTGTGTACACTTGATGCATGCTGCAGTGGCTATTAAGCGAAACAATTATTTTCGCACAGTAGGTGAACTTGAATTTATCAGAAAAATATATATTGATCTTTTAGGAGACCGATACAGACTCGAGAGTGCTGTGAACCGTGAAATTGATAAGCTCCCCGATCATGAAAAGGAGGCCATAAAGAGCACGTATGTTACAGATGACAGCCAAGAGACGTTATGGGCATGCCTAATGAAATTGACGGATTTGATTTATAAAGAGTTGGAAGGATGCAGTGTGCCTATATCTAAGGAGATGCTGGATGAGTATTATAGGGAAATAAAATAAAAAATTGAAGAGATCTATTTTAGGCAGTTGTAAGAGGAATAACCATCATGGATGAAAAGACTTTGCAAGATATATTGGCATTGAATTACGGAATAGAATCCCCGTCTTTGGAATTCTTAAGAGACGGCGGCACAACTACTT